>NZ_JBHVLR010000002.1:0-168199 GCF_042797335.1 Nocardiopsis sp. NPDC057823 | reverse complement strand
CCATCCAGGAACTCGCCGCACAGGCGGGGGGACCATCCCCGCGTGCGCGGGGAGCACCGGCACCGGGCCACGCTCCGGTTCGCCGGCCAGGGACCATCCCCGCGTGCGCGGGGAGCACGCCCTCGTGCCCGGCGGCGTGCTCGCAGTCCAGGGACCATCCCCGCGTGCGCGGGGAGCACGCCGACGACGCCGCCGACGCCCGCTGGATCCCGGGACCATCCCCGCGTGCGCGGGGAGCACGTCGCCACGCTGAAGTACGAGTCGGCGGACTGGGGACCATCCCCGCGTGCGCGGGGAGCACAGCGCGGCGACGTGGCGCGAGGCCAACCCCGGGGGACCATCCCCGCGTGCGCGGGGAGCACTTTGACCGGGGCGGCTATCGCGTAGCGCGGTAGGGACCATCCCCGCGTGCGCGGGGAGCACTCGATCCTGGGCACCGAGGTCCTGGCCGTCGAGGGACCATCCCCGCGTGCGCGGGGAGCACAGTAAATGACCTGGGAAGATACCACCGGATATTAAGCGATTTTCAAACTTCTGGAGATTCGGACACTGGTCTCGAAGCGTCACTTTATACGCGCGGTGGAGGGAGAACCCGGGAACACAGAACCCCGGGGGTGCGAGCACCCCCGGGGTCTGTCGGTGCGTGAAAGTTCCAGGAAGGGAACACCGACAGATTCATTGTGCACCACACCGGGACTCTCCGTACACGAACGATTGCGCTCCCGTCGCTTTCCGGTCGACCCGAGGGCGGCGGTACGGCCGGGGGTGGGTGGAATGTCCGCACTCGGGGCCGGGTCTCCCGGGGGATCGGCAATGAAAACGTGACCATAGGTCCCGTCTGCAACCCGGGGCTAGCACGCCTCGTAAAGGTGCCCCCTGGCGCCCTCGGGCACCAGGTCGAGGTCGCGCAGGATGGTGCGCGGCGGGGTGTCCGGGTCGGCGCACACCTCGGCGAAGGTCGTCCCCCGCTCTTCGAGCGTGTCCGGGTACTCGATGTCGAGCACCCCCTCGGCGCCGTAGGCGGCGGCGTAGACGTCGCACTCGTCCCAGGCGCCGCACGACTCGGCGACGGCGAAGTCGAACCCCGCCTCGACGCCCCGGTCGGTCTCCTCCGCCGTGTTCTTCTGGGCGGCGAGCATCCCGTGCTCGTGGACGACCGCGACGAGCGCCTCGGCCAGGGCGAAGTTGTCCTCGGCGGTGAGCGCCCCGTCCGAGCGCGTGAAGGAGTCCAGGTTGTCGAACTCCACGGCGGCGAACCCCGCGTCGGCGCACCCCCCGATCGTCCCGGCGAGCAGCTCCGTGATGCGCTCGCGCCCGGCCGGGTCGGAGGTGTCCAGCAGGAGCTCGTCCGGCCAGCCCGGGTCGGCCACCGGCTCCCCCGCGCCGTCGAGGAGGACCAGCCCCTCGTCGAGCCACCGGTCCGCCTCGCCGGGCTGGGTCTGGAACCCGTTGACGTAGCAGACCGAGTACAGGCCCGGCTCCGGCTCGTCCGTGGAGTCCCGGACCACGATCCCCACGCCGTCGGGCGGCCCGTACCCCCCGCCCAGCTGGTAGTCGAACCCGCCCTGGGGCAGGCCCTCCGGTTCCGCGTGGGAGGACAGGTCCGCGGCCGGCGCGCACGCCGTCGCGAGGACGGCCAGCGCGGCGACGGCGGCGAGCGGTGTCGGCCGGGAGTTCATGGTCGGAGCCTAGCGGCGGGCCGGGCGGTGCCCCCACCCGGCCCGCCCCGGGTCACGGCGCCAGGGCCGCGAACCAGCGGTCGGCGATCCTGCGGTCGCCGCTCGCCGACGGGTGGACCCCGTCATAGGTGTCGGCGTCGGTGTCGAACCCCGTCCACTGGTCGACGACGGTGACCGGCGACTCGGCGGTCGTGTTGGCCGCCGCCCAGGCCGGGATGGCCGCGTTCAGGTCCCGCACCCCCTGTCCGCAGGTCGCGCAGCTGCGGTCGGGGTCCATCGGGATGATCTGGGCGACCAGCACCCGCATGTGCGGGTCGTGCGCCCGCATCTGCGCCAGCAGCGTGTCGTAGGCCGCCAGGATGTCGGCCGTTGGGATCCCGCTCCAGACGTCGTTGGTGCCGAAGTGCATGAGCACCGTGTCCGGGTCGCTCCGCTCCAGCCACCCGGCGAGCAGCCCCTGCCGGGCCACGTTGGTGACCAGGTAGCCCCCGTGCCCCTCGTGTTCGCCGTCGTAGGCGAACCCGCAGCCGTCGCCCGGCAGGGTGCCGACGAAGTCCACCTCCTGCCCCGCGTCCACGAGGTCCCGCCACAGCAGCGCCCGCCAGCACCCCGGCGAGCCCGTGATGGAGTCCCCCAACGGCATGATCCGCACCGCGTCCCCCTCTTCTCCTCCGTTGTCCCCGTCCCCGAACGCACAGCTCAGCCCGGTGAACTCGGCCTGCCCGCCGGTGGTGGTGCCCTGTACCCCGAACTCGGCGGAGGCGCCCGGAGCGAGGTCGGAGTTCCATGCGGCGCCGCGGGCGGTGACCGTGTCCCCGTCGTGCTCGAACCCGGCGTTCCACCCCGCGGTGGTGGCCTGCCCCGCCGGGTGCGTCCAGGTGGCGGACCAGCCCGAGACCGGCTCGTCCCCGGTGTTGGTCACCGTGATCGAGGCGGTGAAGCCGCTCCCCCACGAGGAGGTGACGACGGCTCGGGCCGCGCATGTCTCGGCGGCCGCCGCCGGAACCGGGGCGAGGGCGGCCGCGGCGAGCACGGCCGCGAGGGCCGTGTTCAGGAGGGTGCGTAACACGGTCACATCCTTTCGGTCGGGTCTGGGAGCGCTCCCAGACGACCGAACGGTATCCCGCCGGCGCCGCCGCGCAAACCCCCTTTGTCCCCGGGCGCCGGGCGATCCGGCCGCCGCCGGGGGTCAGCGGGGCGCCGGCGGGCGGGCCGCGGGTCCCGGCAACGCGGCCTAGCGGTCCGCGAGCGCGAGGGTGGCGCGGGCGCGGTCGAGCATCGCCCGGTCCAGGAAGGTGCCGTCCGGGAGCGCGATCGCGCCCACGCCCGCGTCGGCCGCCTCGCCGACCCGGGCGAGCACGGTGCGGGCCCGGTCGACCTCGTCCGGGGTGGGCAGGAACGCGGCGCGGATGACCGGCAGCTGCGCCGGGTGGATCGCCGCCCGCCCGCAGAACCCCAGGGCCCGCCCCGCCGCGCAGGACGCCGCCAGCCCCTCCGGGTCCCCGACCCGCGGGTACACCGACATGGCCGGCGGCGGCAGCCCCGCCGCGCGTGCGGCGACCACCGTGCGCCCCCGGGCCCAGGCCAGCGCGGCGTCGCCGTCGGCCCGCAGGTCCGAGGACAGGTCGGCCTCGCCCAGGCCCAGGGACGCCACGGCCGGGGAGGCCGCCGCGATCTCGAAGGCCCGCTCCACGCCCAGCGCCGACTCCAGCAGCGGGTGCAGGGGGCGGCCCGGCAGGCGGGCGGCCAGGTCCCGTACCTGGTCCGGGGACTCCACCTTGGGCAGGCGGGCCCCGACGGCGGCGGGCAGGCCGGCGAGGGCCGCGAGGTCCCCGGCGTGCCAGGGGGTGTCCGGGTGGTTGATCCGCAGCTGCGCCGGCCGGTCGGCGCCGGCCAGCAGCCGCGCGGCCGCGGCCCGCGCCTCGTCCTTGCGGGCCGGGGCGACCGCGTCCTCCAGGTCGACGATCACCACGTCCGCGTCCGAGTCCAGCGCCCGCGCCACCCGGTCGGGCCGGTCGGCGGGCACGTACAGCCAGGTCAGCGGCGGTCTCATACCTGTCCCTTCGCCCGCAGTCCGGCGATCCGCTCCGGCGTGAAGCCGAGCTCGGCCAGCACCTCGTCGGTGTCGGCCCCGTGCGCCCGCCCGGTGAACCGGATGACGCCGTCGTTGCCCGACAGCCGGAACAGCGGCCCCTGCATGAGCATCGGCCCGAGTTCGGGGTCCTCGATCCGGTGGATCGTCCCCAGTTCCCGGAACTGGGGGTCGTCCACGATGTCGGACGCGTCGTACACCGGGGCGACCGCCGCCTGCGCCTCCTCGAAGGCCGCGACCACCTCGTCCCGGGTGCGGGCGGCGATCCAGCCGCCCACCGCCGCGTCGAGCACGTCGGCGTGCCGGGCCCGCTCGGCGCCGCTGCCGAACCAGGGCTCGTCGGCCAGCTCGGGCCGCCCCACCAGGCGGACCACGCGTTCGGCGATGGACTGCGCGGAGGTGGACACGGCCACCCACTTGCCGTCGCCGGTGCGGTAGGTGTTGCGCGGCGCGTTGTTGACCGACCGGTTCCCGGTGCGCGGCTGCACGGTGCCGAGCCGGTCCCAGCGGGTGATCTGCGGTCCCAGCATGGCGAGGATCGGCTCGATGATGGCCGTGTCCACGACCTGCCCGCGCCCGGTGCCCGCGCGGGCGGACAGCGCCACCATGACCGCGAACGCCGTGGCCAGGGACGCAATGCCGTCGGCCAGCCCGAAGGGCGGCAGGGTGGGCGGCCCGTCGGGCTCGCCGGTCATCGCCGCGAACCCGCTCATGGCCTCGGCGAGGGTGCCGAAGCCCGGCCTGGTCCGGTAGGGCCCGACCTGCCCGAACCCGCTGACCCGGGCGAGCACCAGCCCGGGGTTGCGGGCGGACAGCTCCTCGTACCCCAGCCCCCAGCGTTCGAGGGTGCCCGGGCGGAAGTTCTCGATGACGACGTCGGAGCGCTCGGCCAGGGCCAGCAGCACCTCCCGGCCGCCCTCGGTGGACAGGTCGGCGGTGGCGGTCCGCTTGTTGCGCCCCAGGGTCTTCCACCACAGGTTCACCCCGTTCTCGGAGGCCCCGTGGGTGCGCGCCGGGTCCGGCCGCTCCGGGTGTTCGAGTTTGACCACGTCGGCGCCCATGTCCCCCAGGTGCAGCGCCGCCATCGGTCCGGCGAACAGGGTGGCGGCGTCGACGACGCGCAGCTCGGCGAGGGCCCCGCGCGCCGGGTCGCGTGAGACGGTCACCGCGCACCTCCCGGCAGGTCCCAGGCACAGCGGAAGCCGACGGTGGCCGAGCGCGCCTGCCCCAGGCCCGGCAGCAGCAGCTTGACGCTGTACTCCGGCCCGCGGCGCCCGCCCTCCACGTACCACTCCGACCCCTCGGCGGTGTGGTCGCTGCCGCCCTTGAGCATCACGAACCGGGTGCGCCCGTCGCTGTGCTCGCTCTCGGTCCAGTTCCACACGGCGGGCTCGCCGCGCAGCAGCGCCCCGGTCTCCCCGGCGAGCTGCCACTCGTCCTCGGTGGGCAGGCGGCCGCCCCGCCAGGCGCAGTAGGCCCGGGCGTCGTCGAGGTCGACGAAGGTCACCGGCCGGTCCAGCGTGCCGGGGGCGGGCCGGCCGTCCCGCCAGTGCGCGAGGAACCGGTGCGGCAGGGCCGGGGTGTAGCCGGTGGCGTCCAGGAACTCGGCGAACTGCGCCTGGGTCACCTCCGTGGCGGCCACCGCTACGGGGGCGTCCAGCACCCCGTCGCGCTGGAGGACGCGGGCGTCGTGCAGGCGCGGGGGCAGCGGCTTCCACTCGTCGACGTAGGGCGCGCCCTGGTACATGCCGGTCTCGCGGGCCCGGTAGCGGACGGTCAGCGCGTAGGGGCCGGCCGGGACGACGGCGACGGCGCCGTCGGGGCCGCTCCCTCCGGCGGGGACCGCGGGCGCCGCCGGGGCGAGCCGGCGGGCGAGGCGGTGCCGGAACCGGGCGTCGGGGTCGTGCGGCCGCCGCCCCAGCTCGGCCAGCAGGCCGGGGAGCCATTCGGGGACGGGGGTGCCCTCGGCCACGTGCAGCAGGGCCGCGATCCCCCGGGCGGGCACGGCGGCGCGCCCGTCGGCCGACCGGCCGCCGCCGGTGAGGTCGAACAGCCTTCCGTCCGCGGGCGCCCCGGGGAGCACGGGCCCCTCGTGGTCGCGGTCGGAGGCGTTGGCCAGGGTCCACAGGGTGAGCCCGTCCCGCTCCCAGCGGGAGGCGTACACCCCGGCCCGCTCGGCCGCGGGGTCCAGTTCCGCCAGCGGGGTCCACTCCCCCTCCAGCAGCAGGTCGCCGGCGGCGCGCTGGACGGCCGTCATGCGGGCGACGGTGGCCGCGTCGCGGCGGGACCAGCCGACCCACACCCCGAAGACCACCTCCCAGACCATGACGCCGACCCCGTTGAGCCAGGCCGACCGCAGCTCCTCGGTGTGGTCGCGGTGCCAGCGGCGCACGTGGTGCTGCATGTGGCGGCGCTCGTACCAGTGGGCCCGCAGCACCCCGGGCACCGGGGAGTCCGCGAAGAACTGCGCCCAGGAGGCGGAATGGTCCTCGATCCGCTCCACCGCGAGCTTGGACTCGCCCTCCAGGACCACCCCGGGGCGGGCGGCCTCCAGCCGCTCCACCAGTTCGGGCTCGGCCTTCTTGAGCGTGTCCAGGAAGACGCCGTCGGCGTCCAGGTCGGCCACCAGCGTGGCCAGTTCGGTGACGTCGTCCGCGCCGCGTCGGGTGCCCACGTCCCAGGGGTTGTAGTCGACGAACACCCGCACCCCGGCGGCGTGCAGGTCGTCCACCAGGTCCCGCAGCCCGGGCACCTGCCGGTAGTGGTCCCACTGGTTGCGGTCGTCCAGGCCGATGACGGGGTAGGCGTGCCACAGGACGACGGCGTCCAGCCCGCCGAACCGCTCGCGCGCGTCGGCCAGGAACCGCCGGGGGGTGAACCGGCCCTCCTCGAAGGAGTACAGCAGCTCGTCCCACAGCCACACCTGCGCCACCGTGTGGCAGCGGGCCGCCCAGGCCGCCTCCGGGCGCGCGTACGCCGAGCCGTCGTAGGCGTGGCGGGCGCGCGCGTCCTCGCGCCAGGCGTGCAGGCGGGCCCGCCAGGCGGGGCGGTCGGCGGCCCGTTCGGGGGCGGCGAAGATCTTGGCCTCGTCCAGCGCGACGAGCCGTTCGGGGGTGAGCTCGGCCGGGACCTCGGTGGGGCGGTCGATGGGGCGCGGGACGAGCGGGTCGAAGGTGTAGGTCATGCGGTCCTCGTGTCGTTCGTCGGACCCGGCGCGGGCCGGGCCGCGGCCAGGGCCGCCGTGCGTGCGGCCAGTTCGTCGATGCGCCGCTCCCCGCCGGGCAGCGAGGTGGCGATGCGGCCGTCCAGGGGGCGGGTCCACTGTCCGCCGATGCCGTCGACCCCGGCCAGGGCGCCGACCACCCCGCCGACCGTGGCGGCGGCGGAGTCGGTGTCCCAGCCGGCGGTGACGGCGATCGACACGCTGGGGCCGAACTCCCCGCCCCCGCGGGCCAGGGCGTAGGAGATGACGGCGGCGTTGTTGAGCACGTGGACCCAGTGCAGGTCGCCGTAGGCGGCGTGCAGCCGGTCCAGGCCCGAGCGCACGTCGCCCTCGGCGGCGGCCTCCCGGCCCAGGCCCACCGCGGCGGCGATCCGGCTGCGCGGCGGCAGCACGGTCTGTGCGGCGTCCAGGACCTCCTCGACCGAGCCGGCGGTCATCGCCGCCGCGCCCAGCGCCGCCGCCCACATCGCCCCGTACACGCCGTTGCGGGTGTGGCTCAGCCGGGCGTCGGTCCAGGCCAGGCGGGCGGCCGTGCGCACGTCGCCGGGGTGCGTCCAGCCGTACAGGTCGGTGCGGATGAGGGCGCCGATCCACTCGCGGAACGGGTTGTGGTGCGTGGCGGTCTCGGGGACGGGCCGGGCGTCGAGGATGTTGCGGTAGGCGGCCCGCTCGGCGGTGAACACCCGGCCCGCGGGCATGAGGTCGAGCCAGAGCGCGGCGACGTCGTCGGTGGTGAACCCGGGGCCGTGCCGCTCCAGGAGCTCCAGCGCGAGCATCGGGTAGTTGAGGTCGTCGTCCTCGGGCGTCCCGTCGATGTTCTCCTCCAGGGAGGTGCCCGCGCTGCGCCGGTTCCACGGCCACCGGGCGGCCACGTCGGCGGGCAGGCCGACGGCGGTGAACCAGCGGTCCAGAGGCCAGCGGCCGGTGGCGCGCAGGATCTCCTCGATGCCCTCGCGGGGGATCTTCTCCACCGGTTTGCCCAGCAGGCAGCCCGCGGCGCGCCCGGTCCAGGCGCCGCGCACCCGTTCGGCGAGGCCGTCCCCGGGCGCGGGGAGCGCCGGGGGCGGGGGCAGCAGTTCCTCGATCCGCTCCCACGGGTCGGGCTCGTGGTCGGCGGCGGGGATCGGCAGCGCGTCCAGCTCGTCGAGCAGGGTGCGGGCCAGGGCCCGCAGCGGGGCGGGGGCCGGGGTCGGCCCGGCCCCGCTGACGACGGGGACGGGGTCGCCGCCCGCCGCGGTCCAGCGGGCGAGGACCTCGCCGGTGTCGCGCCCCTCGGCCCGGGACTGGACGAGTTCGTGGGCGACCAGGTCCTCGGGCTGCGCCCAGGTGAGCCTCATGCCGCACCGTCCCCGGAGCCGTCGGCCGCGGCGGCCCCCCCCGCCGCGGCCGGGCCGGCGGGGTCCCCGCCGATCAGGGCGTCCATCCCGCGCAGCCGCGCCAGGGCGCGCTCGCGGTCGGCGCGCAGGATGTCGGCGGCGGCCGAGGCCATGAGGCGGCCGGTCGCACGGATGTCCATGCGGCTGGCCGCCTCGACCGCGTCGATCCACTCCGCAGGGACGGCGGCGGACCCGCCCAGCCCCGCGCAGACCGCACCGGCCATGACGGCGATCGAGTCGGCGTCCCTGCCGTAGTTGACCGCGGCGAGGACGGCGCCGCGGTAGTCGCCCCCGTGCCCGAGAAGCAGGCCCAGGGCGGCGGGGAGCTCTTCGATCGCCTTGGTCCGGGAGGGCCGCCGGGCGTCCCGGGACATCTGCCGGTAGTGCGGGCCCACCGAGTCGAAGGGCTCGACCGCGGCGCGCACCAGCCGGGCCAGTTCGCGCTCGCCCTCGTCGTCGGCGGGCGGACCGGCCCAGCCGTCCAGGGCCCGGACCACCGATTCCAGGGCGTCCCGGGTCCCGTCGTGGGCGACCTCCAGGGCGGCGGCGACCACGTCGTCCGCCGTCGCCCCGGGCGCCACCGCGGCGGCGACCATCGCGGCGAACACCCCGGCCGCCTCCCGCCCGTAGCTGGACTGGTGGGCGCCGGTGAGGTCGATCGCCTCGGCGTAGGCGCCGTGCGGGTCCCCGGCGTTGGCCAGCCCCACCGGGGGCATGTACATGGCCGCGCCGCAGTTGACCACGTTGCCGACGCCCGCCTCCCGGGGGTCGACGTGCCCGTAGTGCAGCCGCGCCACGATCCACTTCTCGGCCAGGAACACCCGCTGGAGCAGCAGCGCCGTCGACTCCAGCTCGGGGATCCAGCGCGGTTCCCCGATCATCAGCGGGACGAGGTCCTCGGCCATCGCGTACGCGTCCAGGTGCGCGCGCCGCTCGGCGTAGACTTCCACGAGCGCCCGGGTCATCAGGGTGTCGTCGGTGATGTGCCCGTCGCCCTTGTGGTACGGCGCGATCGGGCGCGCCTCGCGCCAGTTCGGGTACCAGGGGCCGACGATGCCGGTGACCCGGCCGCCGTGGCGCTCCTCGATCTGCTCGGGGGTCCACCCCTCGGTGGCACCGCCCAGCGCGTCACCCACCGCGGCTCCGGTGATCACGGCCACCGCCCGGTCCTGCAGCCAGTCCACGACTTCTCGCCCTTCGTCCTCGGCTCTCGACTCTCCGTCCCCGCCCGACCGCTATCCCGTGATCTCCTCCCACCCCTCCTGGAGTTCGGCGCGCATCTGGTCGGAGTCCGTCTCCTGGGCGAGGAAGCGCTGGTAGGCGGGGGTGGCCACGGTGTCCTTCCACTGTGCGTAGGAGTCCACGAACAGGAACGGGGAGGACTCCAGGTAGTCGGCCGAGGCGAGGATCTGCTCCCAGCCGGGCTGGTCGTCCAGGGAGGAGGCCATGGCCTCGCGCGCGGACACGGTGGCCGGGATGAGGGAGTCGGCCTCGTTCAGCACCGCGAGGTTCTCGGTCGAGGTGAAGAACTCCAGGAACCGCGCGGCCTCCTCGACGTGCTCGGAGTCGACGTTGACCGACAGCGTCTGCGGGTTGGCCGTCTGCCAGGGGCCCGCGGGGCCCTCCAGCGGGGGCAGCACCACCCAGTCGAGGTCCTCGGGGGCGTCGGCGGCGATGTTGGTCGCCTGGAAGGAGCCCTGGACCGTCATGGCCACCTCGCCGGCGTAGAAGGAGGCGAGCACCTCGGAGCCGGACTGGGAGAGGCCGACCGGGAGCATGGTCCTGTCCTCGTGCGCCATGGTCCCGACCAGTTCGGGCAGGGCCATCTCGCCCTCCCCCAGCACCAGTTCGGCGTCGGCGCCGGTGCCGTCGAAGAACGTGCCGCCGAACGACGGGGCCATGGACATGAACACGGCGGTGGGGCTGCCCAGCCCCCAGCCCAGGCCGTACCGGTCGCCGGAGGTCGTCTTCTGCGCGATCTCGCGCAGCTCGTCCCAGGTCATGGTCTCCCCCGCGGGGACCTCCACCCCGGCCTCCTCCAGGATGCCGCGGTTGGCGAAGACCACGTAGGACTGCATCTCGGTCGGGTAGGCGACGATTTGCCCGTCGACCGTCACCGCGTCCAGGACGCCGGCGGGGATGTCCACGCGGGTCGCGTCGGACATGTGGTCCGACAGGTCGGCGAGGTAGCCGTCCACCGCGAAGGGGACGATCCCGGCGGCCTCGTAGTGGATGATGTCCGGCGCGGCGCCGCCGTTGAACTGGGTGATCAGCTTGTCGTAGATCCCGTCCCAGCCCGCGGGGACGATCTCGACCTGGACGTCGGGGTTCGCCTCGTTCCATTCCCGGACGATGTTCTCGGTGGCCTCGATGGCGGCGGGCTGGTCGGAGAGCGACTGGAACTGGAGCGTCACCGGCCCGCCGTCGCCCCCGTCCCCTCCTCCGCAGGCGGTGAGGAGCAGCATCGCGGCCGGGACGGCGGCGATGGACGCGGCTCGGGTGTTCATTCGGGGGTTCCTTTCCTCGGGGGTGGGTGCGGCGGAATCCGCGCGGGGTCAGCCCTTGACGGCGCCGGCCATCAGCCCGCCGGTGAGTTTCCGCTGCATGAGGGAGAAGAAGACGATGCTCGGGACGGCGGCCAGCACCGATCCCGCGGCCAGCGGCCCCAGCGCCACCTTGCCCTCGCCGCCGATGAACATCTTCAGCGTGATGGGCAGGGTGTAGTTCTCCGGCGACTGGAGCAGCACGAGGGCGAAGAAGAACTCGTTCCAGGAGGACACGAACGCGAACATGGCCGTGGCGGCGACCCCCGGGACCAGCAGGGGCAGGACGACCAGCCGCAGCACGTCCAGGCGTCCGGCCCCGTCCACGGAGCCCGCCTCCTCCAGGTCGACGGGGATCGCGGACACGTACCCCTGGAGCATCCACAGCGCGAACGGCAGCGTGTAGGTCGTGTGGACCAGGATCAGGCCGCCCAGGCTGTCGGTGAGGCCCAGGGTCCGCAGGATCAGGAACAGCGGCAGGATGATGAGGATGACCGGGAAGACCTGGCTGACCAGGATCCAGCCCACCCCCGCGCCGCGGACCGCGCCCTTGAGCCGGGCCAGGACGTAGGACGCGGGCAGGGCGATGAGGACGACCAGGCCCGTGGAGGCCAGGGCGACCAGCAGGCTGTTGCCCGCGGAGCGGACCAGCCCCTGGCGTTCCAGGGCCCGGGCGTAGTTGTCCCAGCGCCATTCGCCGGGCAGCAGGGACACGGTGAGCGAGTTGAGCTCGGCGGACGACTTCAGCGACGCCGAGATCAGCCACAGCAGCGGGAAGCCCAGGAAGACGATGTACGCGGCCAGGGCGAGGTACTGGGCGGGACGGACGAGGGGTCGCACGGGTCAGCCCACCTTGCCTTCGCGGTCTTCGCGGAACTGCGACCACAGGTAGAGGGCCAGCAGCAGGACCACCACGACGACGAGCACCACGCCCATGGCCGCGGCGTAGCCGATGTTGCGGTTCTTGAACGCCTCCAGGTACGTGAACAGCATCGGCAGCATGGTCCGGCCGCCGGGCCCGCCCTCGGTGAGCACGTACACCAGCGAGAACGAGTTGAAGTTCCAGATGAAGTTCAGCGAGGTGATGGAGGCGATGATGGGGCGCAGGCTCGGCAGGGTCACCCCGGTGAAGCGGCGCCAGGGGCCGGCGCCGTCCATGGCAGCGGCCTCGTACAGCTCGCCCGGGATCTGCTGGAGCCCGGCGAGCAGGGTGACGGTGGTCTGCGGCATGCCGACCCAGACCCCGACGACGATGACGGCGGGCAGCGCCGTGGAGAAGTCCGCCAGCCAGTTGATGTCGTCGGGCAGTCCGATCGCGCCCAGGGCCGCGTTGAGGGGGCCGGCGTTGGGCGAGTAGATCATCTGCCACATGATCGCCACGACGACCGGCGGCATCGCCCAGGGGATGAGCGCCAGGACCCGGGTGAGCCCCTGGAGTCGCAGCCCGGAGTCGAGCAGCAGGGCCAGGCCCATCCCGGCGGCGAGCTGGAGCAGGGTCACCGACACGGCCCACACCATGCCGATGCGGAACGACTCCCAGAAGAAGCCGTTGTCCAGCAGGCGCACGAAGTTGTCGAAGCCGACCGGGTCGTAGTCGGGCCTGCGCACGAGGCGGGCGTCGGTGAAGGCCAGGCCGAGGCCGACGACCAGCGGGGCGACGCTGAGCACGAGGATCGGCAGCAGCGAGGGCATGACCAGGGCGGCCGCCTCGCGGCGGCGGGCGCGGGCCATGCCGCCGGGGCGCGGCGCCGGGCGGCGCCCGGCCGGGCCGGGCCGGGTGCGGGTGCCGCCGGAGGCGGTCGGTGCGGGGGTCCTCACGAGTCCCCCTCGGTGTCGGCGGTCCCGCGGTTCCCGGCGGTCCCGGGGGCTTCGGCGGCACCGGTGCCGGTGACGGAGGTCGACTCGCGGACGATGAGCCGGGGGCCCACCCGGATCTGCCGGGTGCCCTCCTCGCGGCCCTCGGCCAGGTCGAGCATGATCCGGGCGGCGGAGCGGCCGCGTTCGGCCGAGCCCAGGGAGACGCTGGTCAGGGTCGGCTGGAAGACCCGTCCGAACTCCGTGTCGTCCATGCCGGTCACGGCGAGGTCCTCGGGGACCGACAGGCCCCGCTCCCGGGCGGCGCGGATGGCGGCGATCGCCAGCAGGTCGTTGGCGGCGACCACCGCGTCGAGGGGGTCCCCGGCCTCGGCGGCGCCGTCCAGCAGGCGCCGGGCCGCGACCACGCCCGCGGCGACGGTGAAGTCCCCGGCCACCTCGACGGCGGGGCGCGGGGCGTCCTCGTCGTCGGCGGTGGCCATGTCGAAGCCGCGCTGGCGGGCCTCGCCGGGGGTGGTGTCCAGGGGGCCGTTGAGGAAGCCGATGCGGCGGCGGCCGATCCTGCGCAGGTGCAGGACCGCCTGGCCGATACCGGCGGCGGAGTCTGTGGAGACCGAGTCGATGCCGTGGGCGTCGAGCTGGCGGCCGACGACGACCACGGGCACGTCGCGCTGCTGGAGGGCGTCGATGAGCCGGTCGTCGGTGCGCAGGGGCACGAGGATCATCCCGTCGACGAACCCGCCGCTGAGGCTGCGGACCAGCTCGGTGGTGGACTCCGTGGTGCCGCCGGTGGACATGACGACCACGCGGTACCCGTGCGGGGCGAGCACCTCGTGGATCGCGGTCATCATCTCGACGTAGACCGGGTTGCCGATGTCGGCGACGGCGAAGGCGATCTGGAAGGTCTTCTTCATGCGCAGCGAGCGCCCGATCGCGTCGGGGCTGTAGCCGAGCTCCTCGGCCGCCGCGCGCACCCGTTCGACCATGGCGGCGCTGGCGCCGCTCCCGTGCAGCGCACGGGAGGTGGAGGCCAGGGAGACCCCCGCCCGTTCCGCCACCTGGATCAGGGTGGCCCGTGAAGAGGTCATCGAAGCTCCAGTCACGATCCGCCGAGGAGAGTGAAAACGTTTCCAGGCGGGCCGCAGGGAGACGCAGGCCACACTGGAAACGTTTCCAGGAAGCTACATCCGCCGCCTTCGCCACGTCAAGTCCGATATGCGCACAGAACGGTCCCGGATCCGGGGCGGCCGGGAGGCCCCGGGCTCAGAGGTGTTCGGGCAGGCCGAAGCGCCGGAAGAGCGAGGTGTCGAAGAACATCGCCGCGTGCCGCACGCCGCCGGGCGCCAGGTCCAGCACCTTGAGCCCGAACGCCCGGTGCACGCCCTCCCCGTCGCGCATGTACAGCCCGAACCCGGCCTGCCCGTTGGCCTCGACCGGCACCAGCACCATGTCGCCCGCGGCCGAGGCCGGGCAGTGCACGGAGATCAGCTCCGCGATGTGCGCGGCCCCCTGGACCCAGGTGCGGAACGGCGGCATCTCGAACACCGCGTCCTCGGTGAACACGGCGGTGATGGCCGATACGTCGTAGGTCTCGAACGCCGCCACGTAGCGGGCCAGGATCGCCTTGGCCTCGGCCGGCTCGACGATCTCCTCCTCCACCGGGGCGTTGCGCGACAGCTGCGCCCGGGCCCGCTGGAGCAGGCTGTTGACCGCCGGGACGGAGGTCTCCAGGATGTCGGCGACCTCGGCGGCGGACAGCCGCAGCACGTCGCGCAGGACCAGCACGGCGCGCTGGCGCGGCTGGAGGTACTGGAGCGCGGCCACCAGGGCCAGGCGCACCCCGGTGCGGGCGGCGACCACGCTGCCCGGGTCGTCAGCGCCGACCAGGGAGTCGGGCACCGGCTCCAGCCAGGGCACCTCGGGGCCGTAGGCCAGCTCGGCCGACGGGTCGGCGGCGGGCCCGCCCAGCCCGGTGGGCAGGGGCCGCCGCCGACGGCGCTCCAGTGCGGTGAGGCAGGCCGTGGTGGCGATGCGGTGCAGCCAGGTGCGCAGGCTCGACCGGCCCTCGAAGCCGTCGTAGGCCTTCCACGCGCGCAGGTACGTCTCCTGCACCAGGTCCTCGGCGTCGTGCACCGAGCCGAGCATCCGGTAGCAGTGGGCGTACAGCTCGCGCCGGTAGGGGTCGGCGAGCCTGGCGAAGTCCTGGTCGGTCGTCTGTTCCACCACGACCGACACGCTACGCCTCCTGTATGACAGAAACCACGTTCCCGGCCGGGTCGGTGAACCACGCGACCGAGGGCGTGCCGTGCGCGATCCCCTTCTCGTCCTGGTCGAACCCCTCGTAGCGCAGGGTCCGCACACCGCGGCGGGCCAGTTCGTCCACCGCGGCCCCGATGTCGTCCACGACCAGGTTGAGGACCGTGTAGGTGGCGGGCACGTGGTCGGGCTTGGGGTAGACGAGGATCGCCCGCCCGTCGCCCAGGCCGATCCGGACGAGCCCCTCCTCCTCCATGCCCTCGACCGGCTGCACGTCCAGTCCCAGGGTCCCGCCGTAGAACTCGCGCGCCTTTGCGGTGTCCGGCACCGCGAAGGACCCGAAGGCCCGGCTGCCGTCGAACATGTCCCCTCCTAGGAATCGATCTCGGTCGCGGCCATGGCCGCGCGGTCCGCTTCGCCGAGCTGGATGATCTGGACGTAGTTGCCGTCGGGGTCGGCGGCGGTGGCGAACAGGCTGCCGCCGCGGTCCTCCAGCGGCGCGATCCACGAGGTGCCCAGCCCGTCCATGCGTGCGGCGACGGCGCGGGCGTCGTCCACGTCGAAGTTGATGATCATGCGGGCGGCGTCGGCGGCCTCGGGGCCGACGTCGTCGCGGCGGTCGATGAGCAGGTGGAAGTGGCCGAACCGCAGCACCCGGTAGGAGTCGACGTCGTCGTCGGAGTCGGGCTCCAGGGCGGCGGCGTACCAGTCGTGCAGGCGGTCGGGGTCGGTGCTGGCGAGCAGCATGCTGTCGAGGTTGGCCATGGTCTCTCCCGGGAAGTGTGCGAGCGGGTCCTAGTCGTTCACCCGTACCGACCCGTCCGGGGCCCGGGACTCATCGGGTGCGGCGGGTTTCTCCGGGATGCGCAGCAGGACCAGGGCGGCCGCGCCGAAGACGGCCATGGCGGCGGCGCCGATGCCCCCGGCCAGGTTGAGCCCGGCGGTGAACGCCTCGCGGGCCGGGCCGAGCAGGGCCGCGGCGAGGTCGTCGGGCAGGGTGCGGGCGATGTCGACGGCCTGGGCCAGGGAGCCCGCGGCCGCGTCGGGCACCCCCTCGGGCAGGGTGACCCCGGCGCGGTAGACGGCGGCGGAGAGGCTGCCGATGAGCGCGATGCCCAGGGCGATGCCGAGTTCGCCGCTGGTCTCGGACATGGAGGCGGCGGCTCCGGCGCGTTCGGCGGGGGCCGAGCCGATGACGATGTCGGCGACCAGGGCGGCGCCGGGGCCCAGCCCGACCGAGGCGAGCAGCAGCCCGGCCATGACGGGGAGCGCCCCGTCCTGGGCGGGCGCCAGGGCCAGCACGGCGAACCCGGCCGCGGTGACGAACATGCCGCCGCCGATCACGGTGGCGCGGCCGATCCGGGCGGCCAGGGGCGGGGCCGCCAGGGTGGCGGCGATCATCGCCAGCGACGGGGGCACCAGCCACAGTCCGGCGGTGAGCGGCGGGTACCCGGCGACGAGCTGGAAGTACTGGCTGATGAGCAGGAAGGTCCCGCCCATGGCCAGGGCCCCGGCCGCCATCACGGCCAGGGCGGCGCCGAAGGCGGGCGCGCGGAACAGGCGCAGGTCCAGCAGCGGGTCGTCCAGGCGGAGCTGGCGGCGGACGAACAGCGTCCCCGCGGCCAGTCCGGCGGCGACGGTGAGCAGGGGGACGGCCGGGGCGTGGCCGTCGGCGAGCGTCTTGAGGCCGTGGACCACGGGCAGCACGGCGGCCAGGGACAGGGCGACGCTGGTGAGGTCGAGGCGGCCGGGGTGGTCGGCGCGCTGTTCGGGCAGCAGCAGCGGCCCGCACACCAGGAGCAGCAACATCACGGGCACCCCGAGCAGGAACACCGACCCCCACCAGAACCAGTGCAGGAGCACCCCGCCGACCATGGGGCCGATGGCGGTGCCGCCCATGAAGCAGGCGCTCCAGACGGCGATGGCGGCGGCCCGGTGGCGCGGGTCGGGGAACATGCCGCCGATGAGGCCGAGGGTGGAGGGCATGAGGGTGGCCCCGGCGACGCCCATGAGGGCGCGGGTGGCGATGAGGACCTCGATGGTGGGCGCGAACGCGGCGACGGCGGAGGCCGCGCCGAAGGCGGCGGCGCCGATGAGCAGGAGCCGGCGGCGGCCGATGCGGTCGCCCAGGGTGCCCATGGTGACGAGGAACCCGGCGACCATGAAGCCGTAGGCGTCCACCGCCCACAGCAGCTGCGGCCCGGTGGGGGCCAGGTCGGCGGCCAGGTGGGGCAGCGCCAGGTACAGGACGCTCATGTCGATCGAGAGCAGCAGGGTGGGCAGGGCCAGTACGGCCAGGCCGAACAGGGCCCGCCGGTCGGGGCGGGCCGCGGGTGCGGGAGCGGCGGGTTCGGGTTCGGTCACGGGGTCCTCCGGTCCGGACGGGATCGTTCACACGTACGGACCCGGGAGGGCCGGGGAACTCATCGCGCCGCACCGGCGGATCTCCGCCCGCACCCGCGGGGGCCGGTCAGGCCGGGCGGTCCGCCCGGGCCCGGGCCTGGTGGCGGGCGGCCTTGGCGCGGTTGCCGCACCCCGCCATGGAGCACCAGCGGCGGGTGCCGTTCTTGGAGGTGTCGAAGAAGTACAGAACACAGTCGGGGTGGCCGCAGCGGCGGATGCGGTCGGGGGCCCGGAGCAGGTCGAGGTAGTCGGCCGCCGCGGCCCAGGCGGGCCCCCAGGAGGGGTCGTCGAGGTCGACGGCGGTGTCGGGGCCCTGGGGGCCCAGGAGCCGGCGCACGCTGCCGTGGGCCAGGGCCTCGTTGAGCCCGGCGGCCGCCGCGGGGGATCCGGGTTCGGCCACGAGCTCGGCGAGAACGGCCCGGACGCGCAGGAGGGGCGGCAGGAAGGCCTCGTCGGCGGGGAAGCGGTCGGTGAGGCCGTTGTCGGCGAGCCACCGCTCCAGGCCGCCGGGGGCCCGGAGGAGGTCGTGGTCGACCCCGCCCGCGATCCACCGGGTGTTGAGCAGGTCCATGGCGAGCGGTTCGCCCCGGAGCGGTCGGTCGAGCACCGGTCCCGCACCCCCTTCCTCCGTCGGCGGGCCCGTGGCGGGAGCCCGCGGTGGCCGGATGCTACCAGCCACCTGCGATAACCACCTAAATGGATTTTACAGGTTGACTCCGGCGGCGACTAACCCTTAAATTCGCTTTCGACGGTTAGACCGGCGAACCAAGGAGAACCGACATGGCACCGACCGCCCTCACCACCGGGCATGTGGGCCTGAACGTCACCGACCTCGGCCGCTCCCGCGACTTCTACGTGCGGGTCTTCGGCTTCGAGGTCCTGGGAGAGGGCGATGAGAAGGGGCGCGAGTTCGCCTTCCTCGGACGGGAGGGGAAGCTGCTCCTCACCCTGTGGCGGCAGGCGGACGGGCCCTTCGACCGCGCCTCCTCCGGCCTGCACCACCTGTCCTTCCAGGTGGAGGACATCGAGGAGGTCCGGGCCGCCGAGGGCGTGCTGCTGGACCTGGCCGTGGAGTTCGCCTACGACGGCGTGGTCCCCCACGGCGAGGGCGCCGCCTCCGGCGGGATCTTCTTCCACGACCCGGACGGGATCCGCCTGGAGATCTACGCCCCCTCCGGGGCCGGGGCCGCCCCCGCCCCCTCCGGTGCCGCGCCCACCTGCGGCTTCTTCTAGAGGACACCCGTCGGCGGGCGCCCCGGGGCGCCCGCCGCACCGGCCGCGCCCCCATCACTCGGACCACAGGAGGGACCATGGGAACCCGCTACCACCCCGGCGAGCGCGCCGTCCAGGAACGGGCGGGGCTGGCCGACCAGGCCGCCTTCTCCGACGGGGCGATCCGCACGGAGATCCCCGACGTCGCCGCCGTGTTCCTCGCCGAGCGGACCTGGCTGGCGGTCGGAGCCGTCGACGGCGGCGGGGACCCCTGGTGCACGCTGCTCGGCGGACCGCCCGGATTCCTGCGCGCCTCCGGCCCCCGCACCCTGGAGGTGGACGCCCTGCCCGGGGCGGGCGACCCCCTGGACGGGCCGCTCGGGCGCTCCCCCGCCCGTATCGGGATCCTGGCCATCGATCCCGCGACCCGGCGGCGGATGCGGATCAACGGGGTCGCGCACCCGCGCCCGGGGGGACTGCGCGTCACGACCGACCAGGTCTACTCCAACTGCCCCAAGTACATCCAGAAGCGCGTCCCGCACCCGGTGCCGGCCGACCGCCGGGGCACGCCCGCCGCCGGGGACCGCCTGACCCCGGCGCAGAGGGACCTGGTGGGCTCCGCCGACACCTTCTTCATCGCCACCGCGGCCCCCGGGGGCGACGCCGACGCCAACCACCGCGGCGGCTCCCCGGGGTTCGTGCGGGTCCACTCCCCCGGCCGGCTCTCCTGGCCCGACTACGCCGGCAACGCCATGTTCAACACCCTGGGCAACCTGTGGGAGCGGCCGCGGGCGGGTCTGCTGTTCCCGGACTGGGGGACGGGCACGGTCCTCCAGCTCACCGGCACCGCGCGCATCCATTGGGACGGCACCGACCGCGAGGTCGAGTTCGAGGTCGAGCGCACCGTGTCCACTCCCGGCGCGGGCCTGCTGTCCCCCGGAGCGCCCCTGTACTCCAAGTTCAACCCGCCGGTCACCCCGGCCGCCCCGAACGGAGACCCCCGATGAGGATCCACGTCGACCGCGCCGCCTGTGACGACAACGGCCGCTGCGTCTTCGCCGCCCCCGACGTCTTCTCCTTCGACGACGACGAGAACCTCGTGTACGACCCCGCCCCTCCCCCAGGGCGGTCCGCCGCCGTCCTGCGGGCGGCCGCGGACTGCCCGCTCCGGGCCATCACGGTCGAGGGGGCCGGGGAATGAGCGGCGGCCCCGACCCGGTCGTGGTCGTCGGGGCCGGCCTGGCCGGGCTGCGGGCCGCGACCGCCCTGCGCGACCTGGGGTACGCGGGCGGCCTGACCCTCGTCGGCGACGAGCCCCATCCCCCCTACGACCGTCCGCCGCTGTCCAAGGAAGTGCTGACCGGGCGGCTGCCGGCGGACGCCGCCGAACTCCCGCTCCCCGCCGGCCTGGACGCGCGCCTGGTCCTGGGGCGTGCCGCCGTCCGGCTGGACCGGGCCGCCCGCACCGTCGTGCTGGACGACGGGACCCCGCTGCGGTACGGCGGGCTGGTGATCGCCACCGGCGCCTCGGCCGCCCCGTGGCCCGGCCCGGGCGTCCCCCCGGAGCGGGGCGTGCACCTGCTGCGCGGGCGCCGCGACGCGGTCGCGCTGCGCGGGGCCCTGCTCGCGGGAGGGCCCGTGCTGGTGGCCGGCGGGGGCTTCCTGGGCTGCGAGGTCGCCTCGGCGGCCCGGTCGATGGGGCTCCCGGTCACTCTGGTGGACCCGGCCGGGTCCCCCCTCGAAGCGGCCGTCGGCCCGGCGGCCGGGTCCTTCATGGCCGCCGTGCAGGCCGACGCGGGGGTCGACCTGCGTATGGGCGCCACCGTGGCGGAACTCCCGGACCACCGGGGGACCGCCCTGCTGTCGGACGGGACCCGGGTGGCGGCCCGCACCGTCGTGCTCGCCCTGGGCGCCCGCCCCAACACGGCGTGGCTGCGCGGCTCCGGGCTCGGCCTGGACCCGGGCAGCGGAGCGCTGCTGTGCGACGGCCGCAGGAGGGTGTTGGACCACCGCGGTTCGCCCGTTCCGGGGATCGTGGCCCTCGGGGACGCGGCGGCCGCACCGCACCCCTTCCCCGGCCCGGGGGCGCCCGCGCACCTCGCGCTCGGACACTGGAGCGAGGCGGTCGACCACGCCGCCACGGCCGCGGCGGCCCTGCTGGGCGGGGCACCGCCGCGGGAGCCGGGGGTCCCGTCCTTCTGGTCCGACCAGTTCGGGCTGCGCATCCGGTCGGTGGGGGTGCCCCGGGCCGCGGACCTGGCCGAGGTCCTCGAACACGACCTCCCGAACCGGCGTCTGGAGGTCGTCTACCGCCGGGGAGGCCGGACGGTCGGCGCGCTGACCGTCGGCCGGACCTCCCGGCTGGCCGCCCACCGTCGGCGGATCGCCCGGGGCCTCGCGGGTCAAGAAGTGTCGACCGATTCCGGGATCGCCGTTGACAGACAGGCGTGACCTGCGTTGATAGCGTCGAGCGGTCGGCCGGCCACCGGACGTGTCCAACGGTGCGCCCGGCCCCGCCGAACCGCCGACAGGCAGGAGAACACCCGATGCGAGCCGTGGTCTTCGAGAACTACGAGCAGTTCCCGTCGCTGACCGACGTCCCGAGGCCGAAGCCGGGCCCGGGCGAGGTGCTGCTGCGGGTGGCGGGCGCGGGCGCCTGCCACTCCGACGTGAGCGTCTACCGGCACTTCAAGGAGGGCTCCCCCGGCGCGCAGAAGCCGCCGTTCGTGCTGGGGCACGAGAACTCGGGCTGGGTGGAGGAGCTCGGCGAGGGCGTGAGCGACCGCGTCAGGACCGGCGACGCCTACCTCGTGTACGGGCCGATCGGCTGCGGCCACTGCCGCAAGTGCGCGCGCGGCCAGGACACCTACTGCGAGAACGCCGCGACCATGCCCTATCTGGCCACGGGCCTGGGCCGCGACGGCGGCATGGCCGAGTTCCTGACGGTCCCCGAGCACCACCTGGTGCCGCTGGGCGACGCCGACCCGGTGGACGCGGCCCCGCTGTCGGACGCCGGGCTCACGCCCTACCACGCGATCAAGCAGGCGCTGCCGCACCTGGCGGGCGGCGGCCGGCACGCCCTGGTGATCGGCCTGGGCGGGCTGGGGCAGATCGGCGTGCAGATCCTCAAGGCGCTGACCGGGGCGACGGTGATCGCCACCGACGTCAAGCCCCAGGCCCTGGCCCGGGCGGAGGAGAACGGCGCGGTGACCGTCGCGGGCGGCGACCGGCAGGTGGAGCAGATCCGCGAGATCACCGGCGGCCGGGGCGTGGACGCGGCGTTCGACTTCGTCGGCATCACCCCGACGATCGCGACGGCGACGGCGACCGTCGCCCAGGGCGGGCGGGTGACGGTGGTCGGCATCGCGGGCGGCACCCACGAGTTCTCGTTCTTCACCAACCCCTACGAGTCCTACGTCACCAACACCTACTGGGGGACGGTGGAGGACCTGTGGGAGGTCGTGGACATGTACCGGGCCGGGCAGATCCGCCCGGAGGTGGAGCGGTTCGGCATGGAGGACGCCCTGGAGGCGTACCGGCGGCTGGAGGCCGGGGAGATCTCCGGCCGCGCCGTGGTGGTGCCCCACGAGGGGTGACCCGCGCGTCGGACGCCCGGACCCGTGGGGGTCCGGGCGTTTTCGTACGCGCACCGGTCTCGGTAGAGTGCGCCCGACCGATACCGGGCCGGGAAGGCGGAACAGGTGGATCTGGGAATCGCGGGCAAGACCGCGCTGGTGACGGCGGCGAGTTCGGGGCTGGGGCGGGCGATCGCCGTGGCCCTGGCGGCCGAGGGCGTGAACGTGGCGGTGACCGGGCGCGACAAGGAACGGCTGACCAGGACCGTGGAGGACTGCGACGCCCACGGGACGTCGGCCCTGTCGGTGGAGTGGGACCTGGCCGACCACGGCCGCGCCGAGGAGGTGGCCGCGTACGTGGGCGACCGGCTGGGGCCGGTGGACATCCTGGTCAACAACACCGGCGGCCCGCCGCCCACCCCGGCGTTGGGCCAGGAGCCCGGCCTGTGGGAGGACATGTACGGGGCGATGGTGCTGCCGGTGATCCGGCTGACGGACGCCGTGATCGGCGGGATGCGCGAACGCGGCTGGGGCCGGGTCATCACGAGCACCTCGGCCGGGCCGATCGCGCCCATCCCGAACCTGGGGGTGTCCAACACGCTGCGGGCGTCGCTGCACTCCTGGTCCAAGACGGTGTCGGGCGAGGTGGCCGCGGACGGGGTGACGGTGAACGTCATCGTCCCGGGCCGGATCACCACCGCCCGCACGGACTCCCTGGACCGTGCGCGCGCCGAGCGGGAGGGGCGCACCGTGGAGGAGGTCGAGCGCGAGGCCGCGGCGACGATCCCCGTGGGCCGGTACGGCCGGGCCGAGGAGTACGGGGCGGTGGCGGCGTTCCTGGCGAGCGCGCAGGCGGCCTATGTGACCGGGTCGGTCATCCGGGTGGACGGCGGGGCGATCCCCACCGTCTGACCCGGGAGCGGCCGCCCCGGCCCCGCCGGGGCGGCCGCGCCGCTCTTCCCGTCACCGCCTCCCCCTCCGGGACCGGTGCCTCGCGGGGTCCGCGGGTCCGGGCGGTTCAGGGACGGCGGGGAGGGCGGGGCACGAAGGCGCTGGTGCGGGCCTCGTACTCGGCCCAGCCGGGGCGCCCGCGCATGTGCTCGTCCAGCAGGCGCTGCCCCGAGCCGCGGGTGAGGAGGTAGGTCATCACCAGCGGGGCGGGCAGGGCGAGCAGGGTCCAGGGACCGCCCGAGGCCGCGACGAGGAACAGCCCCCACCACACGCAGGCGTCGCCGAAGTAGTTGGGGTGGCGGGTCCACGCCCACAGGCCCCGGTCCATGACCCTGCCCCGGTTGGCCGGGTCGCGGCGGAAGGCGGCCAGCTGGGCGTCGCCCGCCGTCTCGAAGGCGAATCCGAGCAGCCACAGGGCGGCGCCCGCCGCCGCCCACCAGCCGAGCGGTCCCGGGGCGTGCGCGGCGAGCTGGAGCGGAAGCGAGACCAGCCAGACCAGCGCGCCCTGGAGCAGGTACACGACACGCAGCGCGTACAGGTCACGATTCCCAGGGGCGCGGGAGAGCAGGCGCTCGTAGCGCGGGTCCTCGCCCGAGCCCCGGGAGCGCAGGCCGATGTGGACGGCCAGCCGGGTGCCCCACACCGCCGTCAGGGCGAGCAGCAGCGCGGGGCGCAGCAGGTCCCCGGTGGCGGTGGCCAGGCAGACCGCCGCCACGAGGACGAACGCCGGCCCCCAGGCGACGTCGACGACGCTGTGCCGGCCCAGCCGCCGCCCGGCGGCGAAGGCCGCGAGCATGAGCAGGAGCACCGCCACCGCGGACAGGGCCGAGGTCAGGGCCAGGGCGGCGGGGTTCACGCCGTCCCCCCTCCGGGGCCGGACCGGCGCGCGGAGATCTGGTGGACGCCCATCCGCCCCTCCTCGAACGCCAGAGCGCCGCCCGCCAGGTACAGCCGCCAGGTCCGCGCGGCCTCCTCCCCCACCAGCGCCACCAGGTCGTCGTAGCGCCGCTCCAGCTCCGCCGACCACGCGCGGGCGGTGCGCACGTAGTGCTCGCGCATCGAGCGCACCCCGGTCACCTCCAGGCCGGCGTCCTCGATGAGGCCCACCGTCTCGCCCAGGGGGCGCATGTACATGTCGGGGGCGATGTAGCGCTCGATGAACGGGCCGCCGCCGGGGTGGTCGCCCCCGCGGGACATCTGCTGGACCAGCAGCCGGCCCCCCGGCCGCAGCAGGGACCGCAGCCGCCGGGCGAACGGCGCGTACTCGTCCCGGCCCACGTGCTCGCCCATCTCGATGGCCGCCACGGCGTCGAACCCGCCCCGGTCGATGTCGCGGTAGTGGCGCAGCCCCACCTCGACCCGGTCGTGGAGGCCCTCGTCGCGGACCCGTGCGGCGACGTGGTCGCGCTGGGCCGCCGACAGGGTCACCGCGGTCACGTGCGCGCCGAAGCGGCGGGCGGCGTGCAGGGTGAGCGAGCCCCACCCGCAGCCGACGTCGAGCAGGCGCGCACCCTCCCGCAGCCCCAGCTCCCGGCAGACCAGGTCGAGCTTGGCGCGCTGGGCGTCGGCGAGGGTGGCGTGGGGGTCGTCGTCGGGCCAGTAGGCGCAGGAGTAGGCCATGGTCTCGTCCAGCAGCAGGGAGTAGACGGCGTTGCCCGCGTCGTAGTGGTGCGAGATGGCGGCCGCGTCGCGCTCGCGGGAGTGCGTGCGCCCCCGGAGCCGGGCCTCGCCGCGCGGGCGCGGCGGCGGGGCGCCGACGGCGCCCACGGCCAGCAGGGCACGGGCCGCCCCCGCCCACTCGCCGGGTCCGGGCGGGGAGGCGCCGTGGCGGCGGACCGCGGCGCCGACCCGGCGCAGCGCGTCGGTGAGGTCGCCCTCCACGTCCAGGGCGCCGCTGACGTAGGCGCGGGCCAGGCCGAGCTCGCCGGGGCGGGTCACCGCGTACCGCAGGGCGTCGCGGTCGCGCAGGACGGCGACGGGCGCGTCGGCCGGACCGGCCTCGCTGCCGTCCCAGGCGCGCAGGCGCACCGGCGGGCGGCCGTCGAAGAACGCGGCGAGCACCGGGGCGAGGAAGTGGGCGACACCGCGCGGCCGGCCGCGGCGGGCGGCGGGGGCGCTCATCCGGCACGCTCCATGACGATCTGCTCCACGTCGATGATCCCGGAGCGGAACCCGGCCTCGCAGTAGGCGAGGTAGAAGTCCCACATGCGCTGGAAGACGGGGTCGAAGCCGAGCCCGGCCACCCGGTCCGCGGCGGCGTCGAAGGAGCGCCTCCAGACCAGGAGGGTGTCGGCGTAGTCCGCGCCGAACGCGTGCCGGTCGACCACTCGTAGGGACGTGCGGTCGCGCACCTGCCGCTCGATGGCGGCCACGGAGGGGATGAGCCCGCCGGGGAAGACGTACTTGTGCATCCAGGTGTAGGAGTGCCGGGAGGCCCGCATCAGCCGGTGGTCCATGGTGATGGACTGGATGCCGACCCGGCCTCCGGGGCGCACCAGCCGGTTCAGGGCGGAGAAGTAGGCCGGCCAGTAGTGCTCGCCGACGGCCTCGATCATCTCCACGCTGACCACGGCGTCGTACTCGCCGTCCACGTCGCGGTAGTCGAGCAGCAGGACGTCGGCGGCGCCGTCCGCCCCGGCCTCGGCCAGCCGCCGCACGGCCAGGTCCCGCTGCTCGGCGGAGAGGGTGACGGTGGTGACGCGGGCCCCGCGCCGGGCCGCCCTCAGCGCCAGGGACCCCCACCCGGTGCCGATCTCCAGCAGGGTGGTGCCGGGACCGGCTCCCACGGCGTCAAGGAGGCGGTCGATCTTGCGCTCCTGGGCGGCCGCCAGGGTGTCGGGGTCGCGCGGGCCGGGTCCGTCGAACAGCGCCGCGGAGTACGTCATGGTGCGGTCCAGGAACAGCGCGAAGAGGTCGTTGGACAGGTCGTAGTGGTGGCCGATGTTGCGGCGGGCCGCCTCCCGGGTGTTGCGCTCGCCCCGGCCCCGGCGCGGCAGGGTGATGTGGCGCAGGGGGCGCAGGGGGCGCGGGACCAGGTCCGTGTAGTGCTCGGCCAGCCGGGTGAGCAGGGCCACCGGGTCCGGGGAGTCCCACTCGCCCGCCATATAGGACTCGCCCAGCCCGATGAGCCCGCCCGCGCCCAGTCTGCGGTGGAACGCCTCAGGGTCGCGCAGGCACAGGACGGGGGCGCCGGTTCCCGGGTCCCGGACGGCGGCGGGGTCCTCGGTGATCCGCACCCCCGCGCGGCGCGCGGCGTGGCGGGCCAGGACGCGTGCGGCGGCGGCGCGCAGGCGGGAACGGGGCACCCGGGCGACGTCGGGCCAGCGGCGTGCGTCGACGGCGGCGGGCGGCGCCGGGGGCGGGGTCGTGGTGGTCATGGTCGTGCACCTGTCTTCTCGTGTGCGGTGGTGTCGTGGTGGTCCGGCCTCGGGTGGACCGGGACTCCGCGCAGGTAGAGGCCGATGCCCCGGGTGCGGATGCGGGCCGCGCCCACAAGGGGGGCGAGCGGGCGGCGCAGGGCCAGGCGGAGCAGGGAGGCGGGGGTGGCCGGGACGCGGCGGCCCCGCACCGAGGCGGCGAAGGGCGGCGCCCCGCCGGTGTGGAGGGTGACGGTGAGGGAGAGCCGCTCCCCCGGCTCGGGCAGGGCCAGGCGGTAGGTCCCCTCGACCCCGTGGAACGGGGAGACGTACATGGCCTTGGCGGTCTCCGCCCGCCCGCGCGCGTCCACGTCGAGGAGGTAGCGGTGGCGGTCGCCGTAGGTGTTGTGCACCTCGGCGACGACGCGGGCGAGGGTGCCGTCGCGGCGGTGGCACCAGTAGACGGTCAGCGGGTCGAAGGCGTACCCGAGCACCCGGGCGTGGCCGAGGACGAGGACCGGCCCTCCGTCCAGGTGGGCGCCCGCCCCGGCCAGGTACCTCTCCAGGTCCGCTCGGGAGGCCCGGTGGCCGAAGCCCGCCAGGGGGCGCAGCGGCCACGGGAGCCGCGGCGGGTGGTCGAGGTCGGTCAGCCAGTAGTAGGTCCGGTGCGCGAAGGCTGAGCGGACCGGGGCCGCGCGGACGTGCCGGACGACGGCCTCGTAGAGGGCGGGCGCCGCGGGGGCGCTCACCAGGACACCCCCAGGCTCTCGGCGGCGCGGACCCCGGAGGCGCAGCCGTCCTCGTGGAAGCCCCAGCCGTGGTGGGCGCCGGCGAAGGCGACGGTCCCGTCGTTCAGGTCGGGCAGGCGGCGCTGCGCGGCCAGTGCCGCGGGTGTGTACACCGGGTGCTCGTAGTCCATCTCGGCCAGGACCAGACGGGGGTCGACGCGCCCGTCGTCGTTGAGGGTGACCAGGTGGCGGCGCCGGCCGGGCAGGCGCTGGAGCCGGTTCATGTCGTAGCTGACGCGGACGGCCCCGGCGTCGGGGTCGCAGGAGGGCAGCCGGTGGTTCCAGCTCGCCCGTACCACGGGGTCGCGGGGCAGCACGGAGGTGTCGGTGTGCAGCAGGGTCCGGTTGCGGGAGTAGCGGAACGCGCCCAGCACCGCGCGCTCGTCGGGGGTGGGCCGCTCCAGCAGGGACAGCGCCCGGTCGGCGTGGACCGCGACGACGGCCGCGTCGAATTCCAGGACGTCGCCGCCCGCCCGCAGGCGGACCCCGCCCGGGCGGCGCTCCAGAGAACGGACGGGTGCCCCGGTGCGGACCGCGTCGAGGTTCTTGGCGATCCGCTCCACGTAGGAACGCGAGCCGCCGGCGACCGTCCGCCACCGGGGGGAGCCCCAGACGCCGAGCATCCCGTGGTTCGCCAGGAAGGCGAACAGGTACCGGGCGGGGTAGTCCAGTGCGGTGCCGGGAGGGCAGGACCACACCGCCGACACCAGGGGCACCAGGAAGTGCGCCACGGTGTGGCGGCTCAGGGAGCCGTCGGCGGCGAACTCCCCCAGGGTGGGTCCCGGGCCGTGGTCCGGGGCGGCCAGCAGGGCGCGGGCGGCGCGGTGGAAGCGGGGGATCTCGACGAGCATCCGCAGGTGGGCGGCGCCGGCGCGGGAGCCGGTGGGCAGCAGGGCGCGGGCTCCGCGCGAACCCGCGTACTCCAGGCCGCAGCCGTCGCAGGACACCGAGAGGCTCATCTCGGCGGGCCGGGTCTCCACGCCCAGCTCGTCGAAGAGCCGGACCAGGTGGGGGTAGGTGCGGCGGTTGTGGACGATGAAGCCGCTGTCCACGGAGAGCTCGCCGCCGTCCTCCCCGGTGAGCCGGTGGGTGTGGGCGTGGCCGCCCAGGCGGTCGTCGGCCTCCAGCAGGGTGACCTCGGCCCGCTCGCGCAGGATGTGCGCGGCGGTCAGTCCGGAGACCCCGGAGCCGATCACGGCGATACGCCGGCGGTGGGTGTGCCTGTCCTGGACCACACGTGTCCCTTCGGTGGGGGCTGGTACCGGGTATTCGGGGCCGGCCCGGCCGCGGATGGGTGGCGGCGCCGAAAAGGACTGTGACCTGAGCCACAGGGCCGCGAGAGCACCGGAACAGGAGCGGTTCTGGACAGCGAGGGGGTCTCGGCGGCACCGTGGACGAATGCGCGCACTACGAGCGATCGACCGCCTGGACCGCAGGATCCACCGCTTCGTGACCGGCCTGGGGCCGCCCGCACTGGACCCCTACACCCCGAAGTTCGTGCAGGCCACGGACAACATGGCCCCGTGGTTCCTGATCTCGGCGACGCTGGCCGCCACCGGCGGCCCCCGGCTGCGGCGCACCGCCCTGCGCGCCATGGCCGCGGCCGCGGCCGCCAACGCGCTCTCCGCCGGGGTCAAGCACCTGACCGACCGCGGCCGCCCGGACCTGTCGCGGGTGCCGCGAGCCCGGATCCCCTACCGCGACTACCGCAGCTCCTCCTTCCCGTCCGGGCACACGGCGGCGGCCGTCGGCTACGCGGCGGGGATCGGCGCCGACGCCCCGCGCCCGCTGACGGCGCTGGTGGCGGCGCTGGCCGGGGTGGTGGCGGTGTCCAGGGTGCACAGCGGGGTCCACTACCCCGGCGACGTGCTGGGCGGGGCGGCCATCGGGCTGGCCGCCGGGCTGGCGGCGCGCGCGGTGGTGCCGCCCCGGCCGGAGCTGGTCCACGGCGCCGAGACTCTTCCCGCGGGCGTGCACAGCGAGCCGGCCCCGGCCGAGGACGCCCTGTCCACCGGGACGCTGCCCGGGACCGGTGTGACGGTGGTGGTCAACCCCCGCTCGGCCGACCTGCTCCCGACGGCGGTCGCCGAGGGGCTGCCCGGGCCGGCGACCGGCGGGACGCCCTCGAAGATCGCGCGGGCGCTGCCGGGAGCCACGATCGTCGCCCTGTCCGAGGACGACGACATCGCCATGGTCATGGACAAGGCGGCGGAGGCCGGCTCGGTGCTGGCGGTGGCGGGCGGCGACGGCACCGTCAACGCGGGGGCGCGCGCCGCGATGGACCACGACCGGCCGCTGCTGGTGATCCCCGACGGCACGCTCAACAACTTCGCCCGGACCCTGGGTCTGACCTCGGTGGACATCGCGCTGCGCGCCTACGCCGGCGGCCGCCTCGCCCGGGTGGACGTGGGCGAGGTGGACGGGCGCCTGTTCCTCAACACCGCGTCGTTCGGCTCCTACCCGCGCATGGTGGAGCGGCGCGACCGGTGGGCGCCGCGGATCGGCAAGTGGCCCGCGTTCGCCCTGGCCCTGTGGCACGACCTCCGCGAGGTCTCGCCCGTTCCGGCGGTGGTGGACGGGCGCGAGACGAAGGTGTGGTGGGCGTTCGTGGGCAACGGCCGCTACCGCACGCACGGCCGGGTCCCGGCACTGCGCGAGAGCCTGGTGGACGGCCGCCTGGACGTGCGGGTGCTGGGCGCCCGCTCCCCGTTCCCCCGCCTGCGGGCGGCCGTGGACGTGCTGCTGGGCCGCCACTGGCAGGGCGAGGGCTACCGGGAGAGGACCGCCCGGGCTCTGGAGCTGGTCCTGCCCGAGGAGCCGCGGCTGCTGGCCGTGGACGGGGAGGTCGTCGAGGGCTCCCGGACCGTGCGGTTCACCAAGCGGCCGGCGGCGCTGCGGGTGTTCGTCCCGGCCTCGGGAGCCTGAGGAACGTCAGCAGCGGCGGTCGCCGCCGCAGTCGCCGATGAGCAGCGCCAGCCCGGCGCCGACCAGCCAGGAGTCCTTGGCGATGGGCGTGCCCTCCTGGGTGGGCAGCAGGGTGCCCGGGCGGCGCAGGCCAGGGGTGCGCAGGTACAGCCCGACCAGTCCGGCGCCGAAGGCGGCGAGCCCCGCCCCCGCGATCCTGCTCGGCACCAGCGGCACCAGCAGGGCGGTGCCCAGGGCGATCTCCCCGGCGGACAGGGCCTTGACGAACGTGGTGGGGTCGACGTCCTTGAGGAAGGGGTAGGTGCCGGCGGCCATGCCGTGCATGCCCCGTGCGGTCTCCTCGTCGGCGCCGCGCTTGGACAGGCCGGAGTTGAGGATGAACGCGCCGGTGGCCAGGCGCAGGGGGATGTCGCTGATTCTCGTCGGAAGTCGCATGTCGTCTCCGTGGAACGGGCGCTGATGACGCGGGGCGATCAGAATGCTACCCAGCGCAGCGCCCGGGGGCGGGGAGACCCGCCGCCGACCTCCCGACCAGGGGTCAGAGGCCGGTGACGGTCTCCTCCAGTGCCTGCCACGCCAGTTCGGTGTCGCGGTCGCGCGTGTGCGGGCGGGAGAAGGCGTCGGCGAACTCGGCGATGTCCTGGAGCGTCCAGCGCAGCCGGTACAGGTCCAGGCGGTCGGGGTCCACGGGGTGGCCGGAGGCGTCGCTGTAGCGCTCCAGGTCGGCGGCGTCTTCCGCGACCAGCCACAGGTCGCGTTCGGGGGCGGCGGCCCCCACGGTGTCCCAGTCCACCAGCAGCGGCCGGGGGCCGCGCCAGACCACGTTGCCGGGGTGGGGCTCGCCGTGGGTGACGACCAGCGGGGCGTCGGCGAGCCGGGCGGCCCGGCGGTCGTACTCCTCCAACCGCGTGCGCACCCGCTTGGTGTGCTCGGCCAGCAGCCGGGCGGCGGGGCCGGAGTAGGGGCCGTGCGCCCCGATCAGGGAGGGGTCCTCCAGGACGGCGTCCAAGTGGGCCCGGTGCCCGATCTCCTCGGGCGCGGCGGGCACCCCGCGCACCGGGGCGACGCGGTGCAGCCGGGCCAGGGCGTCCAGCAGCAGTCCGCGCAGGTACGGGGTCAGGGGGCGGCCGAACTCGCCGGAGGCGCCCTCCACGTACGGGAAGAGGCTGAGCACCCGGTCGCGGCCCACCGCCCGGACGGTCCGCCCCTCGGGGGTGCGCAGCGGTGCCACGACGAACCCCAGGCCGGAGTCGTCGTGCAGCCGGGCCGCGGTGTCCATGGCCGCGGCCAGCCGCTCCCGGGCCTGCACCGGGGTCGGCCCCAGGTAGGCCTTGCGGGACAGGTCGGCGACGGTCGCGAACCAGCGCCGCCCCGAGGTGTCGGTGACCCGCCAGTGGTGGTCGGCGAAGCCGACGGGCAGGTGGGTGAGCGCGACCGGGCGGATGCCCCACGCGCCCAGGGCTTGTGCGATCCGGTCCTCGTGGAGGTCTGGCAACTCCCGCATGCCGCGAAGCTACCAGTGCTCTCCCCGCGGTGCAGGGGTTTTCCCGGGGTTGCCCGGGCTCCGCCCGCCCGCGTCAGGCCACCAGTCCGTACAGCCGGACCGTGTCGGCGCCGCGGACCACGGTGACCAGCGCGCCGGGGACGGCCACCGCCCGGTGGTCGCCCGCGTCCGGGCCCGGCGGTTCCGGCCGGGCCCCGTCGGGCGGGTCCAGGACCAGGAGCCGGGGGTCGCCGTCGAAGGGGACCGACCACAGCGCCGGGGCGCCGCTCCCCTCCCCCGCGCCGGCCCGGTCCCCGCCGGAGGGCACCGCGACCGCGCCGGGCAGCCCCACGGCCGGGCCCGGACCGTGCTCGGACACCTCGTCACCGGGCAGGGCGGCGGTCTCGACGATCTCCCCGGCCGGGTCGACCCGGTGGAACAGCACACGGTCGGCGGCCGTCTCCGCGACGACCGCGCCGGAGGTGTCGGCGCCCACCAGCACGGACCGGCCGTCGGTCCAGGACTCGCCGGTGATCCGCACCGCGTGCGACCCGTCGCGCGGGTCCAGGGCCGCCGGGGCGCCCCCGCCCGCGAGGGGGCCGGCCACCACCGCGGGGCGTGCCTCGGGGTCCGCGGCCGGGCCGCCGGTGCGCAGCGCGGGGAAGTCCCCCAGCCCGGGCAGCTCGCGGGTCCAGCGCTCCCCGCCGTCCCGCGGGTCCAGGGCGGTGACCACTCCGGTCAGGTGCGTTGCGGGGGTGTCGGCGGGCCCCATCGAGGAGGCGCCGGACGGCGAATCGCGGGGGGCGCAGGCGTAGGCGACCAGGAACACGTCGGGGGTGCGCAGGGTGTTGTCGGCGTCCCACTCCCGCCGGGGCCCGCAGACGCGGCCGGGCCGCTCCGGGACGGTGAACGACCACGCCTCCCGGAAGCCGGAGGTGTCGCGGGCGCTGATCCGCGGCGGCCCGTCCCCCTCCTGCCAGGAGTACACCAGGGTGCCGGGTCCGGCGGCCAGGACCCGCGCGTCCGCGCCGTCCGGCGGGGGCGGGGTGGTGAACGCCTCCACCGTGGCGCCGCGGGCGGTGTCCAGCTCCACCCAGGCCAGGGCGCCGGTGCGCCCGGGGTCGTCGGGGTCGCCGTGGGCGACGTGCACGCGGGTGCCGCCGCCGTGGACGGAGGCGCGGGCGTCGGCGCCGCGCAGCCGGTAGCGCCACAGTTCCCCGCCGGTGGTCCCGTCCAGGGCGACCACCCCGTCGTCCAGGACGACGACCGGGCCCAGGGTGCCGGGCAGCACGTCCACCACGGCGCCGTCCCCGGGCGGCGTCCAGGACCAGGCGACCTCCGCCGCCCGCGCGGGGACCGGCGGGGCGGTCCCGGGGACGGTGGCGGCGACGGTGTGGTCGACCATCAGGGACAGGGTCAGGGCGCGCACCCCGAACCCGGCGACCAGGGCCAGCACCAGCCCGGCCGCGGCCGGGGGCAGGGAGCGCCGCCACGGGCGCGCCCGCATCCGGCGCCGCCCGGCCGCCACCATCAGCAGTCCCGTCCCCGCCGCGGAGAGCGCGGCCCACCAGGGGACCTCGGGGGCGAACGCCAGCGCCGCCCCGCCCAGGCACAGCCCGGCGCCGCACCAGCCCAGCGGGCCGCGCGGGGAGGTGTCCTCGGTGTCCCGGCCGACCGTCGGGTCCTCGACCACGCACGCCTCCCCTCGCACCGGCGCACGCGCGCCGACCATACGACGCGCGGGTGGTGCGTTCGGTTTTCCGGCGGGCGCCGCGCCCGCCGACCGCAACGGATGATCCCCCCGAATCCGGACGGTATTCCCGTGGCCGCCCCGCCGCGGCCCCGCCGTCGGTAGCCTGGCGGACCGCGCACCGGCGACGAGGAGGATCGGCAATGGCAGGGAACACCGCGACCGGGCCCGCGGCGGCCGCGCTCACGGAGGTCGCCGAGGGGGTGCACGCCTGGGTCCAGCCCGACGGCACCTGGTGGGTCAACAACGCCGGGGCGGTCGTCGGCCGGGACGGGGTGCTGGTCGTGGACACCTGCGCCACGCACGAGCGCACGCGCCGGTTCCTGGCAGCCCTGGACGCGGCCACGGGGGGCGCGCCCGTGCGCTGGGCGGTCAACACCCACCAGCACGGCGACCACGCCTACGGCAACTCGCTGCTGCCCGACACCGCCGCGCTCATCGGCCAGGCCGCCATGCGCGAGGCGCTGCTGCACGACCCGATCTTCGAGGACTGCCCGCCCGTCTGGGATCCGCACCCCGACTGGGGCCCGGTCGCCCGCCGGCTCCCCTCCATCACCCTGGACCGGGAGCTGACCGTGCACGTGGGCGGGCGCCGGGTGGAGCTGCGCCACCCCGGGTACACCGCGCACACCCCCGGCGACGTGGTGGCCTGGCTGCCCGAGGAGGAGGTGCTGTTCACCGGTGACCTGATCTTCCACGGGCTGACCCCGCTGGTGTTCATGGGCTCGGTGCAGGGGGCGCTGCGGTCGCTGGCGTGGCTGCGCTCCTTCGAGCCCGCGCACGTGGTGCCCGGCCACGGGCCGGTGTTCGGCGCCGCCGACCTGGACGCGGTGCTGGCCGCCCACGAGCGGTACTACCGGTTCGTGCTCGCCGCTGCCAGGGAGGGGGCCGCCGCCGGGCTGAGCCCGCTGGAGAACGCGCGCGCCCTGGACCTGGGCGAGTTCGCCGGCTGGGGCGACGCCGAGCGCATCGTGCTCAACCTGCACCGCGCCCGGGCGGACCTGGCCGGGGAGCCGATGGACCTGCGCGCCGCCCTGGACGACGCCGTCGCCTGGAACGGCGGCCCGCTGCCCACCACCCTGTAGGCCGCGGGGCCGGGACGTGCGGAATGTCGGGAGCGTGCGGTTCACTGGGCCGCACACCCCCGTCCCCCACCCCCGGAGCCCCGCGTGGACACCCTCGAACTCGACACCCGGGCGGTGCGCCGCCTGGCCGTGCGCCGCCAGCACCTGTCCGGGCCCCGCCTCCGCCCCGGCCCCGACGGCCTGCGCGAGGTGCTGCGCGACCTGCGCTGCCTCCAGATCGACCCGATCGGTGTGGTCGCCCGCAGCCACGAGCTGGTGCTGTGGAGCAGGCTGGGCGGGTACCGGCACGCCGACCTGGACGCGCTGCTGTGGGAGGAGCGCTGGCTGTTCGAGTACTGGGCGCACGCGGCGTCGATGGTGCTCACCGAGGACCTGCCGCTGCACCGGCGGCTGATGCGCCGCCACCCGGGCGAGGGCTCCCGCCTGGGGGCGTGGGCCGAGGCCAACGGGGAGCTGCGCGAGCACGTCCTGGACCGGCTGCGCGAGGCCGGGCCGCTGCCCACCGACGGGTTCGAGGACCGGGCGGCGGTGCCCTGGGAGTCCACCGGGTGGACGGCCGGGCGCAACGTGGAGCGGATGCTGGAGCTGCTGTGGTTCCAGGGGCGGATCATGGTGGCCGGGCGGCGCGGGCGCACCCGGCTGTGGGACCTGGCGGAGCGGTGTCTGCCCGCGTGGGCGGACCGGTCGGAGCGGACCGACGCCGAGATCGAGGAGCGGTCGGCCGAGCACGCGCTGCGGGCCCTGGGCGCCGGGCGGGCCCGGGACGTGCGCCGGCACTTCGTGCGCGAGCGGTACGGGGACACGGACCGGACACTGGAGCGGTTGGTGGCCCGGGGGCGGGCGGTGCGGGCCCGGGTGGAGGGGAGCGCCGAGCCGTGGTTCGTGCACGCCGACGTGCTGCCGCTGGTGGAGGAGGCCGCGGGCGCCGGGTGGGAGGGGCGGACGACGCTGCTCTCGCCGTTCGACAACCTGCTGTGCGACCGGGAGCGGACGTCCCTGCTGTGGGGGTTCGACTACGTCAACGAGATGTACACGCCCCGGGCGAAGCGGCGGTTCGGGTACTACGTGCTGCCGGTGCTGCACGGGGACCGGCTGGTGGGGCGGGTGGCGGCCCGCGCGGACCGGCGGCGCGGGGTGCTGGAACTGGAGGGCGTGTACGCCGAGGCGTGGGTGGACGACGAGGAGGCGGCACCGGGGCTGGCGGAGGCGGTCGCGGGCCTGGCCGGGCTGGCCGCGGTGGGGTCGGTGGCCTGCACCGGCCCGGTGCCGCCGGTGTGGCGGTCGGCGCTGGCCGCCCTCGGCTAGAGGTCGAAGACCAGGCAGGTGGAGGAGGCGGTGGCCACGACCTTGCCTGACTCGTCGCGGACGTCGCCCTCGGCGAAGGCGACGCGGCGCCCCGGCTTGGGCACCCACCCGCGGGCGGTCAGGGTCGTCCCGGCCGTGACCGGGCGCAGGTAGTTGACCTTGATCTCGATCGAGGTGTACCCGGACCCGGCGGGCAGGGTGGTCTGGACGGCGCAGCCCGCCACCGTGTCGAGCAGGGTGCAGACGTAGCCGCCGTGGACGATGCCCAGGGGGTTGTAGACGGAGTCGTCGGGGGTGCCGGTGAAGACGATCTCGCCCTCGCCGACCGACACGAGGTCGAACCCCATGAGGGCGGCGATGGGCGGCGGGGGCAGCTCGCCGCCGGCCATGGCGCGCAGGTGCGCGGCACCGGTGAGGCCCTCGCGTCCGGCGGCGACGACCTTGGGGTCGTACCAGGTCACGGTCTTCTCGCGCGGCTCTCCCCAGGCGGCGGGGGCCGGTGTGCTGTCGGTCATGGACGCACCCTAACAGGTCGGTTTGTTTTTCCAACTCGATGGGGTGTGCCATCCTGGGGGTATGGCGCAGACGGAGACGACGAAGCCCAACCCCACCGTCCCGGGACGCCCCTGTCCGGCGGCCGGCGCGCTGAGCCTCGTCGGCGAGAAGTGGTCCCTGCTGGTCGTGCGCGAGCTCCTCCTCGGCGTGCACCGGTTCGACGCCATCGCCCGCAACACCGGCGCCCCGCGCGACCGGCTCACCGCCCGCCTGCGCGCCCTGGAGGAGGCGGGCGTCGTCGAGCGCCGCGCCTACAGCGAGCGCCCGCCGCGCCACGAGTACCACCTGACCGACGCCGGCCGCGACCTCGCACCGGTCGTCACCGCCCTCGCCCACTGGGGCTCCACCTGGCTCTACGACGAGCCCCCGGTGGTCTTCCACCACCGCGACCACGTCGCCGTCCTGGACACCACCCCCACCTGCACCGCCTGCGGCTCCCCCGCCGACCACCTCACCCTCCGCCCCTGAGCCTCACCCCCAGGCCGCCACCACATCCCGGGCGACCACGAGGATCCGCCCGCCGAGCAGGCCGACCTCGTGCGAGCAGCCCCGCTCGTGCGGCAGCACCTCGTCGAGGGTGACGTCGCCCAGCCCCGGGAGCGATCCGCCGTCGGTGCGCGCCCGCTCCCCGTCGGCCTCCACGGCGAAGGAGGAGACACCGGTGTACGCCAACGACAGGCCCGCGTCGTGCTTGAAGGGGTTGGGCTCGAAGGTCAGCGTCAGGTCGAACAGCCCCTCCCCGCCCGGCGCCATCGCGATCCCGGCCGGCCGCAGGTCCTTCACACAGCGGGGCCCGTAGAAGTCGTAGTGGCCGGGGTCGGCGGCGAAGGCCCGGGCACCGGGCGGCAGGCGGGCGGCGAGCCCGGGCAGCGCCTCCAGGTAGGCGTTCGGGTCCAGGAACCGCACGCGGCGGCCGCACTCCTCGCGGTGAAGGGACACCAGGCGCATCGGCCTCTCCTGCTCTTGCGGTGACAGCGGCCAGGGGAAGTGTTTACACGGAGAGGCGGGGAGGCAGGGGGGCTGGGTGGGGAGATAAGGGGGCAGGAACGGCGGAAGGGGGCCGGATGCGGGCACTGCGATTGCACGGGCCCCGGGACCTGCGGGTGGACGAGGTGCCCGAGCCCCGGGTCGTGCCCGGGACGGTGAAGATCCGGGTCGGGTGGAACGGCATCTGCGAGTTCGACGTGCGCAACTACCTCGACCCCGTCCTGCCCGACGAGTACCTCCACCCCGTGCTGCGCACCCACGGCCCGCACGTGCAGGGCCACGAGTTCTCCGGGCGGGTCGTCGAGGCCGCCGCCGACGTGCGCGGAGCGCCCCAGGGCGCAGTGGTGGCGGTGGAGCCCCTGGTGTTCGACGGCAGCTGCGCCGCCTGCCGCCGGGGCGAGTACAACCTGTGCGAGAACTCCGGGTTCATCGGCCTCATGGGCGGGGGCGGCGGCATGTCCGAGTACGTGGTCGTGCCCGCCGACCGGGTGCACGTGATGCCCGAGGACGTCTCCCCCACGGTGGCCGCCCTGGTGGAGCCCCTCGCGGTGGCCTGGCACGCGGTGGGCCGCGCCTGCCTGTGCGAGGGCGACACCGTGCTGGTCGTCGGCGCCGGGGCGGTGGGCCTGGGGGTGCTGATGGCCGCGCGGGCGCGCGGCGCCGCGCACGTGACGGTGAGCGAGGCGTCCCCTCTGCGCCGCCGGATCGCCGAGGAGCTGGGCGCCGACCTGGTGCTCGACCCCGCGGAGACGGACGTGGTCGCCGCCGTCCGCGGGTCCGCGCCCCTGGGGGCCGACGTCTCCTTCGAGACCTCCGGCACCGGGACGGAGGCGGTGGCGACGCTCATCGGCGCCCTGCGCAAGGGCGGCCGGGCGGTGACCGTGTCCGAGGGGCGGCCGGTGGTGCTGGACGCCGCGGTGCTGGCCTCCACCGAGATCGGCCTGGTGGGCAGCTTCGGCTACGGGCCCCTCGACTTCCCCGAGGTGATCGATGCGGTCGGCCGCGGCGTCCTCCAGCCCAAGGAGCTGATCACCGGCCGGCTCTCGCTGGAGGAGGCGCGCGAGAAGGGCTACGAGGAGCTGATCGCGCACGGCGACGACCACGTGAAGATCCTCGTGCACCCCTGAGGTCCGACACCGCTCAGGGAACGGTGAAATCCCCGTCAAAATGTGCCAAGTTCCAACTTTCCCGGCAGTACGCCCGGTCGTGGATGCTTCCCTTGTCCGGACAGATCATCACCATGAGTGACGAAAGGGGCGCCATGGCACAGCCGAGTGGTACGGCGCCGGGGACGAGCCGCAACCACTGGATCCCGCTGGGCGTCGCCACGGCCGTGGCGGTCCTCCTGGTGGTCGTCTGGTCGCTGCTCGACTCCCTGCTGCCGGGGGCCCAGCGGGTCCGCGCCGGGGACGAGATCACGCTCGGCCAGGGCGGCGGGTACCGGGCCGCGCTGACCCTGCCCCAGGACGGGTGGCACCTCGACGTCGGGGCCAGCCAGGCCGGCCAGACCTACCGCTTCCACCGGGGGCCCGTGGACCTGACCGTCACCTCGGTCACGCCCGTCGGCGACCCGCTGCCCGACGCGGAGCGGCTGTGGGCGGGCATGGGCGACATCGTCCGCGCCGGGGACCCCACCGCGAGGCTGGGCGAGCCCGAGGCGATCACCACCGAGCAGGGCGTCGAGGGGCTGACCGGGGTCATGCGCAGCCGTTCCGAGGAGGGGGCCGCCGTGCTGTACCCCTCGCCCGACGGGGAGTTCGCCGTGGAGATGACCCTGGGCGGGGAGGACGCCACCACCGCCGACCTGAAGGCGGTCGCCGACGTCGCCCGCGCCGTCACGTTCACCGAGGAGGGCGGACGATGAGCCAGGCGCCCAACGACCCCCGGTCCCCCGACACCGCGGCCGGGACGGTGCCCGCCCAGCGCCGGCGGGGCAGGAACGGGCCCGGGCCGCAGCGGGTCCCGGCGCCCCGCGCCCCCGAGCAGACCGTGGCGGGGTACCGCCTGCCCGCCTTCGTCTCCATGGTCGTCATCGGCGTGCTGTGCCTGCTCGGGCTGGTCACGCTGGCGGTCCGGCTGGGCGGGACGGTGCGGGTGTTCTTCGCCGAGGCGGCGCTGGGGCTGGTCTTCGCCGCCGCGACCCTGCTGTTCGGGTTCTGGCTGTTCCGGCGCATCCGGCCGGTGCGCGCCCCCGATCCCGCCGCCTCGCTGGTGGCGGTGGCGTGGGGGCTGACCGCGGCGACCGGCGGCGCCCTGCTCGCCAACAGCGCGCTCACCGGGGTGTGGTCCAAGACCCTGGGGCTGGAGTTCTCCGCCGTCTGGGGCGCGGCCATGACGGCGCCGTTCAACGAGGAGCTGTTCAAGCTCGCCGGGATCGTCCTGGTGGCCGTGGCCTTCCCCCGCGCCGTGCGCGGGCCGGTCGACGGGTTCGTGATCGGCGCCCTGGTGGGCCTGGGCTTCGAGGTGACCGAGAACCTCATCTACGGGCTCAACACGGTGGTCGAGGCGGGCGGGGTGAACGGCGGCCTGGCCGTGGCGCAGACGGCCGTCCTGCGGGTGCTCCTCACCGGCCTGGGCTCGCACTGGGCGATGTCCGCGGTGGCGGGGGCCGGCGTCGGCCTGCTGGCGGCCGCGGGGTGGCTGCCGGGCGGCCGCCGGGTCCTCGGGGCGTCGGTCCTGGTCCTGACCGCGATGGCGATGCACTGGCTGTTCGACTCGCCGCTGCTGGACGGTTTCGCGGGCATCGTCTTCAAGGTGCTGCTGAACTTCGGGATCGCCATGGCGGTGTACTTCGCCGCCCGCCACACCTACCGGCGCCGGGTCCGCAGGGCCCTGGCGCTGGAGGCCGAGGAGGCGGGGCTGCGCCGCTCCGCCGCCGTCGCCCTGGCCCGGCGCCGCGCCCGCCGCAGGGCGCTGCACGAGGTGCCCGAGGCCGAACGCGCCGAGGCCCGGCGCGTCCAGGCCCTGATGGTGGAGTCCGCGGAGGACCGCGCCTTCGCGCACACCGTCTGACCGCACGGACCCGCCGAGGAGGGGCCGGGGCTCTCCCCGGCCCCTCCCGTGCGCCTCAACCGCTCGCGGCCAGAAGCTCCCGGGCGAGTTCCCGGAAGCGGGCGACCACGGCCCGCTCCCGCCCGGGGGCGGGCACCACACCGGCCCGGCGGTCCGCGTCCCACTCGTAGGCCAGGTCGAGGAAGGACCTGTAGTCGTGGTCGCCCTCGCCGTGGGCGGCGACCAGGCACAGGTGGTGGTACACGTCCTCGGCCGCCGCGGCCGCGCGGGCCGCGTCCGGCGCGCCCCCGAGGAGCCGGGAGCAGAGGTGCCGGGCCGCGTAGAGGTGGGCCTGCCCCGGGGTGGGCCAGGACAGGCCGAGTTCCGCCAGCGCCTCGGTGAAGAGCTCCTCCGCCGGGTCCGCGCGCCCCAGCCCGGCCACTTCCCGCAGCGCGGGCGAGTCCAGCCCGCGGGCCAGGGCCTGGGCTGCGACCATGGGCAGGTCGGCGGGCAGGGTGCCCAGGACCGCCTGGACCAGTTGTCCGCGCAGCACGTCCATCGGGGCTCCTAGGGCGTGGGTCGGACGAAGCGGTGCAGCAGGGTCCCCTCGGACTCCAGGATGAGGCGGGGGCGCAGCTCCAGGTCCGACGGGACGCCGAAGGCGATCCGGCGGGCCTCGCCGCCCGCCAGCAGCGGCACCGTGGTCAGGCACAGCTCGTCCAGCAGGCCCTGGGCGGCCACGTCGGCCAGCAGCGAGGGGCCGCCCTCGCACAGCACCCGGGACAGCCCGCGGCCGGCCAGGTCGGCCAGGGCCGCGCCCAGGTCCACCTCGATGCCGCCGTGCACCAGGACCCGGTCGGCGCCCAGCTGGGCGCGGGCGCGCTCCAGCGCGTCCTCCCCCGCGGCGGCCCGGGTGACCATCCACGCCCCGCCGCGGCCCCGGGCCGGGGCGGCCAGGCCCGGGGGCACCAGCGCGGAGCGGCTCACCACGGCGACGTCCGGGTGCGGCGTGCGGCCGGGCCGCACCCGCGGCCCCGGGCGGCGGTAGCCCTCGGCGCGGGCGGTCCCGGCGCCCACCAGGATCACGTCGGCCAGGTCCCGCAGCAGGCGGTAGACCTCGTTGTCGGGCGGGGTGTTGATGGACCCGGTCAGCCCGTCCCCGCCGGTGGACGCCCCGTCCAGGGTGGCGACCATGTTCGCGCGCGTCCACCGCTCCGGGTGGGCGTACAGCACCGCCAGCGCCTCTCCGGAGACCTCGTCCCCCGGGGCCGCCGTGCGCGGGGCGATCTCGTTGAGCAGGACCCTCATCGCCGGTCCCCGGGCCAGACGGCCACCAGGTACAGCACCCCGAAGGGGTCGTCGGCGTAGAGCAGGCGGGGCCCGGCGACCGGCGCCCCGGACCGGGCGTGCGCCATGGCCTGGAGGGCGGAGCGGCCGTTGATCATCAGGTCCGCGCACAGCGCGGGGTCCAGGTCCAGCAGCGCCGCCGCGTCCCCCTCCGCCAGGGCGGCGCGGATCGCCCCGTCCACCGGGAAGGTCCGCTCGTCCAGGTGGCCGGGGGCGCGCAGGCCGCGGCGGGCGCCCGCGTCGGCCATGACCAGCAGCCCGACCCGTTCGGGGCGGTCGGCGACCGCCCGGCCCCGCCGGGCCGTCTCCGCCGGGTCGGCGTCGGCGGCGATGGTGCCCATCTCCACGGGCACCCGGACACCCGTGTCGTCCAGCAGGCGGCGGGCCACGGCCAGGGAGGTCGGCAGCGCCTCGGCCGCGGGGACCCGCTCCCCCGGTCCGCCGAAGGCCGACACGGGGACGCGGCCCCGGACCCGTTCCGCCGAGCGCGCGTCGGCGCCCAGCACCACGATCACGTCCGGTGCGGCGGCGACCAGCGCGCCGACCGCCTCCTCGCACGCCTTGCGCAGGTCGGCGGCCACGTCCTGGCCGCCGGTCAGCTCCCGCAGGAGCAGAGGCGGCGACGGGCACACGGCGGTGGCGACGATCAACGGTTCCCCCTTCCGGAGCGGCGGCCCCTCACGCCAGCCCCCGCACGGTCCGCGCGGGGGGCCGCACCCCGCGGATCGAGGCGACCATGTCCAGGACCTGCCGGGTCTCGGCCACTTCGTGCACCCGGTACACACGGGCCCCGTGCCAGGCGCACACCGCGGTGGCGGCCAGCGTCCCGGTCAGGCGCTCCCCCACGGGCAGGTCCAGGGTCTCACCGACGAAGTCCTTGTTGGACAGCGACACGAGGACCGGCCACCCGGTGGCGGTCATCTCGTCCAGGCGGCGGGTCAGCTCCAGGGAGTGCCAGGTGTTCTTGGCGAAGTCGTGGGCCGGGTCGATGAGCACCGAAGCCGGGTCCACCCCCAGCGCCACCGCGCGCTCGGCGAGGGCGACGGTGGAGGACACCGCGTCGGCGACCACGTCCTCGTAGCGCACCCGGTGCGGCCGGGTGCGCGGGGTGACCCCGGCGGTGTGGGTGCACACCAGGGCGGCCCCGAACTCGGCGGCGACCTCCGCCAGCCCGGGGTCGTAGCCGCCCCAGGCGTCGTTGAGCAGGTCGGCTCCGGCCTCGCAGACGGCGCGGCCCACCGAGGCCCGCCAGGTGTCGACGCTGATGACGAGGTCGGGGAACTCGGCGCGGACGGCGGCGACGAAGTCGACGACGCGGCGCTTCTCCTCGTCCGCGCCGATCTCCTCACCGGGCGCGGCCTTGATCCCCCCGATGTCCACGATGTCGGCGCCCTCGGCGACGACCTTGCGCACCCGCTCGAAGGCGGGCCCGTCGTCCCAGGTGGCGCCCTTGTCGTAGAAGGAGTCGGGGGTCCGGTTGACGATCGCCATCACCAGCGACTCGTGCCCGCCGTACTCCCGGCCCCGCAGCCTCATCACCGACCGACAGCTCCTCCCAGCACCCGGGAGCGCTCCGGCCCGACCCCGGCGGCCGGCGGGCGCTCCACGGTACTGACCGTACCCGTGCGCGGGCGCCCGTGTCCGTCGGAGGTGTCGAACCAGCGGATCGCGACGTCGCCGCCGTGCTCGATCCCGCACCGCCGGTCGGCGATGGCGAGCAGCTCGGTGGCCATGGCGCCCAGGCCGCGCAGCGACTGGTGGCGGTGGGCGCGCCGCCCCAGGTCCACCTGGGCCACCGCGTGCACCCCGCACCGCAGGTGGGTATCGATGAGCACGGCCAGCTCGACGCCGTAACCGGTGGGCACCGACAGCTGCCCGAACAGGTCCCGGCGGATCGCCCACTCGCCCGACAGCGGCTGGACCACACCGGACAGCGCGGGCCAGCGCAGCGCCAGGGTGGGGCGGGCGACCAGCTCGGTGACGCGGCCGCCCTCGTGGCTGACCCGGGCGCCGCCGGGCAGGTCGAGCAGCCGGTCGTAGAACCCCTTGACCAGCCCCACCCCGGGCTCGGTGAGCAGCGGCCCCAGCAGGGCCGAGACGAAGTGGGTGTCCCACTCCACGAGGTCGGCGTCGAGGAAGACGATGATGTCGCCCGAGGTGACGAACTGCGACTTCCACATCGCCTCGCCCTTGCCGCGCCGGTGCCCCAGGTCGGGGCGGACGTCGACGGTCCGGTGGACGGTCGCCCCCGCCCGGGCCGCCGCCCGGCCGGTGCCGTCGGTGGAGTCGGAGTCCATGACGACGACCTCGTCGAGCAGGGGCGTGCGCTCCACCAGGGCGGCCCGCACCCGGGAGACGATGCCCCCGACGGTGGCCTCCTCGTTCCGGGCCGGAACGACCAGGCTGACGGTCAGGCCCCGCTGTCGTTTGAGGTCCAGGAGCCGCTCCGGCGTCCAGTCGGTGTGCCGGTAGGTGCGGTCCTCGAACCAGGTGTCGCTCACGAACTCTCCCCCAAGCCCTTCCACAAGCCCTCCCAGCGGCCAAGGTTACGACCCGCGGTGCGCGGCGGGCCCACGCGCGGGTCGGACCGCCGTGCGCGGGACCCACTGTGCACGGCGCGGGCCGGGTCCGTGTTCCGCGCATCCTGAATCCCGGTGAAAACCCCGTTACCACCGGTCACGCGGACGGACGCCCCGGGAGGATCCGGGAATCCCGTGCAAGCCCTAGGCTGAACCGCAGAGGCGGAACGCTCGTCCCAGAGCACCGACCAGTCCCCGCCCCGACGCCAGAAGGACCTCTGCCCGTGCAGCCCCTGGATCCGACAGACCCCGAACGCATCGGCCGCTACCGGCTGACCCACCGCCTGGGAGCGGGCGGCATGGGCCGGGTGTACCTGGGGCGCACCGCCGCGGGCCGCAAGGTCGTGGTGAAGGTGATCCTGCCCCAGTACGCGGGCGACGCCGAGTTCCGCGGCCGGTTCGCCCGGGAGGCGGCGGCCGCCGCGCGGGTGGGCGGGTTCCACACCGCGCCGGTGGTGGACGCCGACCCCGACGGGGACCCGCCGTGGATCGTCAGCGCGTTCATCCCCGGCCCGTCCCTGCACGAGGTGCTGGCCGGGCGGGGGCCGCTGCCGCACCCGACGCTGCGGGTGCTGGCGGTGGGCCTGGCCGAGGGGCTGGAGGCGATCCACGGCGCCGGGCTGACCCACCGCGACCTCAAGCCCGCGAACGTGCTCATGGCCTCCGACGGGCCGCGCATCATCGACTTCGGCATCGCCCGCCCCAGCGGGGACTCCTCCGGGCTGACCCGGACCGGGGCCACCCTGGGCACCCCGCTGTACATGTCGCCCGAGCAGGTGGACGCGCTGGAGGTCGGTCCGGCCTCGGACATGTTCTCGCTGGGCACGGTGCTGGCGCACGCGGCGGTGGGGCGCAACCCGTTCGACGCCCCCACCCTGGCCGGGATCGTGCGCAATCTCATCGGCCCCCCGCCGGAGCTCCCGGAGGGCGTCCCGGCGGACCTGCGGGACGTCATAACCCGCTGCTGGCGGCACGCCCCGGAGCAGCGGCCCACCCCGCAGGAGGTCGCCGAGACGGTCGGGGACGTCGATCCGGAGGTGGACTGGCCGGACTTCGGGGGCGGCCCGGCGGGCGGCCCCGCGACGGGGTCGGCCACGCCCCCGCCGGCGGACCGCCCGGCGCACGGCGGAGGTCCGGCACACGGCGGCGGTCCGGCGTGGACGGGCTCCGGCGGCTCCCCGTCGGAGCACGGCGGCGGGCGGGCGGCGACCCCCTCGGGCGGCATCCCGGCCTACGGCACCGGCGCGCCGGCGTACGGGGTGCCGACGGGCGCCCCGCGAACGGGCGTCCCCGCGGGGACGGCCTCCCGGGTGCCCGAGTCCGAGGAGTCCCTGCGCTCGGAGTCGGCGGTCTTCGACCGGCTGCGCGAGGGCGGCGACCACGCCGCGGCGCTGGCCGGCTACGAGCGCCTGCTGCCCCGGCTGCGGGAGTCACTGGGACCCGCCCACCCGCGGACCGTCAAGCTGCGGTCGCGGATCGCGGCCTGCAAGGAGGGCCTGGGCGACCACCGGGCCGCCCTGGAGGAGTACCGCTCCCTGCTGCCCGACCAGGCGGCGCTGCTGGGCGCCGACCACATCGACACCCTGGGCACCCGGTTCCAGATCGCCTACCAGCTGGGCGAGCTGAACGACCACGAGGCCGCGCTGGCCGCCTACCGCGCCGTCCTGCCTGACCTGGTCCGGGTGCTGGGCCCCGACCACGGCCACACCCTCACCGTCCGCGAGAACATCACCGACCACCTGTCGGCGGTGGGCGACCACCGGGGCGCCCTGGACGAGCACCAGCGCCTGCTGGGCGACCGCGTCCGGACGCTGGGGCCCGACCACCCCGACACCCTCGCGAGCCGACAGGCCGTCGCCAACACCCTGGGGGACCTGGGGGACGACGCGGCCTCGCTGGCCGAGCACCGCAGGCTGCTGCCCGACCGGACCAGGGTGCTGGGGCCGGACCACCCGGACACGCTCACCACCCGGTTCGAGATCGCCTACCGGCTGGGCGAGCTGGGCGACCACGGGGCGGCGCTGTGGGAGGCGCTGATGCTCCTGCCGGACCTGACCCGGGTCATGGGCGCCGACGACCCCCGCACGCTGGCGTTCCGCCTGGAGATCGCCCGGCTGCACCGGCTCCAGGGGAACCCGTCCGCCGCGGGCGCCACCCTGCGCTCGCTGGCGGCGGACCTGGACCGGCTGCCGCAGGGCCGGGGCACGGACTCGCTGCGGACCCGGGTGCGGGTGGAGTCGGAGGTCCTGCGGGAGTGGACGCTGCCGCGCGCCCCGCAGAGCGGTCCCCCGCCCTACACCGGCTGACCGTCCCGCTCGGCCCGGCCGCCGTCCGGCGCTCCGGGCCACCCGTCCGCCGCGGCGGCGGCCAGGCGGTCCAGGCCGGCGGAGTCGACGAACGCGGTGTGGGTCCCGGCGGTGGTGCAGGTGAAGGCACCCGCCACCGCCCCGGCCAGCACGCACTCCGAGACCGGGGCGCCGCCGAGGTACCGGTGCAGGAACCCGGAGATGAAGGCGTCGCCCGCCCCGTTGGCGTCCACGACCGGGCGCTCGGGGGCCACCGCGGGGAAGTGCCGCGGCCGGTCCCGGCCGCGCTCCAGCACCCGGCAGCCCGCGGCCCCGTCGGTGGCCACGGCCAGCACGGCCCGGCCGCGCTCCAGTATCCCGGCCAGGACCTCGTCGACCCGGCCGTGCACGGCGGCGGCGCTCATGAAGACCAGGTCCGAGTTCAGGGCGTAGTCGAGGTGGTGCGGGTTCTCGCCGTCCCAGTCGTGCAGGTCGGTGGAGACGGTGGCGTCCAGTCCGGCCAGGTCCCGGTACAGGTCGCGATTGTGGTTGATGATCGACATGTGCACGTGGCGGGCGCGCTCCAGGAACGGCAGCGCGAACTCCCGGGGCAGGCGCAGGTCGGCGGGGTGGCGGCCGTCGTAGAAGGAGAACCGCCGGCCCTGGTCGTCGACGAGGTTGACGCCGCGGGGCGTGCCGTGCGGGGACACCAGGTGGGAGAAGGCCAGCCCCTCCTTCTCGTACCGCTCCAGGATCATGCGGCCCTGGAGGTCCTCGCCGAGGAAGTCGATGAACTCCACGGCCCGGCCCAGGTGGTGCAGGCCCAGGGCAACGCCGTTGCCGGTGTGCCCGACGTGGTCCAGCACCGGCGGCACCGACGCGGAGTCGCCCGCGGGAACGGCCAGGTCGGGGACGCGGACGATGGTGTCCACGCCGGTCCCGCCGACGACGAGGACGTCGGTCCGGGGGTGTGTCATGTGCGGTCTCCTTCGGGGGTGGCGCCCTCGGGGGCGTCGGGCACGCCCGTGGTCACGGGCGGCGGCCCGGGCGGGAGGCCCAGGGCGGTGTAGGCGGCGGCCAGGGCGGCGGCGCGCAGCTCGGCCGCGGGGCGGTCGCCCAGCAGGACCACGCAGTCGCCCAGGCCGCCCAGCACCAGGGTGACGCGGGCCAGCTCGGCCAGCTCCGCGCCGGGGTCGGCGAGCATCGCGGTGATGCGGCGGCGCCAGTCCAGGACCCGGCCGCCCAGGTCGAGCTCGGCCAGGGTGGCGGCGTCGCGGAACACCACCCGGTTGACCTCCCGGTGGCGCATGCTCACGTCGAAGTACCGGGCCAGCAGGACGCGCGGGTCGACGGCGCCCCCGGCCGCCTCGTCGGCGGCCACGGCGGCCTCGTAGTCGTCCAGCATCGGGCGGACCAGGGAGCGCAGCAGGTCCTCGCGCGAGGCGAAGTGGTAGTAGAGCGCGGGTTTGGTGATGCCGACCCGGTCCGCGATGTCGCGCATGCTGGTCTGCTGGACGCCCCGCTCCCGGAACAGCTCCAGGGACGCGGCCCGGATCCGGTCCTTGGTCTGGGTCGATCGCGCTCGGGGCACCCCTCACCTCACCTCTCGGCCACCGTGGTGTCACCAGTCTGGACCATGGGGGGCCTTGCCATCACCGGTGCTTTTTGTTTACCTTCCGGTAAGTCTACAAAAGGAGGGCGCCATGGCGACCGTGCTCGTCTCCGGCGCGGGGATCGCCGGCCCCGTCCTGGCCCACCGCCTCGTCCGGCTGGGGCACCGGCCCGTGCTCGTGGAGCGCGCGCCCGCGGGCGGCGGGGGCTTCGGGGTCGACCTGTTCGAGCCCGCCGTGGAGATCGCGACGCGCATGGGCCTCATCGACCGGATCCGCGAGGCCTCCACCGGCAACACCCGCATCCGCCTGGAGCGGCCCGGGCGCCGTCCGGTCGACGTCGACATGGGCGCCCTGGCGGAGGTCACCACCGACGACCGGCACGTGGAGGTGCTGCGCGGCGACCTGGCCCGCATCCTGCACGAGGCCGTCCGCGACGACGTCGAGTACCTGTCCGGGGACTCCGTCGCCTCCCTGCACGACGACGGGGACGGGGTCGACGTGGCCTTCGAGCGCGCCGCCCCGCGCCGGTTCGACCTGGTGGTGGGCGCCGACGGGCTGCACTCGGCCGTCCGGCGCCTGGCCTTCGGCCCCGAGGAGCGGTACCGCAGGTTCCTGGGCGGGCACATCGCCGTGTTCGACCTGCCCGAACCGCGGGAGGCCGACGGCCGGGTGGTGCTCTACCAGTCCGTGGACCGGACGGCCGCGGTCTTCCCGGTGCCGGGCACCGGCCGGGCCCGCGGCGCGCTGCTGTCGCGGGACGCGCGGGAGTACGACGGGCACCACCGGGACCTGGACGCCCAGCGGCGGTTCCTGCGGGAGGCGTTCGCCGGGGAGGGCTGGAGGGTGCCCGAACTGCTGGAGGCCGCCGACCGGGATGGGGGCCTGTACTTCGACTCCATCAGCCGGATCGCTATGGACTCCTGGACGCGCGGCCGGGTGGCGCTGGTCGGCGACGCCGGGTACTGCCCGGGCGCCGCGGTCGGCGGCGGCACCACCCTGGCGGTGGTGGGCGCCTACACGCTCGCCCACCACCTCGGGGAGGACCCGCGGACCGGCCCCGCCGCGTACGAGTCGGCCCTGGCCTCCTACGTGCGGCGGGTGGGCGGGGTGGGGACGGCGTCGATGGACACGCTCATCCCGCGCTCCCGGCTCGGGGTGACGCTGCGGTCGGCGGCGCTGCGGGCCCTGCCGCGGCTGCCCCGGCCGCTGCTGCGCCGTGCGGTGAACTCGGACTCGCGGGCCGCCCGGGTGATGTCGTCGGTCGCACTGCCACCCGCCGCCTGAGCCGGCGGACGGGCGGCGGCCCGGACCGCACACGGCTGCTCTTTCTCCTCATTCTCCTCAGTGGTCACTCCGTCACCGACTCCCTTGTTTGAGACTCGATTAAGGGTTACGTTTATCTTGATGTCAGATACCGAACACCCCAAGGTTCCGGACGATCTGGTGGGCGCGGCGATCCGCGCCGCCGAGCGGACGGGAAAGGACGTGGCCGACGTGCCTCTCATCGAGATAGCCCAGGAGGCGGGGGTCTCCCGCAGCACCCTCCTGCGCCGCCTCGGGGGCAGGCGCGGGGCCCTGGACACGGCGGTCCGCGAGGCGGGCGTCGACCCGGGCGGGCGCCCTCCCGTCCGGGAGCGGGCCGTCGAGGCGGGGGCGCGCCTCCTGGGCGAGACGGGCCTGGCGGCCACCACCCTGGAGGCCGTCGCGGCCGCCGCCGACTGCTCGGTGCACAGCGTGTACGCCGCCTTCGGGTCGCGCGACGCCCTGCTGGCCGCGGTCTTCGAGCGGTACGGCCCGCTGACCGAGCTGGAGCGGCACCTCGCCGACCCGGGCGAGGACCTGGCGGCCGCCGTCCTGGGCGTCCACCGGGCGCTGGCCCGGGCGTTCACCGACGAGCCCCGGGTGATGCCCGCGCTGCTGGCCGACGTGTTCGCCCGGCCCGGCGGCCCCGCCCGGAACCTCCTGACGAGCCGGTTCTTCCCGCGCATGCTGGCCGCCCTGGGCGGCTGGCTGCACCGGGAGATCGACGCCGGGCGGCTGCGGGACCTCCCGGTGCCCCTGCTGGCCCAGCAGCTCGTCGGCCCCGCCGTCATCCACTTCGCCCTGCGCCCCGCCCTGGCCGGGGTGCCCGGCATCGACTTCCCCGACGTGGAGGAGACCTGCGCCGTCCTCGGCGACGCCTTCCTCCGAGCGGCGGCGACCGACCCGCCGCGCTGAACCAGGGGCGACGGAGCCCCGGAACAGGAGTCCCCGATGACCGAGAAGACGACCTGCCTGATCGCCGGCGGCGGCCCCGCCGGGATGGTGCTCGGCCTGCTGCTCGCCCGCGCGGGCGTGGCGGTGACCGTGCTGGAGAAGCACGACGACTTCCTGCGCGACTTCCGGGGCGACACCGTCCACCCCTCGACCGTGCGCCTGCTCGACGAGCTCGGCCTGGGCGAGGAGTTCGCCGCCCTGCCGCAGAGCCCGCTGGACCGGGTCGCCTTCCCCCTCGGCGGGGACAGGATCGTGACCATCGCGGACTTCCGCCGCCTGCCCCACCCCTACCGGAGCGTCGCCATGGTGCCCCAGTGGGACCTGTTGAACCTGCTGGCCGGGGCCGCGGCCGAGGAGCCCTCCTTCACCCTGCGGATGGGCACCAAGGCCACCGGGCTGGTCCGCGAGGGCGGCCGCGTCGTCGGCGCCCGGTACCGGGGCCCCGGCGGCGAGGGGGAGATCCGCGCCGACCTCACCGTGGGCTGCGACGGCCGCTGGTCGCTGGTCCGCCGCGAGGCGGGGCTGGTCCCCGCGGAGTTCCCGGTGGGCATCGACGCCTGGTGGTTCCGGCTGCCCGGCTCGCCGGAGGACGCCATGGCGCTCACCCCCCGGGCCGGTCGGGGCCGGTTCCTCATCGTCATCCCCCGCGAGGGGTACCTCCAGGTCGCCTACATCGGCCGCAAGGGCACCGACCCCGACCTGCGCGCCCGGGGCGTGGAGGCGTTCCGCGCCGACGTCGCCGAACTGCTCCCGGAGCTGGCCGACCGGGTGGACTCCATCGGGTCCATGGACGACGTCAAGCACCTGGACATCCGGCTGAACCGGCTGCACCGCTGGCACGCCGAGGGCGTGCTGTGCATCGGCGACGCCGCGCACGCCATGTCCCCGCTGGGCGGGGTCGGCATCAACCTCGCCGTGCAGGACGCGGTGGCCGCGGCGACCCTGCTGGCCGAACCTCTCCGGAGGGGGACCGCCGACGGGCGCGCCCTGGCGCGGGTGCGCGCGCGCAGGCTGGCGCCGACCGCCGTCGTCCAGCGCCTCCAGCGGACCATGGAGAAGATCCTGGTCGAGCCGATCCTCCAGGGCCGCAGGATGGGGCCGCCCGCACCGGTGCTCTGGGTGCTGGAGCACCTGCCGTTCATGACCGCGGTGCCCGCCCGCCTCATCGGTCTGGGGCTGCGCTCGGAACACGCCCCGGAGTTCGCCCGCCGCTGACGCCCTCCTCCGGACCGTTCCCCCGTTCCTCCCCCGGGTCCCGGCCCCCGGCCCGGGAGCGCCCGCCGCCCAGGGCGGTGAGCGCGACCCCGCCCACCAGCAGCACCGCGGCCAGCAGGTTGAGCGGTGTGATCTCCTCCCCCAGGAACACCCACGCCGAGAGCATCCCGAACACCGGCACGAGCAGCGTGAACGGGGCGACCGCCGAGGCGTCGTGCTCTCGCAGCAGGAACCCCCACACGCCGAACCCGAACACGGTCGCCACCCAGGCGATGAACAGCAGTGCGCCGATCCCGGTGAGGTCGAGGCCGCGCAGCGCGGCCAGGCCCGCCTCCGGCCCCTCCACGAGCAGGGACAGCGCGAACAGCGGCAGCGGCGGGACCAGGCTCACCCACACCATCCAGGACAGGGTGTCGGGCGGGGCCGCCTTGCGGGTGGCCACGTTGGCCAGGCCCCAGAACGCGGCCGCCGCGATGATCATCGAGAACGCCGCCAGCGGCCCCGATCCGCCCTGGGCCCAGGCCGCGACACCGATCCCGCCCAGCGCCACGGCCATGCCCGCATAACGCAGCGGGCGCAGCCGCTCGCCCAGGAACACCACCGCGAAGACCGCAGTGAACACCGCCTGGACCTGGAGCACCAGCGACGTGAGCCCGGCGGGCATGCCCAGGTGCATGCCGGTGAAGACCAGGCCGAACTTGGCCACCCCCAGGGTCAGCCCGACCACGAGGATCCACCCCAGGGCGACCCGGGGCCGCTTGACGAGGAAGACCGCGGGCACGGCCGCGACGAGGAAGCGCAGGGCGGTGAAGAGCAGGGGCGGGAAGTGGTCGAGGCCGACCTCGATCACGACGAAGTTGACACCCCAGACGGCCGCGACGAGCACGGCCAGGAACAGGTGGAAGGGACGCATGGGTCCGATCATGGCCGCCCGGCGGATTAAGCACCAGCGAAGGTTCCTACACCGTCGGATTCACGTCTGCTACATAATGGTGGTGTCCTCCCGGAAGGAGCGCCCCGTGCTCGACCTCTCCCGGCTGCGCGCCCTGCACGCCGTCCACGTCCACGGATCGGTGGCGGCCGCCGCCAAGGCCCTGGGCTACACCCCGTCGGCGGTCTCCCAGCAGGTCGGCAAGCTCGAACGCGAAACCGGCACCCCGCTGCTGGAGCGGCGCGGGCGCGGCGTGGTGCTCACCGACGCCGCCGCGATGCTCGTGGGCACCGCCGGGCGGGTGCTGGCGCTGGTCGAGGAGGCCGAGGTGTCCCTGGAGGAGCGGCGCGGCCGCCCGCACGGGCGGCTGACCGTCGCGTCCTTCGCCACGGCCGCGCGCGGGCTGCTGCCGGGGGTGCTCGCCGAGCTGGCCGCCGCCCACCCCGCGCTGGACGTGCGGCTGTTCGAGGAGGATCCGCACGCCACCCCGCACATGGTCGCCCAGGGCACCGTGGACCTGGCCGTGGTGCACGACTGGGACATCGCCCCGATGAGCGTCCCCGAGGGGGTGGCGCGGGAGCGCATCGGCGAGGACCGCTGCGACGTCCTGCTGCCGCCCGACCACCCCCTCACCGTCCGGGACTCCCTGACCCGCGCCGACGTGGCCGGGGAGCGGTGGATCTGCCAGCCCCCGGGGACGGTGTGCCACGACTGGCTGACCCGCACGGTGCGCTCCACCGGCACCGAGCCCGACATCGCCCACTACGTGGCCGAGTACCAGACGCAGCTGGCGCTGGTGGCCGCCGGCCTGGGCGTCGCCGTGGTCCCGCGCCTGGGCCGGGGGCCGCTGCCCGCCGACGTGGCGGTGCGGCCGGTGGACCCGGCACCGGTGCGGGGCCTGGCGGTGCTGTGGCGCGAGGGCGCGTCCCGCCGGCCGGCGATCACCGAGGCCGTGCGGGTGCTGCGCGAGCACGCCGCCCGTCTCTAGACCGTGTCCTCGCGGCCCTCCGCCGCGTGGCGGGAGGTCCCCGGCGGGCGGCCGACGGCCGCGGCACCGCCACCCTGCGCGGCGCCCTCGGGGGACGGGGGCCTTCGGCCCCGACGGCGCCTCGCGGACCCCGGCGGCACGGCGGGCGCTCGGGGCGGCGCTCAGTCGGCGATGGCGGGGACGCGCTCGCCCTCCGGGACCGGGCCGGGCGCGGTGCCCTCCCCGAACGGCGACCCGCCCAGCGCCTCGCGCCCGTGCGGGGCGAGCCACCCCTGCGGGTCGGGCCCGGCGGCGACGACCCGCGTCGGATTGATGCCGGTGTGCACCCAGTAATAGTGGACCCGGATGTGGTCGAAGTGGGTGGTGTCGCCGAACCCGGGGGTCTGGAACAGGTCGCGGGCGTACGCCCACAGCGCCGGGTACTCGATGAGCTTGGCGATGTTGCACTTGAAGTGCCCGTGGTACACGGCGTCGAAGCGCACCAGGGTGGTGAACAGCCGGATGTCGGCCATCGTCAGGGTCTCCCCCACCAGGTAGCGGCGGGAGGACAGGCGCGCCTCCAGGTCGTCCAGGCGGGCGAACACCCCGGCCACGGCGCGGTCGTAGTGCTCCTGGTCGGGGGCGAACCCGGCCCGGTACACCCCGTTGTTGAGGTCGCGGTAGACCTCCGCGCCGACCGCCTCGATCTCCTCGCGCAGCGGTTCCGGGTACAGGTCGGGGGCGCCCTCGCGGGTGAGCGGCCCCCATTCGGTGGCCATGTCCAGGCAGAGCCGGTCGTAGTCGTTGGTGGCCAGGTGGCCGGTGGCGGTGTCGACCAGGCCGGGCACGCTCACCCCGCCGGTGTAGCCGGGGTCGCGGGCCAGGTAGGCCTCGCGCAGGGCGTGGATGCCCAGCACCGGGTCCACGCCGCCCGGGCTGCCGGTCTCCTCGGTGAACACCCAGTGCGGGTCGCCGTCGATGACCTCCTGCCTGGGGTCGGTGACGGCGAGGGAGACCGCGTCCTCCAGGCCCATGAGGCGGCGGACGATGACGGTCCGGTGCGCCCACGGGCAGGCCCGGTTGACCACCAGCCGGTAGCGCCCGGGCTCGGCGGCGCGGCCGAACCGGCCGTCCGCGGTGACCCGGTCGGCGAAGGCCGCCGGATCGCGTGTGATCTCCTCCGTGGGGACTTCGTTGGCCCGCATCCCGCTTCTCCTCCCGGCGACGGCACTGCCGGTCGCATCGTATCCCCGCGGCGGCGGCGCGTCCGGTACCGGACGGAGGGCCTGGGCTACCGTGGTCCTCCCATGGACGACACGACCCCGGAACCGGTCGGGCCCCTGGCGGGCGCCCGGGGCGGCAGGCTGCGCTACGGGCGCGGCGCCCCGGGGATCGAGCGGCTGGCGGTGTCGTTCTCCTCCGGGGGCTTCGCCCCGCACCGGCACGACGTGTACGCGGTCGGCGTCACCCTGGCCGGGGTCCAGGGGTTCGGCTACCGCGGCGGGCGCCACCACTGCCTGCCCGGGCAGGCCCACGTGCTGCACCCGGACGAGGAGCACGACGGGGCGGCCGGGACCGAGGAGGGGTTCGGCTACCGGATCGTCCACATCGACCCCGCGCTGGTCCAGCGGGCGCTGGGCGGGGTGCCGCTGCCGTTCGTGGCCGACCCCGTGGTGCCCGCCGAGCGGGTGCCCCGCGCCCTGCTGCGGTGGCTGGGCACCATGGACGACCCTTTGGACGGCCTGGCCGGGGCGGAGCTGGCCGCGTCCCTGGCCGACCTGCTCCTGGCCTGGTCGGGGCGGTCCGCCCCGGCCCGGCCCCGGGGCGGTCCCCTGCCGCTGGCGGCGCTGGAGCGGGCGCGCGGGCTCATCGCCGACGACCCGGCCGCCGCGCACTCCGCCGAGGAGCTGGAGCGGGCCTGCGGACTGGACCGGTGGACGGTCGCGCGGCGGTTCCGCGAGGCGTTCGGCACCAGCCCCACCCGGTTCCGCGCCATGCGGCGGCTGGACCGGGCCCGGCGGCTGATCGCCTCGGGCGTCCCCCTGGCCGCGGCGGCGGTGGAGGCCGGGTTCGCCGACCAGAGCCACCTCACCCGCGTCTTCAAGGGCGCCTACGGGCTCACCCCCGGCCGCTGGGCGGCGGCGCTGGAGCGGATGCCCGCTCCGGAGCGGGGCCGGGGTCGGCCGCCCGCAGCGCCTCGATGACGGCGGCCATGTCCCGGCCGCCGTGGCCGGAGCGGTCGGCGTCGGCGAACGCGCGCAGGCACGCCTCCATCAGCGGCGCCGCCGCACCCGCCGCACGGGCGGCCTCCACGACCAGGCGGCTGTTCTTGAACACGTCGGTGACCGCCGCCTGCGGCGCGAAGTCCCCGGAGACGAGCTTGTCCGCCTTGGCCCGGGAAACGGCGCTGGCCATGGGCCCGGCGTCCAGGACACGGGCCAGCAGGCCCGGGTCCAGCCCCTGGCGCTCGGCGAAGTGGAACGCCTCGGCCAGCCCGGTGACCAGGGTGATGAGGAAGGTGTTCACCGCGAGCTTGAGGGTCAGGGCGGCGGGCACCGGCCCGCACACGACCTGGTCGGCGCACAGCGGCGCGATGATCCGGGCGGCCTCCGCCACCGGCTCCGGGTCGCCCGCGAGCATCGCCACCAGGGTCCCCTCCTCGGCCGGCCCGCGCGAGCCCGAGACCGGGGCCTCCACGTAGCGGCCGCCCGCGGCCTCGATGTCCGCCCCCAGGGAGCGGGAGGCCGCCGGGGCGATCGTGCCCATGTGGACGACCGTGCGCCCGGCGACGCCGACGGCCACCTCCCCCTCCGCCGTGCGGCCCAGCACGGCGTCGGCGGCCGCCTCGTCGGAGAGCATGAGGATCACCGCGGAGCAGGAGTCGAACACCTCGGCCGGGTTCGCGGCGATCCGCGCGCCCGCGCGTTCCAGGGGCCCGCACCGGTGCGGGGACCGGTTCCACACCACGAGGTCGGTGCCCGCCCGCAGCAGCCGCAGCGCCATGGGGGTCCCCATGATCCCCAGTCCGACGAAACCGATCGCCATGTCCTCGTCTCCTCCCGGGAGGGTGCCGTCCGGGCGCCGCCCGGCGCCCCGCACGTATCGGAGCACCGCGGGGCCGAGCGCGTCTTGAACGATCGTGCGGCGGCGAAAACGGCGTGCGGCCACCGGTCCGCGGACCGTAGTGTGACGCCCGTGGAAGGGCTGAACGGCTTGGGCACCGCGATCCTCGTCGAGGGCGAGAGCGATCGCGCCGCCCTGCTGGCCCTGGCCCCGGGGCGCGGACTGGACCCGCGGCTCCTGGGCGCGGCGATCGTGCCGATGGGCGGGGCCACCAACGTCGGCCGCTTCGTGGCCCGGCTGGGGCCGCGGGGCGCCGGGCTGCGCCTGGTGGGGCTGTGCGACGCCGCCGAGGAGCGGCACTTCGCGCGGGCGTTCGCCGGGGCGGGCCTGGGCCGGGACTTCCACGTGTGCGTGGACGACCTGGAGGACGAGCTGATCCGCGCGCTGGGCGTGGCCGGGGTGGAACAGGTGATCGCCGGCCAGGGCAGGGAGCGCTCCCTGCGGATCTACCGCAGGCAGCCCGCGCACCGGGGCCGGCCGGCCGACCGGCAGCTGCACGGGTTCATGAGCAACAACAAGGAGCAGTACGCCCGGGCGATGGCACGGGCCCTGGCCCCCGAGCGGGTGCCGGGGCCGCTGGCGGCGGTCCTGGCCGCGCTGGAGGCGGCGGCCGGGGAGGCCTCCGCCTGAACGGGGCGGGCCCGGTCGGCTCAGGCGGCGGCCGGTGCACCGCGCAGGTACTCCACCACCTGGCGGGCGACGGTCCGCCCGGCCCGGTTGGCGCCGATGGTGCTGGCCTGCGGCCCGTACCCGGCCAGGAACACGCGCGGGTCGCGCACCGAGCGGCCCTGCTCCACCCTCACCCCTCCCCCGGGTTCGCGCAGCCCCAGGGGGGCCAGGTGGGTGAGCTCGGCGCGGAAGCCCGTGGCCCAGATGATCGCGTCCACGGGCTCGAAGGTCCCGTCGGCCCAGCGCAGCCCGTCGGGCTCCACGGCGGCGAACATGGGGCGGGCGACCAGGAGCCCGCGTTCGACGGCGGCCAGGTTGCGCGGGGTGGCGGGCAGGCCCGTGCCACTGGAGATGCTGGGCAGCGGCCGCCCCGCGCGGGCGGCCTCGTCCGCCCGGCGCACCGCGGCGACCCCGGCCCCGGGGTCGTCGGTGAACCGCACCGGGCGGCGGGTGACCCAGACCGTCGAGGCGGCCACCCCCTCCAGTTCGTGCAGGAAGCCGGTGGCGGAGGTGCCCCCGCCCACCACGGCCACGCGCAGGCCCGCGAAGTCCCGCGCGGACCGGTACTGCGGCGTGGACACCTGCACGCCCCGGAAGTCCGCGGCGCCCGCGAAGTAGGGGCGGAAGGGCCGGGCCCAGGTGCCGCTGGCGTTGACCAGCGCCCGGGTGAGCAGGGCTCCCCGGTCGGTCTCCACCCGCAGGCGGCCGTCGCCGGCCTCGCGGACCGCCGTGACCTCGACCGGGCGGCGCACCCGCAGGTCGAAGGCGCGCTCGTAGCGGTCGTAGTACTCACGGACGACGTCGCGGGCCGGGCGGTCGCCGTCGGCGGTGGCGAAGCTCAGCCCCATCTCCCGCATGCCCGGCAGGTCGTCGACCTTGTGGGCGTCGTCCAGGCGCAGCGCCTCCCAGCGGAACTGCCAGGCCCCGCCGGGGGCGGGCCCCCGGTCCAGGACCACCGCGTCGGTGCCCGGTACCAGGCCCAGGCGGCGCAGGTGCCAGGCCGCCGACAGGCCGGCCTGGCCCGCGCCCACCACGACCGCCTCGGCCTCCTGCGGCTCCCCCGGTGCGGTGCCCGTCATGGCGTCCCCCTTAGCGTCGTCGCCGTCCATGGGCAACAACGCGCGGCGGGGTTTCTTCCCGGTGCGGCGCCGGGGCTCGGACGGCCGCGGCGGAGGCCTCCCTGACCAGGCTCCGGGTCGCCACCGTGCGCAGGAAGCCGGTGTCCGGCACCCACCCCGCCCCCGGCCGCGACGGCACCCGCACGGTCCCGCCGGTGCACACCACCGGTTCGGTGGTGATGTCGCGCGCGTAGTACTTGTCCGAGCCGGACACGTCCGAGGGCAGGGTGAACCCGGGCAGGGAGCTGAGCGCGACGTTGGCCGCACGGCCCACGCCGAACTCGTGCATGCCGCCGCACCAGACCGGGACGCCGTGGTCGCGGGCGATGTCGTGCGCGCGCACGGCCTGGGTCAGACCGCCCATCCGGGACACCTTGATGTTGAGGACGCGCCCGGCCCCCAGGGCCAGCGCGGTGTTCAGGTCCTCGGGGTCCTCCACCGACTCGTCGAGGCAGACCGGGGTCTCCATGGTCCGCTGGAGCCGGGCGTGGGCCAGCAGGGCCGACGGGGCGAAGGGCTGCTCGACCATGAGCAGCCCGCACCCGTCCAGTTCCCGCAGGATCGCATGGTGCTCCTCGGTGTCCTCGTAGACGCCGTTGGCGTCGACGTGGACGGGCACGCCTGGGAAGGCGGCGCGGACGGCCCGCACCGGCTCGACGTCCCAGCCCGGCGCGATCTTGAGCTTGACGCGGCGGTAGCCCTCGGCGACGCGGAGCCCGACCTGTTCCAGGAGGGCGTCGATCCCCGGTTCGATCCCCAGGGAGACGCCCGCCTCCACGGTGTCGCGCCCGCCGCCCAGCGCGCGGGCCAGGGGCACGCCCCGGCGCAGCGACCACAGCGCCCAGGCCGCCATGTCGAAGCCGGCGCGGGCGAAGCGGTTGCCGCGCACCCGGGCCATGGCGCGGGCCAGCTCCCCGGGGTGCTCCCAGTCGGTGCCCAGGACGATCGGCACCAGGTGGTCGACCGCGACCGACCAGCAGGTCTCGACCGTCTCGGCCGAGTAGAAGGGGCCACTGGGCGAGGCGATCTCGCCCCATCCCTCCGCCCCGTCGCCGTCGGTGAGCCGGACCAGGATGTGCTCCAGCTCCGTCTTGGCGTGGGAGCTGGTCTGGAAGCGGTGGACCAGGGGCAGCCGCACCCGGTGGAGTTCGATGCGGTCGATGCGGGTCATTCTTCCTCCGTGTAGAGGCCGAGTTCGGCGGAGAGGGCGTCCCGTTCGCGCAGGCGGCGCCCGGCCCCCTTGGAACTGGCGATGGTCAGGGTCGCCAACAGGTGCAGGGAGAGCGCGACCGAGGTGGGCGAGTTGGTGTAGGAGGCGCTGGAGAGGTCCAGGACGACCGCGGCCGCGGCGTAGCGGACGAGCGGGGCGTCCTCCGCGTCCGTGATGAGGACGAGGGTCCCGCCGCGCTCGGCGTAGGTGCGGGCGACCTCGACGGTCTCGCGCCGGTACCGGGACAGGGAGACCGCCACCAGCAGGTCCCCGGCGCGGATGTCGCTGAGCACGTCGAGGGCGCGCAGCGCGGAGCCGTCGACGAAGTGGACGCCGGACAGGCCCGCCGTGAGGTCGGAGGCGAGCATGCAGGCGTAGCCCAGGGACTTGCCCGAGCCCAGGAGGTAGCGGCGGCGGGCGGAGACGATCAGGGCGGCGGCCCGCTCGATGGCGTCCTCCTCCGCGGCCCAGGCCAGGGCGGTGTCGAACTCGGCGCGCTGCTGTTCGAGGACGCGCTGCTTGAGCACCTGGGCGGAGCGGCGCTGGACGTTGCGGTCGAAGCGCTCGGACGGGGTGGTTCCGCGCTGGGGGGTCATGTCTCTCCTCGACTGAAGGTGTAGACCACGGTGTCGGGAGCATTCTCCGGCCTGGCGACCGAGACGAGCCGCAGGCCTTCCGTGAAGCGGGCCCGCAGTTCCGCCGAGAGGCGGGCCCGGTCCCCGGGGTCCTCCGCCGCGGTCCGGGGCCCGGCGGGCGCGGTGACCGTGGTGCGGTGGCCGGGCCCCTCGGCCCGCGGCCGGCCGGCCGCGGATCCCAGGCTCCAGCTGACGATGACGCGGTCGGAGCCCCCGTCGTCGTAGAAGTCGGGGAGGAAGCGGATGCCGACCGCTCCGAGGACTTCGAGGTTGAAGTGCGCGTTGCGCAGCGAGTAGGGGTCGAAGGCCCAGCGCATGGTGTCCACGCCGGTCCTGCGCGCCGCCTCGGCCTGCCCCCGCTTCAGGGCCCGGCCGACGCCGCGCCCCTGGACGGTCGGGGCCACGACGGCGGTCTGAGAGTAGTGGTAGGGCGCTCCGCCGTCGACGGCGTGGACGCCGTAGCAGAAGCCGACCAGCGAACCGTTCTCGTCGAAGGCCCCGAGCACGCTGCCCCCGTTCTCGCGCAGGGCGGCGAGGAGGCGGGGGCTGACCGCGTGCTCGGGTCCCTCGTAGCCGAAGACAGAGCGGTAGAGGCCGGAGGCCGCGGACCACTCCGCGGCGGTGGTGAGGTCCCGGACGGTGATCCCGTCCGAGTCCGGGCGTCCGGGGGAGGAGTGCTGGACACGCATCGTCACGCTTCGCCTCCGGAGAAAGATAGCGAACGTATCATTCGACCTTCAGGTGCTTTTTCCCTATTGACAGGATTTTTGTGGCAACCATAGCATCCGTATATGAAACGGATCACCACTGCTCCCCCGGTCTCCGACGACCCCCTCGGCACCCTCCGCGCGCTCACCCTGCTGGAGTCGCCGAGCGGGGACACGGCGGCCCTGGCCGCCCTGGCGGGGGTGCTGGAGCCGCTGGCGCGCCGGGCGGGAATGGACACCGCCCGCCGGGCCGGGACGGCGGGTGACCACCTCCTGTGGTCGTTGCCGGCACGCGGGGTCGACGGCCCGCCGCTGCTCTTCCTCAGCCATTACGACACGGTCTGGCCGACCGGCACCCTGGACTCCATGCCCTGGAGTGTGGAGGGGGACGTGGTCCGCGGGCCCGGGGTGTACGACACCAAGGCCGGGATCGTGGCCCTGCTCGCCGCCGTCGAACGGGTCGTCGCCTCAGGGGAGCCCCACCCCGAAGTGCGGGCGGTCGTCGTGGCCGACGAGGAGGTCGGATCGCCGACCGCGGGCGACCTGGTCCGCTCCGAGGCCGAGTCGGCCCGGGCCGTGCTGGGCCTGGAGCCGCCCCACCCCGGCGGGGACCTGAAGACCGGCCGCAGGGGCAGCACCCGGGCCCGCATCGAGGTCACCGGTGTGGAGTCGCACGCCGCCCTGGACCCCGACGCCGGCACCAACGCCATCGACGAGCTCATCGACCAGCTCCTGGGGGTGCGCGAGGTCGCCTCCCGGCTCCCGGTCCTGCTCAACACCGGCACCGTGCGGGGCGGCGGCCGGACGAACGTCGTCGCCGGCCGCGCCCACGCCGACCTGGGCCTGCGCTTCGCCGACCCGGAGAACGAGCGGACCGTCCTGGGCGCCCTCGAAGGGCTCACCCCGGTGCGCCCGCACGCCCGGGTCGCCTCCCGGCTGCTCTCCCACCGGCCCACCTGGCGGGAGGACGACGCCTCCCGGGGCCTGGCCGCATCCGTCGCGGAGATCGCCGCGGGCATCGGCCAGAGCCTGGGCGGGCGCCCCGCCGACGGGGCCGCCGACACCAACACCACCGGGGCCCTGGGCGTCCCCACGGTCGACGGGCTGGCGCCGCACGGCGGCGGCGCCCACGCCCGGGACGAGTGGGTGTCCGCGTCCGGCCTCACCGAGCGGATCGACCTGCTCGCCGCCCTCGTCACCGGCCTGCACCGCACCGTCTGAGACGGCGCCCGGCCACCCGGGGCCGGCCCCTTCCGGGGCCGCCCTCCTCCTCCCCCTCCCCTCCCACGATCCCGAGGAAGACCATGACCGCCTCTCCCCCCGAACGGACCGCCGACGGCGCGGCCGCGACGGCGAACACCCCCCGCGGCGCGCGCGTCGTCCGCGTCCTGAACCCGGTGCTGTCGGCCGTCGGCCTGGCGGCCTGCCTCGTCTGCGGACTGCTCTACGAGCCGCCCACGCTCTGGGGCCTGCTGCCCATCCTGCTGTTCGCCGCCCTGGTCGTCCTGGGCATGAACATGCTGCCCGCCTCCGTGGTCAGCACGGTCGGCGGCCTGCTCATCCTCATGCCGGGCCCCGGCGCCATGGCCGACATCGCGGTGGCGTCGCTCGGCAACCAGGTGACGCTCATCGGCGTGATCATCATGTTCGGGGCCGCAGTGGGCGAGGTCATGCGCCGGACCCGGGTGGCCGACGTAATCGTCGGCGGGATCGTCGGCCTGGTCGGCGGGCGCGGCCCCCTGGTGACCGCGTTCGCGGTCATGGTGGCCTGCCTGGCGCTCGTGGCCTCCCTGGGGACCCTGGCCGGGGCCCTGGCCATCGCGGCGCCCCTGGTCATCCCGGTCGCCGCCCGCCTGGGCTACACCCGCAGCGCGACCGCGGCGATGATGTTCATCGGCGGCTGCGCCGGCCTGGCCCTGGCCCCCTTCGCCGGGTCGAACGTCGCCATCATGACGGCGGCGGACGCCGGCTACCTCGAGTACCTCCTCTACGGCGCGCTGCCCCTCACGGCGGTCTCGCTGGCGGTGGGCCTGCCCGTGGTGCGGTGGATGCAGCGCCGCACCGAGGGCACCGGGGACGAGTACGGCGAGGCCGACATGGTCCAGGGGACGGACCGCCCCGACCGGCGCGCCCGCGCCGCGACCGCGCTCTTCTCCGTCGTCCTGGCGGGGTCGGTGGTGTGGGCCGTGGTCTCCGGCGTCGGCATCCTCTTCCCCCTGGTCGCGCTGCCCGTCCTGGGGCTGCTCACCGGTCTCGTCGGCGGGCTGGGCCCGGTCGGGACCCTGCGCGCACTGGGCACGGGGGCCAGGAGCATGATCGGCATGCTGGTGCTGTTCGTCCTGCTGGCGGTGCTGTTCGTGGTGCTCGACTCCCTCCAGCCCTTCGACGTGATCCTGGAGCTGTACGGCGAGCGGCTGGAGGGCCTGGGCCCCTTCGTGTTCGCGATCGCCATCGCCCTGCTCGGCTGGGTCGGGGTCCCCGGCGCCACCGCTGCCCAGGTGGTGCTGATCGACGAGCTGTTCGGCGGCCTGGCCTCGAGCATCGGCATCGGCGTGGCCACGTGGATCATCGTCCTGCTCTTCGCGTCCAAGGCCGACACGTACGGCCCCTTCCCCAACGCGAACATGGTCGGCGCCATGGGCATGGCACGGTCGACGAACCTGAAGAACGTCCTGATCACCGGATGGGCGGTGCTGATCCCCGTCTGTGCGGTCTACACCCTCATCATGTTCATCGAGACCCGCTGAGGAGAACGCGTGCACGACATCGTCATCATCGGAGGGACCGTCGTCGACGGTACGGGGGCGCCCGGCCGCCGTGCGGACGTGGCCGTCGACGGGGACCGGATCACCGCGGTCGGGACCGGGCCCCTGCGGGGGCGCAGGACCATCGACGCCACGGACCGGATCGTGTCACCGGGGTTCGTGGACCTGCACTCGCACGCGGACTTCACCCTGCCCGCCTCGCCGGGGGCCGTCACCCAGCTCGCCCAGGGCGTGACCACCCTGGTCACCGGCAACTGCGGTCACTCGCCGTTCCCGCTGACCGAGCGGAACAGGGACGCCGGAGGCTTCGCGGGCTTCGACCCGGCCGCCCTGGACTGGTCCTGGACGGACGCCGAGGGGTACGCCGCCATGCTGGACGCGCGGCGCCCCGGCGTGAACGTGGGACTCCAGATCGGGCACAACATGATCCGCTCGGCGGTCCTGGGCGGCGAGGACCGCGCCCCCGGCGACGCCGAACTGGAGGAGATGCGAGGCCACGTGTCCCGGGCGGCGGAACAGGGCGTGCTGGGCTTCTCCACCGGGCTCATCTACCCGCCCGGCCTGTTCGCCGCCACGGACGAGGTGGTAGCGCTGGTGCGGCGGGCCGCCGAGCACGGCATGCTGTACTCCACTCACGTCCGCAACGAGACCGACCGGGTCCTGGAGGCCGTCGCCGAGGCCCTGGAGACGGCCCGGTCCGCGGGGGCGCGGCTCCAGGTGTCGCACCTGAAGAGCATGGGCCCGGGCAACCACGGGCTGGCCCTGAAGGCGCTGGACCTCATCCTGCGCGAGCGGGAGCGGGGGCTGGACGTGACCTGCGACGTCTACCCCTACACCGCGTCCAGCACCTCGCTGGCCTCGCGGTTGCCGGCCTGGGCCCTGGACGGCGGCGCGGCCGCCGTCGCGGCGCGGCTCGCGGACCCGGCCGAGCGCGCCCGGATCGTCGAGGGCCTGCACGAGCGCTTCGGCCGGGACATCGACCCGGCGGGCATCGTCCTGGCCGAGCCGGGCCCGGGGCCCTTCGCGGACCGGGCCGGGTGGTCGGTCACGGAGATCGCCGCCGAGCGCGGCATGGACCCGGCCGAGGTGGTGCTGGCCGTGCTGGCCGGGCACGGCGACGTGGCCATCGTCAACCACGCGATGTCCGAGGACGACGTGCGGGGCGTGCTCGCCTCCCCGATCAGCGCCGTGGCCAGCGACGGGTGGGTCCTGGACGCCTCCGGCCCGGGGCGGCCGCACCCGCGCAGCTTCGGGACGTTCGCCCGGGTGCTGGGCCGCTACGTGCGCGACGAGGGGGTCCTGGGCCTGGAGGAGGCGGTGCGCAGGATGACGTCCCTGCCCGCGGCGAGGGCGGGGCTGGCCGACCGCGGGGTGCTGGCGCCCGGGTCCGCGGCGGACGTGGCGGTGTTCGACCCGGAGCGGGTCGCGGACCGGTCCACCTACGAGGACCCGTGGCGGCTCTCCGTCGGCACCGAGGCGGTACTGGTCAACGGGGTCCCCGCCGTCGAGGGGGGCGAGGCCACCGGCGAGCGGCCCGGGCGGGTCCTGCGCCGGGCCGCCTGGGGCGCCGGTCCCGGAGGGCGGGTCACAGTTCGTCCTTGAACTCCTGGATCATGGTGTCGGAGGCGTGCACGCACATGATGCGCAGGCGTCCGGTGCCGGAGTTGACGAACCCGTGCCACACGTGGGGGCCGACCACCGCGGTGTCCCCGGCCCGGGCCACCAGTCGCTCCTCGCCGATGGTGATGGTGGCCTCGCCCTCCAGGACGGTCCAGGTCTCGCTGTAGGGGTGGCGGTGCAGGCCGGGGCCCTGGCCGGGCTCGTTGTCGACGAGGAAGAAGCTGATCCCGGAGCCGTACCTGCGGCCCTCGAAGAGCAGGGTGCGGCGGGCCTCGCCGATGACGATCTCGTCGAACGGGATGGCGCGGGGGGCCGCGGTGTTCGCGGTGGTGTCCATGGTTTCCTCTTCTCCTGTGGGGCCTCCGAGCGGTTCGCGTCCCCGCCGTCCGGCCGATGTCCCCACTCTGGCGGGCGGGCCCGGGAGGCTCTACTGTTTCGACATGGATCGAAAGAGCGCCCGGTTCCACATCGGCGCCGACGACGTGTCGGCCATCCGGTTCGGGGTGTCCCCGGGCCACGAGCTGGCGCACGCCGTGCGCATCCTGCTGAACCCGCAGCGGCACCCGCTCCAGTGGGGGTGGCTGCGGTCGGTGCGGGCGTCGGTGCCGGCCGCGGCCCTGGACCGGCTGACCGCGGTGATCCGCCGGGAGGGGTACTTCCCGGACTTCCTCACCGCGGCGCCGAGCTGGGACATGACCCCCGAGGAGGAGATCGAGCGGCTGCGCGCGGTGCCGATGGACGCGGTCCGCTTCGACCTGGGCAAGGTGCTGGTGCGTTCAGAGGGGCGCGCCAGGGACCTGGTGGCGGGCATGATCGAGCACCCGCGGCGGACCCGGGACATGATCGCCGACGCCTGGGAGCAGGTGTGGGAGGCGACGATGGCCCCGCACTGGCCGCAGATCCGCCGGCTGATGGGCGCGGACATCGACCTGCGGATGCGGCGGATGGGCGCCGGCGGGGTGGGCGCGATGGTGGCGACCCTGCACGAGACGGTGCGCTGGCATCGCAACACCATCGAGGTGTCGCTGCGCATGCACGACGAGGACGTGCGGTGCGAGGGCAGCGGGGTGGTGCTCGCCCCGTCGGTGATGGGCACCGCCCGGTGCGCGGTGCTCACCGAACCGCCGGTCCAGCCCTCCCTGTTCTATCCGGTGGACGGGCTGGCCGAGACCTGGATCCACGGCCCCGCCGCCGAGGAGGCGCTGACGGAGCTGCTGGGCGCGGGCCGGGCCCGGGTGCTGGCCTGCCTGGACGGGCCCCGGACCACCTCTGAGGTGGGCGACGCCTGCGGGATGGCGGTCTCCACGGCCTCCCACCACCTGGGGGTGCTGCGCCGCTCCCGGCTGGTCCACGCCCGCCGGGAGGGGAACCGGGTGCTGCACACCCGCACCCCGATGGGCGAGACCCTCCTGGGCCGCGGCTGACCGGGCGCTCCGCCGCCCCGGCCACCCCGACAGAACACGATAAAAAACCAGAATTCGTATATATGAATTCGCTTGACCATTGCTTTACCCCCGCTTTCCCCCGGCTTTAGACCCGTGGAATTTATGATCATCTCGATCCGGATGAGCGCGATCGCGCACCCGCCCCATCGGGTTCCTTTCCGGTCACCCTTTACGGGACAAAAGAAGAGGTGGTTCGTGAAGTTCGCCAAGACGCTCGCCGTCGCCGCCATGACGACCGTCGTCACCCTCGGTCTCGCCTCCCCCGCCGCGGCGGTCGAACCGACCCCGCAGTGCGAGCACAACGGCAACGTTCCTCCCTGCTGGGAGTACTACTCCTGGTACTGGACCTACTCCGCCTGCCACGAAGAGGGGCGCAAGCAGGTGCAGAGCAGCCGCTACTCGGACTACCTCTGCGACGGCGGGGCCACCGTCTACCTGTGGCTGCGCCGCGTCTGATCCCGGCCCGAACGAGAAGGGGCCCCGCCGGAATTCCGGCGGGGCCCCCGCATATCCGGACAACACGGGGTTCGAAAAACAGCACCCGCCCGGAACGGGAAAAGGGATTCCGAAAACGGCACCCCGCGCCGCCCGGAACGGTTTCGGGCCGGGCGGTCACCGGCCTCCGGTGAGGGCGTGGCTCAGGACCGCGTGCAGGTGGTCGACGTCGGCCTCGGCGCCCCCCAGCAGCAGGGAGGCGCACAGCCCGTCGGAGGCGGCGACCAGGGCCTCGACGGCGGCCGGGTCGTCGGTGCGGGCGCGGGCCAGCCCGGCGACCTCCTCCCGCCACCGCCGGGCCAGCGGGCGCAGCGCGGGGCGCCGCGCCGCCAGGGTGGACAGTTCGCGTTCGGCGAGCGCGCGCTCGCGCCCGGGGCCCGCGGACTCCGCGAGGAGCTCGGCCAGTCCCCGCAGGGTGTCCCCGCCGGCGGCGGTGACGGCCCGGATCCTCGCGGTGTAGTGGTCGGCGACGGTCGACAGCGCCGCCACGAGGAGGTCGTCGAGCGTGGCGAAGTAGTAGGTGGTCAGACTGGCGGTCACCCCGGCCTCGCGGGCGACGGTGCGGTGGGTGACGCCCGCGGCGCCGTCGCGGTGCACGACCCGCAGGGTCGCGTCGATGATCTCGGCCCGGCGGCGCTCCCCCCTGATCCTGCGCCCGTCGGTGACCGCCGTCGTCTCGCCCATGGTGCCTCCCTCACCGCCCAGGCTAGTGGCCGCCGCCCGTTCCGGCCCCGATGGGGCGGACGTGCCGCAGGGCGACGGCGCAGACCACGGCGAGCACGGCGACGACCGGTCCGGTCGCCAGGGCCGCGAGGTTGAGCCCGGCGACGAACGCGTCGACGGCGTCCCGGACGGTGGCCTCGGGCAGCCGGTGGGCCACCGACCGCACGCCCGACAGACCCTCGCCGACCCGCGCGGCCACGGCGGCGGGCGCGTCGTCCGGAGGGGCGACCCTGGAGCGGTGGACGGCGGTGGACAGCCCGCCCAGCAGCACCACGCCGACCGCCAGCCCCAGTTCCTGCACGGTTTCGGACACCGCCGCCGCCGAACCCGCCCTGTCCGCGGGCGCCGCGCCCACGACGATGTCGGTCCCCAGGGCCGCGATGGACCCGAGCCCGAGGTAGACCAGGGTGAACCCGGCGACCACGCAGACCCGCTCCCCCGGGCCGGCGGCGGCCAGCAGCGCGTACCCGGCCAGCGAGGCGCCGAGGGTCGCGGCCATGACGGTGCCGGGGCGGATCCGCCGGGCGGCCAGCGGGGCGCCGACCGCGGCGGCGAGCATCGCCAGCGCGGGCGGTCCCATCCACAGCCCCGCCTCGGTGGCGGGGAGCCCTTCGACCAGCTGCAGGTACTGGGTGACCAGGAACATGACCCCGCCGACGCCGACCAGCCCGACCAGCAGCACGAGCAGGGCGGCGGAGAAGGCGCGGTCGGCGAACAGGGACACGTCCAGCAGCGGCTCCGGGGAGCGGAGCTGGCGGCGGACGAACAGCACCGAGCAGACCGCGCCCAGCAGGGCGGCGCCGAGGGTCCACGGGTCGGGCCCGTCGGCGGCCAGGTGCTTGACGGCGTAGACCAGCGGCAGCAGCGCCCCCAGCGACAGCGCCACGCCGGGCAGGTCGAAGCCGCCCCGGCCGGGGTCCCGGTGCTCCGGCAGCAGGAACGGGGCGGCGGCCGCGACGACCGCGGCGACGGGGACCGCGAGCAGGAACACCGACCCCCAGGGGAAGTGCGCCAGCAGGGCGCCGCCGACCACCGGGCCCGCGGCCATCCCCAGCGCGAACATGGTGGCCCAGATCCCGATGGCCAGGGCGCGGTGCCGGGGGTCGGGGAACAGCGTCCCCACCAGCGCGAGGGTGGAGGGCATGAGCGTGGCCCCCGCGACGCCCAGCAGCGCCCGGGCGGCGATCAGCCACTCCGCGGTGGGGGCGAACGCCGCGAGGACCGAGAAGAGGCCGAAGGCGACGACGCCCACGGACAGCAGCCGGCGGCGGCCGATCCGGTCCCCCAGGCTCCCCATGGTGATGAGGAACCCGGCGATGAGGAGCCCGTAGGCGTCCATGATCCACAGGGTCTGCGCGGCCGTGGGCTCCAGGTCCGCCGCCAGGCTCGGCAGGACGAGGTAGAGCACCGTGACGTCCAGGCCGAGCAGCACCGTCGGCAGTGACAGCAGCGCGAGACCGGCCCAGGCGCGCGCTCTGGGGCGTTCCACGGGTGTCTCCCTTCTCTCGAGAAAGTTGAACGAGAGTACAAGTTGTACCATCGTTCAATTTTTTGGGGAAGGGGCGGCCCCGGGCGGGGAACGTGAGCGGAACCGGAATCAGGGCGGGCGGGCGGCGGTTGGCAGCGGTATGACCGAGACCTCCCCCGTACTGCACGGCACCTTCACCGTGCCCTTCACGCTGGCCGCCACTCCCGGCCGGGTGTTCGCCGGATTCTCCGACGAGCCGCTGCGCCGCCGGTGGTTCCGCATGCCGGGACCGTCGGCGACGGCCCGCCACCGGCTGGACTTCCGGACCGGCGGCACCGAGGAGGCCGGGAGCGTCTTCCCCGGCACGGAGGGGCCGGAGGAGCTGGAGTACCGGTCCCGGTTCCTGGACATCGCGCCCGACCGGCGCATCGTGTACGGGTACGAGGCCCGGGTGAACGGGGTGACCCGGTGGACCTCCCAGGTGATCCTGGAGTTCGCGCCCGAGACCGGGGGGACCCTGCTGACCTGGACCGAGCAGTACGCCTTCCTGGTGCTGACCGGGGACGGGTCCCAGGACGTCGCCCACCTGAAGGGCGCCACCCGGCTGCGCCTCAACGGGCTGGCCTCCGTCGTGGAGGACCGCCCGGCCCCGGGGCGCCCGCTCAGCCGCCCCCGCCGGTAGCCCCCGGGCGGGTCACCGGTCGCCGGTCCACGCCTCCCCCCGCCATCCGTCATCCGGGTACTCCTCCCCCTGCCAGCGGCCGTCCGACCAGTGCTCGTCCGGGGGTGCTCCGCCCGGCCGGCGCCCCGCCCCGGGCGGAGCACGGGGGCGCCGCCCGGGGCGGTCCCCGGGTCCGGGCGGCGCGGTGTCACATCAGGGGGACGCGGTCCGTCCCAGGGGTGTAAACGACCCCGAACGGTCCGGAGCCGAACGATGTCCTTTCTCCACCTCGCCGCCGTCCTGCCCGCGGCGCTCCTCTGCGCCGCCGCGGCGGTCGCGAACCTCACCGGCCACCGCTACCCGCGCGAAGAGGCGGACCGGCTGGGTGTGCCCCGCACGTGGATCCCGGTGCTGGGGACACTGCTCGGCGCGGGAGCGCTGGGGCTGCTGGCCGGCCTGGCCGTACCCGCCGTGGGGCTGGCCGCCGCGGCGGGGCTCGTCCTGTACTTCATCGGCGCCCTCGTCGCCCACCTGCGCGTCGGGGACCTCCGCCTCGGCGCCTGGGCGCTGTTCTCCGTCCTGTCCGCGGCGGCCCTGACCGCCTACCTGCTGTTCTGATCCCGGGCCCCCGGCCGCCCGCCCGCTCCGGCCCCCGCACCCAGGGCCCCGACGGCGAGGGCGGCCAGGGCGAGCCCCGCCGCGCCCCACAGCAGCGGGGCGGTCCCCGCGGTGTCGACGACGGCTCCCCCTGCGAAGGCGCCCAGAGCGATGGAGGCGGTGAAGACCCCGGCGTACAGGCCGGTGACGTGTTCGACGCGGTCCGGCGCCGCCGCGGTCATCCAGAGCTGCCCGGCCACGGAGAGCCCGCCGTAGGCCGCGCCCCACAGGGCGACCGCCGCCACCACCGCGGCGGCCGTCCCGGAGGCCGCCAGAACGGCGACGGCCGCGGCGATCCCCCCGGCCAGCAGCAGGACCGTCGGTCCGGGCCGACGCGCCGCGAGGGCCCCGGCGCCGAAGTTGCCGACGAGCCCGAAGACCCCGTACAGCAGCAGGAGCACGGCGATCGCCCCCGCCGGGAACCCCGCCCGGTCCTCCAGGACCGGGCGGACGTAGGTGTAGGCGGCGAAGTGCGCGACGACCAGGAGTGCCACGGCGGCCAGGCCGGCGGCGACCGCCGGGCGGAGCAGGCGGCGGCGTTCGCCGCCGCCCTCCGCTCCGGCGGGCTCCGGGCGCCGCAGCCGGGGCAGCACGGCGGCCAGCCCGACGGCCAGCACGAACGCGAGGACGGCGAACACCGCGAACGCCGCCCGCCAGCCGGCGAGGCCGCCGACCAGGGTGCCCAGCGGCACGCCCAGGACGGAGGCCGCGGCCACCCCGCCGACGGTGACCGACACGGCCAGGGCGGCGTCGCGCGGCGAGACCAGGCGGACGGCGACCGCCGCCGCCAGGCCCCACACCGCCCCCATCCCGATCCCGAGGACGATCCGCGAGACGACGAGGAGTCCGAAGCCCCCGGCCAGGGCGGTCAGCAGGTTGCCCAGGCCCAGGACGACCATCGCCGCCGCGAGCACGGCGCGGCGGTCGAGGTCCCCCAACAGGCGGGGCACCACGGGCGCGACCGCCGCAGCGACCAGGCCGGTGACCGTCAGGCTGGTGCCCGCCGCCCCGGGGGACACCCCGAGGCCCTCCGCCATCGGGGTCAGCACCCCCACGGGCAGCATCTCGGACGTCACCACGGTGAACGTGGCCGATGCCAGGACGGCGACCGCGGCCCGGCCGCGGGGAGAGGTCCGCGCGTGATCGCGCGCGGGAGGAGAGAGTCGTTCCATGGGGTCCACCCCACCGCTCCGGAGCCCCGGGAACAACGGCGATCCGCTCAAGGATCGATGAGCTAGGCTCATCGATATGCCGGACACCCCTCCTTCGACGAACCGGGTCCCCCCGATGAACCAGGTGCACCTCCAGCAGGTCGAGTGCCTGGTCACCCTGGCCGAGGAGCTGCACTTCGGCCGGACCGCCGAGCGCCTGGGCTACTCCCAGTCCCGTGCCAGCCAGCTCATCGCCTCGCTGGAGGGGCGCGTCGGCGCGCGGCTGGTGGAGCGCACCAGCAGGCGGGTGGCGCTCACCCGCCTGGGTGCCGAGTTCGTCGAAGAGGTCCGCCCCGCCTACCGGGCACTGGCGGCCGCGTTCTCCCGGGCGCGCGAGAACGCCATGCGGGGAGCGCTGCGGGAACTGCGGATCGGCTTCACCGGCATGGTGTACGAGGAGGTCACCCGGACGTTCCGCGCCCTGCGGGAGGAGCACGGGGTCTCGGTGCACACCTGCGACCTGCCCCTGGGCACGCCCTTCGCGGCGGTGCTGGAGGGCGCGGTGGACGCCGTGATCGCCGAGCTCCCCGTCCACGAGCCGGAACTGACGGTCGGGTTCCTCTTCCCGCCCCAGGACCGGCTGCTCGCCCTGGCCGGTGACCACCCGTGGGCGGACCGGGAGGCGGTCCCGGTGGAGGACCTGGCCGGGTCCGACCTGCTGCACCGCGTCGGCGACGCCCCGGACTACTGGACGGCCGCCCACACCCCGCCGGCCACGCCGGCGGGCCGCCCCATCCCCTCCACCCGGGGTGTCGCCACCCTCCAGGAGGGGCTCGCCCTGGTGGCCTCAGGGCACCACACCATGCTGGTCTGCCGCCCGCTGAGCGAGCACAGCACCCGCGCGGACGTGCGGTTCCTCCCGGTCCGGGGGCTGGAGGGGGCGAGCCGCCTCGGGCTGCTCTGGCGGACCGACCGCACCGTCCCCCCGCTCACCGTCCTGGCCCGGCTGCTGGCCGACGCCCACGGAGCGCCGCATCCCTCCCCCGCCTGACCCGCCCCCGCGAGCGCCGGACGGCGCGCCGGGGCGCTCCCCGGCGTGCCCCCCTGCACCGGGCACCCAGACCACGACACCTGGGAGGACGCCGCCGCCACCCACCTCCGCGGCGTCGTCTGGCCGCACCGCCCGAGGCGGTGCGGCCGCGGTCCCGGACGGCCGACGGGGGCACCGGTGTGCTCCCCCGGCGCACGGAAAAGGGCGTTCACCTCGGTGAACGCCCTTCATCTGTCGGGACGGCGGGATTTGAACCCACGACCCCTTGACCCCCAGTCAAGTGCGCTGCCAAACTGCGCTACGTCCCGCCGGCGCCACCGCGGCGGCGCCAACAGGTAAGACTGTATCGCATGTTCGTACGGCTCCGAACCGCCGCCCCAGGGGTGTACGGGATCCGCGGACCGGCGGCCCGCCCCGCCCGTCGGCCGGGCGAACACCTCCGAGGAGTCGACGGGGCACGCCTCCGCGGCGGCCGGCTACCGGGGGTGCGCGCCCTCGGCGTGTCCGGCGGCCTTCGCCGCCAGGGCGTCGTAGTCCGATGCCAGGCCGCGGAGCAGCCCGGTGACGGCCCGACCGATCTCCCGGGCGTCCACCGGCGCGTGCCCGAACAGCAGCCGGTAGTGCACCAGCGATGCCAGGCCGTCCACTGTCAGCTCCAGGTCGGCGTCGGCGCGCAGGTCACCGCGCTCGCGCCCCTTCTCCAGGGTGGTGCGCACGGCCGCCCGGGGCGGGTCGAACAGAGTGTCCATGAACGTGCGGCGCAGTTCGGGGTCGGATGAGCAATCGGCCAGCAGGGGTCCGAAGAACTCCGGTCCCATACACCGGAAGGTCCGGGCGAACAGCGCCAGGGATTCATTGAGGTCGCACAGGGTGCAGCCGGTGTCGGGGGTCTCCACCCGCCCCAGACGGCGGCTGAGTTCGGCCAGCACCAGCCGCTGCCGGTCGGGCCAGCGCCGGTACACCGCGGCCTTGCTCACCCCGGCCCTGCGGGCGACGCGCTCCACGGCGAGTTCGCGGTAGCCCGACTCCTCCAGGAGGTCGGACACCGCACCGAGCACCGCCCGGTCGATCTGGGCGTCGCGTGGACGACCGCTCATTGACGTTCCCCTCCTTCAGTGCCTACCCTTTCATTTCGATTCGGTCCGTACCGTATCGTATTCACTCAGGACCTCCGAGAGCGAGGAACCCCCATGACCGCCGAGCCCCCGTCCCCTGTCGACCACCCGCCCGCCCGTGCCGGGCGGCGTGAGTGGGCGGGCCTGGCCCTGCTCACCCTCCCCCTGTTCGTGCTCGCCCTGGACGCGAGTGTGCTGTTCCTGGCCGCTCCGCACATCGGTGCCGACCTGGCCCCCGACGCGAACCAATGGCTTTGGATCATGGACGTCTACGGCTTCATGATCGCCGGGTTCCTCATCACCATGGGCGCTGTCGGCGACCGCATCGGGCGTCGCCGGCTGCTGCTCCTGGGCTCTGCCGCATTCGCGCTCGCCTCCCTGTGGGCTGCGCTGGCCGACTCCCCGATCGCCCTCATCGCCGCCCGTGCGGTGCTGGGCGTCGCCGGGGCCACCCTGATGCCGTCCACGCTCGCCCTCATCCGCACGATGTTCCGTGACGACCGCCAGCGCACCACCGCCGTCGCCGTATGGATGACGACCTTCTCGGTGGGTGTGGCCCTGGGTCCGCTCATCGGCGGGGCCCTGCTGGAGGTCCTCCCCTGGGGATCGGTCTTTCTGCTCGCCCTGCCGGCGATAGTGCCGGTGGTGCTGTTGGGGCGGATGCTGCTTCCCGAGAGCCGCGACCCCGCCCCTGCCCGGACCGACCTGCCGGGGGCCGCCCTGTCGGTGATCGCGATGATCTCCCTCGTGTACGGGCTCAAGGAGCTGGTCGCCCAAGGGCCCGAACCCGCGGGGGCGATCGCCCTGCTGCTGGGCCTGGCCGCCGGAACGGTGTTCGTGCGTCGGCTGCGCCGGGTGCCCGCCCCGCTGGTGGACCCGGCGCTGTTCGCCTCCAGGGCCCTGCGCACGGCCCTGGTCCTGCTCCTGCTCGGAGTTTTCAGCGCAACCGCGGTGAACTTCCTGGTGCCCTCGTTCCTACAGGCGTCCGCCGGCGCGGGACCGCTGGTGGCAGGCCTTCTGACGGCGCCCGTGGCGGTGGCGGCGATCGGCGGTTCGCTGGCCGCCCCCGCCATGGCGGGCCGCTGGGGACCGCTGCCGGTGATCGCGGGCGGCGCGGTGCTCTCCCTGGCGGGCCACCTGGTCCTGGCCCAGGCCGCGGCCGGTGGGCCGGTGTGGGCGCTGGTGGCCGGGGGCGCGCTGGCGGTGCTGGGCGTGAGCCCCACCACGGTGCTGGGCACCGACCTGGTGGTGTCCTCGGCCCCCGAGGAACGCGCGGGGTCGGCGGCCGCGCTCTCCGAGACCGGCGGCGAGCTGGGCGTCGCCCTGGGCATCGCGGTGATGGGCGGTCTGGCCTCGGCCGTGTACCGGTTCCGGGTGGAGTCCCTCCTGCCCGCGGAAGTGGACCCGGCGACGGCCGCGGCCGTCGCCGAGAACGCGGTGTCCGCCGAGCGGGCGGTGTCAGGCCTGCCCCCGGACACGGCCGGAGCGGTGCTCACCGCGGCCGGGGAGGCCTTCGCCTCGGGTGTCTCCGCCGCAGGCTACGCCTGTGCCGCCGTCGCCCTGCTGCTGGCGGGACTGGCGGTGCGCTCCGCCCGCACACGGCGGTGACCACCGCAGCGACGGACGCGCGCCGCCACCGGGCCGCGGTGATGATGGTCGGCGGTAGCGATGTGCGGGTTCAGGGGTTCCGGGCCTTCGCACCACCGGTGCGCGATTCCACCCTGGTGCGCGATTCCACCCTCCGGCGGTCCGGCGACGGATCGTGGGGAAACCCTCCCGGAGCGTGCGCGCCGCCCCTACGCTGGTGCCGTCCGCCCGCGCGGCACGGCCGGCGCGGCACCGGCGGACGGCACGGGCCGCCGCGGCGGCGTATCGGGAAGGACTCCGCATGGCCTCCGACGGCATCGGGGAGATCGAGGAAACCGCCGGCTCCGACATCCCCTTCGGCACCCGCCTCAAGCTCCACCGCTCCCGCAGAGGGCTGACCCGCGAAGTCCTGGGCGGGCTGGTGGGCCGCTCGGCCTCCTGGGTGAAGGCCCTGGAGACCGGCCGCCTGGGCACCCCCAAGCTGCCGCTGCTGCTCAAGCTGGCGGACGCCCTGCGGATACGCGACCTGGCCGAGCTGACCGGGGCCGGGTCGATCCCGGTCGAGCCGTTCAGCGGCCCCGGGCACCGGCGCCTGCCCGCCGTGCGGGCGGCGGTCAACGCCTTCGCGCCCGACGCCGACCGCCCCGTGCCGGGGCTGCCCCACCTGCGGGCCCGGCTGCGCGGGGCGTGGCGGGCCCGGCACGCGGCCCCCGACCACCGCGAGGTGCTGGGCGCGCTGCTGCCGGAGCTGATCGAGGACGCGCAGGCCGCCGTGCACGCGGCGGACCGCGAGTCCCACCGGCGGGCCGCCCGCGCGGTACTGTCCGAGGTGTACTCGCTGGCGCAGTTCTTCATCGCCTACCAGCCCGCGCAGAGCCTGCTGTGGCGGGTGTGCGAGCGCGCCGTCGTGACCGCGCGCGAGGCCGACGACCCTCGCGCCCTGGGCATCGCCGCCTGGCTGATGGTCCAGGCGCACCGCGACGCCGGCGACTGGGACGCCGCGGACGCGGTGGCCGAGGGGGCGCTGGCGCACCTGGGCGCCCACCTGGACCGGCGGGATTCCGACGAGCTCCGGTCGCTGTGGGGCTCCCTGCAGTTCGAGGCCGGGTACACCGCCGCCCGGCGCGGCGAGAGCGGCGCGGCCTGGCACCGGTGGGACACGGCGCGGCGGGCCGCGGAGCGGCTTCCGGCGGGGTTCTACCACCCGGTCACCTCGTTCTCCCGGGCCGTCATGGGCGCGCACGCGGTGACGGTGGCGGTGGAGCTGCGCAACAGCGGCGAGGGGGTGCGCCAGTCGCTGCGGTCGGAGGCGCACACCATCCCGTCGCGGCCGCGGCGGGCCCGGCACCGGATCGAGCAGGCCCGGGCGTACCGGCTGGACGGGCGGGAGGGCGAGGCACTGCGGCTGCTGGCGCAGGCGCACGCGATCGCCCCGGAGACCATCCGCTACAACGGGCACGCCCGCGCCATGATCATGGAGGGCCTGCACTCGCGCGAGCACCGCGCGCGGGCGGCCGGACTGGCCGACCGGGTGGGCGTCCCGGCCTGAACCGCACCCGCCCCGCCGATCGGAGCGCCCGTGACCCGGTCTTTGCCCGGCAGGGGGCACATTCCCTACCCCCTGCGGGGCGCGGACCGGGTTAGCGTCGGTGGGGTCCCGGACCGGGAGGGGGTCCGGGACCCCACCGACGGTTTCGAGGAACACCGACGATGATGCGCATCGGCGGCCGCCCACGGGGGGCTCGCGAGTGAACGGCGGAGCGGTGACGCCCGCCCCCGGCGACAGGACCGCCTCCCGGGAGACGGCGCGGTCGGAGGACGGCGGGGCCGGGGAGGCCGTGAAGGCGGTGGTGGTCCACGACCGGGCGGAGATCGAGGCCTGGGCGCGGGCCCGGGGCGTCGCGGTCCGGCAGGTGGACGAGGACTGGGAGTCCATCACCTACGAGGCGGAGGCGGTGGAGCCGGGCGGGACGCGGGCCCGCTGCCGGTACCGGTACCCGATCCCGCGGCCGGCGGCGCTGCGCCGCCTGGCCCGGACCTACGTGGTGGGGATGGTGCACGACGCGGGACGGGCGCGCTGCCACCACGTGCGCCGGGTGATCCCGGTGGGCGCGACCGAGGACGAGCTGCGCCGCAACGCCGTTCTCGTCGCCTCGGCGCTGATCGACCTGCAACGCCATGAGCGCTGCGGCGCCAGCGTGGTCACCCTGACCGCGTACACGGTGGTGTCGGCCCTGGAGTGGAAGGGCTGACCCGGCGCCGGGCGGCGCCTGCGGCGGCGCGCGGCGCCGTGCCCCCGCACCGGTCCCTGGCCCCGCGGCACCCCGCCCGTGAGCCACGTCACCCGCATCCCACCGGCGACCCGTGCTAGGTTCCATATTGAAACGATCGGTTCAAAACGGATCGCCCCCGCGTTCCCACGGCCCTGCCCCGCCCTCCCCTGCACCCCTTCACGGATCGGACGACCGACGACATGAGCGACATCCTCGACGGCAAGCGGACCCTCGTGACCGGCGGAGGCCGCGGCATCGCGCCGGGCCGGTCCGGCGCCCCGGAGGAGATCGCCGAGGCGGCCGCCCGCCTGGCCTCGCCCTCGGCGGGGTACGCCACGGGCGCGCGCCCGGGCGTGGACGGGGGGGTCCGACACCTGAACCCGCCGACCCGCCGCCCCCGCAGCCCACCGTCCGGCCCGCCCCTCCCCGCCCCTTCCTCCCCGAACCCGCGCACCGGTTCTGGTCCGAACGTTCCACAACCGGGTAGCGTGGCGTCCATGGGAAGACCACGGGGGTTCGACGAGGAGCAGGTGGTCAGGGCCGCCCGCGACGTGTTCTGGGAGAAGGGGTTCGACGGGACCTCCACGGCCGACCTGTGCGCGGCCACCGGACTGAACCGCTCCAGCCTGTACAACACGTTCCGGTCCAAGGAGCACCTGTTCCTCAGGGCCCTGGCGCGGTACACCGAGGACACCACCGACGGCCAGGTGGAACTCCTGGACGACGACGGCCTCAGCGGCCTGGACCGCATCCGGGCGCTGCTCGCCCGCATCGTGGACGACGCGGTGCGGATCCGGGAGGAGGGCCCCGGGTCGGGCTGCTTCGTGGTCAACACGACCACGTCGTTCGCCGCGCACGACCCGGCGGTCGCCCGGCTGCTCGGCACCGACCGCGACCGGCGCCTGGCGTCGCTGCGCACGGCCGTCCTGGCGGGCCGCGCCGACGGGTCGGTCCACCCGGACCGCGAGCCCGAGGCGACGGCCTGGTACATCGTCTCGGTGATCTCCGGCATCCGGGTGGCCGAGCAGTCCGGCGCCCGGCGGGAGGTCCTGGAGTCCGTCGCCGGGACCGCGGTCGAGGCGCTGCGGGCCTGAGCCCTGCCCCTTCCGGCCGGGCTTCGCACACCCCGATTTTGAAACGATCAGTACAAAAACCCAAAGGAGAGCCCCCGTGCCCCCTGCCGTGCCCCTCCTGGCACTCGGCCTGTTCACCATGGTCACCAGCGAGTTCCTGGTCGGCGGCCTCATGCCGCAGATGGCCGAGGACCTGGGGGCCAGTGTCACCCGCATCGGCCACCTCATCACCGCGTTCGCCCTGGCCATGGCCCTGGGCGGCCCGGCCGCCGCCCTGGCGGTGCGCCGCCTGCGCCCCGACCGCGCCCTGCTGGCGCTGTTCGCCGTCTTCCTCCTGGGCAACGCCCTGGCCGCCCTCGCCTGGTCCTATCCCGCCGTGTTCGTCGCCCGGGTCCTCACCGGGGCGGCCGCCGGCGGCTTCTTCGGGGTGGCGGTGTCCACCGCCTCCCGCCTGGTCCCCGCCCACCTGCGCGGTCGCGCCGTCGGCACGGCCCTGCAGGGGGTGATGGTGGGCACCCTGCTGGGGCTCCCGCTGTCGACGCTCCTGGGCGGATGGCTCGGCTGGCGGGCCGCCTTCGCCGCCGTCGGCGTCCTCACCGTCGCGGTGGCCGCGGCCACCGCCCGCTACCTGCCCCGGCTGGAGCCGACCGCGGCCGGCCGCGGGCACGGCGGCGGGGTCGACGCCGGGACCGGTGGCGGGGTCGACGCCGGGGACGGCGTGGACGGCGCCGGGATCGCGAAGGGGACCGGGGCCGGCGAGGCCGCCGCGTTCCGCGACCCCCGCCTGTGGGCGGCCATGGCCACCTCCACCCTGATCATCGGCGCGACCTTCAGCGCGTTCAGCTACTTCACCCCGATCCTCACCGAGGTCACCGGCCTGCCCCGGGAGCTGGTCCCGCTGCTGCTGTTCGGCTACGGCGCGGCCACGGTCGCGGGCACCGCCGTGGTGGGCCGGCTGGCCTCCTCCCACGCGGTCGCCGCCATCGTGGCGGGGCTGGCCCTCAACACCGTGTTCCTGACCGGGTTCGCCCTGTTCGCCGCGTCCCCGGTCCCGGCGCTGATCGCCATGGCGGGCATCGGCCTGGTCGGCATCACCCTCAACCCGGCGATGGTCACCCGCGTGCAGCGGGTGGGCGGGGCCGGGACCATGGTCAACACCGCGCACAGCTCGTTCATCACCCTGGGCGTGGTGGTCGGCTCCTGGGCGGGCGGGGAGGGCATCGCGGCCTTCGGGCTGCGCGCGCCCCTGTGGATCGGCGCCGCGCTCGCGCTGCTCGCCCTGCTCGCGATGGCGCCCGCGGTCCTGGCCTCCCGGCGGTCCGGCTCCCCCGCCGGGGCGGCGGCGGTGTCCGCATCCGGCCAGATATGAAAAACCCTCACCTTTATGACGGTTCACCGAGGCCGCCGCGAACGGCCGGCCACCGGGCTCCGACACCGCGGTGACCGGCCGGGACACACGCGGGGTCGGTGCTCCGTCACCGAGCGTTCCCGATCCGGAGCCGAACCGGGAATCGTACCCACCGGCCCCGCGCCCCTCCCCGCGGGGGTGCGGGCCCCCGCCCGCACCCCCGTTGCCAACGGGCCGGTCCCGGTCTTCAATGACGACGCCCCGTCCCCCGCAAGGCCCGCCCCCGGGCCGAAAGGACACCGTGCCCATGGCCTCCCTCGACCGCCGCCGCTTCCTCCTGGGGAGCGGCCTCCTGGGGACCGCAGCCGGGCTGGGCCTGGCCGCCCCCGCGCACGCACTCGACGCCGCCTCCCTCGACCGACTCGTCCGCCGGAGCCTGGCCCGGGCCGCCGCCCCCGAGGGCACCACCCTGGTCCAGGCCGCCGCGGCCGTCGGCGACGGCTACCGCCTCCTGTCCGCGGGCCCCGGCTGGCCGCTGGAGGTCCGCGAGGACCTCGTCCCCGCCCGGTCCGGCCGCGACGACCGGCGCGTCCCCCTGGCCGCGTTCGTCCAGTTCACCGACCTGCACATCGTGGACGCCCAGAGCCCGGTCCGCTTCGAGTACACCCACCCCCTGCTCGGCTCCAGCGCCCACCGCCCGCAGGAGACCCTGTCCGCCGTCGGCGCCTCCGCCCTGGTCTCCCGGGTGAACTCCCTGCGGGTCGGGCCGATCACCGGGCGCCCCTTCGACTTCGTCATGACCACCGGCGACAACACCGACAACCACGAGCTGATCGAACTCGACTGGCTCATGGCCGTGTTCAACGGCGGAGACCTCACCCCCGACACCGGCGATCCGGGCCGCTACGAGGGCGTCCAGGACAGCGGGTCCGAGCTGTACTGGCACCCCGAGCGCGACCTCGCCGACCGCTACAAGGCCGACCACGGCTTCCCCGTCCTGCCCGGGTTCCTGGCCGCCGCCCGGGCCGGGTTCCGCGCCCCCGGGCTCGACGTCCCCTGGTACTGCACCATCGGCAACCACGACGACACCCCGGCCGGGTCCCTGCCCGCCGGGACCCTGACCGAGTGCTTCACCGGCGACCGCAAGATCATGTACACCGACGACCGGGCCGCCGCCCGCACCGCCGAGGCCATGACCGAGGCCGACAGCGTCGGCGAACTGCCCGCCGCCGTCGAGGGGCTGGCCGAGCCGGGGGCGGCGACCGCGGCCGGGTCGATCGTCTCCACCGTCACGGCCGACGAGCGCCGCGCCCCCTTCGACACGGCCGGGTTCGTCGCCGCCCACCGCGACGGGGCCAACACCGGCCCCGGGCCGGTCGGCCACGGCTTCACCGAGGAGAACGCCGACGGGGTGGACTGCTTCTACACGTTCACCATCGCCGAGGGCGTGACCGGGATCAGCCTCGACACCACCACCCTCGCCGGGCTGGCCAACGGCTCGATCGGGCACACCCAGTACCGCTGGCTGGAGAACACCCTGCGCGCGGGCAGCCCGGTCTACTACGACCTCCTCGGGCGGCGGCGCTCCCAGCAGGTGACCGGCGAGCTGTTCGTACTGTTCAGCCACCACACCAGCGACACCATGGACAACCCGCTGCCGGACCGGCGCCGCCCCGCCGAGCTGCGCTACACGGGCGGGGTGCTGGTGTCGCTGCTCAAGCGGTACCCCAACGTCCTGGCCTGGGTGAACGGGCACACCCACCGCAACACCGTGCGGGCGCACACCGCCGACCGCCCCGAGTGCGGGTTCTGGGAGATCAACACCGCCTCGCACATCGACCACCCGCAGCTGGCCCGCTGCATCGAGATCGTGGACAACGCCGACGGCACGGTGTCGCTGTTCACCACGCTCATCGAGGCGGACAGCCCCTACCGGGTGGAGCACGGCGACTTCTCGGCGGACGGCCTGGCCTCGCTGTACCGGGAGCTGTCGGTCAACGACCCCTACGCCGACGGCGCGAACCTGGGCTCGGCCCGCGACCGCAACGTCGAGCTCCTCGTCCCCGCCGTCCCCCCGACCCGCTAGCCCCCGACCGGCGGTTCCCGGGCGTCCCGCCGTGCCGACCGCGGCACGGCGGGACGCGGGGCGAAGGAACCCGGCACGGCGGGACGGCGGGGCAGAGGAACCCTGCACGGCGGAACCCGCCGCGGCGGCCGCCGTCCGCCTACCATGTCCGCATGAGCGCCTTGTCCCCACGGCTGCGGGCGGTCGTCGACGCCCTCCCGCTGCGTCCCGGTCTGCGCGTGATCGAGATCGGCTGCGGCCCGGGCGCCGCGGCGCGCGAGGTCGCGCACCGGGTCGGCCCGGACGGCCACGTGCTCGCGGTCGACCGCTCCGCCGCCGCGATCGCGCAGCTCACCCGCTCGGCGCCGGACCTGATCGCGGCGGGCCTGCTCACCGCCCGGCAGGGCACCGCCGAGCAACTGGAGCTCGCCGAGGGCGAGGAGCCCTACGACCTCGCCTTCGCCGTCCGGGTGGGCGCGTTCGACGGGCGCCACCCCCGCGCCGGCGCGCTCGCGCTCGAACGACTCGCCCGCGCCCTCGTGCCGGGAGGCGTGCTGCTCATCGACGGCGGCGACCCGCTGCGCGAGGTGGCCCTGCCCTCCTGACCCGCCGCCGGCCGACGGCACCCCGGGGCCGGACCGGCTCAGCCCCCTTCCCGCGCCCGTTCCCGCCGCCGGGCCCGCTCCGCGTTCGCGACGATCGCGGCCCGCAGCCACTCCGCGGCGCCGGGGGCGGTGTTCTCCTCGATGCCCTGCCGGTACCTCTCGTCCTGGACGTAGAGCTCGCTCTTGGCCACGTGGAACCCGTGGTCCATCGCGTAGAACCACCGCGACACGTGGAGCCGGGACGCCTCCGCGACGTCCATCGCCTCCGTGCCGCGCGGGTCCGCGCCGGCGGCCATCAGTTCGCGGATCCTCGCCTCGATGGCCGCGTTGTCCCGGTTGATCCGCTCCCACTCGGCCCGGCCGTACCCGGCGACGCGCCGGGCGGAGTCGGCGTACGCCTCGGTGCCGCCCCACCGGTGTTCGACCTCGTCGAGGTACTCCTCCTCGCGGTCCGCGAAACCGCCCCAGACCTCGCGCTTGTCGTCGTCCGACAGCGGGGACCCCGCTTCTCTCCTCGTCATGCCGCCATGGTGCGCCCTGACGCCGCGTCGGGGTCAAGTGCTCGGCGACCGGGCCCCACGTGTTCCGCGGACGGCGCGGCGGATCCGGCGGGTGCGGTGTCGTCTAGTGTGGGGGCGAACGAGAACCCCGCCGTGGCCGGGCTTTGCGGCGTTCGGACGCCGACGGCCCGCCTCCGCGGCGGCCCCCTGCGCACCGAGGTGGTTGCCCCATGACCGACGCCCCGTCCCCGTCCTCCCCCGCGGGCTCCGACGACCGCCCCCCGGCCATCGACACCACCCGGACCCACTCGGCCCGGATCTGGAACTACTGGATGGGCGGCAAGGACCACTACCCGATCGACCGGATCGCGGGCGACGCGGTGGCCGAGGGCTTCCCGGAGATCGTGGACCTGGCCCGCACCAGCCGGAAGTTCCTCATCCGCGTCGTCACCCACCTGACGCGGGACGTGGGCATCCGCCAGTTCCTCGACATCGGCACCGGGATGCCCACCGCCGACAACACCCACGAGGTCGCCCAGTCGATCGCCCCGGAGTGCCGGGTGGTCTACGTGGACAACGACCCCCTCGTGCTCGCGCACGCGCGCGCCCTGCTGGTCGGCACCCCCGAGGGGGCCACCGACTACATCGACGCCGACCTGCGCGACCCCGACACGATCCTGGAGCGCGCCGCCAAGACCCTGGACTTCGACCAGCCCGTCGCGCTCATGCTCATGGGGATCCTGGGCCACATCCCCGAGGACGACGTCCAGCCGATCGTGCGCCGCCTGCTGGACGCCCTGCCCTCCGGCAGCTACCTGGCCAGCTACGACGGCGCCAACACCAGCGAGGCCTACAACAGGGCCATCGAGGCCGGCAACGAGCAGGGCGACGTCCCGTACCTGCTGCGCAGCCCGGAGTTCATCGCCGCCCGGTTCGAGGGCCTGGAGCTGCTCGAACCCGGTGTGGTGCCCTGCCCCCGGTGGCGCCCGGCGCCCCTGGAGGCCCACACCAAGCGCGGCCTGGACCAGTACGGCGGCGTCGGCCGCAAGCCCTGACCCCGAGGCCCGGGCGAGCGGTGCCGTGGCGGCGCCGCCCGCCCGGACCGGGGGCGGGAACGTCCGCCGCAGGGTCTACGGTGTCCGCGTGACGAACGGAACGGACGAGACCGTGGACAGGGTGCGGCGTTTCCGCGCCGGAGCAGCGGAGCGGGGCCTGCCGCCGGACGCCGCGGAGAGGTGGGTGCGGTCCCTCCGGCCCGCGGCGTACCTGGCGGACGGCGGCGACGGACCGGTGGCGGCCCGCCTGGGCGGGCGGCCGCGGCTGCCGCACGGGGCGCCCGTGCCCCCGCACGGCTTCGTCGCCTCCGTCGACTGCGCCCTCCTGCGCGCGGACGCCACCGACCTGCCGCTGCCCGCCGACGGCCACCTGCTGTTCTTCGCCGTGCCGGACATCGACTTCACGGGGCGCCGCGAGGACGTGGTGCGGTACGTCCCCGCCGGGACGGCGACGGCCGAGCTCCCCGACGGCGAGGGCAGGGAGCTCTTCCCCGGGCGGGAGCTGCGCACGGTGGCGTACGCGTCCAGCGCCCAGGAGTCCGGGAGCTTCACCAGGAGTCAGTACGGGGATCCCCCGCCCCAGGACGAGTACGAGCGGACCTACAGGCTGTCCGAGGCGTGGCAGGCCGCGGGCGGTGACGGCGGCGGCGACTGGCGCCTACAGCTGGGCGGCCACCCTCTGGTCCCCGACATCGACCCCCTGGAGGGCCTCCGCGGCTACGACCCGGACGAGGAGGGCTCCGAGCGCACCCGCACGGGCGGCCGCGACGACTGGACGCTGCTGGCCACCTGGCGCTGCGGCGACGACGCCCTGGACGAGGTCGGGCTGGACGGGCTCGTGGTCCACTGGCTGGTCCTGCGCCGGGACCTGGCCGCCCTGCGCCTGGACCGGGTGCTCACCTTCGTGGACATGTGGGCCCCGTAGGGAGCACGACCCCCTGACCTGGGACGCGGCGTTTACCGCCGCGTCCGGCGGTCAGTGGCGAACAGGACGGGGTCCGGCGTCCGGGCCGGAGCCCCACTGTGCCAGGAGGCGTCATGAGTACGGCGGGTCGGATGCTGGAGAGCCACCCCGGGGGTCCGGGCGGGGTGGACGGCGAGAAGCTGCGGGTGTGCATCGAGGCGTGCTTCGAATGCGCCCAGGCCTGTACCGCCTGCGCGGACGCCTGCCTGGGCGAGGAGGCGGTCGCGGAGCTGGTCACGTGCGTGCGCACCGACCTCGACTGCGCCGACCTGTGCGAGACCACCGGTCGGGTGATCTCGCGCCGCACCGGCCACGACGCCGACGTCGCCCGCGCGGTGCTGGAGGCCTGCGCGCTGGCCTGCGAGAGCTGCGCCGACGAGTGCGAGCGGCACGCCTCCATGCACGAGCACTGCCGGGTGTGCGCCGAGGCGTGCCGCCGCTGCGCCCGGGCCTGCCGGGAGCTGGCCGGCTCCCTGTGACCGGCCGGGGCGCCGGCGCCCCGGCCCGCGCGTCGGACACACGCCCGGAACACGAAGAAGGGCGTTCACTCGCGTGAACGCCCTTCGCCTGTCGGGACGGCGGGATTTGAACCCACGACCCCTTGACCCCCAGTCAAGTGCGCTGCCAAACTGCGCTACGTCCCGTCGGGCCAGGCCGCTGGCCTCGCCGACGGGAAAGACTCTATCGCATCCGCCGGACCCTCCGCACCGCAATTGCGGGTGCGCGGCGCCGCACCTCCCTCATTCCCCGCGTCCGCCCATCGCGCGGGCGAACCAGGCGGAGGCGGCGCGGGCCGCCTCCTCCAGGGCGCCCTCCTCCTCGAACAGGTGCCCGGCGCCGGGGACCACGTGGATCCGGCCGGGCCCGCCGAGTTCGCCGAGGGCGCGCTCGTTGAGTTCCAGCACACGCGTGTCCGCGCCGCCGACGACGAACAGGACCGGGGCGCGCACCCGCCGCAGCGCCTCCTCGCCGGCCAGGTCGGGGCGGCCGCCGCGGGAGACCACGGCGGCCACCCGTCCGGGGCGCTCGGCCGCGCACCGCAGGGCCGCGGCGGCCCCCGTGCTGGCGCCGAACAGCCCGACCGGCAGCCCCGCCGTGCCCTCCCACTCCGCCAGCCGGTCCACCGCGCCCGTGAGGCGCCCGGTGAGCAGACCGATGTCGAAGCGCAGCCCGGCCGTGGCCTGGTCGACGCGCTCCTCCTCCGGGGTGAGCAGGTCGAACAGCAGCGTCGCGATCCCCGCGTCCCGCAGGACGGCGGCGACGGCCCGGTTGCGGGGGCTGCGCCGGGAGCTGCCGCTGCCGTGGGCGAAGGCCACCGCGCCGACGGCGGCGGGCGGCAGGTCCAGGTCCCCGTCGAGTGCGGCGTCCGCGGTGTGCACCGTCACTTCACGCCCTCTCATGGCGTCTCCTCCCGGTCCCCTCGACGGGTCCGCTACCCCCGGGCCCGGAACGCACACACGCGGCCCCGCCTCCCGGGCCGGTCATCCGCCCAGGGTGCCGTCAAGCCGCTCGACCAGGCAGAACTCGTTGCCCTCGGGGTCGGCCAGGACCGCCAGCAGGTGACCGTCCTCCTCGAAGACGGGCCGCAGCACCCGCGCGCCCAGGGCGCGGACCCGCGCGATCTCGGCCTCCACGTCGTGGACGACCATGTCCAGGTGCATCCGGTTCTTGCCCGCCTTGGGCTCGGGCACCTGTTGCAGCAGCAGGTCGGGCCACCGCCCGCCCGGGTCGCGCAGCGCCAGGTACGGGCCGTGCTGCGCCTCCTCCCGCTCGAAGCCGAGCACGGCGCACCAGAAGTCGGCCGCGGCCCGCAGGTCGCCGGTGTCGAGTACGCAGACCAGTCGCATGTGCCCTCGCTCCTCCGCGGGGCCGAAGGCCCGGTGCCCCCGGCCGGATGCGGCACACCCTACGCCGCGGCGGCGCGGCCGCCCACCGCCCGCGCGGGCCCGCCCCGACACGGGTGCGCAAGAACGGTCAAGCGCCGCCCGGGGCCGCCCGAACATACTGGTCCCATGACCGAACCCACCACCGGCCGGGACCGGCTCCGCGAGCTCCTCGACGCGGTCCTGGCGGACGAGGACGGCGGTGAGGGCACCGCCTTGGCCGCCATGGCCGAGCGGGCCTACAGCTCGCCGTTCCACTTCTCCCGGCGGCTGAGCCGCGACACCGGGGAGTCACCCGTGGCGCTGCGCCGCCGGGTGCTGCTGGAGCGGGCCGCCTGGCAGATCCGGCAGGGGTCCAGCGTCACCGACGCCGCATTCGCCGCGGGCTACCGGTCGGTGGAGGGGTTCATCCGCGCGTTCGGGCGGGCCTTCGGGCACCCGCCGGGGGCGACCACCTCCGGCAGCGGCACCTGGCTGCCCGCGCCGAACGGCATCCACTTCCACCCCCCGATCCACCTGTGGATCGAGTCGCCACCCCAGGAGCGCCCCGCGATGGACGTCGTGTCCCTGCAGGTCCACCACGACATCGCCGACACCGGTCGGCTGATCGAGGCGGCCTCCGGGCTGTCGGAGGAGGCCTACCGCAGGGTGCACGCCCCCGGGTGGACCGTCCTCACCTGGGACGGGCCCGAGGAGTCGATCGCCGCCGTCCTGGACCACCTGGTGTGGGCCAAGGAGGTGTGGTGCGCGTCCGTCGACGGCACGGACTTCCCCGAGCGCGGCGGCGACGGCCTGGAGGAGCTCGCCGAGCGGCACCGGGTGATCGGCCCGCACTGGGTGGCGACGGTCGAGGGCATCGGCCGCCGCGGCGCCTGGGGCGACCGCCTGGTCGACGCCCTGTGCGATCCGCCGGAGAGCTTCGTGCTGGGGTCGGTGGTCGCGCACGTCCTGACGTACGCGGCGCACCGCAGGCAGCTGGTGCGGCACATGCTGCGCGCCGAGGGGGTGGAGGTGGACCACGGGGATCCCATCGAGTGGTTGCAGGACCGATACGGAGGCACATCATGACCCGGACCGTCTACAACACCGCGACGAGCCTGGACGGCTTCCTCGCCACGGAGGACCATTCTCTGGAGTGGCTGTTCGCCGCGGAGGCCGAGGGCGTGGCGCAGGGCGAGAGCGCAGAGAGCGAGGTCGAGGAGTTCATGAAGGGGGTCGGCGCCGTCCTCATGGGGGCCACGACCTACGAGTGGGTGCACCGGCACGAGGGCGACAAGGACTGGGCCTACGACATGCCGTCCTGGGTGCTGACCCACCGGGAGCTGCCGCCGTTCAAGGGCGCGAACGACATCCGGTTCGCGGCCGCCGACTCCGACGACGAGCTGCGGGCCCTGCACGCGAAGGTGGTGGAGTCGGCCGGGGGCAAGGACCTGTGGCTGCTCGGCGGCGGCCGGATCGCCGCGGACCTGGCCCGGCTGGGCCTGCTGGACGAGGTGATCGTGTCCATCGCCCCGGTCACGCTGGGGTCGGGCGCCCCGCTGCTGGCGGGCCGGGTGGACCTCCGGCCGCTGGACGTGCACCGGACGGGGGCCTTCGCCTGCGCCCGCTACGAGGTCGTGCGCTCCTGAGCCCGGCCGTCGCCGGCGCCCCGCAGGCGGGCGTCGGCGGCGGCGAGCCCGTGCTCGTTGAAGACCGCGACGCCGTTCCCGGCCAGCAGGTGGGCGGTGACCCCGCGCCCGACGCGCTTCCGCCCGGTGAAGGTGCCGTCGTAGACCTCGTGGAGCCCGCAGGAGGGGCTGGACTCCTTCAGGACGGCCACGGTCGCCCCGCGCTCGCGTGCGAAGGCCAGGGCGGCGCGGGCCCCCGCGACGAAGTACGCGGTGACGTCGTCGCCGTCGGGGGTGAGGATGCGGGCCCCGCCGTCGAGCACGTCGGCGGCGGTGGCCCCGGGCTCGATCTCGGCGGGCGGCCGCGGCACGGGCAGCCCGCCCGCCACCTCGGGGCAGTGCACCACCATGCGCCCCTCGGCGCGCCAGCGGTCGAGCAGGGCGTCGTCGACGGTCTTGGCGCGGCCGTCGTAGCGGACCGGGCGGCCCGCCAGGCAGGCGCTGACCAGGACCTTGTCCATGTTCCTCTCCTCCCGGGCGACACCGACCACGTTACCGCTCCTCCGTCACCGCCCCTCCGCGCCGGAGGCATGGGGCGACACGGACGGAACACCCCGACAATCCAGGCAATATCACACAAGGTCGCTATCGTGTTGCTTTGAGTGATTTCATGGAGGGGGACACGTGAGCGAGAACCGGCCCGGGGAGCAGCCCGGGAATCCGCCGGGCGAGGCGGCCGCGAAGCAGCCGGCGGCGCTGGCCACCGAGCACCGCACCACCCGCAAGGCCGTCACCGCCGCCGCGATCGGCAACGCCACCGAGTGGTACGACTTCGGCGTCTACAGCTACCTGGCCGTCACCATCGGCCTGGTGTTCTACCCCTCGCAGTCCCAGGGCGTGCAGCTCATCGCCACCTTCACCACGTTCGCCGCGGCCTTCCTCGTGCGCCCGCTCGGCGGCCTGTTCTTCGGCCCGCTGGGCGACCGGATCGGCCGCAAGCACGTGCTGGCCTTCACCATGCTGCTCATGGCGGTCAGCACGTTCTGCATCGGGCTCATCCCCTCGGCCGCCACCATCGGCATCGCCGCGCCGGTCCTGCTGCTCGTCGCCCGCATGCTCCAGGGCTTCTCCACCGGCGGCGAGTACGGCGGCGCCACCACCTTCATCGCCGAGTACGCGCCCGACAAGCGCCGCGGCTTCCTCTCCTCCTGGCTGGAGTTCGGCACCGTCAGCGGGTACGTGGGCGGCGCCGCCATCGTCACCGTCCTGACCCTGCTGCTGGGCCCGGACACCATGCTCGCCTGGGGCTGGCGCATCCCCTTCCTGCTCGCCCTGCCGCTCGGCGCCGTCGGCCTCTACCTGCGGGTCAAGCTGGAGGAGACACCGGTGTTCTCCGACAGCGCCGAGCACGCCGAGGGGTTCGCCAAGGACCCCGAGGGGCACCGCCGCAAGGGGCAGCTGCGCGAGACCGTCGTCGGCCAGTGGCGGAACATGCTGCTGTGCATCGGCCTGGTGCTCGTGTTCAACGTCAACAACTACATGGTGACGGCGTACATGCCCACCTACCTGGAGGCCGAGCTGGGGTACGGCTCGACCGCGGCCCTGCTGCTCACCCTGGCCGCGATGGTCCTCATGCTGGTCGCCGTCACCGGGTTCGGGCGGCTCAGCGACCGGGTGGGGCGCAGGCCCGTGCTGCTGTCGGGCAGCCTGTTCTCCATCGTGCTCACCCTGCCCGCGTTCTGGCTGCTGCAGACCGGCAACCCGGCGGGGGTGGCCCTGGGCATCGTGGTGCTGGCGATCACCCTGGTGCACTTCTCCGGCGCCGCCCCGGCGACGCTCCCGGCGTTCTTCCCGACCAGCGTCCGCTACGGCGCGCTGGCGATCAGCTTCAACATCTCGGTGGCGCTGTTCGGCGGCACCACCCCGCTGGTGGCCGAGTCGCTGGTGCAGTCCACCGGCAACCTCTACTCGCCCGCCTGGCCGGTGATGGCGGCCGGCGCCGTCGGCCTGGTCGTGGTGTGGCGGATGCAGGAGAGCGCCGGGCGCCCGCTGCCGGGCGCGCCCGCCATCCCCGTGCCCGAGCACACCCCGGGCGGCACCCGGCTGCCCTACCCGCGCCCCACCGGCGAGAGCGGGCCCCACGTGCCGCCCAGCAACGTGCGCAGGCTGCCCTCCGAGTCCTGAGCCGCGGACAGGCGAAGGGGGCGCCTCCCTGCCGGGAGGCGCCCCCTTCGGCGTCCGGGCCGCGCCCGTGCGCGGTCAGCGGCGGCGGCGCTGGCGGTCCGGGCGCACACTGCCCTTGGACGCCTTGCCCACGGGCCCGCCCTTCTTCTCCCGGATCCTCATGCTGATGTGGATCGGCGAGCCCTCGAACCCGAAGTCCTCGCGCAGGCGCCGCTCGATGAACCGCCGGTAGTTGTCCTCCAGGAACCCGGTGGTGAACAGCACGAACTGCGGCGGCTTCGCCCCCGCCTGCGTCGCGAACAGGATCTTGGGCTGCTTGCCTCCGCGCACCGGCGGCGGGGTCGCCGCCACCAGCTCCTTGAGCCAGTTGTTCAGCTGCCCCGTCGGGATGCGCTGGGACCAGCCGGCCAGGCTCGTCTCGATCGCCGGGACCAGCTTCTCCATGTGGCGGCCGGTCCGGGCGGAGATGTTCACCCGGGGCGCCCAGGCGACCCGCGCCAGCTGGCGGTCGATCTCCTTCTCCAGGTAGATCCGGCGCTCCTCGTCGAGGATGTCCCACTTGTTGAACGCCAGCACCAGGCCGCGGCCGGCCTCCACCACCTGCTCGACCACGCGGATGTCCTGCTCGGCCAGCGGTTCGCTGACGTCCATCAGGACCACCGCGACCTCGGCCCGCTCCAGGGCGGTGCCGGTGCGCATGGTGGCGTAGTAGTCGGCGCCCTGGAGGGCGCGGAACCGGCGGCGGATGCCGGCGGTGTCGATGAACTTCCAGGTCTTGCCGCCCAGCTCGATCAGCTCGTCGACGGCGTCGCGGGTGGTGCCCGCCACCGAGTCCACGACCACGCGGTCCTCGCCGGCGAGCCGGTTGAGGAGGCTGGACTTGCCCACGTTCGGGCGCCCCAGCAGGGCCACCCGCGGCGGGCCGTCCTCGGTCTCGGGCGCCTCGGCCTCCCGGGCCTGCTCGGGGAAGGCCGCCACGACGGCGTCCAGCAGGTCGCCGGTGCCGCGGCCGTGCAGGGCGCTGATGGGGTAGGGCTCGCCCACGCCCAGGTTCCACAGCTCCAGCGCGTCGGACTCCTGCATGCTGCCGTCGACCTTGTTGGCCGCCAGCACCACGGGCCGGTTGGTGGCGCGCAGCACGCGGGTGACGGCCTCGTCGGCGTCGGTGATGCCGACCGTGGCGTCCACCACGAACAGGACCACGTCGGCGGTCTGCGCCGCGTATTCGGCCTGGCGGGCGACCATCGCGGCCAGCCCGCTGACGCTGGTCTCCCAGCCGCCGGTGTCCACCAGGGTGAACTGGGTGCTCTGCCACTCGGCGTCGTAGGCGACCCGGTCCCGGGTCACCCCCGGCACGTCCTCGACCACGGCCTCGCGGCGGCCGATGATGCGGTTGACGAGACTGGACTTGCCCACGTTGGGGCGGCCCACCACGGCCACCACCGGCAGCGGGGCGGTCTCGCCCCCGGTGCCGATGTCGGCGTTCTCGAAGTCGTCGTTCACGTACTGCTCCCGGTCCTTGAGTCCCCGCGCGCCCAGGATGCGTGCCGCGGGGAGTGCGAAAGCCGACCGGCCGCGCCCGTGCGATACGGGGCGGCCCGATCGGCGCGGACGCCGTCGGCGTCCGCGTGTGTACCGCGAAGGGCAACCTCCGCGGGTGTCCGTGTGTTCCCCCCGGTGTCCGATGTCACCCCGCGCTCACGGGGCCGGACCGGGGAGGGGCGGCCCCTGCGGGCGCCCGGAGGGTCAGGCGCGGGCCGCCGCGGCGGCCTCGTCGACGAGCTTGACGACCAGGGCGACGACCTCGTCCAGGTCCAGCCCGGTGGTGTCCAGCTCGGCGGTGTCAGAAGTCAGCGTCAGCGGCGAGTGGGCGCGGCTGGAGTCCAGCTTGTCCCGCAGCTCCAGGGCGGCCTGGGTGCCGGCCACGTCGCCGGTGCGGATCTCCTTGCTGCGGCGCTGCGCGCGGGCCTCCGCGCTGGCGGTGATGAACAGCTTCACCGGGGCGTCGGGGGCGACCACCGTGGTGATGTCGCGGCCCTCCACCACGATGCCCGCGCACTCGCGCCGGGCGGCGTCGATGATCTCCCGCTGGGCGCTCACCAGCAGCTCACGGGCCCGCGGCACCGCCGAGACGGCGCTGACACTGCCGGTGACCTCCTTGGTGCGGATCTCCACGGCCACGTCGCGGCCGTCGACGGACACCGTCGGGGCGGCCGGGTCGGTGCCCATCTCGATGACCGGGCGCCCGACGGCGGCGGCCACCGCGGCGGAGTCGTGCACGTCCACGCCGTTGTCGAGCATCCACCAGGTCAGCGCGCGGTACATGGCGCCGGTGTCGAGGTAGCGCAGGCCGCGCGCCCTGGCCACACCCTTGGAGGTGCTCGACTTGCCCGACCCGGAGGGACCGTCGATCGCGATGACGATGCCCTCGGTGCTGCCCTGCCCGCTCACGTGATCCTGCCTCTACCGCTCGTCGTACTGCCGACGCCCCAGCCTACCGGCGCGGAACACTCGCGGCGTCCACGCGCGGCACCGCCCACGCGGTGCGCGCCGTTCAGGCGCCCGGGTGGACCGACCAGCCGTCGGCGGCCAGCGCCCGGCCGAGGGTGTCCACCCCCGCGGGCAGCACGTACAGCTGCGCCACGCCCAGCGGCAGGCCCGGGGTGTGCTCGATGCGCACGTCCTCGATGTTCACGCCGGCGTCGGCGGCCGCGGCGAACAGGCGGCCCAGGGTGCCCGGCTCGTCCGGGATCACCACCGGGATCACCGTATAGTCCGGCAGCGTCGGCTCGCCGTGCTTGCCGGGGATGCGCCCGTGCCCGTCCCGGCCCCGGACCAGCAGGTCCCGCACCGGTCCGGCCTCCATGTCCGGCCCGGCCAGCGCGTCGGCGGTCCGGAACAGGTCCTCGGCCACCGCGCGCAGCACCCGCGCGACCGGGGCGGCGTTGTGGGTGAGGATCTCCGTCCACAGCGACGGGTCGCCGCCCGCCACCCGGGTGACGTCGCGCAGGCCCTGGCCGGCCAGGGTCAGGGCGTCCTCGCCCGCGTCGAGCAGCCGGGCCGCCACCGCGGAGGAGGCCAGGTGCGGGACGTGGGAGACCAGCGCCACGGCCCGGTCGTGCGCGGCGGCGTCGACGACCAGCGGGTCGGCCCCGCACAGGCGGGCCACCTCCGCGACCCGCTCGACCGCGCCCGGGTCGGCCTTGCCGGTCGGGCACAGCGCCCACGAGCGGCCCAGGAACAGGTCCGCGCGGGCCGCGCCCGGCCCCCGCTTCTCCCTGCCGCCCATCGGGTGCCCCGGCACGAAGGTCGCCAGGTCGCAGCCCAGGTCCTCGGCGGCCGCCACCACGCTCGCCTTCACGCTGGCCGCGTCGGTGTAGACGTGCGCGAGCCCGTCGTCCTGGGCCCGGCGCAGCACCTGCGGGACCACCGCGGGCGGGGCGGCGATCACCGCGACGTCGGCCGGGTGGCCGCCGGAGCCCTCCAGCGGCTCCCCCGCGCCCAGGTCGCAGGCCAGCCGCAGGGCGGCCGCGTCCGGGTCGGACAGCAGGACCTCCACGCCGTGCGAACGCAGGGCCAGCGCGATCGACGTGCCGATCAGGCCGGCCCCCAGCACCGCGACCCGGCGCACGGACGGCCGTCCGTCGCGCGCCCCCGCGTCCCCGATCCCGCTCACCGTGCTCCCCCGCCCCGTACGTCCGATTCCGTGTCATCCCAGATTAGGGCGTGTCCGGCGGGCACCGCCCGCGACGGGTCCGCGGAACGGCGGCCGGGGCGGCGGCGCCTACTGCGCGATGTCCAGCCGCAGCGCCTGCGCGCCCCGCAGGTACACGTGGTGCAGCTCCGCGCGCGGGCGGTCGGTCTCCACGTGCGCCATCAGCCGCACCACGCGCGGCAGGGCGTGCGGGACCCCGATCTCGGTGGCGCACATCAGCGGGACGTCGACGAACCCGAGCTCGCGGGCGGCCAGCGCCGGGAACTCGCTGGTCAGGTCCGGGGTGGCCGTGAAGAGCACGCTGATGACGTCCTCCGGCTCCAACCCGTTGCGCCGCATCACCTCGGAGACCAGTTCGGCGGTGGCCTCCAGCACCTGCCCGCGTTCGTCCGCGTCGACCTGCACCGCTCCGCGAATGGCCCGTACCGCCACGTCGATCCCGCCTTGTCCGTCGTTCCGCGTTCCCGTCCCCGGTCGGAGGAACGGGAACGGCGGCCGCGACCCCGGGTCGCGACCGCCGTCAACTGTATAACCAGCCGGGACCTACAGCCCGGCGGCCTTGTAGAGCTCGCTGACCTCGCGCGGGGTCAGCGCCCGCATCGTGCCCAGCTTGAGGGTGTTCAGGTCGATCGGGCCGACCTGGGTGCGGGCCAGGTCCGCGACCGGGTGGCCGACGGCCTCCATGACGCGGCGCACGATGTGCTTGCGGCCCTCGTGGAGGCGGATCTCCACCAGCGCCTTCGCGCCGTCGTTGTCGACCACGCGGAAGGAGTCGATCTCGACCGGGCCGTCCTCCAGCTCCACGCCCGCGCGCAGCTGCTTGACCACGCTGTGCGGGACGGGGCCGGGCACCTTGGCGATGTAGGTCTTGATGACCTTGTACCGCGGGTGGGTGAGCCGGTTGGACAGCTCGCCGTCGTTGGTGAGCAGGATGAGGCCCTCGGTCTCGGTGTCGAGCCGGCCGACGTGGAAGATCCGCTCCTCGGTCTGGCCGGTGTAGTCGGCCAGGGTGGGGCGGCCCTCCGGGTCCCACATGGTGCTCACGACGCCGCGCGGCTTGTTGAGCGCGAAGTAGAGCTTGTCCGGGGACGTGACGACGCGCATGCCGTCGACGCGGATCTCGGACTTCTCCGGGTCCACCCGGGCGCCGAAGCGGCGGACGACCTCGCCGTCCACGCTGACGCGGCCCGCGGCGATCATCTCCTCGCTGGCGCGGCGGCTGGCGACGCCGGCGGCGGCGAGGGCCTTCTGGAGGCGGATGCCGCCCTCGACGTCGGTGTAGCTGTCGCGGGCCTCGTCGGGACGGTCCTCGTCCTTGGGGTCGTACTCCGAACGCAGCGCGTTGAGGCGCTCGCGGGCGGCCTTGGAGAGCTGGTTCTCGCTCTTGATGTCGCCCATGCGCACCTTGCGGCCGCCGGGGAGGTCGCCGGAGTGGTCGATCTTGTGCCGGGGCTTCTTGGGACGCGCGTCCCGGTCGCCCTCGAAGGAGCGCCCGCCGGGACCGCGCGAGTCGCGGTCGCCGAAGGAGCGGCGGTCGTCGCCGTCGCGCCCGCCGCGGAAGCCGCCCTCGCGCGAACCGCCGAAGGAGCGCCCGCCGCGGTCGTCGCGGGAGCCGCCGTGGGAACGGCCGCCGGGACCGCGCGAGTCGCGGTCGCCGAAGGAGCGGCGGTCGTCGCCGTCGCGCCCGCCACGGTAGCCCCCGCGGTCGCCGCCCTCACGGGAGCCGCCGTAGGAACGCCCGCCACGGTCGTCACGCGAGCCCCCGTAGCCGCCACGGCCACGGTCCCCGCCATCACGGCCACCCCGGAAGCCGCCCTGGCCACGGGAGTCACCACCGTCACGCCCACCGCGGTAACCACCACGGTCGCCACCCTCACGCGAACCGCTGAAGGAACGGCGGTCGTCGCCGTCGCGCCCGCCACGGTAGCCCCCGCGGTCGCCGCCCTCACGGGAGCCGCCGTAAGAACGCCCGCCACGGTCGTCACGCGAGCCCCCGTAGCCGCCACGGCCACGGTCCCCACCGTCACGGCCACCCCGGAAGCCGCCCTCGCGGGAGCCGCCGAAGGAGCGCCCGCCGGGACCGCGCGAGTCGCGGTCGCCGAACGAACGACGGTCATCGCCGTCGCGCCCGCCGCGGTAGCCCCCGCGGTCGCCGAAGGAGCGGCGGTCGTCGCCGTCGCGCCCGCCGCGGAAGCCGCCCTCGCGCGAACCGCCGTAGGAGCGCCCGCCACGGTCGTCACGGGAACCCCCGTAGCCGCCACGGCCACGGTCCCCGCCATCACGGCCACCCCGGAAGCCGCCCTGGCCACGGGAGTCGCCACCGTCACGCCCACCGCGGTAACCACCACGGTCGCCGCCCTCACGGGAGCCGCCGTAGGAACGCCCGCCGCCGTAGCCGCCGGAGTCACGTCCGCCACGGGAGTCGCGGTCGCCGTAGGAACGACGGTCTCCACCGTCACGAGAATCACTCATGGAACGTCCCTCACCTGCGCCACGGAAATCACGGCCGCCGCTGCGGCCCCCACCAGTACCACGGAAGTCACGCCCGCCACGGGAGTCACCACCGTCGCGCGGGCCGCGGAATCCGCCGCGGTCCCCGCCGTAGGAGCGGCCTGCACGGCCGCGGTCGTCCCCACCCCGGGGACCTCGTTCGTCGCGGCGGTCGCGGCCGCCGCCGTTGTCGTTTCGATCGCCGCGCTCACCGCGCGGGGCGTAGTCCCGCGCACCGCGGGAACTGTCGTTAGGTGTGCTCACCGGTGTCGTCTAGACCTTCGATGTCGTCGGGCAGGAACGGTGCCAGATCCGGCAGCTCGTCGAGGCTGCGCAGGCCGAGCCGTTCCAGGAAATAGGAGGTGGTCCGGTACAGCAGGGCACCGGACTCCGGGTCGTGACCGGACTCTTCGATCAGCCCCCTCAGTACGAGGGTACGCATGACGCCGTCGCAGTTGACACCGCGGACCGCGGAGACCCTGCCACGGGAGACCGGCTGGCGGTAGGCCACCACCGCCATCGTCTCCAGCGCGGCCTGGGTCAGCCGCACCTCCTGCCCCTCCTTGAGGAAGTGCTCCACGATGTCGGCGCACTCCGGCCGCGTGTACACGCGCCAGCCGTCGGCCACCGCCCGAAGGTCGAAACCCCTGCCCTGCTCGGTGTATTCCCGCGACAGCGATTCGAGCGTCTCGGAGACCACCGCCACCGGCACCCCCAGCGCGCGGGCCAGGTCGTACTCCGAGACCGGCTGGTCCACCACCATCATCACCGCCTCCAGGTCGCGGCGCAGGGTCGGCGGCACCTCGGCGGTCTCCTCCACGGTCACTGGTCCTCCCCCTTCTCCGCGTCCGCCGGATCGGCGTCGTACTCGCTGTCCACCTCGACCTCGCCCTCGCCGCCGGTCCAGGTGACGACCAGCTCCCCGAGCGGCTCGGGCTGGTCGAAGCCCACGTTCGCGGCCCGGTACAGCTCCAGCAGCGCCAGGAACCGCGCGATGACCTCGAAGGTACCGTCGCACTCGGCGGCCAGCTCCGCGAACGTCATGCTCCCCCGCTCGCGCAGCACCGCCACCATCAGCTCGCCCTGCTCCTTGACGGAGGTCTTGGGCTGGTGGATGTGGGTGACCGGGACGCTCGGCGGCTCCTTGGGGGTGAACACCATCCCGGCCAGCGCCGCGAACTCCTGCGGCCCCAGCTTGAACAGCACCTCCGGGCGCAGCGCCTCGAACCGCTCCTCCAGCGGCACGGCGCGCGCGTACCGGCGGCCCTGCGCCCCCAGCCGGTCGCGCAGGAACGCCGCGACCTCCTTGTACGCCCGGTACTGCAGCAGCCGGGCGAACAGCAGGTCGCGGGCCTCCAGCAGGGCGAGGTCCTCCTCGTCCTCCACATCGCCGCGCGGGAGCAGCCGGGCCGCCTTCAGGTCCAGCAGGGTGGCGGCCACGAGCAGGAAGTTGCTGGCCTGGTCCAGGTCCCAGGCCTCCCCGTGGGCGCGGATGTGCGCGATGAACTCGTCGGTGACCTTCGACAGCGACACCTCGGTGATGTCGAGCTTGTGCTTGGCGATGAGCCCCAGCAGCAGGTCGAACGGCCCCTCGAAGTTGTCCAGGTGCACCAGGAAGGCGTTCTCGCCCGCCTCCACGGCCTCGTCCGGAGGTCCCCCCGTCATGCCCCCGGCCCCTCGTCGTCGTAACCCATGCACACAAGGGTGTCACCGGCCAGCCCCCGCCGGTGACACCCTCGGTCGTCCCCGCCCCCCGGTACCCCCTCCGACACCGGGCGGGCGTTGTTCAGTCCTCGCTCAGCCGCCGCACCAGCATGCTGGCGGGCCCGTGCTCCTCGAAGTCGGCGAGCAGGACGGCGACCGCCTCACGGACCAGGCGGCCCCGGTCGGCGGACAGCCCGTGCTCGGCGCGCAGCGACAGCCGGGTCTGCTCCAGGGCCAGCAGCTCGGGCCCGGAGATGTAGACGGTGATCTTCTCGTCGTGGCGCTGCCTGCCGCTGGGCTTGGGTGCGCCGTCGACCACCCTGGTGGAGCCCTTGGCGCGCGCGGGGCGCGTCCGGGGCTCGGTCCTTCGCTGTTCCGGTGCCGTGTACTGGCGTTCGGTCTCCGTGTCGGGCACCGCGTCCACCTCGGTGCCGCTGGGGCGGAAGAACAGTTCGTCCGCCCCGGGTAGGGTCACGCGCCGCGACCGCTGAGAGGCCACCTCGCCAGCACCTCCTTGGCCAGTTCCCGGTAGGCGTTGGCGCCGGCCGAGGAGGAGTCGAACCTGGTGATGGGCTCGCCCGCCACGGTGGCGTCCGGGAAGCGCACGGTGCGGTTGATGACCGTGCCGTAGACCTTGTCGCCGAAGCCGTCGATGATGGTGGACAGGACCTCGCGGGCGTGGAGTGTGCGCGGGTCGTACATCGTGCCCAGGAAGCCGTCGATGACGAGGCGCTCGTTGAGCCGCTCCTGGACCTTCTGGATGGTGTCCATGAGCAGGGCCACACCGCGCAGCGCGAAGAACTCGCACTCCAGCGGCACGATGACGCCGTCGGCGGCGGTGAGGGCGTTGACGGTGAGCAGGCCCAGCGAGGGCTGGCAGTCGATGAGGACGACGTCGTAGTCGTCGATCACCGGTCGCAGCGCCCGGCCGAGCATCTGCTCGCGGGCCACCTCGCCGACCAGCTGCACCTCGGCGGCGGACAGGTCGATGTTGCTCGGGATCAGGTCCAGGCCGTCGATGTCCGTCTTGAGCAGGACGTCCTCGACCGTCACGTCCCGCTGCATGAGCAGGTTGTAGACGGTCAGGTCCAGCTCGCGCGGGTCGAGCCGGCCCAGCCCGACCGACAGGGCTCCCTGCGGGTCGAAGTCGACCAGCAGCACCCGTCTGCCGTACTCGGCGATGGCGGCGCCGAGGTTGATGGTGGTGGTGGTCTTGCCGACCCCGCCCTTCTGATTACAGAGTGCTACAATCCGTGCCGGGCCGTGTTCGTCGATGGGCTCTGGCACCGGATAGGTCCGTTCAGGTCTTGACGCGTGCAGATCGGCCCCCGTGTTGCGTGTCGTGCCCCAGGGGTTGGTCACCGGGTCGGCGAGTTCCTGCTCGCCGACGGCCGCGCCGTGCGCGGCGGCGTCGTTCTCCGACCAGTTCACAACCCTGGACCTCCCCTACGGACCGGCCACGGCCCGAAGGGATGCCGTGCCCCTGGAGCCTGGCGGCCGTCGGAAACTCAATATGTCGACAGCAACGTACCTCTGTGCGGCGACTCTAGAACGCCGACACGACGCACTTCAATGAAACCCGAGTGTAGAATCCCACGTCCTCGCCCCGGAGGGAAACCGAACGCACATATCCGGTCACGCGCGATCCCCTACCCCTGGGGGCTTTCCCGCAGGTCGGAGCCGCCGCGGCGGTGCGCGCGCGGATGGCTGGCCGCGTAGACCTCGCGCAGCCGGTCGACTGTCACAAGTGTGTAGACCTGTGTAGTGGTGACCGAACTGTGCCCCAGGAGCTCCTGCACGACCCGGATGTCCGCACCGCCGTCGAGCAGGTGGGTGGCGAAGGAGTGCCGCAGGGTGTGCGGGGACACCCCCGCCACCCCCGCGCGTTCGGCCACCGCCCCCAGCACGCCCCAGGCGCCCTGCCGGGTGAGCCTGCCGCCGCGCGCGTTGAGGAACAGCGCCGGGCCGCCCCGGCCGCGCCCGGCGCGGGCCAGCACCGGCCGGGCCCGCGTCAGGTAGGCGGCCAGCGCCCGCCGGGCGTGGGAGCCCACCGGAACCAGCCGTTCCTTGCCGCCCTTGCCGGTGATCCGCACCAGCCCCACGTGGTCCTCGGGCACGGGGGCGTCCAGGCCGACGGCGTCGGCCACGTCGTCCACGTCGGCGCCGACCGCCTCGGAGATGCGCGCGCCGGTCCCGTACAGCAGCTCCAGCAGGGCCCGGTCGCGCAGCGCCAGCAGGGCGGCCCGGTCGCCGGCGGCGACGGGGGCCTCCACCGGTCCGGCGGCCGCCAGCAGGCGCTCGACCGTCTCCACCGGGACTGCCTTGGGCAGCCGCATCGGGGTGGCGGGCGGGGCCAGGTCGGCGGTCGGGTCGGTGGCGGCCCGCCCCTCGCGCACCGCGAACCGGTGCAGGCCGCGCACGGCGGCCAGGGTGCGCGCCGCCGACGCCGCCGCCAGCGGCGCCCGCCCGTCCCCGCCCTCGCGCAGGGCCCGCACGAAGGAGCCCGCCACGGCGGGGGTGACCAGGTCGACCGAGTCCACCCCCGCCGCGGCCAGGTACTCCCGGTACCGGCGCAGGTCGGCGCGGTAGGCCGCCAGCGTGTTGTCGGCCAGCGCCCGCTCGGCGCTCAGGTGGTCCAGGAACGCCGCGCACACCCGCTCCACCCCGGAGGGGCCGCCCGCGCCCGTCACGGCTCGGCGGGCTCGCGCAGGCCGGTGAAGCCCTCGCGGGAGGCGGCGTGCGCGGCCAGGACGCCGATCACCGTCGCCCCGTTGTGCAGCCGCCCGGCCAGGGCCAGGCCCACCGCCTCGTCCAGCGGCACCCACTCGGCGACCAGGTCGGCCTCCTCGTGCTGGCGCTCGAAGTCGATCTCCTCGGCCGGCACCTCCGACAGCCCGCGGGCCAGGAACACGTAAATGCGCTCGTTGGAGAAGCCGGGGCTGGGGAAGAAGTCGGCGAGCTCGTGCCAGGTGTCGGCGCGCAGCCCCGCCTCCTCCACCAGCTCGCGGCGGGCGGTGGCCAGCGGACCCTCGCCCTCGCCGTCGATGATCCCGGCGGGCAGCTCCCACAGCGTGTGCCGGGTGGCGTGCCGGTACTGGCGCTGCAGCAGCACCCGGCCGGCGTCGTCCAGGGCCAGCGCGGCCGCGGCCCCCGGGTGCTCCATGTAGTCGCGGGCGGCGAGGCTCGTACCGCGGCCGCCCGGGCCGGGCATCCGCACCCAGTCGGTGCGCATGCCCACCAGGCGGGAGCGGAAGCGGTCCTCGGACCGCTCCACCGGCCACGACGCGGGGGCGTCCGCGATCTTCGCGTCCGCCCCCGTGTTGTCGGTTCCGGCCGGGCGGGTGTGACTCATATGCTCTCGCCTCTCAGGCTCGTGCCCCGCCCGGCCCCACCTTCAGGACTTCTTGTTCTCCAAGGCCGCCGCGATCAGACCGCGGAACATCGGGTTGGCCTTGGTCGGCCGGGAACGCAGTTCCGGGTGCGCCTGCGTGGCGATGTAGAACGGGTGGACGTCCCGGGGCAGCTCGACGTACTCCACCAGCTTGCCATCCGGGGACAGCCCGGAGAACACCAGACCCGCCTCCTCCAGCTTGGGCCGGTAGGCGTTGTTGACCTCGAACCGGTGGCGGTGGCGCTCGGACGCCTGCGCCTGGCCCCCGTACAGGTCGCGCGCCAGGGTGCCCTCGCCCAGGTCGGCGGGGTACAGGCCCAGCCGCATGGTGCCGCCCATGTCGCGCTCGCCCGAGACCACGTCCTCCTGGTCGGCCATGGTGGCGATGACCGGGTCGACGGCCTTGTCGTCGAACTCGGTGCTGTTGGCGCCCTCCAGGCCCAGCACGTTGCGCGCGTACTCGATGACGATCGCCTGCAGGCCCAGGCAGATGCCCAGCAGCGGGACGCGGTTCTCGCGGGCGTAGCGGATGGCGCCGATCTTGCCCTCGATGCCGCGCACGCCGAACCCGCCGGGGATGAGGATGCCGTCGACGCCGTCCAGCTCGGCGGCCGCGCCCGAGGGGCTGGCGCAGTTGTCGCTGGCGACCCAGCGGATGTTCACCCGGGTGTCGGTGGCGAACCCGCCGGCGCGCAGCGCCTCGGAGACCGACAGGTAGGCGTCGGGCAGGTCGATGTACTTGCCGACCATGGCGATGGTGACCTCGTGGTCGGGCTGGTGCACGCGGCGCAGCAGCGAGTCCCACTCGGTCCAGTCCACGTCGCGGAACGGCATGCCCAGGCGGCGCACGACGTAGGCGTCCAGGCCCTCGCGGTGCAGGACCTTGGGGATGTCGTAGATGGACGGGGCGTCGGGGGTGGAGACCACGCCCGCCTCGTCCACGTCGCACATGAGGCTGATCTTGGCCTTCAGGCTCTGGGTGATGGGCCGGTCCGAGCGGCACACGATGGCGTCGGGCTGGATGCCGATGCTGCGCAGGGCGGCGACCGAGTGCTGGGTCGGCTTGGTCTTCATCTCGCCCGAGGGGCCCAGGAAGGGGATCAGCGAGACGTGCAGGAAGAAGCAGTTGTCGCGGCCGATCTCGTGCCGGATCTGGCGGACCGCCTCCAGGAACGGCTGCGACTCGATGTCGCCGACCGTGCCGCCGATCTCGGTGATGACGATGTCGACCTCGGGGTCGTCCATCGCGTAGATGCGCGACTTGATCTCGTTGGTGATGTGCGGGATGACCTGCACGGTGTCGCCGAGGTAGGCGCCCTGCCGCTCCTTGGCGATGACGCTGGAGTAGATCTGCCCGGTGGTGACGTTCGCGGTCGCCGACAGCTCGGTGTCGAGGAAGCGCTCGTAGTGGCCCACGTCCAGGTCGGTCTCGGCGCCGTCGTCGGTGACGAACACCTCGCCGTGCTGGAACGGGTTCATCGTGCCGGGGTCCACGTTGAGGTACGGGTCCAGCTTCTGCATGGTGACCCGCAGCCCGCGCGACTTCAGGAGCCGGCCGAGGCTCGAAGCGGTGAGGCCTTTGCCGAGACTGGAGGCGACGCCGCCAGTAACGAAAAGGTGCTTGGTACTCGCGGCGGATGCCAAAGTGTTGCTCCCGTGGGTTGAGTGGCTACGGCGGGCTCGGAGGAGCCAGAGCGGCCGTGCGGCGGTCCGGTTCCGAGGCGGTGGGATCATCGCTTCGGTCCGCCCGGACATCCACGGGGCACCAGGATAACAGGCCCCCGCGGAACCACATCCGCAGAACACCTTTCCCGGGGCCGCTGTTCCCACCGCGACCTGCGGCGATCCCGGGGGCCAGGGGAAGGCGCCCCCGCGGCGGCGGCCGTGTCGTGTGCGTCACGGTCGCGGAAACGCCCGCCGGAAGGGGCCTCCCGTCCGCCGCCGCCCCTTCCTGCGCCGCCCCCGCTTCGCGACGAACACCACAGGCCCCGCCCGCCCCACCCGTCACCCGGGTGGCCGGTCTCGGACCGGCGGGGACCGTATCCCCGGCCCCTGCCGGACGGGATCCGCGAAGGGACACGCGCGTCCCCGCCGAGCGCGTACGACCGCCCCGGCCCGGGAGGGCCCCGCCCCGGCGGGGGCCGAGAGGACCCGTCGCGAAGGACCCGAAGGGACACGCAGGTCCCCGCCGAGTGCGTACGAGCGTCCCGGCAAGGGACGAGAGGGCCCGTCCCGCGAAGGGCGCGAAGGGTGCCGCGAGCGAGCACCGTCGCCCCGCCCCGGCGGGGCCGGCGGGCCGGTCAGGCGGGGAAGTCCCCGGCGCGGCCCAGGTAGGCCGGGGGCGCCTTGTCCAGGCGCTCGCCCGTCCAGTCGCCCAGGGCGGCGGCCGCCGACAGGCTCACGCCCGTGTGCAGGCCGCTGCGGTGCAGCAGGTACAGCAGGTCCTCGGTGGCGATGTTGCCGGTCGCGGCGGGCGCGAACGGGCAGCCCCCGAAGCCGCCCACGCTGGAGTCCAGCACCCGCACCCCGGCCTCCGCCGCCGCCCAGGCGTTGGCGTAACCGGTGTTGCGGGTGTTGTGGAAGTGGCAGCGCAGCGCGCGCCCGCCGGCGACCGCGGCCACCGCCCCCACGAGTTCGGTGACCTGGTGGGGCACCCCCACGCCGATGGTGTCGGCCAGCGCGATCTCCACCGCCGAGGTGTCGGCGATGCGCCGCACCACCTCCACCACCCGCTCCGTGGACACCTCCCCGTCGAAGGGGCAGCCGAACGCCGTCGACACGGTGACGCTCAGCGGGACGCCGGTGCCCTCCAGGGCCCGGTCGATGTCGGCCAGCGCGTCGAGCATCCCGTCGACGGTGGTGCCCTGGTTGCGCACGCAGAACCCGTCGGTGGCGGGCACCGCGACGTTCACCTCCGACACCGCGGCCTCGAGCGCCCGGTCCAGGCCGCGCCGGTTGAGGACCAGCCCGATGTGGGAGACGCCCGGGGCGCGCCGCACGCCCTTCATGATCTCCTCGGCCCCGGCCATCTGCGGGACCCTCTTGGGGTTGACGAAGCTGACGGCCTCGATACGGCGCAGCCCCGCGTCTGCGGCCCGGTCGATCATCGCGATCCGGTCCTCGACCGAGAGCACCTTCGCCTCGTTCTGCAGCCCGTCGCGCGGCCCCACCTCGACGATCTCGACGTGCTCGCCGCCCGCCGGCCCCCGGTCGTCCACGGTCATGTCCGTCCCCTCCCACGCGCCCGTGCGTTCGCGCACAGGCTAGCCCAGGGGACCGCGGACGCCGGGAGGCGGGGCCGGTCGGCCCGCGGTCAGCGCAGGGCGAGGGCGGGGCGGATCTCCCAGGTCGTCCAGACCGGGCGGTAGCCCATGCGGTGCCAGAACGGGCCCGACAGCGGGTTCATGGCGGCGTAGTTGAGCACCGAGACGCCCACCCCGTGGCTGTCCAGGGCCTGGTGGGCCTGGCCGACCAGGGCGGTGCCGATGCCGTTGCCGCGTTCGGCGGCGGTGACCACGCCGTAGCCGATGTGCGCGATCGGGCGCGCCTTGACCAGGGACTTGGCCCAGCGGGACCGCTCGGGCGGGGACACCCACAGCAGGCCCACGGCGCGGCCGCGCCGCTCGGCCAGCCAGATCCAGGAGCGGTCCCGCTCCAAGGCGCGGGCGGCCACCTTGCGGGTCTGCTCGGCGGTGTCGGGCTGGAGGAAGACGCCGCCGAAGTGCTGCTCGTAGCGGTGCTCCTCCATGAGGAGGCCCACCACCTGGGTGAGGTCGCTGCGGTCGGCCAGGCGGATGGTGACGTCGCGCGGCGGCAGCGACGGGGGCACGCCGCGGCGGCGCTGGCGCGCGGCGAGCACGGTGTAGGGCTGCAGGCCGTGGCGCTGGAGCGGGATGATGCCGCAGACGTCGCGGGCGGGCCAGCTCACCAGGGCGGCCGACTCCGAGCCGGTGCCGGTGGGCAGGTCCTCCAGCTGGTCGCGCCAGCTGGTGAGCAGCGAGTCCAGGGCGCGGGCGGGCTCGGGGCCGCCGACGATGGGGGTCAGCCAGTGCTGGTCGGGCACGCCCCAGATCCGGCCGACCTCGCCGGGCTGGTACCAGGTGTAGTGCATGGCGCCCGCCGCGACCGTGCGGCCGTCCTCGTCGCTGACGGTCAGCAGGGGGTAGGAGTCGGCGGCGAAGCTCACCGGTTCGGGCAGCAGGGGGTCCGCGGCCGCCCAGCGCTGGGCGGCGGACCGCACCAGCGGGTCGAGGCCCGCATCGCCTCCGGGCGACTCATCATGTCGCACCCGGGCGACATAACCGCTCATCCACCCCTCCCCTAGCGGGTCTCACGTGTCCGCCCCCGCCGTCGTGCCGCCCCGACGACGGGCGGGACGAAACGACCGTACCGCCTCAGAGTCGGACGGGGGAACGATACAGCCGACCGACACCGAAAGTTCACCCTCGGTGGTGGCATCCGTCCGATCCGTGGCCCTCCTCCGCGCCGACGCGGACGTGGACGCTGACCACCGTAACCGATCGAAGGTCACTCTCAGGTGGCGGGGCGGTCAATCCGGCGACACGGAATCCCGTCGTGACACGGGATCGCGGCGCCCGGGCGCCGCGGGGGTCACTCCTGGGCGACCCCGCCCTCGGCGACGGTGGTGTTGCGGCCCTGGTTGACGATCGTGGGCTCGCCGCCCGCGAAGGAGATGGTGTTGTCCACTCCGACCAGCACGATCTTGTCGGCCGAGCCCACGTCGACGGTGGAGCCGCGGCCGGTGGCGCGGACCACGCCGCAGGACCCGTCGAGCACCACGACGGCGTCGTCGGCCGAGACCACGACCTCGCGCCCCTCGCACTCCTCGTGGATCTCGGAGCCGTCGTCCACGACGATGAGCACGTCGTGGGCGTCGACGTTCTCCTCGGGGATCGTGACGGCGTCGGACCCGGGCGGCAGGTCGGGGCCCTCGATCTGCTCGCGGCCGAAGGCCAGGCCGCACCCGGTCAGCATGGTGCCCAGCAGCACGGCGCCGCCGGCGACCACCTGGAGTCGAGCCCTCATCGTTTCCCCCACACCCGGATTCATCCGGCAATTGCGACATACATCCTGCGCAAGACCAAGATTATGTCACGCGGAGGTAACTACGCGACCCTATCGTTGCTCCACCGTATCCGGACCGAGACCGAGCGGGGCGGGAAGCCCCACGGCTCAGGGGGTCCCGGCCGCGTCCATGCCCCGCAACTCCCGCTTGAGCTCGCCGATCTCGTCCCGAAGCCGGGCCGCCAGCTCGAACCGCAGGTCCGCCGCCGCCTGGTGCATCTGCCCGCTCAACTGGTCGATGAGGCCCGCCAGCTCCGCCCGCGGCATGTTCGCCGCGTCCACGCCCCGCTCGCCCAGCGCCGGGACCGGGGCCTTGGCCGCCGCGCCCGCGCCGCGGTACCCGCTCGCCATCAGCTCCTCGGTGTCCACGTCCTCCCGGTTCAGGGAGTCCAGGATGTCCGCGATCTGCTTGCGCAGCGGCTGCGGGTCGATACCGTGCTCGGCGTTGTACGCCAGCTGCTTCTCGCGGCGCCGGGTGGTCTCCTCGATCGCCGCCCGCATCGAGTCGGTGACGTTGTCCGCGTACATGTGCACCTGGCCCGCCACGTTGCGCGCCGCCCGGCCGATGGTCTGGATCAGGGAGGTCTCCGACCGCAGGAAGCCCTCCTTGTCCGCGTCCAGGATCGCCACCAGCGACACCTCGGGCAGGTCCAGGCCCTCCCGCAGCAGGTTGATGCCGACCAGCACGTCGAACTCGCCGACCCGCAGCTCCCGCAGCAGCTCCACCCGGCGCAGCGTGTCCACCTCGCTGTGCAGGTACCGCACCCGGATGCCCAGCTCCGCGAAGTAGTCGGTGAGGTCCTCGGCCATCTTCTTGGTCAGCGTGGTGACCAGCACCCGCTCCGAGCGCTCGGCCCGCACCCGGATCTCGTGCACCAGGTCGTCGATCTGCCCCTCGGTGGGCTTGACCAGCACCTCCGGGTCCACCAGGCCGGTCGGCCGGATGACCTGCTCCACCACGTCGCCCGCGCTCTGGCGCAGCTCGTAGCGGCCCGGGGTCGCCGACAGGTACACCGTCTGCCCGATCCGCCCGACGAACTCCTCCCACTTCAGCGGCCGGTTGTCCAGCGCCGACGGCAGCCGGAACCCGTGGTCCACCAGGGTCCGCTTGCGGGAGGCGTCGCCCTCGTACATCGCCCCGATCTGCGGGACCGTCACGTGCGACTCGTCCAGCACGAGCAGGAAGTCGTCGGGGAAGTAGTCCAGCAGCGTGTTGGGCGCGCTGCCCGGGGGGCGCTCGTCGAAGTGCCGCGAGTAGTTCTCGATGCCCGAGCACGTCCCCAGCTGGCGGATCATCTCCAGGTCGTGGGTGGTGCGCATCCGCAGCCGCTGCGCCTCCAGCAGCTTGCCCTGGCCCTCCAGCTCCGCGAGCCGCTCGCCCAGCTCCGCCTCGATCGTCTGCACCGCCCGCGCGGTGCGCTCCTCGCCGGCCACGTAGTGCGAGGCGGGGAAGATGAACATCTCCTCGCTCTCCCCCAGCACCTCCCCGGTCAGCGGGTGCAGGGTGAGCAGCCGCTCGACCTCGTCACCGAACATCTCGATGCGGATCGCCAGCTCCTCGTAGACCGGGATGATCTCGATCGTGTCGCCGCGCACCCGGAACGTGCCCCGCGTGAACGCCATGTCGTTGCGGGTGTACTGCATCTCCACCAGGCGCCGCAGCAGGTCGTCGCGGTCCACCTCCATGCCCACCGACAGCTGCGCCATCCGGTCCACGTACTCCTGCGGCGTGCCCAGGCCGTAGATGCACGACACAGACGCCACCACGATCGTGTCCCGGCGGGTGAGCAGCGAGTTGGTCGCCGAGTGGCGCAGCCGCTCCACCTCGTCGTTGATCGAGGAGTCCTTCTCGATGTAGGTGTCGCTCTGGGGGACGTACGCCTCGGGCTGGTAGTAGTCGTAGTACGACACGAAGTACTCGACGGCGTTGTTCGGCAGCATCTGCCGCAGCTCGTTGGCGAACTGCGCGGCCAGCGTCTTGTTGGGCTGCATCACCAGGGTCGGCCGCTGCAGCTGCTCCACGGTCCAGGCGACCGTCGCCGTCTTGCCGGTGCCGGTCGCGCCCAGCAGCACCGTGTGCGCGTCGCCGCCGCGCACCCGCCGGGTGATCTCCTCGATCGCCTTGGGCTGGTCGCCCGCCGGACGCATGTCCGAGACCACCTCGAACGGGTTCTCACTGCGCTTGATCTCGGTGACCGGTCGCACGTCGCCCTCATCCCCTCGTCGCCCGGGGCCCGACCCCGCACACGGGCCCCCGTCCACCTAACGCTACCGACCGCCCACGACATCCCGCGGCCGGAGGCCGACGCGCCTCCCCGCGGCACCGGAGGCCGGACCGTCCGTCCACAGCCCGCCGAAGACCCCTGACCGGGCGGGGATCCCGGGGTTACCATCGAAATCAGCGCACTGTACCCCCGGAAACCGTGCCCCCGGAATAGAGGTGCCAGCCGTGTCCCACCCCTCCCGACCCACCTTCGATCCGACCCTGCCGCGCCGGACGATCGCCCGTCTGCACGCCCACCCCGAGCGGCTGCTGCCGGATTCGGTCGGCCCCTCCTCACGGCTCACCTGGCGCCGCGGCGCCGCCCTCACCGCCGCCGGCGGCACCTCCCTGGCCGCGCTCGCCCTGCTCGTGCCCGGTGCGGCCACCCCGCTCATCGCCCTGCTGTGCCTCATCGTCACCGCCGTCGTCCTGGGCCTGGTCTCCGACCGGGGCTCGCTCGCCGACGACTGGGCCGACCTGCTCATGCACGGCTTCTGGGCGCTGCCGCTGTCCGCCGCCGCCGTCCTGACCGGCCACGTGGTCCTGGGCGACGCCCTGGAACCCCTGGCCGCCGCCGTCCCCGGCAGCGCCTCCGCCGCCGCCCTCTACCTGGCCGTCGCCGGGGGCGGGGCCGGCGCGATCATGCGCCCGGGCATGCTGCCCCGGCTGGCCTCGGAGAACCGCCGCCGGTACGTGCTGCCCGAGGACTTCGGCCGCCCCTACAGCTACGCCACTCGGCACGAGGAGCCCGAGGCCCACCTGTTCGCCCGCCTGCAGCAGGCCACCGACCGCGTCGAGGAGGGCACCCGCGTGCTGGGCGCCTCCTTCGACGCCGCCCACACCCTGCCGCTGCTCCGCGAGGAGGAATGGCGCATGTCGCAGGAGCTGCTGCGGCTGCGCGCCCTGCGCCGCGAGCTGGTCCAGCGCAAGCGGGAGGCGGTGTCCCGGCAGGTCACCCGGGCCCTGCAGCCGCAGGAGGAGGCGGTGGCCCGCGCCCACGCCGCCCTGGCCGAACGCATCGGCGTCCTGGCCGACTACGGCGAGCGCGTCCACGCCGCGGTGACCGCCCACCGCGAGTGGGAGCAGTGCCAGGCCATCGCCGACCGCGCCGCCGAGTACGCCGACCTGGCCCTGACCACCGCGCGCGGCGCCATGCAGACCGACGAGATCGACGACAGCCTGCTCAGCGTGCGGGCCGCCCACTCGGTCCGGGAGGAACTGGTGCGCGAGGCCGTGGACGCCGGGTCCTCCCTGTCGGCGGCGCTGCACCCCGAGGCCGGGCGGACCCGCCGCGAGCCCCTGGACATCCCCCGACCACGTCAGGCCCGGTCCCCCGAACCCGCGGCCCCGCAGCCGACGGAGGACTGAGGCCGTCCGCACCCGCCCCCGCGCACGGACGCCGGGGCGCGCTCCGCCCTGCCCGGCCGAGGGCCGCCGCGCGGCCGGTAGCGGCCATCCCCGTTTTCCGGGCCCCGCACCCGGTCATCATGGGGGCATCCCACCCCGAGGCCGCCCGCTCCGGCACCCCGTCCACCGACCGCACTCAACGCCGAGGCGGCCCATGCACGCTCGCCCCACGCCCAACCCCGACCACGCCCCCGATTCCGCGACGCCGCCCGGAACACCGCGGCCCGGACCGCACCGGCCCCGGAGCGCCGACGAACGCGTCGCCGCGCTCGCGGCCGCCCCCTACCTGTACCCCCACCCCGACCCCGTCGACGGCGGGCCGCCCGGGACCTGGCCGGAGACCCCCTACCTGCTCCTCCTCCAGGAGGCCACCGACAGCGCCGCCGAGGCCGAACGCGTCCTCGCCCCCGACCCGGACGCCGCGTGGGCGACCGGGCTGATGCGCCGGGCGGAGTGGGCGCAGGTCTACGCGGCCCACGTCATCCGGGCCCTCGTCCCCGATCCGGACACGGAGATCCCCTTCTCCGAGGAGGACCGGCCGGAGGAGGCCGAGGAGGCCGTCCGCCTGGGCGCGCTGGCCCGGCGGGCCGCCCAAGAGCCCGACCGGTACGGCGCCGCCTACCTGGACCGGGTCCGGGAGCTGCGGCGGGAGGTCGAGGCGCACGGGGCCGCCGCGGAGGACGCCGTGGCGGCCGGAGGACCGCGCGCGCCGCGGGAGCACGCCGACGAGCGGCCGCGCGGGGCCGGCGGGATCCCCGTCCTGCTCCCCGGCCCGGTCCGGCGCGCACGGGCCCGGCCGTCGTCCCGGGCGGCCACCGCGCTCACGGGTCTGCTCCTGGTGCCCGCCGGGCTGTCCGCCCTCTCCCAGCCGTACGCCACCGTGCACCTGGCGATCGTGTGCGGGGCCGCCGTGGGCGCCTTCATCGTGTGGAGCAACCTGCGGTACGACCCCGGGACCTCGCGCCTGTACCTGGCGGGCGTCGCCCTGGTCGGCCTCCTCGTCGGCGGCGCGCTGGCCGACTACCTCCACGGCGCCCTGGCGCTCCTGTTCGCGCAGCTCGCCCCGCAGGCCTCCGACGCCGCGCCGGGGGACGTCGTCACCGCCGGACTGTACGGCCTGGCCGCGCTGGTCTGCTGGGTCCTCGCCGCGACCGGCGCCGGCGGCCTGCACCCGCGGGCCGAGCAGGCACCGCCGTAGGGGCCCGGGCCGACCGGCCCCGCCCGACCCGCCGACGGGCGGACGCCCCCGCGTCCGCCCTCCCCACCCCGACCCCGAGGCGACACCCATGCGAGCCCGCACCGCCCCCGGCCCCGCGGCCCCGGCGCGCCCCCGTGCCCGGCCGGGCGCCGCCGCGCCGGTGCCCGGTCAGGACGCCCTGGCCAGCAGCTCCTCCCACACCTGCGCGACCCGCTCCGTGAGCTGCTCCCGGGTCCCGGAGTTGTCCACCACCAGGTCCGCCGCCGCCAGCCGGGTCTCTCTGTCGGCCTGCGCCCGGATCCGCGCCCGCACCTGTTCAGGGTCCATGCCCCGGCTCCGGACCACCCGGTCCACCCGCACCTCGTCGGGGGTGTCGACGACCACCACCACGTCGTACAGCGACTCCAGGCCGTTCTCCACCAGCAGCGGCACGTCGTACACCACCACCGGGGCGCCGTCCGCCTCGGCGCGCGCCATCAGCTCCGCGCTGCGCTCGCCCACCAGCGGGTGCACGATGGCGTTGAGCCGCGCCAGCCGCGCCTCGTCGGCGAACACGATCTCCCCCAGCCGGGGCCGGTCCAGGCTCCCGTCCGGGGCGAGCACGCCCTCCCCGAACTCCTCGACCACCGCCGCCAGGCCCGGTGTGCCGGGCTCCACCACCTCGCGGGCGATCGCGTCGGCGTCGATCACCACGGCCCCGTGCCCGGCCAGTTCCGCGGAGACCGCGCTCTTACCCGAGCCGATCCCCCCTGTGAGTCCCACTTTCAGCATGTCACGACCCTAGTGACCGCCGCCCCTCCACCGCCCCCCACCCCCCGGAGTCCCCGTGACCGCACCCCGGCCGACCGTCCGCCCCGGCCTCCCCCCGGACCGGGTCGCCCGGCTGACCGCCCGGCTCGACGGCCTGACCGCCCCCTCCCGGGCGCTCGACCCGCCCGACCCGGTCCGCGCCCACCTGTGGACGGCCGGCGTCCACATGTACGCGGCCGCCCTCGCCCTGCTCGTCCCGGTGCCCTCCTGGGCCGGCGGGCTCCTGCTGGGCCTGGGGGCGGCGGGCTGCGCGGGCGCGGTCGCCGTGTACGCCCGGCCCCGGACGTTCTCCCCCGCGCTGGGCGGACCGCGGTGGGCGGCCCCGGTCCTGTTCACCGCCCTGGGGCTCTGCCTGGCCGCGGCCTGCGCCGCGGCCGCCCACCTGCTGCACCTCTCCGTCCGGGAGCTGATCGCGGGCCCCGGGGCCGGGGCCGCCCTGCTCTCGGCCGTCCTCGCCGTCGTCGCCCTGGCCGGCGCGCGCCACTGGTCCCGGGACCGGCGGTCCGTCCACGGGGTCGACCACATCACCCCCCACCTGCTGCCCGCCACTCCGTGGGAACCCGCCGCCGAGGAGCCCGGCGGCCTGCGCGCCACCCGCCCGCTGCACCCGCGCGAGCAGGCGCTGGCCGACCTGCGCGCGTGCGTCGACGCCTTCGACGAGCTGAAGCGCACCGGAGCGCCCCTGCCCGGTGCCGGCGGCGTCCTGGGCCGCCTGCGCGACCACGAGTGGCGGGCCGGCCGCATCATGCTGCTGCGCCGCCGCCGGATCCGCCGCGACCTGGCCCGCGGCCCCCTGCCCGGCCCCGATCCGTACGCCGCGGAGGCCGCCGTCCTGGCACCCCTGGCCCGCGCCGCCCTCCAGGCCCACCGGGCCGTCCTCGCCGCCCGCGGCCGGGGGGCGAAGGGCCGTACGGTGCACGCTCTCACCGCCGAGCGCGACAAGCGCCTGCGCAGGCTCCACCCGCGCATCGAGCGCATCCTGCGCTGGAGCCGGGCCGCACCCGCGAAGCCCCGGCCCTACGAGCCCGCCCGCCCGCTCGTCCGCCTGCTGTACGCGGTGGCGGGGCTGGCGGCACTCGGCGCCGCCTGGGCCGCCCTGCTGTACCCCGCCGCGGGAACGGTGCTGCTCTTCGCCTCGGGCCCCGTCGTGTCGGCCTGCGTCCTGCTGTGGGTGCGCCTGCGCTATGCCGAACGGTGGACGCCGAAGCGGATGGCCGGGATGCTCCTGGCCTCGGGCTACATCACCGCCATGCTGTCCTGGGGGTTGTACGAGCTGTGGGAGGCGATCGCGTGGTGGGTCGCCACCGGCCTCTTCTTCGTCGCGCGGGGCGACGCGACGGTGGCCTTCTACCTGTACCTGGTCGCGTTCTTCTGCTGGTTCCTGGCCCTGACCGGTTGGGGGCGCGCCCACCCCCTCAGCCGGAGGTGACCGCCGCCAGCTCCTTGCGCATGTGCACCATCACCAGGTGGTCGGCGACCCGCTCCCGGTGCGTCACCGCGTAGCCCGCACGCCGGTACAGGAGCTGGTTCTGCGCGCTCTGCGCCCCGGTGAACAGGGTCAGCGCCGCCAGGTCGGGCCGCAGGCCCCGCAAGTCCTCCTCCATCCGCTCCAGCAGCGCGGCCGCCACCCCGCGCCGCCGCCGGTCCGGGGCCACCGCCAGCCGGCCCACCACCCCGGTGGTGCCGGTGACCTGCGCGCGCACCGCGCCGATGATCCGGTGCCCCTCGACGGCCTTGAGCACCAGGGACCCGGGGTCGGCCAGCAGCCGCTCCACCCGCTCCAGGGTCTCGGTCAGCGGCAGGATGAACGGGTCCCCGTAGGCCTGGGCCTCGTCGACGAACGCCGCCCGCTGCAGGGTGTGGATCTCCCCCGCGTCGGCGGGGGCGGCCGGGTGGATCTCGAACACGCCGTCTCCTCACACGCCCCGCTCGCCGGGGCACGGCACGAGACTAGCCCGATCGGCCACGACACGGTGCGCTCCCGGCCCAGGACACGGCGAAGGGCCGCCCCCTGGTGGGGACGGCCCTTCGTCAGGCTGTCAGGTCCCGCGGACGGGACCCGCCGAACGGTTCACCGAACCGGTCAGGCGTCGCCGCCGGCGAGCTTCTCGCGCAGGGCGGCCAGGGCCTCGTCGGAGGCCAGGGCGCCGCTGGAGGCGGACTCCGAACCGGAACCGGAGCCCTGGGACCCGCCGGTGTAGTCCTCCTCCTCGGCCTCGACCGGGGCGTTGGCCGCCTCGGCCTCGGCCGCGCGGGCCTCCTCGACCTGCTTGCGGTGCGCCTCGAACCGGGCCTGGGCCTCGGCGTAGCTGCGCTCCCACTCGTCGCGCTGGGCCTCGTAACCCTCGAGCCACTCGCCGGTCTCGGCGTCGAAGCCCTCGGGGTACTTGTAGTTGCCCTGCTCGTCGTACTCGGCGGCCATGCCGTACAGGGTGGGGTCGAAGTCCACCTGGTCCGGCGAGACGCTCTCGTTGGCCTGCTTCAGCGAGAGGCTGATGCGGCGGCGGTCGAGGTCGATGTCGATGATCTTGACGAAGATCTCGGTGCCGACCTGGACGACCTGCTCGGGCACCTCGACGTGGCGCTCGGCCAGCTCGGAGATGTGGACCAGGCCCTCGATGCCCTCCTCGACGCGGACGAACGCGCCGAACGGGACGAGCTTGGTGACCTTACCCGGGACGACCTGACCGATCTGGTGGGTCCGGGCGAACTGCTGCCACGGGTCCTCCTGGGTCGCCTTCAGCGACAGGGAGACGCGCTCGCGCTCCATGTCGACGTCCAGCACCTCGACGGTGACCTCCTGGCCCACCTCGACGACCTCGCTCGGGTGGTCGATGTGCTTCCAGGACAGCTCGGAGACGTGCACCAGGCCGTCGACGCCGCCCAGGTCCACGAACGCACCGAAGTTGACGATCGAGGAGACCACACCCTTGCGGATCTGGCCCTTCTGGAGGGTGTTGAGGAACGTCTGGCGGACCTCGGACTGGGTCTGCTCGAGCCAGGCGCGGCGGGACAGGACCACGTTGTTGCGGTTCTTGTCCAGCTCGATGATCTTGGCCTCGAGCTCGCGGCCGACGTACGGCTGCAGGTCGCGGACGCGGCGCATCTCGACCAGGGAGGCGGGCAGGAAGCCGCGCAGGCCGATGTCGAGGATGAGACCACCCTTGACGACCTCGATGACGGTGCCGGTGACGACGCCGTCCTCCTCCTTGATCTTCTCGATCGTGCCCCAGGCGCGCTCGTACTGGGCGCGCTTCTTGGACAGGATCAGACGGCCTTCCTTGTCCTCCTTCTGGAGGACCAGGGCCTCGACCTGGTCGCCGACGGCGACGACCTCACCGGGGTCGACGTCGTGCTTGATCGAGAGTTCCCGGGACGGGATCACACCCTCGGTCTTGTAGCCGATGTCGAGCAAGACCTCGTCTCGATCGACCTTCACGATGGTGCCCTCGACAATGTCACCGTCGTTGAAGTATTTGATGGTCTCGTCGATCGCCGCGAGGAAGGCTTCCTCGGACCCGATGTCGTTGACCGCTACCTGGGGTGTCGAGGTGGCCTCGGTGCTGCTCGTCATTTGTGGGTGGACTCCGGATACGGACAGATTCAGAAGATGGGCACGCCGCAGATCCGAGCCCGCCGATCCGTCATCCTGAAGGAGAGGAACGGTGCCACCGCGGAAAGGAGCCTTCCGCAGCGACCGACCGCCGGGTCCAGAAGCGTGGACTTTGGTGGTGCCGCCCCTCGGCCTCCCTGGCGGGAGACATCAGACGGCGCACGAACCCACAACGCTCCGGCCAGCATATGAGACAAGGGCTTCCTGGTCAATCGGAACCCTGGAGCGCCAACCCGGCGAAGATCGCAATGGCCGCAATGTACCCGAGGCACAGGTGAAGATCAACTAGACGGCACCGTCACCCGTGAACTGGGTGGACACCTGCCCCCACAGGGGCTCCCGCGGCCCTCCGGGCCGATCGGTGCGGTCCGTACGGGGACGGTCACCCGGCATCACCGGGCGCCCTCCGCACCGGTTCCGGTCAGTCCGAAGTCGGCCGAGAGCGTGACCGTTTGATGTCCCCGCGGCGCTTCTTCGCGTCCAGCCGGCGCTGCCGCGCCGCCCGGCCCGGACGCGTCGCCCTGCGCTCGCGCGGCGGCGGCGCGATCGCCTCCGCCAGCAGCGCGGCCATCCGCTCCCGCGCCTCCGCCCGGTTGCGGGCCTGGGACCGGTGCGTCTGCACCGACACCGTCAGCACCCCGTCCACCAGGCGCCCCGCCAGCCGCTCCAGGGCGCGCTCGCGCCGGGTCCGCCCCAGCGCCGCGCACCCCGCCACGTCCAGCGACAGCGACACCCGGGTGTCGGAGGTGTTGACGTGCTGCCCGCCCGGCCCCGACGAGCGGGAGAACCGCCACGCCAGGGCATCGGCGGGGACGGTGACCGGCCCCACGACCAGACCGCCGTCCCCGGCGGTACCCGTGTTCACGTCACCGTCCCCCTCCCCCGCTAGTGCGCGGCGTCGTGCCAGCTGCGTCCGCCGCCGACCGACACGGCCAGCGGAACACGCAGATCATAGGCGGTGCTCATCTCGTGGCGCACGAGGTTTTCCACCGCCTCCCGCTCACCCGGGGCGACCTCCACCACGAGCTCGTCGTGCACCTGCAGCAGCACCCGGGAGGCGGCCCCGCTCTCGGCCAGCGCCGCGTCCACTTGGAGCATCGCCACCTTGATGATGTCGGCGGCCGACCCCTGGATGGGCGCGTTGAGCGCCATCCGCTCGGCCATCTCCCGCCGCTGCCGGTTGTCGCTGGTCAGGTCCGGCAGGTATCGGCGCCGCCCCAGGATGGTCTCGGTGTACCCCACCCTGCGGGCCTCCTCCACCACCGCGTTCAGGTAGTCGCGCACCCCGCCGAACTCGGCGAAGTAGTCCTCCATGAGCTTCTTCGCCTCCTCCGGCGTGATGCCCAGCTGCTGCGACAGCCCGTAGGCGCTCAGCCCGTACGCCAGCCCGTAGCTCATCGCCTTGATCCGCGACCGGGCCTCGCCGTCGACGTCCCCCACCTCGATGTCGAACACCTGCGCCGCCATCTGCGCGTGGAAGTCGTAGCCGCTGTTGAACGCGTCGATCAGCGCCTTCTCCTGCGACAGGTGCGCCATGATCCGCAGCTCGATCTGGCTGTAGTCCGCGGTGAGCAGCTCCTGGTACCCCTCCCCCACCACGAACGCCCGCCGGATGCGCCGCCCCACGTCGGTGCGCACCGGGATGTTCTGCAGGTTGGGATCGGTGGAGCTGAGCCGCCCGGTCGCCGCCACCGTCTGGTTGAACGTCGTGTGGATGCGCCCGTCGTCGGCGACCGTCTTGATGAGCCCCTCGACCGTGGTCCGCAGCTTGGTCTGGTCGCGGTGGTGCAGCAGCACCCCCGGCAGCTCGTTGTCGGTCTGGGCCGCCAGCCACGTCAGCGCGTCCGCGTCGGTGGTGTACCCCGTCTTGATCTTCTTGGTCCGCGGCAGCCCCAGGTCCTCGAAGAGCACCTGCTGCAGCTGCTTGGGCGAACCCAGGTTGAACTCCCGGCCCACGATCTCGTGCGCCCGCTCCACCGCCGCCCGCGCCGCCGACGCGAACTCGCCCTGCAGCTCCTCCAGATAGGCGCGGTCGGCCGCGATCCCGGCCCGCTCCATGCGCGCCAGCACCGGCACCAGCGGCAGCTCCACCCCGCTCAGCAGGTGCGCGCCGCCGCGCTTGTCCACCTCGGCCGCCAGCACCGCCGCCAGGTCCCGGGTGGCCGCCGCCCGCACCGCCAGGGCCTGCCAGCGGCCGGTGGACCCGCCACCGTCCAGGTCCAGCGCGAGCTGGTCGCCGGGGGCCTCCTCCTCCAGCTCCCGCCCCAGGTACTTGCGGCACAGGTCGACCAGGTCGAACCGGCGCTGCCCCGGCTGCACCAGGTACGCGGCCAGCGCGGTGTCGCTCACCACCCCGCCCAGGTCCCAGCCGTGGGCGCCCAGCGCCAGCAGCGCCCCCTTGTACTCGTGCACCGCCACCGGCCGCTCCGGGTCGGCCAGGAACGCCGCCAGCGCCTCGGTGTCCGCAGCGTCCATCAGCGCCGGGTCCACCGACACCGCCGCACCCGACGCCACCGCGATGGACAGCCCGTCCACCCGGCCGGTGCCGGCGCCCCACGCCCCCTCCAGGGCCAGGCCGGCCGGCGCCGCCGCGGTGACGTCGTCGGCGGCCGCGTGCTCGGCCAGCCAGGCCGCCAGCGTCCCGGTCCCGGCCACCGTCAGGTCGACCTCGAAACCCTCACCCGCCGGGGCCTGCGCGGCGGCCTCCTCCAGGGCCACCACCGCGTACAGGCGCTCACGCAGGTTGGACGCGAACTCCAGGTTGTCGAACAGGGCGTCCACCCCCGCCCGGTCCGCCCGCCCCAGCAGCAGGTCGTCCAGACCCACCCCCAGGTCCACGTCGGTGGCCAGCAGGTTGAGCCGCTGGTTGCGCAGCACGTCGTCCAGGTGGTCGCGCAGGTTCTGCCCCGCCTTGCCGCCGATCTCGTCGATGTGCTCGACCAGCCCGTCCAGCGAGCCGTACTTGACGATCCACTTCGCCGCCGTCTTGGGGCCCACCCCGGGGACACCCGGCAGGTTGTCGGCCTTCTCCCCCACCAGCGCCGCCAGGTCGCGGTACCGCTGCGGGGACACCCCGTACTTCTCCTCCACCGCCGCCGGATCCATCCGGCGCAGGTCCGACAGGCTCTTGCCCGGGTACAGCACCGTGCACGAATCGGTGACCAGCTGGAACGCGTCCCGGTCGCCGGAGGCGATCAGCACCTCCGCACCCGCCTCACCGCCCATACGGGCCAGCGTCGCGATGACGTCGTCGGCCTCGAAGCCCGGCGAGGACAGGTTGGCCACCCCGATCAGCCGCATCAGCTCCTGGGTGAGCGGCACCTGGGAGGGGAACTCCGGCGGCGTCTCCGAACGCCCGTCCTTGTACTCGGCGTACTCCTCGTGCCGGAACGTGGGCCCCGACAGGTCCCACGCCACCGCGACATGGGTGGGCTCCTCGTCTCTGAGCAGCTTCACCAGCATCGACGCGAAGCCGTACACGGCGTTGGTCGACTGCCCGGTGCTCGTGCCGAACTTGTCCACCGGCAGCGCGAAGAACGCGCGGAAGGCCATCGAGTGGCCGTCCAGGAGGAGAAGGCGGGGACGTCCGCCGGCCTGCGATGTCTCGGGGGTCTCACGATTGGTCACCACAGATGAATCCTAGGATGCGACGCGGACACTTCGACGACCGAAAGGCGGAACACCATGGACCCCGAGATGCGGAAGCTGCTCGCCGAGGGCGGCCTGTCCGAGCGCATGGGCATCGAGATCACCGAGGCCTCCGCCGAACGCGTCGTCGGCCGCATGCCCGTCAAGGGCAACACCCAGCCCTTCGGCCTCCTGCACGGCGGCGCCTCCTGCGTCCTGGCCGAATCCCTGGGATCCATCGGATCCACCCTCCACGCCCAGCAGTTCGGCAAGGTCGCCGTCGGCATCGAGATCAACGCGACCCACCACCGCTCGGCCACCGACGGACACGTGACCGGCGTCGCCACCCCCGTCCACCTCGGCCGCACCCTGGCCACCTGGGACATCACCATCACCGACGACCAGGACCGCAAGGTGTGCACCTCCCGCCTCACCTGCATGCTGCGGGAACTGCCGGGCAACTGAAAATACGGCCAGCCGAAAACAGGGCGCCTTCACAACACTGTGAAGTCGCCCTGTAACCCGACCGCAAAGTTCGACGCTCGGACCCCTGTCCGCGCGCCGCCGCGACACTTTGTCACCCCGCGCCCACCCAGGCAGAACCACCGTCCAGACGATGCCCGGGATGACTACAGAGCCATAACAGCCTGACGGCGAGTCGGCACCAACGCGCATTCCACGCTTTCGAACCATGAACTTCCGTGATTAAGCTCCGCTAACGCTCCCGATTAAGTCATGCCACACATCGCGGGCATCAGGGCGCAAGAGCACCATCCGGCACGGCTGCACCACGCAGCACGTGCTCGCCGGTTGAACGGAGTGACCACATCATGGCAAGCAAGAAGGTCCTAGGCCTCACTGCCGCAACCGCGGCCCTGGTACTGGGGCTGACCGCGTGTGGCGGCGGTGAGGATGGAAACGGCGGCGGCGACAGCGCCGGCGGCGGCGAAGCCTTCCAGTTCGGCATCCTCTACCCCCAGACCGGTAGCCTCGCCTTCCTCGGCCCGCCCCAGCTGGCCGGTGCCGAGTACGCGATCCAGGAGATCAACGCGGCCGGCGGCATCCTCGGCACCGAGGTCCCCGCCCCCACCCCGGGCGACGAGGCCGGCGACGCCGCCCAGGCCAACGAGGCCGCCAACTCGCTCGTCTCCGACGGCGTCAACGCCGTCATCGGCGCCGCCGCCTCCGGCATGACCCAGGCGACCTACGACACCATCACCGGTTCGCAGATCGTCCAGTGCTCCGGCTCCAACACCGCCCCGGACCTCACCGACATCGACGACGGCGGCTACTACTTCCGCACCGCCCCCAGCGACCTGCTCTCCGGCCCGGTCATGGCGCGCAAGATCGTCGAGGACGGCCACCAGAGCATCGCCATCGTCTCCCGCGCCGACGACTACGGCGCCGGCTACGCCGGCGGCCTCCAGACCGAGCTGGAGAACCTGGGCGCCGAGGTCGTGGCCAACGAGACCTACGACCCCGACACCACCACCTTCAGCTCCGTGGTCAGCGCCGTCAACGACGCCGAGGCCGACGCCATCGCCCTGATCTCCTTCGAGGAGGGCGCCCAGGTCATCGCCGAGCTCCTGGAGACCGGCACCGAGGGCGACCAGCTCTACATCACCGACGGCCTCAACAGCCCCGAGCTGGGCACCTCCGTCAACGAGAGCGACCCCGAGATCGTCACCGGCATCACCGGTGTCGCTCCCGGCGCCGACAACGAGGCGTTCAACGAGAGCCTGGCCGAGTTCGCCCCGGACCTGGAGACCTTCCAGTTCGGCCCGCAGGTCTTCGACTGCGTCACCGTGATCGCCCTGGCCGCCGAGGCCGCCGGCAGCATCGCCCCGGCCGACTACGTCGCCGAGCTGCCCAACGTCAGCGCCCCCGAGGGCACCGAGTGCACCACCTTCGCCGAGTGCCGCGACCTGCTCGCGGACGGCGAGGAGATCAACTACCAGGGCGCCAGCGGCAACATCGACTTCGACGACAACGGCGACCCGACCTCCGCGACCTTCCAGATCTTCCACTTCGGCGAAGAGGGATACGAGACCCTCGGCTTCGAGGAGTACTCGGTCAACGAGTAACACCACCACCCACCACCCCCCAAGCGCCCCGGGCCCCAGGCCCGGGGCGCTCCCCATTCCCCCGGACACCAACGCAGCACCCCCACCCCCGGGGACCACACCCGGGGGCAGGCCATAGCCGGAGGGCGTCGCAGCGCCTCCGCCGCAGGGGGTTTCCCACCCGACCGGGACCTCCGCCCCAGCCGTGTCACACCAGTAGGGTGCCCGGCCCCAGGGGGTCTTCGCCGAGGTAGTTGTAGGTTTCCAAGAGCTCGGCCGCTTGGGAACGGCGGTCCGCGCCGGGTGGGCCCGGCCCCGGCCGCAGTCGGTGTCCGGCAGACCGCCAGGGGGAATCGTTGGGCTCCCGTCCGGGGTGGTGGGGGTGTGACTGCCGGAGCCGGGTGCACGCGGAGCGCGCGCACCCGCACCGCCTGGAAAGGTTGGGGGCGCCGGCGGCGGTGAGGGGGCTCCACGCTGTCGCCTACTCCCGCGGATGACCGCGGTACGGACGGGAGCGGGGGTGAAAGCCGCACGTACCCGCGATCTTGGCCCCAGACCGGGCACAGGACCGCGCACCTCCACCGCAGGGGGTGAAGGCCGCCCACACCCACAGCCCCAGGGGGTGTCGCCCCATGTACCTGCAACCCCGACCCCAGCCCGGAAACAGAACCGCGGCCCCCGCCCCAAGGGCTGAAGGCCGCACACACGCGCGGGCCTGGGCCCAAGAGGTCAGAGAGACGTGACCGCGCCCCGCCCCGGGAGTGTTGCCGCACGTTCCCACGGACCCCGACCCCAGCCCGGACACAGGACCGCACACCTCCACCGCAGAGGGTGAAGCCCGCGCGTACCCGCGGCATCAGCCAGCGGAGGATCAAAAAGGGAGAACCGCGCCCCCCACCCCAGAAGGTGCCGCCGCGCGTACCCACAGCACCGACCTTTGCGAACCGGAGAAACCACCCCCACAACAAAGGAGGCGGAGCCCTCAGGCCCCGCCTCCCCACTACTCCCCGGCCGGTCTCACAACCCCCCGACCGGTCCCCGGTCAGTCCTTCTTCCCGAGGGTCCCCAGGTACAGCTCGATGACGTTCGGGTCGTTCAACAGGTCCGCACCCGTACCCGTGTACGCGTTGCGACCCTGGTCCAGCACGTACCCCCGGTCACAGATCTGCAGGCACCGGCGAGCGTTCTGCTCCACCATGATCACCGAGACACCCGCCTCGTTGACCTGCTTCACCCGCTGGAAGACCTCTTCCTGGTACAGCGGCGACAACCCCGCCGTGGGCTCGTCCAGCAGCAGCACGGACGGGTCCATCATCAGAGCCCGCCCCATCGCCACCATCTGGCGCTCACCGCCCGACAGCGACCCGGCCTTCGCCTTGCGCCGCTCCCCCAGCAACGGGAACAGCTCCGCCACGAACGTGAACCGCTCCGCGAACGCCTTCGGCCGCAGATAAGCCCCCATCTGGAGGTTCTCCTCGATCGTCAGCGACGGGAACACGTTCTGCGTCTGCGGGACGTAACCCACACCGCGCTCCACCAGGCTGTGCGCCGGCAGACCCGCGATGCTCACCCCCCGCAGCGTCAGACCGCCCTCACGGATCGGGATCAACCCGAAGATCGTCTTGATCAGCGTCGACTTCCCGGCCCCGTTCGGACCGATGATCGCCACGACCTCGCCCTCGGTGAGCGTCAGCGTGCACCCGTTGAGGATGTTCACCCCCGGCACGTACCCGGCCACCAGCTCCTTGGCCAGCACCAGGTAGTCCCCGGGATCACCCACCTCCACGGACTCCTCCATGGCCTGCTCCAGCAGCTCCTCACGGTGCTCCTGGGCCACCACGGCCTCCTCCGCCGACTCCGGGATCAGCTCAGCCTCCGGCTTCACACCGGCCTCGGCCTTCGACCCGGCTCCGGCCTCCGGCTTCACCCCGGCCTCGGCCTTCGGCTCCAACTCCCCGTTGCCGTTCCCGGTCCCGCTCTCACTCATGCTCAGTCCTCCTCACGGGAACCCAGGTAGGCATCGATGACCTGCTGGTTCGAGCGGATGTCCGAGGGACGCCCCTCGGCGATGACCTGCCCCTGCGCGAGCACCACGATCCAGTCGCTGATGCCCATGATCACGTCCATGTCGTGCTCCACGAACAGGACCGTCTTGCCCTCGTCGCGCAACGACGTGATGTGCCCCAGCAGCGACTGCACCAGCGCCGGGTTCACACCCGCCATCGGCTCGTCCAGCATGATCATGTCCGGGTCGGTCATCAGCGCGCGCGCCATCTCCAGCAGCTTGCGCTGCCCGCCCGACAGCGAACCCGCCATGTCGTCGCGCTTGGCGATCAGCTTGAAGCGCTCCAGCAGCTCCAGCGCCCGCTCGGTGTTGGCCCGCTCCTGGCGCTGCCACAGCGGACGCGCGAACGCACCCGCCATCCGCTCCCCCGCCTGGCCCTTGGCCCCCAACAACATGTTGTCGAGCACCGTCAACCGGGTCAGCGCCTTGGTCAGCTGGAACGTGCGCACCATCCCGGCCCGGGCCACCTGGTGGCCCCGCTTGCCGCTGATCCGCTGCCCCTGGAACGACCACGTCCCCCGGTCCACCCGGTCGAAACCGGTCAACAGGTTGAACAGGGTCGACTTGCCCGCGCCGTTCGGACCGATCAGCGCCGTGATCGTCCCGCGCTGCACCTCCAGGTGCTCCACGTCCACCGCGGTCAGACCGCCGAACGAACGCCGCACGCCGTCGACCACCAGGATCGGGTCGGCCTTGGCCGAACCGGGCACCGTCTCGGTGCCCGACATACGGTCGACCACCTTCTGGCCCGTCTCGTCACTTGACATTGATCAGCATCTCCTTGCGGTCCCCGATCAGGCCCTGTGGACGGAACACGATCAGCAGCACCAACATCAGGCCCGCGAACGCCAGCTGGAGCGCACCGTAGTCCGGACCGTCCAGGAAGGGCATCAGCCCCAGGTCGCGGCCGACGTACTTCAGCACACCGTCCGTGAAACTCATCAGGAACCAGAACGCCATCGCGCCCAGGACCGGACCGAACACCCGGCCCGCCCCGCCCAGCAGCAGGATCGCCCACAGGAAGAACGTCACCTGCGGCTTGAACTGGTCCGGCTGGATCGACGCCTGGTGCACCGCCATCATGCAGCCCGCCAGCGCACCGATCAGACCGCCCAGCACCAGGATCTGCATCTTGTACGCGAACACGTTCTTGCCCAGGCTGCGGACCGCGTCCTCGTCCTCACGGATGCCCTTGATCACACGACCCCACGGGCTGTGGATCAACAGCCACGTCAGACCCGCCATCAACAGCACCAGCGACCAGGTCACCACCATCGTCCACAGGTGCGTACCCGTGTACGTCAGCTCACCGAAGCCGTACCGCGCACCCGGCTCGAACGGGTTCAGCTCGCGGAAACCGCCCGCCAGGTTCTGCAGACCGTACACACCGCCGGTCAGCGGCTCGGCGAACCCGGCCCGGTACACCAACCGGACCACCTCCGCCGCCGCGATCGTCGTGATCGACAGGTAGTCCGCCCGCAACCGCAGCGTCGGGATGCCCAGCAGCAGCGCCAGCGCCAGCGCGCACAGCAGGCCCACGCCGAAACCGACCAGCAGCGGCAGACCGAACACCGACACGCTGATACCGACGCCGTACGCGCCCACCAGCATGAAGCCGACCTGGCCGAAGTTCAGCAGGCCCGTGTACCCGAAGTGCAGGTTCAGGCCGATGGCCGCCAGGGCGTAGATCGCCGCGATCGGGCCCAGGGCCGACCGGACCGACTCGACCAGGATAGAAAGGATGTCCATCGTCTTCTCCCCTAGCCGACCCGCTCAGCACGCCCGAGCAGACCCTGGGGCCTGACCAGCAGCATGAGGATCATCAACGCCAGCGCCCACGCCTGCATCAGCTGCGACGGGAACCACAGGGTGGACAGCATCGCCACCAGGCCGACGGCGATACCGCCGACCATCGCACCGTAGGCCGTGCCCAGCCCGCCCAGGATCACCGCGGCGAACATCAGCAGCAGCAGACGGAAGCCCATCTCGTACTGCACCACCTGGTTCAGGCCGTACAGAACACCGCCCAGCGCCGCCAGACCGCCGCCCAGGCCCCACACGTACAGCGTGACCCGGTCCACGTCGATACCCGACGACTCCGCCAGGTCCCGGTTGTCCGACACCGCGCGCATCGCCTTGCCGATCCGGGTGAACTGCAGCAGACACGCCACCAGCACCAGCACCACGACCGCGACGCCCATGATCACCAGGTCGCGCGGGGGCATCGCGATCGGCCCCAGCCGCACCACCTCCTGGATCTGGAAGCCCGCGTACCGGCTGCGGTCCGCACCGAACAGCACCAGGATCACGTGGCGCAGGATCAGCGCCAGACCGATCGACACGATGAACATCTGGATCAGCGCCACGTTGCGGCGGCGCAGGGGACGCCAGATGTACCGCTCCATGGAGGCGCCCAGCACGGCGCCCATCACCACGGCGATACCCGCCGCGATCCACAGCGGGACCTGCCAGCCCACCGAGTCGCCCAGCACGCCCAGCACCGTGGCCAGCGCGATACCGGCGAAGATCGACGACCACTGGGCGATGATCAGGGCGGTCCGCGCCAACCGGGTCTCCAGGAAGGCGCCGATGAGGACCGCACCCCCCAGACCCGCGAAGACCGCGAGCAGGGAGTTGCCCATGCCCGCCGCACCGCTGCTGAACACCAGCGCGACCATGGCCCCGAAGGTGACCATGTCGCCGTGGGCGAAGTTGATCATCTTCGTCGACCCGAAGATCAGCGACAGGCCGATCGCCGAGATCGCGATCACCAGGCCGAAGAGCAGGCCCGCCGCCGTCAGCTGGATGACCCTGGAGCCGAAGGAGCCGCCGGCCGCGGGGGCGACATCGCCCTCCTCCGCGCCCGCGTCGTCCTCGGCCGGGGTCTCCGAGTCCGACGCCGAGGGCGACTCGGCGTCCGACTCCCCGCCGCCTCCGGCGGGTTCCAAAGCGATGATCAGGGGACGCTGATCGTTCGCCTCGACCTCCACCTCGGTCTCGCCGTCGACGAGGATGGCCGTCTCCCGTACGGAGAACTCTGCGGGAACGGACTCCTGGTCCACCACGACGCGGTAGGTGCCCGGTCCGGGCAGCTCCACCACCCAATTTCCATCAGAGTCGGTTTCGGCTGCCCCGATCTCGTCCTCACCGTCGAACACCTGGATCGTGATGCCTTCGACACCCTGATCCCGGTCGTCCGGGTTGCGGATCTGACCCTGCAGCGCTTCACCGCCCTGTTCGTCCGCCGTCGCCGCCGGCCCGGGGATCACCAGGATGGCGGTGATCAGGGCGAGCAGCACGGTCACGAGGCGTGTGCGCACGCGCGCTCCTTGCGCATCTGAGGGTAACGGTGCCGTATGCGCGCATTCGACACCGTTGTCCATTGCTGTTCGGTGCGGCGAGTTTAGCCCGGTTTACCCTGGTCATTCAGCTTCGCTTAAACCACGTGACCCAAATGTCATCCCATCGTGCAGAAACGAGACTGAACCGTCACGGGACCCCCCTTGACGCTGGACACCTGTCTCGTTTCCCACCTGGCGAGTGAGCGATCTGCACATTTCCCACATGCCCCGGACACGACGAGGGGCCGCACCCGGGCGGGTGCGGCCCCTGTTCAGTCCGTCTGCGCGGGATCCGTTAGGCCTGCTTGCCTCCGAGGGTCTCCACGACCGTCTCCGCCACCTTGCGCATGGTCAGACGGCGGTCCATCGAGTTCTTCTGGATCCAGCGGAACGCCTCCGGCTCGCTCATCCCGTGGCGGCTCTGGAGCAGGCCCTTGGCCTGCTCCACCAGCTTGCGGGTCTCCAGCCGCTCCTGGAGGCCGCCGACCTCCGCCTCCAGCGCCGCCAGCTCGGCGTACCGGGAGGTCGCCATCTCGATGGCGGGCACCAGGTCGGCCTTGCTGAACGGCTTGACCAGGTACGCCATGGCACCGGCGTCGCGCGCCCGCTCCACCAGCTCGCGCTGGGAGAACGCCGTCAGGATCACCACGGGGGCGATCCGCTCCCCGGCGATCCTCTCGGCGGCGGAGAGGCCGTCGAGCACGGGCATCTTGATGTCGGTGATCACCAGGTCCGGTTTGAGCTCGCGAGCGAGCCGGATGGCGGTCTCCCCGTCCCCGGCCTCGCCGACGACGGCGTAGCCGTCCTCCTCGAGCATCTCCTTGAGGTCCAGGCGGATCAGGGCCTCGTCTTCCGCGATCACCACGCGGCTCTGCGTCCTCGTCACGTACATGAGGTTACCGAGATCCGCTAGGATGCTGATCGTCGGGCCCGGCAATGCTGGCCAATCGTGACATCACCGTTGGCCGACCGTCGCCGAACCGGACGTTCACTCCCAGACCGCAACAAAACAGACAAACCGGCCGGAATGGCGGAATGGCATACGCGGCGGTCTCAAACACCGCTGCCCGCAAGGGCTTGTGGGTTCGAATCCCACTTCCGGTACCCACAGAGCCACCCACGGGTGGCTCTCGTCATTTCGGACATATCGCCTCTGACCTGGGAAGACACCATCGATTTGTCGTAGGCGTGAGCAAGCATGCGCAGCATGTACTCACGTGACATCGTCGACAAAGCCCTCCACCTCCACACCCAAGGACACAGCGACCAAGCCGTCGCCAACGCCTGCGGCGTCTCCATCTGGACGGTCCGGCACTGGCGCTATGGACGGCGCCGGGGTCCCGACGTCGAAGCCCGCCGCCAGGACCGCACGACCTACTGCCCGCGATGCAGCAGCGGACATCTCGATCCGCAGGCCTACGCCTACCTGCTCGGCCTGTACCTCGGCGACGGCTACATCGGCTGGATCCGCAACGGAGTCGACTATCTCGGAATCGTCTGCACCGACACGTGGCCCGGGCTGATGGACGAGTGCGCGCAGGCCATCGTCCGGGTCTTCCCGGTCAAGGTGTTCCGCGTCCAGCGCAGGGGCTGCACCGAGGTCAAAGCGACCTCCAAGCACTGGCGCTGCGTCTTCCCCCAACACGGCAAAGGCATGAAGCACACGCGCAGGATCTTCCTGAGGCCGTGGCAGCAGGAGATCGTGGACGCCCACCCGGAGAAGTTCATCCGGGGCCTCATCCACTCCGACGGCTGCCGGGTCACCAACAAGGTGCGCAGGATGGTCCGGGGGCAATGGAAGTACTACGAGTATCCGCGGTACTTCTTCACCAACGTCTCCAAGGACATCGCCGGCCTGTTCACGGCTTCGCTGGACCGTCTCGACATCCCGTGGAAGTGCCGGACGAAACCCAACCCCCCGCACCAAGACGTCTTGGTCGTGTCGATCGCGCGGAAGGACGCCGTGGCACGGCTCGATCGGTTCGTAGGGCCCAAGGGCTAGCAAGAACCGGTTAGCGGTTTGACCCCCGGTGTGCCGGGTGGGCGGTTCGGTCGGGGCGGAACGGGTGTAACTACCCGGCCGGTTCAGCACAAAAAGGGCCTTTTGTCACTTCATGCCCGGGCAAGGCGGGTCTAACCGGTCACATCACGGCCACAACCTGAGTACAACCCGTGGGTTCGGTCCCCGCCGCTGCCCGGATTCGATGATCCTTGAGAATCGGAGACGGGTTCTCAGGAGAGGAGCAGCCGGTGCTGACCGTGGCGGCCGGGGTGTTCGGCGCACTGGTGATCGGCGCCTGGGTCGTGGTGGCCTGGGGGTCCGGTCGGCGCCGCCCGTGGCTGCTGGCACCGCTCGCGCTGCTCGTCGTCGTCCTGGTGGCGGTGGCGCCCGGATGGGCGTTCCTGCCCGCGGTGGCGGTGGCGGCCGGCTCCTTCGTCGAGCTGGTGCTGGGGTCGCGCGAGTCCCCCGCGCTGCGCACCCGCGACGCCGACGCCCCCCTGAGCACCGAGCGCTGGGCCGCCGCGGTGGCCGCGCCGTTCCGGGTGGCGCTGGCCGAGCCGTGGGACGTGGTGGCGCGGCCGACGCTGCGCCGCCAGTACCGGCGGCTGTTGGAGCGGCAGTGGGACGTGACGGACCGCGAGTCGCTGCTGGCGGCGGTCGAGCGGCAGATGGACGAGCTGCACCAGGGTCCGAGCCTGGACCTGGTGGTCGACCTGGCGGCGGGGGTGGCGCGTTCGCGGCTGCCGCGCGAGCAGGGCGGCCACTCCACCGGTGAGCAGGTGCGGTTGACGCCGGAGCAGGTGGGCCGGCTGCGGATGGTGACCGGGGTCGCCGAGGGCGACGAGACGGTGATCATCGGCGCCTACCAGTGGTGGAAGTCGGTGCACGTGATCCGGCTGGTGTGCGGGGGAGCGACCCTGGACTGGCTGAGCCCGGTGGAGTCGCAGACGACGCTGCGCCGGGTGGCGTCGGACCTCCAGCGGCGCTATTCCTCGTGGCAGCAGCTGTCGATGGCGTTCCACGCGGGTTACCTGCTGTGGCCCGAGAAGGGTGTGGAGGGCGACCACGGCGGTACCGACCGGGTGTGGGCGGCGCTGGGGATGCTGACGGAGGATCCGCGCAGTCCGTGGAACCTGCTGCCGTGGGACATGCCGTTGGAGCGGGTGATCCCGGAGCCCGGCGGCCAGGAGCAGGAGTCGCACCGCTGACCCGCCGGTCGTCCGGCCGGTGCCGTTCCCGTACGGCCGCGCCCCGTCCGCCTCGTTCCCGGCTCCCGGTTCCCTGCCGGTCCCTGGCTCTCCAGCGGCTTTCCGGCCCTGGTCCAGGTCCGGCTCCGCCCCCGGGTCCGGCCCCGGTCCGCGGGCGCGGCTCATACGCCCCGGACCGGCAACCGGACGGTGAACGGCGTCAGCTTCCGTCCAGGGCGACGGTGTCGCCGAGGCGGTGGACGCGCAGGGAGTTGGTGGAACCGGTGGTTCCGGGCGGGCTGCCCGCCACGATGACGACCTTGTCGCCCTTGGTGTAGTCGCCGAGCTGGAGCAGTTCGCTCTCGACCTGGCGGACCATGTCGTCGGTGTTGTCGACCCAGGGGACGAGGTTGGTCTCCACGCCCCAGGTGAGGGACAGGCGTCCGCGGGTGGCGGTCTCGGTGGTGAACGCCAGCAGCGGGATGGGCGAGCGGTAGCGCGCCAGGCGGCGGGCGGTCTCGCCGGACATGGTGAAGGCGACCAGTGCCTTGGCGCCGATGGTGGCGCCGATCTCCGCGGCGGCGCGGGCGATGGCCCCGCCGGTGGTCTCGGGCACCCGGTTGAGGATGTGCGAGGCGCGCAGGGATTCCTGTTCGGCGGCGCTGATGATGCGCGCCATGGTCTCGACGGTCTCGACGGGGTACTGGCCGACGCTGGTCTCTCCGGAGAGCATGACGGCGTCGGCGCCGTCGAGGACGGCGTTGGCGACGTCGGAGGCCTCGGCGCGGGTGGGCCGGGGCGATCCGATCATGGATTCGAGCATCTGCGTGGCGACGATGACGGGTTTGGCCTTGTCGCGGCAGCGTTCGATGGCGCGCTTCTGGACCATGGGGACGTTCTCGAGGGGGAGCTCGACGCCGAGGTCGCCGCGGGCGACCATGACGGCGTCGAAGACCTCGATGATGTCCTGGAGGCGCTCGACGGCCTGGGGCTTCTCGATCTTGGCGATGAGGGGGACGGTGACGCCCTCCTCGTCCATGATGCGGTGGCACTCCTCGGCGTCGGCGGGGCTGCGCACGAAGGAGAGCGCGACCATGTCGACGCCGTTGCGCAGGGCCCAGCGCAGGTCTTCCTCGTCCTTGTCGGTGAGGGCGGGGACGCTGACGGCGACGCCGGGGAGGTTGAGCCCCTTGTGGTTGGAGACGGTCCCGCCGTAGATGACGCGGGTGTGGACGTCCGTGCCGGTGGTCTTGGTGCATTCCAGCACGATGCGGCCGTCGTCGATGAGGACGCGGTCGCCGGGGCGGACGTCGCCGGGGAGTCCCTTGTAGGTGGTGGAGACCCGGTGGATGTCGCCGGGGACGTCCTCGGTGGTGATGGTGAACTCGTCACCGGGGTTGAGGTCGACGGGTCCGTCAGCGAAGGTGCCGACGCGGATCTTGGGTCCCTGGAGGTCGGCGAGGATGCCGACCGCTCGTCCGACCTCGTCAGCGGCGGCTCGCACGTTGGCGAGGTTGGCGCTGTGGTCGTCGTGGGTTCCGTGGCTGAGGTTGAGTCGGGCGACGTCCAGTCCGGCGCGGACGAGCCTGCGGAGGATCTCCGGGCTCGAGGTGGCGGGACCGAGGGTCGCGACGATCTTTGCTCGACGTGTCACGCGTAACACTTTAGAGCGTCCGGGGGATGCAGTGGTCTAAACCAGGTTGCGAATGGACGTATCTCAGGCTGCGCGAAGGCGAATGGGGGCTGTGCACGAGTGTGTCGCCGGGGGTGTCGGCGGGGTGTCCGGGGTCTTCTCCGAAACCGTGTGCGGGGCCTTCCCGGGGCCGTGCGGGCCCCTCTCCCGAACCGTTGCGGGCTCGTCCCCGGCGTCCTCCTGGAGCCGTGCCGGGATCTCCCGCGGGACGTGTCGGATCCCTCCCCGGAGCCGCTCGGGTCCGTCTCCGGAGCGGTGCCCGTGTCCCGGTCGGGCCCGTGTTCCGGTCAGCGGTCGCGCCGGGGGGTGGGGATGCCGTGTTCGAGGCGTCCGTAGGCGCGCAGGATGCGCAGTCGCTGGACGGTGCGGATGCCTTCGAGTTCGAGGGTGGCGGTGGTGTCCCAGTGGTCCCAGTCGGCGTTCCAGCCGCCGTCGTGGCGCTGGGTCTTCTCCAGGTGGTCGAGGTTGGCGGCGAGTTCGGCGTCGGTGAAGATCGGCCGGGCGATGCAGGCGGGGTCGGGTGCCAGGTCCAGGGGTGTGTGGATGTGGTGGCGGGGGGCTGCGCCGCTGCGGGGCCCGGGGATGTCGGGGGTGTACTCGGGGCGGATGCGGACGACGGCGCGGATCATGGTGGCGAGGTGGTTGACGGTGGCGACGGCGCGGGGGCGGTCGGGGACGTGCTGGAGGAAGGCGCAGATGCCGATGGCCTCGTGGGGGTCGGTCCAGTGGAGGGCGTCGATGTGCTTCCAGCAGTAGGCGGTGGCGCGGTCGCGCCAGGGGTGGGTGATGTTGTGCTTGTGGAGGCGGCCGGTGATGGAGGCGGTGAGGGCGAGGTCGGGGGTGCGGCCGCTGTGTTCGCGCCACCAGGGTGCGGCTTCGGTGTGGCGGACGGCGGGGGTGACGGGGGGCAGGCCGCCGTCGGGTGAGGAGACGGTGGTGAGGTAGCGGCAGATGCTCTGGCCGAGTCCGGCGGGGATGGGGCCGAGTTCGTCGAGGTAGCGCAGGGCGGTGTCGACGGCGAGGGGTTGGCTGGCGTGTCCGCGCAGGTCGGGGTCGAGGGCGTTGCCGTAGCCGCCGTCGATGTTGCGGTAGGCGGCGAGGGCGGAGCGGATGGGGGCGGTGGGGCCGGCCTGGAAGTGGTAGGCGAAGCGGTACCTGTCGATGAGCCGGGCGGTGCGCATGGTGAAGTGTTCTGCGGCGCGGAAGGATTCCCAGGTCACAACGCTCATGTGGGAACGGTACCCGTGGCTCGGGCGGGGGTGCGCGGTCGCGGCCAATCCATTCGTGTTCTTTACGTGGGGTCGCGGCGTGCGGGTCTCCGGTGGCGGTGCGCGGCGTTCCGGCGGTGGCGGAGCGCGCGGGTGAGGGGGACGGTCCAGGTGAGGAGGATGAGGGCGGCCGCGGCGAGGCGGACGGTGGCGAGGTGCTCCTCGGGGTAGACGACGCCGGTGAGGTAGTGGTCGATGAAGCCGGTGGGGGGCAGGCCCTCCTGTCCGGCGTGGTGGCGTGCCCGGCGTTCGACGTGGGTGAGGGGGCATTCCCAGCCGATGAGGGTGATGCCGAGGGCGTAGGCCGTGGCGGCGAGGTGGGGCCACAGGGCGCGGGGCCACTTCCAGGCGGCGAGGCCGCCGAGGAGCACGTAGGCGAGGAAGGCCATGTGGAGGACCATGGCCGTGTCCGCGAGGATCCGGTAGGCCATGTTCCATGGTAGGCGGGGGTGCCGTCAGGTGTCGGTGCGGACCTCGGCCTCGACGCCCGCTCCCCCGCCCGCGCCCTTACCCGCGCGGGCGCGGCGGCGCCGGGCCGTGAGGACGGCGTGGCCGGCCCAGGAGAGGACGACGAGGGCGCCGACGGCGGCCTGGGCCTCGCGGAGGGCTTCGGCGGGGTAGATGACGCCGGTGAGGTAGTGGTCGATGAAGCCCTCTTCTGCGAGTCCGGCCCGTCCGGCGTTCTCCCTCCCCCAGTTCTCCACCAGGGTGAGGGGGCAGGTCCAGGCGAAGACGCTGATGGCGAGGCCGTAGGCGGCGACGGCGAGGTGGGCCCAGAGGGTGCGGGGCCACTTCCAGGCGAGGAAGCCGCCGAGGGCGATGTAGAGGATGAACGCGAAGTGGAGGAGCATGGCGGCGTCGCCGATGATCCGGTAGGCCATGGTCGTTGCTCCCGTCGGGGGGCGGGGGTGCCGGGGCGGGGCCCGGTTCCCAGTGTCGCGGGTGTGTGCGGGGAGCGGGTCACGGCGGGGTCACCGGTGTGCGGCGCCGGACGCGCGCGGGGGCGCGCAGGGTGGTCCCTGCGCGCCCCCGTGGCCGTGGTGTGCGGGTCAGACGAGCGGTCGTGCGGTGGGCGGGATGGCGACGGGCAGGTCGCTGTCGACGCCGGTGAGGTGGCGGTCGACCGCGGCTGCGGCGGAGCGGCCCTCGGCGATGGCCCAGACGATGAGGGACTGGCCGCGGCCCATGTCGCCGGCGCAGAAGACGCCCTCGACGCTGGTGCGGTAGTCGGCGTCGCGGACGACGTTGCCGCGTCCGTCGAGTTCGACGCCGAGCTGTTCGATCATGCCCTCCTTCTGGGGGCCGACGAAGCCCATGGCGAGGGTGACGAGGTCGGCGGGGATCTCGCGCTCGGTGCCCTGGACGGGCTCGAAGCCGTTGGCGGTGCGCTGGACCTCGACGAGCTTGAGGGCGCGGACGCGGCCCTGGTCGTCGCCGAGGAACTCCAGGGTGTTGACGGAGTAGATGCGCTTGCCGCCCTCCTCGTGGGCGCTGGTGACCTTGTACAGCATCGGCATGGTGGGCCAGGGCTGGGAGTCGGGGCGCTTGGCGGGCGGCTTGGGCATGATCTCGAGCTGGGTGACGCTGGCGGCGCCCTGGCGGTGGGCGGTGCCGACGCAGTCGGCGCCGGTGTCGCCGCCGCCGATGACGACGACGTGCTTGCCCTCGGCGTTGATGGGGGCGCGGTCGTAGTCGCCGAACTGGACGCGGTTGGCCTGGGGCAGGTACTCCATGGCCTGGTGGACGCCGGCGAGTTCGCGGCCGGGGACGGGCAGGTCGCGCCAGGCGGTGGCGCCGCCGGTGAGGACCACGGCGTCGTGGTCGGCGCGCAGCCGTTCGACGGTGATGTCGGCGCCGACGTCCACGCCGGTGCGGAAGACGGTGCCCTCAGCGGTCATCTGGGCGATGCGGCGGTCGATGTGCCGCTTCTCCATCTTGAACTCGGGGATGCCGTAGCGGAGCAGGCCGCCGATGCGGTCGGCGCGCTCGTAGACGGTGACGTCGTGTCCGGCGCGGGTGAGCTGCTGTGCGGCGGCGAGCCCGGCGGGGCCGGAGCCGACGACGGCGACCTTCTTGCCGGTGCGCGTGGCGGGGGGCAGGGGCTTGACCCAGCCCTCCTCCCAGGCGCGGTCGATGATGGAGACCTCGATGTTCTTGATGGTGACGGCGGGCTGGTTGATGCCGAGCACGCAGGCGGATTCGCAGGGTGCGGGGCACAGCCGGCCGGTGAACTCGGGGAAGTTGTTGGTGGCGTGGAGCCGTTCGATCGCCTCGGCCCAGTCGTGGGTGTGGACGAGGGTGTTCCACTCGGGGATGAGGTTGCCCAGGGGGCAGCCGTTGTGGCAGAAGGGGATGCCGCAGTCCATGCAGCGGGACGCCTGCTTGGTGACGGTGCCCCGGTCGAAGTCCTCGTAGACCTCGCGCCAGTCCTGGATGCGGACGTCCACCGGGCGGTGAGCGGGGAGCTCGCGTTCGGTGATCTTCAGGAAACCCTTGGGGTCAGCCATGATTGTTCCTCCTTTCGTGTGTGCTGACGCTCAGGACTGCGCGGAGGCCATGACGGCCTCGTTGACGTCGCGGCCGTCCCGTTCTGCTTCGGCCTGGGCGAGCAGGACGCGCTTGTAGTCGCGCGGCATGACCTTGGAGATCCGGTCGAGTCCGGCGTCGCCGGCGGCCAGGAGGCGTTCGGCGACGGTGGAGCCGGTCTCGGCGTGGTGGCGGGTGAGCACGTCGGTGAGGAACGCGCGGTCCTCGTCGGTGGGTGCTTCGACCTCGACCATCTCGGTGTTGACCCGGTGGGGGTCGAGGTCGAGGACGTAGGCGATGCCGCCGGACATGCCGGCCGCGAAGTTGCGTCCGGTGCGTCCGAGGACGACGGCGCGGCCGCCGGTCATGTACTCGCAGCCGTGGTCGCCGATGCCCTCGACGACGGCGAGGGCGCCGGAGTTGCGGACGCAGAAGCGTTCGCCGACGATGCCGCGGAGGAAGATCTCCCCGGAGGTGGCGCCGTAGCCGATGACGTTGCCGGCGATGATGTGGTCCTCGGCGGTGAGGGTGGAGGTGTCGGCGGGGCGGACGATGACGCGGCCGCCGGACAGGCCCTTGCCGACGTAGTCGTTGGCGTCGCCCTTGAGGCGGAGCGTGACGCCCTTGGGCACGAAGGCGCCGAAGGACTGTCCGGCGGAGCCGGTGAAGGTGACGTCGATGGTGTCGGCGGGCAGGCCGTCGGCGCCGTAGCGCTTGGTGACCTCGTGTCCGAGCATGGTGCCGACGGTGCGGTTGACGTTGCGGACGGGCAGTTCGAGCTTGACGGGCTGCCCGAAGTCGAGTGCGCCTTCGGCGAGCTGGATGAGGGTGTTGTCCAGGGCCTTCTCCAGGCCGTGGTCCTGGCTGCGGGTGCGGACGCGGTGGTCGCCGGCCCAGGGCTCGACCTCGTGGAGGATCGGGGACAGGTCCAGTCCCCTGGCCTTCCAGTGCTCGACGGCCTCGGTGGTGTCGAGCAGGTCGACGGCGCCGATGGCCTCGTCGAGGCTGCGGAAGCCGAGGGCGGCGAGGTATTCGCGGACCTCCTGGGCGATGAACTCGAAGAAGTTGACCACGTACTCGGCCTTGCCGGAGAACCGCTCGCGCAGGACGGGGTTCTGGGTGGCGACGCCGACGGGGCAGGTGTCGAGGTGGCAGACGCGCATCATGACGCAGCCGGAGACGACCAGGGGCGCGGTGGCGAAGCCGTACTCCTCGGCGCCGAGCAGGGCGGCGATGATGACGTCGCGGCCGGTCTTCATCTGGCCGTCGGCCTGGACGACGATGCGGTCGCGCAGGCCGTTGAGCAGCAGGGTCTGCTGGGTCTCGGCGAGGCCGAGCTCCCAGGGGGTGCCCGCGTGCTTGAGGGAGGTCAGCGGCGAGGCGCCGGTGCCCCCGTCGTGGCCGGAGATGAGGACGACGTCGGCGTGGGCCTTGGAGACGCCGGCGGCGACGGTGCCGACGCCCGCTTCGGAGACCAGCTTGACGTGGACCCGGGCGGACGGGTTGGCGTTCTTGAGGTCGTGGATGAGCTGGGCGAGGTCCTCGATGGAGTAGATGTCGTGGTGGGGCGGCGGGGAGATGAGCCCGACGCCGGGGGTGGAGTGGCGGGTGTCGGCCACCCAGGGGTAGACCTTGTGTCCGGGCAGCTGGCCGCCCTCGCCGGGCTTGGCGCCCTGGGCCATCTTGATCTGGATGTCGTCGGCGTTGGTGAGGTAGTGCGAGGTGACGCCGAAGCGGCCGGAGGCGACCTGCTTGATGGCGCTGCGCCGCAGGTCCCCGTTGGCGTCGGGGGTGAAGCGGGCGGGGTCCTCGCCGCCCTCGCCGGTGTTGGACTTGCCGCCGAGGCGGTTCATCGCGATGGCGAGGGTCTCGTGGGCCTCGGCGGAGATGGAGCCGTAGGACATGGCGCCGGTGGAGAAGCGCTTGACGATCTCCGAGACGGGCTCGACCTCGTCGACGGGGACGGGTTCGCGGACGCCCTCCTTGAGGCGGAAGAGGCCGCGCAGCGTCATGAGCCTCGCCGACTGGTCGTCGATGAGGTCGGTGTACTCCTTGAAGATCTCGTACTTGCGGGTACGGGTGGAGTGCTGGAGCTTGAAGACGGTGTCGGGGTTGAACAGGTGCGGTTCGCCCTCGCGGCGCCACTGGTACTCGCCGCCGATCTCCAGGCGCCGGTGGGCGCCGGAGGCCGGGTTGTCGGTGTGGGCGCGGCGGTGGCGGATGGCGACCTCTTCGGCGAGGACGTCGAAGCCGACGCCGCCCAGGCGGGAGGTGGTGCCGGTGAAGCAGCGGTCGATGACCTCCTGGCCCAGGCCCAGGGCCTCGAAGATCTGGGCCCCGGTGTAGGAGCTGACCGTGGAGACCCCGATCTTGGACATGATCTTCAGGACGCCCTTGCCGTACGCCTTGACGGTGTTGCGGACGGCCGTGTCGGCGTCGACGCCGCCGATGGTGCCGCGCTGGACCAGGTCCCGGACGGTGGCCAGGGCGAGGTAGGGGTTGACGGCGGAGGCGCCGTACCCGATGAGCAGTGCGACGTGGTGGCACTCGCGGACGTCGGCGGCCTCGACGATGAGGCCGACCTCGGTGCGGGTCTTCTCGCGGACGAGGTGGTGGTGGACCGAGCCGGTGAGCAGCAGGGACGGGATGGGCGCCAGGCGGGCGTCGGCGCGCCGGTCGCTGAGGACCAGGATGTGGGCGCCGTCGGCGATGGCGGCGTCGATCTGGGTGTTGAGCTCGGCGAGCCGGGCGGCCAGGGCGTCGCCGCCGCCGTCGACGGGGTAGGTGCCGTCGACGGTGAAGGTCTTCAGTGCGGGTTCGGTGCGTCCGGCCTCGACGATGGCGGCGAGTTCGGCCTGGTCGACGACCGGGGTGGGCAGGACGAGGCGGCGGGTGTCGCCCGGTGCCGCGGTGAGGATGTTGTGTTCGGCGCCCAGGAGCGTGGACAGGCTGGTGACCATCTCCTCGCGGATGGCGTCCAGGGGCGGGTTGGTGACCTGGGCGAAGTTCTGCGAGAAGTAGTCGAAGAGCTGCCGGGAGCGCTCGGAGAGCGCGGCGACCGGGGTGTCGGTGCCCATGGAGCCGATGGGCTCGGCGCCGGTGCGGGCCATGGGGGTGAGGATGACGCGGAGTTCTTCCTCGGTGTAGCCGAAGACCTGCTGGGCGAGGTTGAGCTCGGTCACGGGGACGGGCTCGGCGGCGGGCAGGTCGGCCAGGCGCATGACGCCGGAGTCGATCCACTTCTGGTAGGGGTGCTGGGCGGCGAGTTCGGCCTTGATCTCCTCGTCCTCGATGATCCGCCCCTGGGCGGTGTCGACGACGAAGATGCGGCCGGGCTGGAGCCGTCCCTTGCGGACGACGTCGGCGGGGTCGATGTCCAGGACGCCGGCCTCGGAGGCCAGGACGACGAGGCCGTCCTGGGTGACCCAGTAGCGTCCGGGGCGCAGGCCGTTGCGGTCCAGGACGGCGCCGACCAGGGTGCCGTCGCTGAAGGAGACGGACGCGGGGCCGTCCCAGGGCTCCATGAGGGTGGAGTGGTACTCGTAGAAGGCCCGGACGGCCGGGTCCATCTCGGTGTGGTTCTCCCAGGGCTCGGGGATCATCATGAGCACCGCGTGCGGCAGGGAGCGGCCGCCCAGGTGGAGGAGCTCCAGGGCGTCGTCGAAGGACGCGGTGTCGGAGTCGTCGGGGTCGACGATGGGGAAGATGCGGTCCAGGTCGCCGGGGATGAGGTCGGTGGCGAGCTTGGCCTCGCGGGCGCGCATCATGTTCCGGTTGCCCTTGACGGTGTTGATCTCACCGTTGTGGGCGACGTAGCGGAAGGGGTGGGCCAGCGGCCAGGACGGGAAGGTGTTGGTGGAGAACCGGGAGTGGACCAGGGCCAGGCCGGAGGCGTAGCGCCGGTCGGACAGGTCGGGGAAGAACGGTTCGAGCTGGGGGGTGGTGAGCATGCCCTTGTACACGATGGTGCGCGGGGACAGGCTCGGGAAGTAGACGTCGGCCTCGTGTTCGGCGCGCTTGCGGACGCAGTAGGCGTAGCGCTCCAGGTCGATGCCGGTGAGGCCTTCGGTGGCGGTGCCGGGGGTGCCCGTGATGAAGAGCTGCCCGAAGTAGGGCATGGCGTCGCGGGCGGCCGGGCCGCTGTACTGGGGCTCGAAGGGCAGGTCGCGCCAGCCCAGGAGGGTGAGGCCCTCTTCGGCGACGATGCGGTCGACCACGGCGATGGCCTCGGCGCGGGCGGCGGCGTCGGCGGGCAGGAAGGCGATGCCGGCGGCGTAGGAGCCGGCCTCGGGCAGGGCGAAGTCGCAGACCTCGGTGAACAGCTCGTGCGGGATCTGGGTGAGGATGCCCGCACCGTCGCCGTCGTCGGGGTCGGCGCCGGAGGCGCCGCGGTGGTCGAGGTTGCGCAGTACGGTGAGCGCCTTCTGCACGATGTCGTGGCCGCGGCGGCCGGTGAGGTCGGCGACGAAGCCCACACCGCAGGCGTCGTGCTCGAAGGCGGGGTCGTACAGGCCCTGAGAAGTGGAGATCGCGTTCGCTCGGACGGACGAACGCCGCACCTGACCAGCGGGCATCTACCCTCCTGTCGTCTTTCGTCGGCTTCGTGAAAAGCGCATCCGGGACGACATTGGCCCTGCTGCGTGCGTGAAGTTGTGGGTGCTCGGCCTGTGGACGCCGTGTGGTCCGCCACCGTACCGCGGCCACGTCCTCGTGGTGCGAATGGCGGCCGGTCGCCCTCTTGCGAGCGGTCCTGCCTGTTCCCGCGGGTCCGGCCGCGACGTGGGTCGCAGGTCTAGACCATGGGGTGCCGCGGTGCGCCCCGGGTCGCGTGTCGCGGCCCCCTGCGGGTGGGACCGCGGTTCCTCCTACGGAGGGTTCCCCGTCGGAGGTGTGCCTAGCCGGTTTTTCCACGAGGGAATCCCGCTAAACCTCCCAAAGCGGATAAAACCCGACGGTTGGTCGTGTTCGTCGCTTCGGGCACGCGAACGCCGTGCGCCGCGCCCCCACATTACCCCGGCGTTAACACTCCGCCCAAGGGGGACTCCCCCGGCCGGCCGAGTGATATGTCACTCTCCCGCCGGAAGCGGCCCTGACCTGCGGCCGGACCCGCTCCCTCCGGGGCGTGGGACGATCGGTGCATGGCAGCAGACCCCAACGACCCCGGCGTCCCCGGCCCCCCGCGGACGCCCCTCCCGTCCCCTCCGCCCCTGCCCGGGGCCGCGCTGGACGCGCTGCGCGCCCACGGGGTGGACGCGCCCCGGCTGCGCGCCGTGCTCGCCGCGCTGTCGGACGGCCGCGGCCGGAGCGCCGACGACCTGGTGCGGGCCACCGGGGTCGCCCGCGTCCTGGTGGTGGCGCTGCTGGAGCGGTTGGTGGAGGCCGGGGAGGCCGAGCGCGCGCCCGGCGGTGACCGGGTGCGGCTGGTGCGGCCCGACCACTACGCCGGCGCGGCCGGGGACGCCCTGGCGGACCCGGTGCGGCACCTGGTGCCCGCGCGGGCCGGGGCGGCCGCCGAGATCGCCCGGGCCGTCGCCGAGGGGCCCGCGTCCGACCTGGACCTGGACCACGTCACCGCGACCGCCGACACCGCGCTGCGCCGGGCGCTGTTCCTGGCCACCCGGTTCGACCTCGCCGACCGCACCGTCCTGTGCGTGGGCGACCACGACCTCACCTCGGTCGCGCTGGCCCTGGTCGAGCCCCGGGCGCGGGTCCTGGTGGCCGACATCGACGAACGGGTGCTCGCGCACATCGACGCGGTCGCCGGGCGGCTGGGGCTGGACGTGCGCACCCACTTCGCCGACCTGCGGCTGGGCCTGCCCGCGGGGCTGCGCGGGCAGGCCGACGTGGTGTTCACCGACCCGCCCTACACCGCCGACGGGGTGGAGCTGTTCGTGCGCCGCGGCCTGGAGGGGATGACCGACCCGCGCAGGGGCCGGGTGCTGGTCGCCTACGGGGTCAGCGAGACCACGCCGCGGCTGGCCGCCGCCACGCAGGCCCGGCTGCTCCGGCTGGACCTGGTGCTGGAGGCGATGTGGCCGGACTTCCACCGCTACGAGGGCGCCGAGTCCATCGGGGCCGCCTCGGACCTGTACGTGCTGCGGCCGCTGTCGCGCACCGCTCCCCCGTCGGCGGAGAGCGGTGCCCGCGTGTACAGCCAGGGCGTCAACGCCAAGGAGGCCCGGGGTTCGCTGACCGAGGAGCGGGCGGCCGCCGCGCTGGAGCGGGCCGCCGCCGACTCCGGTGGGCGGCCGGTGCCGGTGGGCGCCTGGCCCGCGGCGGTGCTGCCCGACGCGGGGCGGGTGCGCCTGTCCACGTGGATGGAGGCGCAGGTGCCGCTGTCGGGGCCGCCGGTGGTGGACCTGACCGGCGGCTGGGAGCGGATCGCGGCGCGGGCGGCGCTGGCCTGCCCCGAGGCGGGCGGGTACCTGCTGGTGCCCTCGTCCGCGGCGTGCGTGCGCGACGAGCGGGGCCAGTCGGAGCTGCGGGCCGTGGTGGAGCCCCGGTTCCGGGTGCGGTTCCTGCGCGGTTTCGGCGACCCGTCGCTGACCGCGGTCCGGCTGGTCCGGGCGCCGGAGGCACAGGACCCGGTGGACCGGCTGCTGGCGCACGTCCAGGAGCACGCCCGAGGAACACTGACGTCGGTGCTGCGCGCCGGGGTGGTGCGGGTCGCGCAGGAGGCGGGCGCGCCGGTGAACAAGCGCACGGCCCGGCTGGCGGTGGCCGCCGCCCCGCCGTGGGTGGCCGGGCGCACCCTGCTGGACCTGCCCGGGCACCGGTTCGCCCGGCTGCGGGAGGCCGTCGCGGCGGTGTGGGGGGCCGTGGAACGACCCTGAAACGGGGGCGGGGCCGCGCGTCGCGCGGCCCCGCCGGAGGTCAGCTCCCGGCTCCGGGTGCCGTCTCGGTCCCTGGCGCCGTCTCGGTGCCGGGCACGGTCTCGGTCCCGGGCACCGTCTCGGTGCCGGTCCCGGCGCCGGGCTCGGTGGAGGGCTCCTCCTCGCGGAGGTTGACCAGGCGGCGGTACAGCGGGTCACGGAAGTTGCTCAGCGTCACGATGGGGCTGGCCAGGCTCACCCGCTCCTCGACCGACTCGGAGTCGGTGGGCTGCACCCACACCACCACCAGGTAGTGGCCGCTGACCGTGGCCTCGGCGGCGCTGTAGCCCGAGCCGAGGCGGTCGAAGGGCTCGGCGCCCGAGGGCGCGACCACGAAGCCGGGCTCGGGGGCGTCGGCGGGCGGCTCCTCGCCCTCGGGCAGCTCGGGCTCGGCCATGGCGTCGGCCACCGCGCGGCTGCCCTCGGCGTCGGCGAGGTTGAAGATCGCCGTCACGCCGAAGTAGTCGTCGCCCACGTAGGTGGCCCGCCCGGCCTGCGTGCAGTCGGCGTCGGCCAGGGCCTGGACGACCTCGTCCCCCCACACGGCGGCGGCGCAGTCCTCCGACAGCTCCGAGTCCCGCAGGGTGAACTCCATGCCCCGGCTGGAGATCTCGGCGCTGCGGTCGCCGAACAGCTCGCCCTCGTTGAGGGGGCGGCTGTCGGCCTCGCGGGTGCCCAGGACCGTGTTCATCTCGTTGTCGCCGACGCCCTCGACGCTGTAGGCGACCGGCCGGGTGTGCGGTGCGGGCCCGTCCGTGCCGCCGCCGTCGCCCCGGTTCAGGTACAGGACGGCTCCCAGGCCGATGAGGGCGACGACGAGGACGCCCACGACGACGCCGATGAGCCGGCCGTACCGCTTGGGCTCCTGCTTGCGGCGCCCTCCGGCGCGGCGCCGGCCGCCCGCGCGGGAGGCGCGCTCGGCGTCGTCGGGTTCGCTGTTCTTCCTCCGGCGTCCCGCTGTTCCGGACGCCGACGCTTCAGAAGGGGACACCCAGTGGACCTTTCCTCGGATGACGGGCCCGCGTGTGCGCGGTGGACCCGATTGCGCTCGGCGGGGGCGCGGCGGGGGGCCGGGGAGCGCCCCGGGAGCGGTGCGCGCGCCCCGCTCGACCCGGCCGTGGCAGGGCCGGTCGATCTGTCCGAGATCCTATCGGGACGTCCGGGGAACACGAACGGCCGTGCTCAGAGCACGGCCGTTCGTCCGCGGGTGCGCGTCGGGGTCGTCCGACCCCCTGCTACTCCTGCTCCGCCTGGGCGGCGATCACCTCGTTGTAGACGTAGGGGAACGCGTTCATGGACGCCACGGTGACCTTGGCCAGGTCGGTGTCGTCCCCGGGCGGGCTGCCGTCGGTGCGGGCCACCCAGAACACCGCCAGGTAGTGGCCCATGACCTGGGCGGTCGCCTCGCTGTAGCCGTCCTGGAGACCGGGGATCTCGTCGTTGGTGCGGCTGAGCAGGAACCCGGCGCCGGACTCGACGTTGTTCGGGTCCAGTGCGGCCTCGACCTCGGTGGCGGCCTCGGCGTCGGACAGGTCGAACAGGGTGACCTGGGCGACGTACTCCTCGTCGGCGTCGGTGTAGACGCCCGAGGCGGCGTTGACGCAGCCTGCGTCGATGAGGCTCTGGCCCAGGTCGTCGCCCCACACCAGGGAGGTGCAGGAGTCGGTGACCGCGCCGTCGCGCAGCTCCAGCTTCATGCCGTCCAGCTCGACCTCCTGGACGGGGTCGAACACCGCCTCCTGAGTCATCGGCTCCAGGCCCTCGGGGCGCTCGTTGATGGGGCCGAAGACGTCGTCGCGGTTGGCGTTGGACAGGTAGAGCTGCGGTGTGATGGTGCTGTGGCCCTCGGGCGGGGCGACCACGGAGGTGTCGCCGCCGGAGGTGGTGCCGCCCGCCCCGGTGAAGAGCTGGTAGGACAGCAGTCCCAGCAGCGCGACCAGGGAGAGGGCGAAGGCCCCGATGAGGACGCCCAGCACCGCGGTGCCGCGCTTGCGCTTGCTCTGCTCGGCGAGTGTGTACACGATCTGGTTGGGCCGGTCGCCCAAGACCGACACCTTCTTGATCGCGGAGGCGGAGAACGCGGAGACGCGCTTGACCCCGCCCTGCCTGGCGTCCCTGGCCGGGGCGGCCCGGCGGGAGCCCCGGCGGCGGCCGCGGCCGCGGCCGGACCCGGCGCGCTCGTCGTCACCGTCCTGTGCGGTGTCGGAGTTCCCGCCGGCGCCTTCGTCCCCGGCGGCGGTGTGACCGTACTCGGCGGAGAAGTCCTCCTCCGGGTCGTAGTCGTATTCCTCGTCGTGGCCGTAGTCGTCGGCGCGGTCGCGGATCGGGCCGGTGTCGGCGCGGCGGCTCCCGCCGCGGCGTCCTTTACGGCCGGGACCGGACTCGGCTCTGCTCACGGTCTTTCTCAATCGTCAACCCGTGGTCTGCTCGAAAGGTACGGGGGCACGTGCGGGCACGTCGTCACCCTCGTGGGTGTGGATGTGGTGTCGTGCGCGGCCGCCGCGCCCGTGGAGACGGGCGTCGGCGTCCTTCCCGTGTCTACTCGGGCTTCGTCCCGGAACCGGTTCCCTCGTCGTTCGAGGTCGAGCCCTCGCTACTAGATCGCTCGGGGCTCGGGTGGTATTCCGTCCCGGCGTCGCCCCCCCGGGTCCCGAGGTCGGAATCCCCTGTGTCGGTGGTGCTGTAGACGGTGTCGTCGTTACCCATCTCACCGTCGGCGGTGGGCCCGAACACCTGGGTGCCGGCGTCGGCGCCGTGGGGCACGACCGCGGTGGAGAAGGAGTCGAGGCGGCGGCCGGCCCAGACGAAGTAGGCCAGGGCGCCGGCGAAGACCAGGATGGAGGTCCAGTTGTTCAGGCGCAGGCCGAAGAAGTCGTTGGCGGGGTCGACCCGCAGGTACTCGATCCAGAAGCGGCCGACGCAGTAGCCCATGACGTAGAGGGCGAACAGGCGCCCGCCCTGGAGGGAGGACTCGAAGCGGCGCCCGGCCCAGGCGAGCAGGACCGCCAGGCCCAGGCACCACAGGGACTCGTAGAGGAAGGTGGGGTGGTAGGTGGTGACGCCGAACTCCATGCCGGGGCGCAGGTGGCCCTCGGGGTAGGGGAGGATCTCCACGGCCCAGGGGAGGTCGGTGGGGCGGCCGAACAGCTCCTGGTTGAAGTAGTTGCCCCAGCGGCCCAGGGCCTGGGCGAGGGGGATGGTGGGGGCGATGGCGAAGGAGAGCTTGGTCATCGACAGGCCGCGCTTGCGGGCGACGATCCACACGCCGACGGCGCCCAGGGGGATGGCGCCCCAGATGCCGAGGCCGCCCTCCCAGATGTAGAGGGCGCGGATGGGCTCGCGCCCCTCGGCGAAGTACAGCTGGGCGTCGCTGATGACGTGGTAGAGGCGGCCGCCGATGAGGCCGAGGATGACCGCCCACACCGCCATGTCGAGGATGGTGCCCTGCTCGCCGCCCATCGCCTTCCAGCGCTGTTCGCTCCACAGGACGGCGACGATCACGCCGGCGAGGATGCACAGCGCGTAGAAGTGGATCTCCAGGGGCCCGATCGGGATCGAGTTCACCTGCGGGCTGGGGATGGCCGCGAGGGCGCGGCCGGTGGCGGCCGCGCCCTCGCTGACTGTCGACGACAATGTCACTGCTCTGCTCTCGGGTTCGCCCCGCGTGCGGGGGGTGTCTTCAGGGGTGTTACTGCGCGTCACCCCCGTTGTCCAACGGCTGGGTCTCGACCTTACCGGGGTCGGCGGAGGCGATGGCTTCGGAGAGTCCCCGGACCGTCATGGCGGTGTTGTTGTCGAGCAGGACGCCGTTGAGGTAGACGGAGGGGGTGCCGCGGAACGCGTTGTCTCCGCTGTAGCGAGTGTAGGCGCTGCCCGTGGCGTCGATGAGTTCCCCGGTGTAGGTGCCGTCGAGGAACGCGGGGTCGTGGCCGTTGTCGGCGCCCCAGGCCAGCAGGTCGCTGAGGACCATGGTGCCCAGGGTCTCCTGGCCGATCTCCCGGACGGCGTCCTCGGTGAGTGCGGGGAGGAACTCCTCGGTGAACTCGGTGACGACGGCGGCCTCCTCCTCCAGGCGGGCGCCGAACTCCTGCTGCTGTTCGGGCGAGGTCTCCAGTTCGGCGAACCACTGCTCGAGCTGGTCGGTGGAGAAGCCCTCGCGGCCCTCGGTGGGCTGGTTCTCGAAGAGCAGGTCGTTGTACTCGACGAAGACGCCGTGGTCGGCGGCGATGCGGGCGGCGGCGCCGCCGCGCAGCGAGTTGCTGCTGATGGGCACCTGCTGCTGGGCGAAGATGCTCACCGGGCGGAAGTGGACGATGGCCTCGCCCTGGGCGGCGCGCTCCTTGAGGAGGCTGCCGTTGGTGAGCTCGAACTGGCGGCAGGCGGGGCACTGGTAGTCGGCGTAGATCTCGACGACGGGGGCCTCGACGCCCTCGTTCGCCATGACGACGCTGCCGTCCTCCTGGAGGGTCTGGGTCGCCAGGGGGCCGGTGTAGCCCTCGTCGCGGTCGGAGTTGAGCACGGCGTAGCCGATCCCGACGATGAGGACGATGACGGCGGCGGCGACGCCGATGACGATGAGGTTCTTGCGCCGCGCGGCGGCCTTCTTCTCCTTGGCCCGCTGTTCCTTGAGCCGTTCACGGGCGCGCTTGCGCGCTTCGCTCCCCATGGTGGTGTTCCTTCTGTTCCTGAGTCGGGGTGTGGTCGTGGGCCGCGGGTCAGCGGAAGAGGCCGAGCGGGCGGTCCAGGGCGAGGGGTGAGCGGGGCCACAGGGCGATGAAGGCCCCCAGTGCGGCGAAGCCGATGTCGCGGGCGATGGAGAGGCCGTAGGTGGTCTCGCCGGGGTCGACGGCGCCGCCGCCGCCGAAGCAGCCGCAGTCGATGCTCAGCCCGCGGGCCATGGCCGAGAGGATCCCGGCGATGAAGACGACCATGAGCAGGGCGGTGACGGCTCCGGTGAAGCGGGTGGCCAGGCCGACCAGGAGCAGGACGGCCAGGGCGAGCTCGAAGAGGGGGAGGGTGTAGCCGATGAGGCGGGCGATCTCGTGGGGGAAGAGGTCGTAGGCCTCGACGGCCTGGACGGAGAGCGCGGGCGGGTACTTGGAGACGGCCGCGTAGATGAGGATCCCGGCGAGGGCGATGCGGCAGGCGAGGGTGAGCCAGGGTTGGACGGCGGCCCAGCGCGACCCGGGGGCGGGGGCGGGGGTTTCGTCGGGTGTGTCCATGTCGGGGGCCTTCGGGGTTCGGGGGCCGATCAGTTGCAATCTGCGCCCATTCAATCGCTCTCGGTGACCATGCAGATCCTACCGGCTGTGACCGCCCGCTGACTCCGGGCGCTGGAACCGGGGCGCGTGAAGAGGCGGACCCGGCGTCCGCCACCCCCCAATCACACCACCGCGGAGCCCTCGCGCGCGGCGTTTCCCCGAGCCCGAAGGTCCCTTCTCACCCGATTCTCACCGGCTTAACCTTCTTAACCCCGCCCTTGACCGGCCCGGACACGGGAAACGGGCCGCCCCCGGGTGTGGGGGCGGCCCGCCCGCGTCCTGCTTTTCGGCGTCCCGGTCAGCGGGACCGGACGCCCGCCGCCAGTTCCTCGGCGAACGACGTCACCGCGATGAGCCCGGTCTCCAGGTCCGGGGCGTCCAGCACCCGCTGGCAGAACCCGGCGCCGACGATGACGCCGTCGGCGTAGGCGGCGACCTCGGCGGCCTGCGCCCCCGAGGAGATGCCCAGGCCCACGCAGATCGGCAGCCCCGACTCGCGGGTGGCCTCCCGGGTGCGCCGCACCAGCTCGGCGGCGGTGCCGGCCACCTGGGTGCGGGTCCCGGTGACCCCCATCAGCGAGGCCGCGTACACGAACCCGCTGCACGCCCGGGTGGTCAGCTCCAGCCGCCGGTCGGTGGAGGAGGGCGCCACCAGGAAGATCCGGTCCAGGCCCGCGGTGTCGGAGGCCGCGATCCACTCCTGCGCCTCCTCGGGGATGAGGTCGGGGGTGATGACCCCGGCCCCGCCCGCCTTGGCGAGGTTCCCGGCGAAGCGCTCCACTCCGTAGCGCTCGATCGGGTTCCAGTACGACATGACCACGGCGGCCGCGCCGGTCTCGGCGGTCGCCTCCACCACCCGGAACACGTCGTCGGTGGTGGTCCCCGCCGCCAGCGCGGCGTCGGCCGCCCGCTGGATGGTGGGGCCGTCCATCATCGGGTCGGAGTAGGGCAGGCCCACCTCGATGACGTCGCAGCCGCCCTCGACCATGGCCCGGACGACCTTGATCGAGGACTCGACGTCGGGGAACCCGGCCGGGAGGTAGCCGATGAGGGCGGCCCGGCCCTGGGCCCGGGCCTGGGCGAGCTTGTTCTGGAGGGTCGTCATCACGCCTCGTCCTTACCGTCGATCAGGCCGAAGTAGGCGGCCGCGGTGTCCACGTCCTTGTCGCCGCGCCCGGAGAGGTTCACCAGGATCACCGCGTCGGGGCCCAGCCGCTCCCCCAGCTTGCGGGCCCCGGCCAGGGCGTGGGCGCTCTCGATGGCCGGGATGATGCCCTCGGTGCGGCACAGCAGCCGGAAGGCCTCCATGGCCTCGGCGTCGGTGATCGCCTCGTAGTTCGCCCGGCCGGTGTCGGCGAGGTAGGCGTGCTCGGGGCCCACCGCCGGGTAGTCCAGCCCCGCGGAGATGGAGTGGCTGGGCAGCGTCTGCCCGTACTCGTCCTGGAGGACGAAGGTGCGGGCGCCGTGGAACACGCCGGGGCTGCCGGAGCTGATGGAGGCCGCGGTGCGGGGGGTGTCGGCGCCGTCGCCCCCGGCCTCGAACCCGTACAGGGCCACCGAGGTGTCGGGGATGAACGCGGCGAAGACCGCCATGGCGTTGGACCCGCCGCCCACGCAGGCCGCGACCGCGTCGGGCAGCCGGCCGACCCGCTCCAGGACCTGCTCGCGGGCCTCGGCGCCGACCACGAAGTGCAGGTCGCGGACCAGCTTCGGGAAGGGGTGGGGTCCGGCGACCGTGCCGAACAGGTAGTGGGTGCGGTCGACGTTGGCGACCCAGTCGCGGAACGCCTCGTTGATGGCGTCCTTCAGGGTGCGGCTGCCGATGGTGACGGGGACGACCTCGGCGCCGAGCATGCGCATCCGGGCGACGTTGAGCGCCTGGCGGCGGGTGTCCTCCTCGCCCATGTAGATGACGCACTCCAGGCCCATCAGGGCGCAGGCGGTGGCGGTGGCCACCCCGTGCTGGCCGGCGCCGGTCTCGGCAATGACGCGGGTCTTGCCCATGCGCTTGGTGAGCAGGGCCTGGCCCAGCACGTTGTTGATCTTGTGCGAGCCGGTGTGGTTGAGGTCCTCGCGCTTGAGCAGGATGCGGGCGCCGCCGCAGTGCTCGGAGAAGTTGCGGGCCTCGCTCAGGGCGCTGGGGCGGCCGGTGTAGTCCTTGAGGAGTTCGGCCAGCTCGGCCTGGAAGGCCGGGTCGTGGCGGGCCTTCTCCCACTCGGTCTCGACCTCGTCGAGGGCGGCGATGAGCGCCTCGGGGGCGAAGCGGCCGCCGAAGCGGCCGTAGTGCCCGCGCGCGTCGGGCAGCTGCGGATCGTGGCTCATGGGACTGTCCTTCGGGTGCGGGGCCGACGGCCCACCCCCCTCGCGCGGGCGCACGGGCGGGGTGCGCGCGCCGACCGTTCCGTGCGCCGCGGCGTGTCCTGGGCCCGCGGCGCGTTCTGACTTCGGGTCAACGCGGCGACGGGAACCCGCGAACGCGCACGCTGCGCGGCGGATTCCCTAGAGCCATCGCCATCGGCGGCCGGTGCGGGCCGTGATGGCGGTGTGCGCCGTCGTTCCTCCCATGGAGCCGTCCGTCCCCTAGTTCCGGTCGCGCAGGGCGGGGTGGGCCCCGGCGGTGACCAGGTCGGCGACGGCCTCGCGCGGGTTGCGGCCGCGCACGAGGCTCTCGCCGACGAGGACGGCTCCGGCGCCGGCACCGGCGTAGGCCAGCAGGTCGTGCGGCCCGCGGATGCCGGACTCGGCGATCTTGACGATGTCGGAGGGGATGCGGGGGGCGACGCGGGCGAAGGTGTCCCGGTCGACCTCCAGGGTCTTGAGGTTGCGCGCGTTGACGCCGATGACGGTGGCCCCGGCGTCGAGGGCGCGGTCGACCTCCTCCTCGTCGTGGACCTCCACCAGGGGCATCAGGCCCAGGGAGCGGGCCCGCTCCACCAGGGACACCAGGGCCTCCTGGGGCAGGGCGGCGACGATGAGCAGGACGGCGGAGGCGCCGTGGACGCGGGCCTCCCACAGCTGGTAGGAGCTGACGACGAAGTCCTTGCGCAGCAGCGGGGTGTCGACGGCGCGGGCGACGGCGCGCAGGTCGTCGAGGCTGCCGTTGAAGCGGCGCTGCTCGGTGAGGACGCTGATGAGCGCGGCCCCGCCGGCCTCGTAGTCGCGGGCCAGGGCGGCCGGGTCGGCGATGGCGGCCAGCGGGCCCTTGGAGGGGCTGGCGCGCTTGACCTCGGCGATGACGTGGACACCGGGGCGGCGCAGGGCGGCTTCGGCGTCCTTCGGGGTGGGCGCCGACGCGGCCTGCTCCTTGAGCGCGTCCAGGGGCAGGGCCTCCTGGCGCTCGGCCAGGTCGGCGCGTACTCCGTCGAGGATCTCGTCGAGCACGCTCACGTGGTTACCGCTCCCTATCGTCGTGGCCGGGCGCGGCGCTCGCACAGCTGGGCGGGCCGCGGGGCGCGGCTCGGCCCGCTGGGCCTGCTTCGCGCCGTGTGCGCTCATCGTATCGACCCCCGGGGCCCGGAACGCCGCCGCCCCCGCGCACACGGCGTGTGACGGGGGCGACGGTGGTGTCGTGCGGGGCACGGTGCCGGGCGGCTCGTCCGGGTACGTCCGGGAACGCGCGGCCGGTGCCCGCTAGTAGGTGGTGGGCGTGGAGCTCATGGCGACGCCGAAGATGACGACGAAGAACAGCACGTACACGACCACGAACACGATCATGAGGATGAAGCCGATCAGGCTGATGATGCCCATGATCTTGGCGATCTTCGCCGACTCCTCGGCGCCCGCGTAGTCCCCGGCCTGCCACTTGCTGTTCACCTGGAGCGAGAAGATGAGGCCGATGATGCCGATCACCGTGCAGCCGAAGATGCCCAGGATGTTGTGCACCAGGTAGTTCTTGGGCGGACCGCCGGCGGGCGGTTGGGGCTGGCCGCCGAAGCCGCCGGGGGGCGGGCCGTAGCCGCCGGTCGGGGGACCGTAGCCGCCGGAGGGCGGTTGGTAGCTCATGTGCGGACCTTTCGAGGTACGGGGATGCGTGAAACGGCTCTGGTCACCAGCCGGGGAACAGCGGGGTCCCCGGCGCCAGGAAGGAGAACCACGGCAGGTTCCGGGCCACCCAGAAGACCATGATGACGGTGGTGAGGGTCCACAGGAACCAGACCGGGGTGGGTCTGGGCGGCGCCTTGGGCGGACGGACGGTGGCGGCGATCCACCGGATGTACGCCCACAGGATGTAGGGGGCGAGCAGGGCCAGCAGCGGGTTCATGCTGATGGCGCCGAGGACGTCCCCGTGGGTGGTCAGCGCGATGGCGCGCATGGTGCCGCAGCCCGGGCAGAAGGTGCCGGTCATCAGCAGCCAGGGGCAGGTGGGGTAGTTGCCCGGCTCGCCGGGGCTCACGAAGTGGAGCAGGGTGGCCCCGGCCAGGAAGACGGCGCCCGCGCCCAGCGGCCACACGGGGGCCGGGATCCGGTGCAGGCTGCGCAGGACCCGCTGGCCCCGGGAGGGGGCGGCGTGTCCGTCGGGTTCGGCGGGGGCGGCGGTCCCGTGTCGGGGACCGGCGTGTTCGGGCTCCACGTCCACCAGCTTAAGGGTCGTTCTCGGGCGGGAAAGGTTCTGCCCCCGGACGGTTCCGGTCCGGGGGCAGAGGGTCGGGGGAACGCTCCCCGTTTAGTAGTACGTGGGGGTGGCGCTCAGAGCGACGACGACGCTGCACGCGTACAGCCCGATGCTCAGGATGTAGCTGATGCTGCCCAGGATGAACGCGATCTTGGTCCACTTCTTGGCCTGGGCCTGGGCCTCCATGGCGCCGGCCTGGTCGCCGCGGCTCCACAGGTCGTTGACCTTGGTCGCGTTGATGATCGCCGGGATGGCGAACGGCCAGCAGCAGAAGATGGCGACGATGGCCCAGACGAGCCCGTTGTCGGGAGGGGTGGCGCCGGGGGGCGGGCCGTAGCCGCCGCCACCGGGGGGCGGGCCGTAACCGCCGGGTCCGGGGGGACCTGCGGGGGGCGGGGGACCATAGCTCATGGGAACAACTTTCCAGACTGCGGACAAGGGATTTTCGGCTCGCGACGTGCGGCAGGGCAGACGGGACCGACGAAGGGGCAGGGTCGGATCACCGGTGCGATCACGCCGCGGGCGACTACGCATGTTGCCAGACCGGGGGGACGATCCACCAGTCGGCCGGTACACGCGGTCACGGCCGGTGGAGAAAATCTACCCGCCCCATGGGACCTTCGTCCATTTTCCGTTACTCAGTCGTTGTGAGCTGCGGATTCTCCGGTTCTGTCCGGAAGTGGCCGTGGAATCCCCTGGGGCGGGCGTGTTCGGGGCGCGAGCCGGCTAGGCGGCGACCTTCTTGCGAGACGCTTCCCACTCTTCGCGGGTCGGCGGCACCGGGCGCGGCTCCTTGCGGCCCAGGCCGACCTTCTTCATCACACCGGCGATGACCGCCAGGACCACACTGGCGCCCAGGCCGATCACGGTCCAGGTGATGAGGTCCCCGCCCAGGATGATGGCGGCGGCCGCCACCGTCCAGGCGACGATCCAGGAAACAGTGAGGAACCAGGCGGAGACGGTGTTGCCGTGGTCGTCGTGGTGTTCGTCAGCGGCCATCAGGGCTTCTCCTTCGAGTCGGCCGACCTCGGGGTCGGCGGTGCGGGTTCGGTGCCGTCCCCGGTGGCGGCACCGCCCGCGGGGCGCGCGGGAGCGGTGTCGCCGTCGGGGGCGTCGAGTGTGGGGTCGTCACCCGCGTCGAGCGATTTCCACAGGTCGGCGGGTGTGCCCGTGGCGTTCGCGCGCGGTGCGGCGTCCCGATCGTACCGGGTCCCCATGCCCGGCCAGGCGGGGGCACGGAGGAGGGCGAGGACGCCGGCGGCCGCGATCAGCGCGGCGCCCGCGGCGGCCATGGCCGGACCGGCCGCCAGGAGCTCGGGGGTCCCGGCCGCGCGGGCGGTGCCCGCGGCGGCGGCCGCGTCGACGGCCTCGGCCAGCGCAGCGGGGCGCGCCGCCGCGACGACGGCGCTCAGGGCGTAGCCGCCGCCCAGGGCGAGCAGGGCGCCGATGAGGCGGCGCGCCCACCCGCGGGCGGCGTAGATCCCGGCGATGCCCGCCAGCGCGGCCCAGCCGATCCCGGCCGGGACCCCGGTGAGGTCGCCGCCGGTGATCTGCACCGGGGCCGGCACGACCGGTCCCGCTGTGGTGAGGTCGCCGGTGGCCCAGGCGCGCCCGGCGGAGGCGAGCAGCAGCCCGGCCCCGGCGGCCAGGCCGAGGACGGCCGCGGCGAACTCGCGGCGGGCGCGCCGCGCCGCCGGGTCGGCGGGCGGCGCGGCGGCGGTGGTCTCCTCGGGTGCGGGCGGGGTCACAGCAGGCGCCCGGCGTCGAAGCAGGTGCGGTCGCCGGTGTGGCAGGCCGCCCCGGTCTGGTCGACCTTGAGCAGCAGGGTGTCGCCGTCGCAGTCGAGTGCGACGGACACCACACGCTGGGTGTTGCCGGAGGTGGCGCCCTTGACCCAGTACTCGCCGCGGCTGCGCGACCAGTAGGTGGCCGCACCGGTGGTGAGGGTGCGGTGCAGGGCCTCGTCGTCCATCCAGGCGAGCATGAGGACCTCGCCCGTGTCGTGCTGCTGCACGACGGCGGGGACGAGTCCGTCCTCGGTGCGTTTGAGGCGGGCGGCGATGGCCGGGTCGAGGCTGGTGACGCTCATGTCCTCCAGGTTATGGCCGCCCGCCGGCCGGGTGTCACCGGGGCGTGTCCAGTGCGGGCCGCGGGCGTTCCGGGGCGGCGGGTGTCCTAGAGTGCGCCCGGAGCCGCCGTGCACGGCGGACGCGAGCAGACGAACGGATGTGGGGGTTCCCGTGACGGCCCAGGCCCTGTCCGCCGACCTGGCGGAGATGCCCGCCTCCCTGAACGCGCTGGCGGAGCGGTTCCCGCGCTGGGACCCGTACGCGGCGCTGCCCGCGCTGCTGGACGACGAGCCCGCGGCGGTGCGGTTCCTGGGGATCGGCGCGGCCCGGGGCGTGTGCGAGGTGGCGGCGGCGCGGCTGAGGCTGGCCGGCATCGGCGCGGTCGCGGACTCCTCCGCGTCCGCCCAGGAGCCGCCCGCGGGTCCGGAGACCCTGGTGGTGGGGGTGAGCCTGGGCGGCGGCCAGCGGGAGCTGTGCACGGTCCTGGACCGGTACGTGGGCCGCTCCCCCGTGGTGGTGCTGGCCGCCGCGGGCTCCGAGGCCGTGGTGGCGCGGTACGCGGACCTGCTGGTGCCGCTGCACGCCGGGGACGAGCGGGCGGGGCTGGGCTGCCGGGCCTACCAGCACGCGCTGGGGCTGGCCCTGCTGCTGGGCCACCGGCTGGGCGCTCCGGTGCTGGGCGGCAGCCGCAACCTGCCGAGTCTGCTGCGCCGGTCGGCCAACGCGGTGCAGGCGCTGCTGGCGTCGGCGCACACCTGGGTGCCCGAGGCCGCGCGGGCGCTGGAGTCGCCGCACGGGGTGCACCTGGTGGCGCCGGCCGAGCGCACCGCGTCGGCGGTGCAGGGCGCCCAGCTGCTGCGCAAGGGCCCGGTGGCGGTGGCGCACACCTGTGAGACCGGCGAGTGGTCGCACACCGACCGGTACCTGGCGGCGGTCACCGACTACCGGGCGCTGCTGTTCGCCGGGTCGGCCTACGACGAGCGGTTCTCCGAGCACCTGGGGCAGCTGCGGGGCCGGTTCGTGGCGGTGGGCCCCACCCCCGGGCGCGAGAGCGTGCCGGGGGCGGAGCTGACCGTGCGCTACCCGGGCGACACCGACCCCGACGTCGCCCTCCTGGTCGAGACGGTGGTCCCCGGCCTGGTCGCCGCCCACCTGTGGCGGGAGTCGGGCCGGTGACCGGCGGCCCCGGTCACGCCGAGGAGCGCACCCAGGAGGCGTACAGGTCGGCGTAGACGCCGGGCCGGGACACCAGTTCCGCGTGGGAGCCGCTCTGCACGATACGGCCGTCGTCGAACACCAGGACCCGGTCGGCGGCCTCGGCCGTGGACAGGCGGTGGGCGATCGCCACCGAGGTGCGGCCCCGGGTGAGCCGGTCCAGGGCGCGCTGGATGCGCATCTCGGTGTGCGGGTCGACGGCGGAGGTCGCCTCGTCCAGGACCAGCAGGTCGGGGTCGGCGACGTAGGCGCGGATGAGCGCGACGAGCTGGCGCTCGCCCGCCGACAGCGACTCCCCGCGCTGACCCACCGGGGTGTCCAGGCCGTGGGCGAGGCTGTCCAGCCACTCGTCCAGTCCCAGGTCGGTGATGGCGGTGCGCAGTTCGGCGTCGGTGCTCTCCGGGCGGGCGAAGCGGATGTTGTCGCCCAGGGAGCTGTCGAACAGGAAGCCCTCCTGGGGGACCATGACGACCCGGCCGCGCAGCGACGAGAACGCGATCTCGCGCAGGTCGGTCCCGTCGAGCAGGACAGTACCCCGGTCGGGGTCCATCAGCCGGGTGAGGAGCTTGACGAACGTGGTCTTGCCGGACCCGGTCTCCCCCACCACGGCGAGCCGGGTGCCCGACTCGATGGTCACCGTCACGTCGTCCAGGACGACGGGGCCGTCCGGGTAGGAGTAGGTGACGCGGTCGAAGTCGACCCGCACCGGTCCGCGCGGCAGCACCGTCCCGGCCTCGCCCGGGTCGGAGATGTCGGGGACGGTGTCCAGCACGCCCAGGACGCGGCGCCAGCCGGCGATGGCGTTCTGCGCCTCGTTGAAGATCTCGGTAGCCATCATCATCGGCTGGATGAACAGGGTCATCAGGAACAGGAACGCGATGAGGCGGCCCGCGGTGAGGTCGCCGTCCAGGCCCAGCCACACCCCCAGCAGGACCACGGCGGTGTTGCCGATCGCCGAGACGATCTCGGCGAACGGGGACACCGCCACCGACAGCCGCTGGGCGCGCACCTGGGCGCGGCGGGTGGCGACCACGGTGGTGTCGATGCGGCGGGCGGTGCGCTCCTCGGTGCCGTGGGCGCGGATGACGGCGGCGCCCATGACGGTCTCGCCGATGACGCCGAGCATGTCGCCGGTGTTCTCGCGGACCTTCAGGTAGGCCTTGGACAGCAGCTTCTGGAGCCAGCGCACCCCGAACAGCAGGGGCAGGAAGCACACCCACACCACGATGGTGAGCTGCCAGGAGTAGACCGCCATGAGGACGGTGGCGATGAGCAGCTGCCCGGCGCTGACGATGAGGAGGATGCCGCCCCACTGCATGAACGTGCTGATCTGGTCCACGTCGCTGGTGACGCGGGAGACCAGGGCGCCCTTGCGCTCGCTGTTCTGGGTGAGCACGGACAGGTCGTGGACGTGCCGGAACGCCTTGCGGCGCAGGGTCGCCAGCCCCGACTCGGTGGCCTTGTACAGGCGCACGTTCATCAGGTAGGAGCAGACCATGGTGACGACCAGCAGGCCCGCGCAGACCGCGACCATGCGGACGACGAAGCCCAGGTCGGGGCCGCCGGCGGCGGAGATGCCGTTGTCGATGATCTGCTGGACGGCGATGGGCACGACGACCTTGCCGACGGTGGCGATCACCGCGAAGGCGAGGGTGAGCCACAGGCCCTTGGCGAACTCCGGGGACAGGCGCAGGCCGCGCTTGAGGGTGTCCATCGCGGACCCGGTGGACCGGTGCAGGGACACCGAGGAGTCGGCGCGTCCGGGGGCCGCGTCCCGGGACCCCGCGGGTTCGCGCTCGTCTTCCTCTCGGGTGGGTGCGGGTGCGCTCATCGGCTCGTCTCCTCGGTGAGGTCGTCGCCGCGGACCGCGGCTCGGCGGGTGGGGTCGACGGGGGCCGGGCCCTCCGGGACGGGTGCGCGCGCGGCGTCGTTCTCGGCGGAGGCGCGCTCGTAGGCGGTCACGAGCCGGTTGTAGCCGGGTGAGGTCTCCAGGAGTTCGGTGTGGGTGCCGCGGGCCAGGACGCGGCCGCGTTCGAGGTAGACGACCTCGTCGGCGAGCTCGATGGTGGCGCGGCGGTAGGCGACGACGACCACGGTGGCGGAGGCGTCGCGTTCGCGCAGGCCGCCGAGGATCTGCGCCTCGATCTGCGGGTCGACGGCGGAGGTGGCGTCGTCCAGGATGAGCAGCCGCGGGTCGCGGACCACGGCGCGGGCCAGGGCCAGGCGCTGGCGCTGGCCGCCGGACAGGGTGGTGCCCTTCTCCCCCAGGGGGGCGTCCAGGCCGCCGTCGAGCTCGGCGATGAACCCGTCGGCGCGGGCCAGGCGCAGCGCCGCCCACACGCGTTCGTCGTCGATGTCCTCGCCCAGGGTGATGTTGCCGCGGACGGTGTCCTCGAACACGAAGGTGCTCTGCGGGACCAGGGCGGCGTGCCGGGGGATCTGGTCGCGGGCCAGTTCGCGGACGTCGACGCCGTCGTAGGAGACGGTGCCCTCGTCGGGGTCGACCAGGCGCATCAGGACGGTGGTGAGCGTGGACTTGCCCGAGCCGGTGGGGCCGACCAGGGCGACGGTGCGGCCGGGGGCGATGTCCAGGTCGACGCCGTCCAGGACGGTGGTGCGCGGGCCCTGCGCGTCCTCGGACATGAGGTCGCGGCCGTCGCTGTCGTAGGAGTCGGCGTAGGAGAAGACGACGCCGCGGGCGCTCAGGGCGATGCCGCCGGCGCTCTCGTCCAGGGTGCGGTCGCCGTGCTCCATGGAGCCCTCCGAGCGCAGCACCGACTGGACGCGGTCCCAGCCCACGACGCTGCGGGGCAGGTCGCCCAGGATCCACCCGAAGGAGCGGACGGGCAGGGACAGCAGGGTGAACAGGAAGGCGATCTGGACGAGGTCGCCGGGGTCGATGGCGCCGGTGGACAGCCGCCACATGCCCAGCAGCAGGACGGCCAGGACGCCGAGGTTGGGCAGGGTCTCGATGACGGGGTCGAACATCGAGCGCATGCGGCCGACCTGGATGAGGGCGTCGCGCAGGCGGTGGGCGGACTCGGTGAAGCGCTCGGTCTCGGTGTCCTCCCGGCCCAGGGTCTTGACGACCAGGGCGCCGTCGAAGGACTCGTGGGCGACCCCGCTGACCTCGGCGCGCAGTGCCTGGGCGCGGGAGGCCATGGGCGAGACGCGGCGCTGGAAGACGACGTTGACCAGGACCAGGAAGGGGAAGACGACGAAGGCGACCAGGGCCAGCAGGGGGTCGGTGACGAGCATCGCGACGGCGGCGATGACGAGCATGAAGACGCTGCCCACGGCCATCGGGAGCGGGGCGAGCGGCTGCCAGGCGGCCTCGACGTCGGCGTTGGCGTTGGACAGCAGCTGGCCGGTGGGGTGGCGGTGGTGCCAGGCCAGCGGGAGTTCGAGGTACTTGCGGGCGACGGCCCGGCGGTAGCGGGCCTGGAGCCGGAACTGCATGAGGGCGGCGAGCATGCGGCGCATGGCGATGCCGACGGCCTTGCCCAGGCCGACGGCCATGAGCAGGGCGCCCGCCCCGACCAGGGCGGCGGTGGTGGTGGCCCCCTGGTCGAAGGCCGGGATGATCGTGTTGTCGGTGAGGTACCCCAGCACGGAGGCGGAGCCGACGGTGACGGCGGCGTGCAGCATGGCGCCGACGACGGCGACGCCGAAGATCCACGGCTCGGTGCGGGCGGCGACCCACAGGACCTTCATGCCCCGGCCGAACACCCCCCGGTGGGCGGCTGCCGAGCCGTCGGCGTCCTCCTCGGTGCGTTCTCCCGCGGTTGCCGTGCCCTGCGCCATGCGCCCCCCGTTCTCCTTGCGCGCACGGGCGGGCCCTCTGGGAGGGCTCCCGGCGCGGACCGTCCACGGTGCCCCGGCCTCCGGGCATGCCGAAGGGCACGGGGCACGTGCGGTGCCAACTTATCCAGCGGCACCGACAGGTTCCACCGGATTGTTTCAGCGCCCGACCGATCGGTGCTATTCCGTCCAGCCGATGACGAAGCGGACACGGGTCCGCCCCCCCGAGGGGAGGGGCCGGACTCCTGGTGGGGCGGGATCCTACGGGATCCTCACCTGTCGTAGTCCTGGTAGGTGACCAGGGCGCGGAACGTGTACTCGCCGGTGATGCCGTCGACGCCGATCCCGAAGAAGTCCTGGACCCAGCGGACGGCGTCCTCGGTGTCCGGGCCGTAGATCCCGTCGACGCCCAGGTGCGCCTCGAACTTGGCGTTGATCAGGTGCTGGACGGCGCGGACGACGTTGCCGCGGGAGCCGGGGCCGTACTCGCCGAAGGTCTGCTCGCGCAGCAGCAGCCAGGTCTCGGCGTTCAGGGTCCCGCTGTCCTCCAGGTCGTTGGCGGCCTGGTAGTCGAGGACCGCGGCGCGGAACTCGCCGTCGAACTCGGCGTCCTCGGCGCCGGGGTCGAAGCCCTGCTCGGTGATGAGGAGCTTGGCGGCGAGGATGTCGGCGTCGACGTCGCCCATCGAGTACTCGGGCCAGGGCGTGGCCTCGATCTCGGCGAGGGTGTCGTCGGACGTGGCGGCGAGGTCGTCCGCCGAGGCCGCGGAGGCGCCCGTGAGCGCCGCGGCGGTCGCGAGCAGAGCCGCCGCCAGGAGGGCGGTGATGCGTGTGGTGATGGTGCCTGACATGGAGGCCGGTCCTTTCCCCGTGTGTCGTCCCCGTCACATGGTGGGATGTGCAGGGTGCGCACCGCGTTCACAAATCCGCCGCCAATACCTCCAAAAAGACAGATTTCCCTATCCCCATGGGACATTTTGTCCAAGTCGTGTGAACCCGGCGGGGGTCTCGCGCGTGCCCCCCGGCCCGTGGAAAGGGAAAGGACCCGGCGCTCGGCGCCGGGTCCTTCGGAGGGCCGGGTCAGCGGACGGAGTGGCCCGCCGCGCGCAGGCTCTCCTTGACGTCGGCGATGGTGAACTCGCCGAAGTGGAAGACCGTGGCGGCCAGCACCGCGTCGGCGCCCGCCTCGACCGCCGGCGCGAAGTGCTCCACCGCGCCCGCGCCGCCCGAGGCGATCAGCGGGACGTCCACCCGGGCCCGCACCGCCCGGATCAGCTCCAGGTCGAAGCCCCGCCCGGTGCCGTCGGCGTCCATCGAGTTGAGCAGGATCTCCCCCGCCCCCAGTTCGGCGGCGCGCTCGCACCACTGGAGGGCGTCGATGCCGGTCCCCCGGCGGCCCCCGTGCGTGGTCACCTCGAACCCGCTCGGGGTGGGCGCGTCGTCCCCGCGGACGCGGCGCACGTCCGCGGACAGCACCAGCACCTGGCGGCCGAACCGCTCGGCGATCTCGCCGATCAGCTCCGGCCGGGCGATCGCGGCGGTGTTCACGCCCACCTTGTCGGCACCGGCCCGCAGCAGCCGGTCCACGTCGTCGGTGGTGCGCACGCCGCCGCCCACGGTCAGCGGGATGAAGACCTGGTCGGCGGTGCGGCGCACCACGTCGTAGGTGGTCTCCCGATCGCCGCTGGAGGCGGTGACGTCCAGGAAGGTCAGCTCGTCGGCGCCCCCGGCGTCGTAGGTCCCGGCCAGTTCGACCGGGTCGCCCGCGTCGCGCAGGTTCTCGAAGTTGACGCCCTTGACCACCCGCCCGGCGTCCACGTCCAGGCAGGGGATGACACGGACCGCGAGGCTCATCGCTCCGCCGCCACGGTCGCCAGGGCGTCCTGGAGGGTGAACGCGCCCTCGTACAGGGCGGTGCCCATGATGGCGCCCTCCACGCCCAGGGGCACCAGGCCCGCGATGGCCCGCAGGTCGTCCAGGCTGGACACCCCGCCGCTGGCCACCACCGGCTTGTCGGTGCGCTCGCACACGGCGCGCAGCAGGTCCAGGTTGGGGCCCTTGAGGGTGCCGTCCTTGTTGACGTCGGTGACGACGTACCGGGCGCACCCCTCCGACTCCAGGCGCTCCAGGGTCTCGAAGAGGTCGCCGCCGTCACGGGTCCAGCCGCGGGCGGCCAGGGTGGTGCCGCGCACGTCCAGGCCGATCGCGATCCTGTCCCCGTGCTCGGCGATGATCTTCGCGCACCACTCGGGGTTCTCCAGGGCGGCGGTGCCGATGTTCACGCGGGTGCAGCCGGTGGCCAGTGCGGCGGCCAGCGACGCGTCGTCGCGGATGCCGCCGGACATCTCCACCTTGACGTCGAGGCGGTCCACGATGTCGCGCAGCAGGTCGCGGTTGTGGCCGCGACCGAAGGCGGCGTCCAGGTCCACCAGGTGGATCCATTCGGCGCCCGCCTCCTGCCAGGCCTGCGCGGCCGCGAAGGGGTCGCCGTACTGTCCGCCCGACCCGGCCCTGCCCTGGACGAGCTGGACGGCCTGGCCGCCGGACACGTCCACGGCGGGCAGGAGTTCGAGTGCGGGCGGGTTGGTCTCGCCGGTCATGGGGCCTTCTCGTGCTCGTCGGTCCGGAAAACTATGTCTGCGGGAGGGTGGCGACCCAGTTGGCCAGGATGCGGGCACCGGTGTCGCCGGACTTCTCGGGGTGGAACTGGGTGGCCCACAGCGGCCCGTTCTCGACCGCCGCCACGAAGGGCTCTCCGTGCTCGGCCCAGGTCACCCGGGGCGGGGCCATGCGCGGGTTGTCGAAGGCGAGCTCCCACTTGCGCACCGCGTAGGAGTGCACGAAGTAGAAGCGGTCCTGCGGCGTGATGCCCGCGAACAGCTGCGAGTCCTGCGGGGCGCGGACGGTGTTCCAGCCCATGTGCGGCAGGATCGGCGCGTCCAGGCGCTCCACCGTGCCGGGCCACTCCCCGCACCCCGGGGTCACCTGGTCCTCGGCCTGCGGGTCGGCGCGCTCCACACCCTTGTCGAACAGCACCTGCATGCCCACGCAGATGCCCAGGACCGGGCGGCCCCCGGCCAGGCGGCGGCCGATGATGCGGTCGCCGTGCGCCTGCTTCAACCCGGCCATGCAGGCGCTGAAGGCGCCCACGCCCGGGACGACCAGGCCGTCGGCGTCCAGCGCGGCGTTCGGGTCGGAGGTGACGGTGACGTCGGCCCCGGTGCGCTCCATGGCGCGCTGGGCCGAACGCAGGTTGCCCGACCCGTAGTCGAACACGACCACGCGTGGCGGCATGGTGTTCCTCCCCTTAGAAGTAGCCCAGGCGCAGGACGCCCGAGGCCACGGCGAGCACCGTGCACCCGGCCAGGGCGACGGCGATGGGTTTGTTGGCCTTCCACATGGCGTAGGCGCCTCCGCCGAGGAAGCCGCCCAGCACGATGAGGGCGAGGCCCCACAGGTCGTCCATGTCTACAGGGCGCCCTTGGTGGAGGGGATCCCGGTGACGCGGGGGTCCTTCTCCGTGGCGAAGCGCAGCGCCCGCGCCAGCGCCTTGAACTGGCACTCGACGATGTGGTGGGCGTTGCGGCCGTAGGGGACGCGGACGTGCAGGGCGACCCGGGCCTGGGCGACGAACGACTCCAGGATGTGCCGGGTCATGGTGGTGTCGTAGTCGCGGCCGATGGTCGGCGCCATGCCCTCGGGCTCGCTGTGCACCAGGTAGGGGCGGCCGGACACGTCGACGGTCACCTCGGCCAGGGCCTCGTCCAGGGGCACCTTGGCGTCGGCGAAGCGGCGGATGCCGGCCTTGTCGCCCAGGGCCTCGCGGAAGGCGGCGCCCAGGGCCAGCGCGGTGTCCTCCATGGTGTGGTGGGAGTCGATGTGCAGGTCGCCCTCGGTGCGCACGGTCAGGTCGAACAGGCCGTGCTTGGCGAGCTGGTCCAGCATGTGGTCGAAGAAGCCGACGCCGGTGGAGACGTCGGCGACGCCGCTGCCGTCCAGGTCGATCTCGACCAGGACCTTGGTCTCCTTGGTGGCGCGCTCCACGCGTCCGATGCGGCTCATGGTGGGTCCTCCTGTTGGGAAAAGGGGCGGGTCAGCGTCCGGTGACGCGCAGCAGGGAGTCGCGGAAGGCGGCCATCTCCTGCGGGGTGCCGACGGTGACGCGCAGCCAGCCGGGCGGGCCGACCTCGCGGATGAGGACCTGGTGGTCGAGCAGGGCCTTCCACACCTCGGTGCGGTCCTCGAACTCGCCGAACAGGACGAAGTTGGCGTCGGAGTCGGCGACGGTGAACCCGTGGGCGCGCAGCCACTCCACCAGGGAGTCGCGTTCGGCGCGCAGGTCGGCGACGGCGCCCAGGAGCTCGTCGGCGTGGTCCAGGGCGACCAGGGCGACGGTCTGGGTGACGGCCGACAAGTGGTACGGCAGGCGGACCAGCTGCAGGGCGTCCACCACGGCGGGGTGCGCGGCCAGGTAGCCCAGGCGGGCCCCGGCCAGCGCGAACGCCTTGGACATGGTGCGCGAGACGATCAGGCGCGGGTGGTCGGCCAGCAGGCGCAGGGCGCTGGGGGTGCCCTCCCGGCGGAACTCGGCGTAGGCCTCGTCCACGACGACCACGCCCGGCGCGGCGGCGGCGATGCGCTCGATGTCGGCGATCGGCAGGGCCGTTCCGGTGGGGTTGTTGGGCGAGGTCAGGAAGATGACGCTGGGCTCGTGCTCGGCGATGGCGGCCAGGGCGGCGTCCACGTCGATCCGGAAGTCGGCGGTGCGGGGCACCGCCGCCCAGGCGGTGCCGGTGCCGCGGGAGATGATGGGGTGCATCGAGTAGGACGGCTCGAAGCCCATCGCGGTGCGGCCGGGCCCGCCGAAGGCCTGGAGGATCTGCTGGAGGATCTCGTTGGAGCCGTTGGCCGCCCACACGTTGGCGGTGGTCAGCCCGTGGCCGAGGTACTCGGCCAGGCCGCGGCGCAGCCGGACGGCGTCGCGGTCGGGGTAGCGGTTCAGGCCCGCCGCGGTCTCGGCGACGGCGTCGGCCAGGGCGCGGGCCAGCCGCTCCGACGGCGGGTGCGGGTTCTCGTTGGTGTTGAGGACCACCGGCACGTCGATCTGCGGGGCCCCGTAGGGCGAGCGGCCGCGCAGGTCGTCGCGCAGGGGCAGGTCGTTCAGAGTGAAGCTCACGGGTGTCACGCTCATGGTCGGTCGTGGTCGGTGCGGCGCGCGGTGCCCGCGGAGGCGGGCCGGACCCGGGCGGGGTCCGGGGCGCCGCACCGTCCGGTCGGTCGCGGCTCCGGCTAGGCCGTGGGGAACCGCGCGGCGACGGCCTCGCCGTGGGCGGGCAGGTCCTCGGCCTCGGCGAGGGTGATGACGTGATGGGCGACGTCGGCCAACGCGTCGCGGTCGTACTCGACCACGTGCACCCCGCGCAGGAAGGTCTGCACGCTCAGGCCGCCGCTGTGGCAGGCGCACCCGCCGGTGGGCAGCACGTGGTTGGACCCCGCGGCGTAATCGCCGAGGGAGACCGGGGCGTAGGCGCCGACGAAGATCGCCCCGGCGTTGCGCACGCGGGCCGCGACGGCGGCGGCGTCGGCGGTCATGACCTCCAGGTGTTCTGCGGCGTAGGCGTTGACGACGTCGAGCCCGTGGTCGAGGTCGTCGACCAGGACGATGCCGGACTGGGGCCCGGACAGGGCCTCGCGGACGCGGTCGGCGTGCCGGGTGGCGGCGGCGCGGACGCGCAGGCGGTCGACGACGGCGTCGGCCAGGGCCTCGTCCGGGGTGACCAGGACGGAGGCGGCCACCACGTCGTGCTCGGCCTGGCTGACGAGGTCGGCGGCGACGTGGTCGGGGTCGGCGGTGGCGTCGGCCAGGACGGCGATCTCGGTCGGGCCCGCCTCGGCGTCGATGCCGATGACCCCCTTGAGAAGGCGCTTGGCGGCGGCGACCCAGATGTTGCCGGGGCCGGTGACCATGTCGGTGCGGGCGCACCCGCCGGCGCCGTAGGCGAACATGGCGACGGCCTGGGCGCCGCCCACGGCGTAGACCTCGTCGACGCCGAGCAGGGCGCAGGCGGCGAGGATGGTGGGGTGCGGCAGGCCGCCGAACTCCTTCTGCGGCGGCGAGGTGACCGCCAGGGAGCGCACGCCCGCCTCCTGGGCGGGGACGACGTTCATGACGACGCTGGACGGGTAGACGGCGCGGCCGCCCGGCACGTAGAGGCCGACCCGGTCGACCGGGATCCAGCGCTCGGTGACGGTGCCGCCGGGGACGACCTCGGTGGTGTGGTCGGTGCGGCGCTGGTCGCGGTGGACCTTGCGGGCGCGGCGGATGGACTCCTCCAGCGCGGCGCGCACGGCCGGGTCGAGGCCGGCCAGGGCGGCGTCGATCGCGTCCTTGGGGACGCGGATGTCGGTGAGCCGAACCCCGTCGAAGCGCTCGGTGAGCTCGATCAGCGCCTCGACACCGCGATGGCGGACGTCCTCGCACAGGGGGCGCACGCGCTCGGCGGCGTCCGCCACGTCCATGGCCGCGCGCGGAAGGGCGTCGCGGGGGTCGTCCTGGCTGCCTCGGAGGTCGATTCGACTGATCACGCCCCCAGTCTAGGGGGCGATGCCCGACGGGTGGGCTCGGGCGTCCGGATGGTGGACACCACACCGGCACCGATGGGGCGGGTCTCCGCCTTCGGGGCATTCGCCACCAGCGGGAACGAAAACGCGAAATAAGTTCCGCCTTACTTTGGCATACCTTACCTAAATGAACCCAAGAAAGGCTTGGAAAGGCTTGCCTAACGAATTCTTCGGCGTTTCGCTGATTTCCGATAATGGCTTTGCATGGGCTATTGTAGGGGCATGACTTCGAACAAGAGCAGCGATAGTGGCCTTTCCAAGTTCCACCGTCTCCTCGTCGACCAGGTGCGGCACGAGTTCACGGCCTCCCACCAGTACGTGGCCCTCGCCGCCTGGTTCGACACGCACGACCTGCCCCAGCTGGCCCGGGTGTTCTACGAGCAGTCCCTGGAGGAGCGCGACCACGCCATGATGCTGGTGCGCTACCTCATCGACCGGGACGTCGACTTCGCCCTCCAGGGCGTGGACGAGATCGAGACCGAGTTCGCCGCGCCGCGCGACCTGGTCGCCCTGGCCCTGCGCCAGGAGCGCGAGGTCTCCGACCAGTTCCAGCGGCTGGCCAAGGTCGCCCGCGACGAGGACGACTACACCGGCGAGCAGTTCCTGCAGTGGTTCATCCAGGAGCAGGTGGAGGAGATCGCCAAGATGTCCACCCTCCTGAACGTGGTGGACCGTTCCAACGGGAATCTGTTCGACGTGGAGACCTTCGTCGCCCGCGACATGCCCAGCGAGGACAACGGCAGCCAGAGCGCTCCGGCCACCGCCGGCCCCGCCGTTTCCTAGGGCCTGTTCTCCAGGTGTTCCCCTGTGCCGCCGGGGTCCGTGAGGAGCCCGGCGGGGTTCTCCGGGCCCGGAGGAGTGGTCCTCGGGGGAAGCGTGCGGCCGCAGGCCGTCCGTTGAGGACCTTCCGCCATTCGTCGGGCGGGCCGGAGTACGGCCGGGGTTCGAAAAGAACAGCTCGGACACCCGGCGGGGGCGCCCGGTTCCGACCGGGCGCCCC
>NZ_JBHVLR010000001.1:552242-941039 GCF_042797335.1 Nocardiopsis sp. NPDC057823 | reverse complement strand
CAGGCCGGCACCCGCGGGGGCGCCGCCGCGGCCGCGGCCGCCGGGGCCGGGACGACCGCCGCCGGCACCGCCGCGACCGGCACCGCCGGCCGGGGCGGGACGGGACGAGGGCATGTTCATCGGGCTGGGACGCGGACCGCCCGGACGCGGAGCGCCGCCACCGGGACGGGGGGCGCCGGCCGCGCCGCCGGGACGCGGCACGCCCGCGGCACCGCCCGGACGCGGGGCGCGGTCGCCCTGCGGGCCCGGACGCGGGCCGGGACGGGGACCGCCCTGGCCGCCGGGAGCACCCGGACGCGGAGCGCCGCCGCCGGGGCGGGGAGCGCGCTGGTCGCCCTGCGGGCCCGGACGCGGGCCGGGACGGGGACCGCCCTGGCCGCTGGGACCGCCCGGACGCGGGGCGCCGCCGCCCGGACGCGGGGCCGGCTTGGCACCCATGCCCGAGGCGTTGGTCTGGAACGGGTTGTTGCCGGGGCGCGGACCGGCCGGGCGCGGGCCCGGACGGGGGCTGCGGCCCTCGGGACGCGGACCGCGGTCGCCGCGCTGCGGGCGCTCACCGCGCTCGGGACGGTCGCCGCGCGGGGCGCCGCCCTCGGGACGGCCCTGCGGTCCGGGGCGCGGAGCACCGCCGGGACGCTGGCCGGACTCGCCGCGCGGGGCCTTGGGGCCCGGCTTGGGGCCCGCCGGACGCGCGGGCTCGCCCTGGAAGGACGGGGGCTGCGCGGCCGGGGACTGCGGGGCGGGCTTGGCGGCCGGACCCGGCTTGGGGCCCGGCTTGGGCGCGGGCCCCGGCTTGGGGGCCGCGGAGGACTCGGCGCGCGGGCCGGGCTTGGGAGCCCCGCCCTTCTTGCCGCCGTCGTTCCCGTTGTTGAAAGCTTCCTGCAGGCGTCGCACGACGGGGGCCTCTATCGTCGAGGACGCCGAACGGACGAATTCGCCCATCTCGTTGAGCTTGGCCAGGACGGCCTTGCTCTCTACTCCGAACTCCTTCGCGAGTTCGTACACCCGGACCTTCGCCACTACTCTCCTTCAGCTTCGGTCCGGGACATGGGCTCGTGCCGGACCGTTGTTAGCTCGTACTCATCGCTGCGTACTCATCAGGCGCTCATCGCAATCTCGACCTGCTTCCTCATCGCTACACAACAATGGGCCGTACACAACTCGTGCAGCGCGCAGCACTGCACGCCGACCTCGGTCACTACAACCCGGAGGCCGGCCCGGACATTCCAACCCTATCGGGACGGGTCCGCCGGCGGGTCGTGCGGGGTGACACCGAACAGCGCCTCCACACGTGAAACGTCCCACCCACCGTCGCCCGGTCCCCTCCGAAAGGCGCGTGACCACACCCGCCTGCGCTCGGCCGCCTCGAGGCAGCGCCGATCGTCGTGCAGGTAGGCACCGCGACCCGGACGTCGACCCCGAACGTCGGGGATGACGGCCGTGCCCTCGGCCACCATCCGAACGAGGTCGGATTGGACTGCCCGCGACCGGCACCCCACACACGTGCGCGTGGGACGGTCGGGACCGTCTTCGGCAACCATATCGCGTCGAGCCACGACCGCGACCCGTTAACCGTCCGTCGCGGCGCCGCGACCGCCCGCACCGGTCCCGTCCTCCGCCTCGTCGGCGTCCTGCGGGACCTCCGCGTCGGAGCGGATGTCGATGCGCCATCCGGTCAGACGCGCGGCCAGGCGGGCGTTCTGGCCCTCCTTGCCGATCGCCAGCGACTGCTGGTAGTCGGGAACGATCACCCGGGCCACCCGGGCGGCCATGTCGAGGATTTCCACGGAATTGACCCGCGCCGGGGACAGCGCGTTGGCGACGAACACCGCGGGGTCGTCGGAGTAGTCGACGATGTCGATCTTCTCTCCGTGCAGCTCCGCCATGACATTGCGCACGCGGCTGCCCAGGGGGCCGATGCAGGCGCCCTTGGCGTTGACGCCGCCCCGGTTGGAGCGGACCGCCATCTTGGTGCGGTGGCCGGCCTCACGGGCGATGGCCGCGATCTCCACGGTGCCGTCGGCGATCTCGGGGACCTCCAGCTCGAAGAGCTTGCGCACCAGGTTGGGGTGGGTGCGCGAGAGGGTCACCGAGGGGCCGCGGTGGCCCTTGCGGACCTGCACCACGTAGGCGCGCAGGCGCTCGCCGTGGGTGTAGGTCTCGGTGGGCACCTGCTCCTGCGGGGGCAGCACCGCCTCGATCCGGCCCAGGTCGACCAGCACGTTGCGGGGGTCCTTGCCCTGCTGGATGATGCCGGAGACGATGTCGTGCTCGCGCCCGGCGAACTCGCCCAGGGTCAGCTCGTCCTCGGCGTCGCGCAGGCGCTGGAGGATGACCTGCTTGGCGGTGGAGGTCGCGATGCGGCCGAAGTTGGTGGGGGTGCCGTCGGACTCGCCGACGACGTCGCCCTCCTCGTCCAGCTCGGCCACCCACACGGTGACGTGCCCGGTGGAGCGGTCGAGTTCGACCCTGGCCTTCTTGTCGGGGCCCTCTTCCCGGTGGTACGCGATCAGCAGCGCGTCCTCGATGGCCCGGGCGACCAGCTCGACGGAGATGTCCTTCTCGCGTTCCAGGCTGCGCAGAACGCTCATGTCAATGTCCACGGGGCTCCCCCTCTAGTCCGCCGCGTCGGTGTCGGCGGCACGGCGGAATTCCACCTGCACCTTGCCCTTGCCGATCTCGGCGTAGGTGAAGGTGCGGGGACGACCCTCGACGTCCAGGGTGACGCCCTCGTCGTCGGCCTCGGTGACCCGACCGGTGATCCCGCCGCCCTCGGCGAGGGTGGCCTGCACCAGGCGCCCGCGCGAGCGGCGCCAGTGCCTGGGCAGGGTCAGCGGGCGGTCCACCCCGGGGGAGGTGACCTCCAGGACGTAGGGCAGTTCGCCCATGACGTCGGAGGACTCCAGGGCCGTGTCGACCTCCTGGCTGACCTCACCGACGGTGTCCAGGTCCACCCCGTTCTCGGAGTCCACGACCACGCGCAGCACCCGGCGCTTGCCGGCCGGTGTCAGCTCGACGGCCTCCAGGTCCAGCCCGGCCGCGGCCAGGACGGGTTCCAGCAGCTCGGCGATGCGCTCCTCACGCGCCTGCGCTCCCATGTGGTGTGCCCCTTCAAGGCGAGAATCCCGCCCGCGCGGCCTTCGGGCCGGTGTACGGGGCGGTCCAGCTCTGTACGTAAGTCTTCGACTGGTGGGTCCGCTCCCGCTCGGGGACGCGAACCGGCCGCGCGTCGCGTACGACGGCGGTCGTGGTGCAAGGGTATCCACACCCGGACCCCTTCCAGGTCGCGGTCCGTGGCGGGGGCGCGTCGGGGTGTGTCCCGGCGGACCCGCAGGCCCTGTCCCGCAGGGGGTGTGGACGGGGACCGGTTCCGGCGCCGGGCGTGGAAAGATGGGAGCGCGAGAACGAAGAGGCCGGGCGTCCGGCGCCGAGGGCGGTGCGGGGCAAAGGGCCGGGCACGGAGGGGAGAGCGCGTGGGCGAGGTCGGGGTCAGCCGCCGTACGGTCCTGGGCGCGGCGGCGGCGGTCGCCGGGGCCTTCGGCCTGAGCGGGTGCGGCGGGGCCGACTGGTATCCGGCCGACGTGACCCCCGACGAGCACGTGGTCCGCTCGCTGCTGTGGGAGAAGGAGCTGGTCGCGGCCCGCTACGCCGCGGCGATCGAGACCGGCTCGGGGCCGTCCGACCTGCTGGAGCGGTTGCGCGCCCACCACCTGGAGCACGTGGACGCGCTGACGGCGGCGCTGCCCGAGGACTCGGCGGCGGAGGAGTCGGCGGCCCCGTCCGGGGAGCCGACCGACCCGGCCCCGGACACCGCGCCCGACGCCGAGGGGCTGCGGGTGCTGGAGGCCTCGGCCGCGGCGGCCCGCATCGACCAGGCGGCGGCGGTGTCCGACCCCGGCCTGGCCCAGCTGATCAGCGGTATCGGAGCCTGCGAGGCCGTGCACGCCCACCTGCTGGCGCGCGCGTGAGCGGCCGGGCGATGGAGAGAGCGATGGAAGGTGGCGGTGCCCGGTGAGTGACGCGGACCTGTCCGTCGAGGCGGCCGACGACGGCCCCGCGGCCCTGGCGGAGGCCCTGGCCGCCGAGCACGCGGCGGTGTACGGGTACGAGTTCGCGGGCGGGGCCGGGGGCGACCTCGACTACCGCACCCGGGCCGGGGAGGCGGCGCTGGTGCACAAGGCGCTGCGTGACGAACTGCACGCCTTGTCGGTGGCCGCGGGCGTGGACCCGGCGCCCGCGCTGGCGACCTACCCCCTGCCGGCGTCGCGCGACGACGCCGCCCTGGACGCCTTCCTGCTGGGGCTGGAGGAGGCGACGGCCCGCGCCTACGCGTGGCTGTCGGCCGCCCGCGACACCGACCTGCGCACCGCGGGGGCCCGCGGCCTCCAGGAGGCGGCGGTGCGGGTGGTCGAACGCGGCGGGGAGCCCGGAGCCCTGCCGGGCTTCGACGAGGCCTAGCGCCCGCCGCCCTCCCCCGCCCTCGGGGCGCCGGGCGGGCAGGGACACGGACTGACGGAACGGCCCCGCCCGGGGTTGCGGGCGGGGCCGTTCCGGCGCGGGTCAGGCGCGGCAGGCGGCCGCGGCGCGCTCGACGATCGCGTCCAGGGCGACCTCCTCGCGCTCCCCGGTGGCGCGGTCGCGCAGCTCCACCACGCCGTCGGCCAGGCCGCGGCCGATGATGACGGCGGTGGGCACGCCCAGCAGCTCGGCGTCGGTGAACTTCACGCCCGGCGAGACGCCCTTGCGGTCGTCCACCAGCACGCGCAGCCCGCGGGCCTCCAGCTCGCCGGCGATGCGCAGCGCCTCCTCGATCTGGTCGCCCTTGCCGGTGCCGATGACGTGCACGTCGGCCGGGGCGATCTCGCGCGGCCAGATGATGCCCTTGTCGTCGTGGGACTGCTCGACGACCGAGGCCACCACCCGGGAGACGCCGATGCCGTAGGAGCCCATGGTGATGCGCTTGGGCTTGCCGTCCGGGCCCAGGGCGTCGACCTGGAAGGCGTCGGTGTACTTGCGGCCCAGCTGGAAGATGTGGCCGATCTCGATGCCCCGCGCGGTGTACAGGGTGCCCTGCCCGTCCGGGGAGGGGTCGCCGTCGCGGACCTCGGCGACGTCGATGACGCCGTCCGGGGTGAAGTCGCGCCCCGCCACCAGGTCGATGACGTGGTGGTCGGTCCGGTCGGCGCCGGTCACCCAGGCGGTGCCGGTGACCACGCGCGGGTCGACGAGGTAGCGGACCTTGTTGTCGAGCAGCGCGCGGGGGCCGATGTAGCCCTTGGCCAGGAACGGGTTGGCGGCGAAGTCCGCCTCGTCCAGCAGCGCCACCTCGGCGGGCTCCAGGGCGGCCTCCAGGCGCTTGAAGTCCACCTCGCGGTCGCCCGGCAGGCCGACGGCCAGCAGCTCCCACTCGTCCGAGCCCGGGGCGCGGGTCTTGACCAGGACGTTCTTGAGGGTGTCGGCCTCGCTGAAGTCGCGGCCCAGGTCGAGACCGTTGAGGAAGTCGACGAGGGTGCGGATGGTGGCGGTGTCCGGGGTGTGGTGGACCTTCGCCTCGGGCAGCCCCTCGACCGGCAGGGCGGCGGGGGCCGGGGTGGTGACCGCCTCGACGTTGGCGGCGTAGTCCGACCCCGTGCTGCGCACGAAGGTGTCCTCGCCGGTGGGCGCGACCGCGAGGAACTCCTCGGAGGCCGAGCCGCCCATGGCGCCGGAGGTGGCCTTGACGATGACGTACTCCAGGCCCAGCCGGTCGAAGATCCGGATGTAGGCGGCCCGGTGCTTGTCGTAGGACTCCTGGAGCCCGGCGTCGTCGATGTCGAAGGAGTAGGAGTCCTTCATGTGGAACTCGCGGCCGCGCAGCACGCCGGCCCGGGGCCGGGCCTCGTCGCGGAACTTCTCCTGGATCTGGTACAGGATGACCGGGAAGTCCTTGTAGGAGGAGTACTCGCCCTTGACCAGGAGGGTGAAGACCTCCTCGTGCGTGGGGCCGAGCAGGTAGTCGGCGCCCTTGCGGTCCTGGAGGCGGAAGAGGGTGTCGCCGTACTCCTCCCAGCGGCCGGTCGCCTCGTAGTACTCCCTGGGCAGCAGCGCGGGCAGCAGCAGCTCCTGGCCGCCCATGGCGTTCATCTCCTCGCGCACCACGCGGGCGACGTTCTCCAGGACGATCTTGCCCAGGGGCAGCCAGGAGTAGACGCCGGGGGCGGCGCGGCGCACGTAGCCGCCGCGGACCAGCAGCTTGTGGCTCGGCACCTCGGCGTCCGCCGGGTCCTCACGCAGGGTGCGCAGGAACAGGGTCGACATCCGCAGTAGCACGGCCACTCCTCGGTGAACGCGCCCCGGCCGGGGCGCGGGTGTTGGAACAACTCGAAAGAATCAGGGGAACCCCAGGCTAGCGCCACCGGGGGGCGCAGCGCGCGGCGATTCCCCGACCTGTGGACGGCTACGCTGGGGGCCGCACCGGGACGGACGGGACGGGGACATGGGCGGACGCGGGACACGGGAAGACGACGAGGTCGTCGGGGCGCCGGGCATGGAGCTGCTGGCCGACGCCGACCGGGCCGAATCGTGGTTCCTGGTGGTGGACGGCACGCCCCAGTCGCACGTGGACCTGTCGGACCCCGGGCACCTGGACTTCTCCTACGTGCGGCGGATCGCGCACGCCGCAGACCTGGTCGCCCCCGCCCGGGAACCGGTCGACGCCCTGCACCTGGGCGCCGGGGCGCTCACCCTGGCCCGCTACATCGCGCACACCCGTCCGGGTTCGCGCCAGCGGGCGGTGGACGTGAACGCCCCGCTGGTGGAGCTGGTGCGGCGGCGGCTGCCCTGGGACCGGCGCGCGCAGCTGCGGGTGGGGATCGGCGACGCCCGGGAGTGGATCGCGGCCCGGCACGACGCGAGCGCCGACCTCATCGTGTCCGACGTCTTCGCGGGGGCCCGCACCCCGGCCCGGCTGACGTCGGTGGAGTTCTACGCCGAGGCCGCCCGGGTGCTGCGCCCCGGCGGGCTGCTGGCGGTGAACGTGGGCGACGGCGGCGCGCTGGCGCACACCCGCGGCCAGGTGGCGACCGTCCGGGAGGTGCTGCCGCACGTGGCGCTGTCGGCGGAGCCGGGGGTGCTGCGCGGCCGCCGGTTCGGCAACCTGGTGCTGACCGCGTCCCACGGGCCTCTGCCGGTGGACGAGCTGTCCCGGCGGGCCCACCGCGACCCGGAGATGGCCCGGCTGCTCTCCGGCGAGGAGCTGGACCGGTTCGCCTCCGGCCGCGGCCCGGTGCGCGACACCGGCGCGGTCGACTCCCCCGCGCCGCCCGACGGCGTCTTCTGACCGCCGTCCTCCGGCCGCCCGGGGCGGCGGGGTACTCCGCGGGGAGTAGGCGCGGGGCCGCGATCGCCTCCCGGGGGAGGACGGAAACCCCTACGTGCGGGCCGTACCGTCGAGGGTGTGACAGCACTACTCCCGCGCCCCGCACGGACCGACACCTGGATCGCCCTGAGCCTGCTCCTGCTGTCGGCGGGCAGCACGTTCGTGGTCCAGATGACGGATCCCGCGACCGGTGCGCGCGACCCCTGGCCGTGGGGGTACGCGCTCATCGCGGTCGCCTCCCTGTCCCTGCTGTGGCGCACCGCCTTCCCCTGCGTCGTCGGACTGGTGTCGGTGAGCGCGGCGACCGTCTACTACCCCCTGGGCTTCCCCGACGGCGTGGTCATGGCCTGCACCGCCGTCATGCTCTACAGCCTGGTCCGGTGGGGGTACCGCACGTTCGGCTGGACCCTGGGGATCGTGCAGTTCCTGGCCGTGAACGGCTACGAACTGGCGGCCAACGAGACGTTCCGCCCCGAGGCGCTGGGCATCGTCGGGTGGGTGCTGGTGCTGCTGTGCGCCGGCGAGGTGGTGCGCTGGCGGCAGGAGTACCTCAAGGCGGACCGGGAGCGAGAGGCCGAGGCCGGCCGCACCCGGGAGGAGGAGCTGCTGCGGCGGGCCTCCGAGGAGCGGCTGCGGCTGGCCCGCGACGTCCACGACACGGTCGCGCACAACATCTCGCTCATCAACGTGCAGGCCGGCACCGCCCTGTACCTGATGGAGAGCGAGCCGGAGCGGGCCTCCCAGGCGCTGGCCACCATCAAGCAGACCAGCAAGGACACGCTGGTGGAGCTGCGCGCCATCCTCGGGGTGCTGCGGGCGGCCGACGAGGGCGCGCCGCGCTCCCCCGTCGCCGGGGTCGACCGGATCGGCGAGGTCGCCGAGGCCGCCCGGGGCGCCGGGATCGCGGTGGAGGTGAAGGTCGCCGGCACCCCCGTGCGGCTGCCGGTGGGCACCGACTCCGCCGCCTACCGGACCGTGCAGGAGGCGCTCACCAACGTGGTGCGCCACGCGGAGGCGGACCGGGCCACGGTGCTGGTCGACTACCTCCCCGACGCGGTGGTGGTGGAGGTCGCCGACAACGGGCGGGGCACCCTGGGCTCCCCCGCCGCGGGCAACGGCATCAGCGGCATGCGCGAGCGGGCCGCCCTGGTCGGCGGGACGGTGGACGCGGGCCCGCTGGAGGGTGGAGGATTCCGGGTGCGGGCCCGGCTGCCGATCACGGGTTCCGAAGAACGAACGGGGTGAACGTTGATCCGCGTACTGCTCGCCGACGACCAGGCGCTGGTGCGGGCCGGCTTCCGCGCCCTCCTGGACAGCGCGGACGACATCCAGGTGGTCGCCGAGGCCGCCGACGGCGAGGAGGCGGTGCGGCTGGCCCGCGCCGAACGCCCCGACGTGGTCCTCATGGACATCCGCATGCCCGGGGTGGACGGCCTGGCGGCGGCCGCGCGCATCATCGCCGAGCCCGCCCTGGAGAAGACCCGGATCATCATCCTGACCACGTTCGACCTGGACGAGTACATTTTCGAGGCGCTGCGCTCGGGGGTGAGCGGGTTCCTGGTCAAGGACACCGAGCCGCGCGACCTGTTGCAGGCCGTGCGGGTGGTGCACCGGGGCGAGGCGCTGCTGTCGCCGGGGATCACCCGGCGGCTGATCTCGGACTACACCAGCCGCCCGCGCGCGAACGCGGAGCCGTCGCCGCGCCTGAACGGCCTCACCGACCGGGAGCGGGAGGTGGTGGCGCTGGTGGGCCGCGGGCTGTCCAACGAGGAGATCGCCCGGGAGCTGGTGCTCAGCCCCGCCACGGCCAAGACCCACGTCAGCCGGGCCATGGTCAAGCTGGGCGTGCGGGACCGGGCGCAGCTGGTGGTGCTGGCCTACGAGTCGGCGCTGGTGACCCCCGGCTGGAGCGGACGGAACCCCTAGGGGACCCCCGTAACCCCCCGGGAGTAGCGCCCCGGGGCCGGCTACCCCCGTGGGAGACGGGCGAAAGCCCTCCGCCGGACGATGCCCGGGACCGGACCCGCGGCGGATGCTTCTCGTGATTCCCGACGACGATCACGAGGCCCTGCGATGTTCGACGATCCCCTCCTCCTGGCGCGGCTCCAGTTCGCGTTCACGGCGGCGACGCACTTCATGTTCGTGGCCCTGACCCTGGGGCTGGCGCCCTACATCCTCACCGCCCAGCTGCGGGCGACCCTGTCCGGCGACCGGGAGCGGATGTCCGCGGTCCGCTTCTGGGGCGGGCTGTACCTGGTCAACTACGGCATGGGCGTGCTCTCCGGACTGGTCATGGAACTCCAGCTGGCGCTCAACTGGAGCGGCCTCCAGGAGATGTACGGCTACTCCTTCGGGGCGCCGCTGGCCCTGGAGACGATGACGGCGTTCTTCATCGAGTCCACGTTCCTGGGGCTGTGGATCTTCGGGTGGGACCGGATGGGCCGCTGGGCGCACCTGGGGTGCTTCGCGGTGGTCACCGCGACGGCGTACCTGTCGGCCTGGTGGGTGCTGGTGTCCAACGGGTTCCTGCGCAACCCGGTGGGCTTCGAGATGGTGGACGGCGTCGCCCACCTGACCGACCCGGTGGCGCTGATGACGAACCCCGCGGCGACGATGGCGTTCGGGCACATCGTGACCGGCGCCCTGCTGGTGGGCGCGGCGGTGATCATCGCGACGAGCGCCTACCACCTGCGGCGCGGGAGCGACCCGCAGCGGATGTTCTCGCGCGGCATCGGCTACGGGGCGCTGGTGATGGTCCTGCTGCCGATCCCGGTGGCGGGCTTCGGCGGGGTGCAGTTCGGTCTGTTCGGGCAGGACCCGCCCACCAGCGGCCAGACCTACTCCGCGGCGGAGATCGAGGCCATCGAGGCGGCCGGCAGCGGGGTGCACGCCGGCGTCGGGACCGCCGCGGAGGTCTTCATGATGGGCATGTGGGGCCTGATGTTCCTCCTGGGGCCGGTGCTGCTGCTGGGCTGGGTGATCGCCCGTGTGTCCAAGAGCGCGCGGAGGCTGCGGGGGGCGCTGTACCCGCTGGCCGTACTGCCCTTCCTGCCCTACCTGGCGAGCGTCGGCGGGTGGGTGTTCCGGGAGACCAACCGCCAGCCGTGGACCGTCGTGCACCACCTGACCACCGCCGACGCGGTGACGCCGATGTCCCCGGCGGCCGCCGCGGCCGCCTTCGGGCTGTTCACGCTGGCGTTCGCGCTGCTGGCCGGGACGACCTGGTGGCTGCTCGTGCGGTTCGCCCGGCGCGGCCCCGAGGGCGGCCCGCTGGCCGAGCGCCGCGACGACGGCGCCGCCCCGGCGGAGTCCTCCACCCCCGTCCCCACGTTCTGAACCGGAGCCGTGCCATGTCGGACGTCCTTTCCTCCCTGTCCTCTCTTCTGCTCGCCCTGTTCGTCGTCGGCTACCTGGTGCTGGCCGGGGCCGACGTGGGGCTGGGCATGCTGATGCCGCGCGTGGCGCGCGGCCCCGACCAGCGGCGCCGGGTGGTGGCCGCGATCGCCCCCTACTTCCTGGCCACCGAGGTGTGGCTGGTGGCCCTGGTGGGGGTGCTGGCCGGGCTGTTCCCGTCCGTGGAGCACCACGTGGTGGCGCGGCTGTGGCCGGTGCTGGTGGCGCTGGCCGCGGGGCTGCTGGTGCGCGACGCGGGCCTGTGGCTGCGCTCGCGGGTGCCGGGCCCGGGGTGGGCGGCCCTGTGGGACGGCGCCGTCGTCGCGGGCAGCTGGACACTGGCCCTCTCCTGGGGCTGGGTCCTGGCGTCGCTGGTCGCCGGCGAACCGGGGGTCTCCCTGTTCACGGTCCCGTGCGCGCTGACCGTGGTGCTGCTGTTCGCGCTGCGGGGTGCCGCCTTCGGGGCCGAGCGGCTGGTCGGCGAGTCCGACGCCGAGAGCGCGGACGTGGCCGCCCGCGACACCCGCCGGATCGCCCTGGCGGCCCTGGCGGGGACCCTGGTCACCGCCGTGTCCGCCCCGCTGTCGGGCGCCGGAGTGGGCGCGGCGGCGGTGGTCCCGGCGGTGGTGCTGGCGGCCGCCCTGGCGGCGACCGCGGGGCTGTCCGGCCCGATGCTGTCCCGGCACACCTCCGCGGTGGCGATCGCGGTGCCGGGCGTGCTGGTGGCGGTGGTGGGAGACCTGCCGCTGGCCCCGGTCCCGGACACGACCGCCGTGCTGGTGTGGTCGGTGCTGGCCCCCGCCATTCCGGTCATGCTCATCGGCCAGGTTTGGCTCTACCGAATGACGCGTCGCCCGAGCCGTTCCCCGGGCTTCTTCGCCTGAGCCCGGATTCGCCCGGGCCGGTGGGGACGGGCCGCCGGGGCCCCGGCGTGTCGGTCAGGATTCGTCAAGGACACCGTCCCGGATTGGGAAAGCCCGGCCCCGGGCACGTCATCTGTCGGGAACCGCGCCGCCCGGCGCGGTGGACCGGACTCCGGACCGATCCGAGGAGGGATCATGACCCACCCCCTGACCACTCCCCCGAGCGCCTGCAGCTGCGGTTCGGGCTGCGGGTGCGGCTGCCAGAGCGGCGGTTCGTGCGCCTGCGGCGGCGGCTGCGGCTAGCCCGTACCCGACCCCCTTCCCGGCGGGCTGCCCCTCCCCTTGGGGGCAGCCCGCTCCCGTGCACTCCTCCCCGTGTCGCGACATTGCGCGATGATAGGTATACGCTGAGTCACTAGATGTATCTGCGCATCCACCCGTTGGGGGGAGATCGGCGATGCCGTTCACCAGGCCGACGAAAGGGAGTGCCACCGAGCACGCGTTACTGCTCCGGTGCGTCGAGGGCATCCGGGAGCGCTCGGCCCGGGCGGTCCCCTGGGAGCCCGACACGGTCGGGATACCGCGGGGCGGCTCCGAGAGCCCGCTGTCCCGGATCAACGACGTGGCCTTCTACGCGAACGCGCGCAACGACGTGGCGGCCCTGGCGGGGGTGTGCGCGGAACTGCTGCGGCTGCACCACCCCGTCGAGGAGGAGGGCGGCACGTGCGCGGGGTGCGGACTGGCCTGGCCCTGCCCCACCTTCGAGGAGATCTCGCGCCTACTGGCCTGAGACGGCCGCCGCCCGCCGGTCCCGGGGCGCGATCCGGTCTCGGCGGGCGACGATCCTCACCGGCCGTCCTTGGCGCCGGGTGACCGAACCACCGGACGCCCTCACCGGGCCGGGCATGGCCTGAGCGTAATACTGAAACTCGTTCTAATGCAAGCCCCACAGGGCAGCACTTCCCCAGCAGGGGAACGACTTCCTTCCGCCACATGGCACTGGAACCGGTTATGAGCCCTCCCCCGGGCGAGGGCAGGGCCGTCCCCGGAGGCGGGAACGGGGCGGGAAGGCGGAAGCAGAAGGCCCCCGCCGACGGCGGGGAGGCCAGGCCCAGGGGCGGGGGACAGCCCCTGGGACCGGCCACGGGGCGGCGGGCGCGGCGGCCCGGAACGGGGCGCGCCCTGCCCGAACGACGTTAACGAGGCGGCGGTAACACGGACACCCCCCTTCCGATAACCGGAGCGTCTCGATTCCCCCGACGCCGACCGAAATACCCGCCGTGACCTGCGACGACACCGGCGCTCACCGTTACCGGACACTCACCGGGAGAAAACATGCCACATACGAAAAACCGGGAACCGTCACCCTGTGCGACCTTTCCGTAAAGGTTGCACGGGGTTGCGATTCCCGGCCCAAGCAAACAGGGGTGCCCGCCGGCCCGCCGGCGGGCGTGAACTCAGCTAATGCGCGTGGCCAGCAGATAAGCGGACGGGGACTCCGCGTCGACGATATCGGTGACCCTCCACACCTGGCCGCCGACACTGAACACGTCGCCCACACGGACGTCGATCATCGGCGTGGGCCGCCACTCCTTGGGGCCGCCGATCTTGGCGACCGCCCGGCCGTCCTCGTCGATCCAGAACTGGCCGCCGCCCACGGGGCCGCCGAGGAAGCGGTCATTGCGTCCGTAACTGATCTTTTCCTGCGCGCCGATTTCGTGGACCACAGCAGTTTCTGTCCCAACCGTCTCGGATTCTCTGGAAAACGCAGCCATGTTAACCCGCACCGGTCAATTCCGCATGGCGATTCCCCCGCCACGGAGGCTTTTCAGAAGAGTAGCCGACAAAAGTAAGTGCGGGCCGGGACCAAAGTCCCGACCCGCACCAGGGAAAAGCGGGGGGCACGAACCCCCGAGAACACGCGTTCCCGGAAGATCTCCCCGGAACACGCGTCCCCCGGAACACGTGCCCCTGGAAACTACTTGTTCCCCTTGTTCCCCATCAATCCCTTGAGACGGCCCGCCACGGCCTCCAGGGCCGAGCTGAACGGGTGGTCGTGGACCATGTACGTCCACGTCATCGACGGCCGCTTGACGCCCACCTCGGAGACGTCCAGGGCGCCGTCCTCGACCTCCAGCTCCTCGAAGCTCTCCGCGGCCCGCGAACGGGCGTCGTCCAGGAAGCCCTTGAACACCGGCACCGCGTCGCGGTTGAACTCGTCCAGCGGGTCCCGGCGGCCCAGGAAGCGCAGGTGGATGCCCTCGCGCAGCTCCGACAGGAACGCGTTGTGGTCGGTCCAGCCGCGGTCCAGGTGGTACAGGGTGATGAGCCGCGCCGCGTCGGCGACCGCCTCCTCCCCCACCTCCTCGACCAGCTCCGCGTGCTTCTCGGGACGGTCCTTCTTGATGTGCCGGTCGCCCTCGTCGCCGGTGAGGACCAGCTCGCGGTGCTCCAGGACCACGTCCCGCTGCACGTCGATGAGCTGGTTGTAGCGCCAGGTGTTGCGGTGCACCTCCAGCAGCTGCCCCTCGGCGACCCGCTGGGCGTGGTCCACCATCGACAGCCAGGCCGGGTCGGTGATCTCGCCGCGGTCGTCGGTGGAGTACCCGGAGGTCTCGGACGCGTTGTTGACCACCACGTCGTCGTCCATGCTGACGAAGAACACCGAGTCGCCCGGGTCGCCCTGGCGCCCGGCGCGGCCGCGCAGCTGGCCGTCCAGGCGGCTGCTGGGGTAGCGGCCGTAGCCCATGACGTACAGGCCGCCGGCCTCGACCACCCGGTCGCGGTCGGCCATGTCGCTGCCGCCCAGGCGGATGTCGGTGCCGCGGCCGGCCATCTGGGTGGACACCGTGATGGCGCCGTGGGTGCCCGCCTCCGCGATGATGGCGGCCTCGTCGGCGTCGTTCTTGGCGTTGAGGACCACGCACTCCAGGCCGGCCTTGCGCAGCCGCTCGGCCAGCCGCTCGGACTCGGCGACGTCCTGGGTGCCGATGAGGATGGGACGCCCGGTGGCGTGCACCTCCTCGACCTCCTCGATGAGGGCGTCCTCCTTCTCCTCGCGGGTGGCGAAGAGGTGGGTGCCGTGGTCCTCGCGGACGTTCGGCTTGTTGGAGGGGATGACCGCGACCTCGAGCTCGTAGAACTCGCGCAGCTGCTCGGCCACCGCCATGGCGGTACCGGTCATCCCGGCCCGGGTCGGGTAGCGCAGGATCAGCGACTGGACGGTGATGGAGTCCAGCACCTCGCCGGTCTCGCTGACCGCGACCTTCTCCTTGGCCTCGACGGCCGCCTGCAGGCCGTCCGGCCAGCGCTGGAGCAGGGCGATGCGGCCGCGGGACTCGTTGATGATCCGGACCTCGCCGTCGCGCACCACGTAGTGGACGTCGCGCTGGAGCAGCACGTGGGCGTGCAGCGCCAGGTTGACCTGCGGCAGCAGGGACGACTCGTCCTCGGCGTACAGGTCCACGCCGCCCAGCGCCTTCTCGACCGCGTCGATCCCGGCGTCGGTGAGCTGGACGTTGCGGCCCTCGCCGTCGATCTCGTAGTGCATGCGCGGCTTGAGGGTGCGCACGATGTCGGCCATCTCCACGTCGGCGTCGACCCGCTCGGCAGCGCCGGCCAGCACCAGCGGCACGCGGGCCTCGTCGACGAGCACGGAGTCGGCCTCGTCGATGATGGCGACGTGGGGCTCGGGGACCACGCGGTCGGCGATGTCGGTGACCATGCGGTCGCGCAGCACGTCGAAGCCCAGCTCGCTGACCGGGGCGTAGGTGACGTCGCAGGAGTACGCCGCGCGCCGCTGCTCGGTCGTGGAGTCCTCGGTGATCCACCCGACGGTGACGCCGAGCATGTCGTACAGCGGCTTCATCCACTCGGCGTCACGACGGGCCAGGTAGTCGTTGACGCTCATGACGTGGACGCGCCGGCCGCGCAGGGCGAAGCCGGCGGCGGCCAGGGCACCGGTCAGGGTCTTGCCCTCACCGGTGGCCATCTCGGCCACGTGCCCGTCCAGCAGGGACATGACGCCCAGCAGCTGGACGTCGAAGGGGCGCTCGTCGAGGGCGCGCCGGGCCGCCTCGCGGCCCACCGCGCACAGCGACACGAGGTCGTCGCGCCCGTAAGGGAGGTCGCCGGTGCCGAGTTCGATGGCCCTGTCCGTCAGCTCGGTGTCGTCGAGCTCGCGCAGACCATCCTCCTCGGCCTCGATAGCCGACAGGAGCTTGGTATAAGGCCGCAGATCCACCGCGCCGGGCTTACCCAGCAGACGGCGCACGCTTTCCGCCATTCGTCCGAACACCACCACAGGGTAACGCCGGACACACACCCCACAAGACCCCGAACGCGCACGTTCGAGAACCGGCCGCGCGGACGCGGCGGCCGGTCTGCACCGGGATCAGACCACGAGCCGGCTCCCCCCGCTCTGGCGGGCCTCCACCGCCATGGCGTGCTTGACGAGGGTCACCAGCACCCGCACGACCGATCTGCGGTCGCGGGCGTCGCAGCGCACGACCGGGACGTCGGGGGTGAGGTCGAGGGCGTCGCGCAGGTCGTCGGCGGTGTACATCGACGCCTCGGGGTCGAACTCGTTGACGGCCACGACGAACGGCAGCCGGTACTGGCGCTCGAAGTAGTCCAGGGCCTGGAACGTGTCCTCCAGGCGGCGGGTGTCGGCCAGGATCACCGCCCCCAGGGCCCCGCGCACCAGGTCGTCCCACATGAACCAGAAGCGCTGCTGGCCGGGGGTCCCGAACAGGAACAGGGTCAGGTCCGTGTCGAGCGAGATGCGGCCGAAGTCCATGGCCACGGTCGTGGTCTGCTTGTCCGGGGTGTGGGAGAGGTCGTCCACCCCGGCGCTGGCGGCGGTCACCGCGGCCTCGGTCCGCACCGGCGGGATCTCCGAGACGGCGCCGACGAACGTGGTCTTGCCCACGCCGAAGCCCCCGGCGATGATGATCTTGGTGGACAGCGCGCCGGGTGCTTGAACGTCGTTCGTGGTGTTGGCTGGATCGATCACAGTCACAGTCCTAGCGAGAGTGCCGGGTCCGAACGGACGGGTGCGGCTCGCACGGCCCGGGCTAGCGAGGGGCGCGACGCCCCCGGGTCCGGCCTCCCCGCGGACCTTCACGGGTTCCTTCAGCCGACCGCGCGGGGTCGCCGCCCCTGGAACCTAACACCGGACGGCCGTGCCGGACGGCGTTTTGGGCACAGTCGCCGCGCGGGTCCGCTTTCTCACACCGGCGGGGGCGGGGTCCCGGGCAGCGCGAAGCGCCATCGCGCCCCCCGGGGCGTCCGATGGCGATCCGCTCCCCTCCGGGAACCGAGAGTGATCAGACAAGCACAGAACTCTACCCCGGGAGGCGGACTTTACGACATCGTGAGCGACCGCTTTCGGCCGCTTCCGGCCGCGCCGATCCCTGTCCGCCACCGCCCACGGCGTCTACGGTGGAGGGCAGGGCCCCCGCACGGTGTACGCGGTCGCGGAACCGACTCCTGGCACGAGCACCCGACCGCACAGTGGGAGCCGTCGGCGGCGTTCACGGACGCGCGGCCGGCGAACCGACGTCCCGCTCTTCGGCGTCGGAGCCGTCGCGCCCGACCTCCGCCGGAGCCCCACCGGCCCACAACCGTCCACGTGGGCCGGTGGCGGCCGTGCCCGCACCCCCTGTGGCCGTAGGATGGTCACGCCCCCGTTCGGGGGCTTTCCACGTACGACTTCCAGGGAGCCGAGAACTCCGCATGTCCGATCAGCGCGTCGTCCGCCCAGCCCCGATCAGCGGTTTCCCCGAGTGGACCCCCCAGGTCCGGTCCGTGGAGCAGCGCTGGCTGGACCATATCCGCGCCGGATTCGAGTCCTTCGGCTTCGCGTCGGTGGAGACCCCGTCCGTGGAGAACCTGGAGGTGCTGACCGCCAAGGGCGAGACCTCCCAGGAGGTCTACACCCTGCACCGCCTCCAGTCCGACCCCAAGGACGACTCCGACGCCCGGCTGGGGCTGCACTTCGACCTGACGGTGCCGTTCGCCCGGTACGTCGCCCAGCACTTCAACGAGCTGACGTTCCCGTTCAAGCGCTACCAGATGCAGCGCGTGTGGCGGGGCGAGCGGCCGCAGGAGGGGCGCTACCGCGAGTTCACCCAGTGCGACATCGACGTGATCAACGTCGACTCCGTGCCGCTGCACTTCGACGCCGAGCTGCCGCGCATCGTGCACCGGGTGCTCAGCGGGCTGGACATCCCGGCCTGGACGCTCAACGTCAACAACCGCAAGGTCCTCCAGGGCTTCTACGAGGGGCTGGGCGTCAAGGACCCGATCATGGTCATCCGGGCCGTGGACAAGCTCCACAAGATCGGCGACGACGGCGTCCGGGAGATCCTCACCGGGGGCGGGCTGAGCGCCGAGCAGGCCGACGCCTGCCTGGCCCTGGCGCGCGTCCGCGGCACCGGCGCGGACGTGCCCGACAGGGTGCGGGGGCTGGGCGTCTCCTCCCCGCTGCTGGAGGAGGGCCTGGAGGAGCTGTCGTTCGTCCTGGACGACCTGGCCGACCTGCCCGAGGGCGCGGTGGTCGCCGACCTGTCGATCGCCCGCGGGCTGGACTACTACACCGGCACGGTCTACGAGGCGTCCTTCGACGACGACCCCGGCTACGGCAGCATCTGCGCCGGCGGCCGGTACGAGGACCTGGCCGGGCAGTTCATCCGCCGCAGGCTGCCGGGCGTGGGCATCTCCATCGGCCTGACCCGGATCTTCGCCAAGCTGGTCGCCGAGGGGCGCATCGGGGGCGGCCGGATCTGCCCGACCGACGTGATGGTCGTGGTGCCCGGCGCCGAGCGGCGCCGCGACGCCCTGGCCGTCGGCGAGCTGCTGCGCTCGCGCGGGTTCAACACCGAGGTGTTCCACTCCACCGCCAAGGTCGGCAAGCAGATCCAGTACGCCTCGAAGAAGGGCATCCCCTTCGTGTGGTTCCCGCCCTTCGACGAGGACGGCGGCCACGAGGTCAAGGACATGGGCAGCGGCGAGCAGGCGGCGGCGGACCCGGCGTCCTGGTCGCCGGGCGACCGCACAGAGTAGCCGGTCCACGACGCGAACGCGACCGGCATGGGCGGTTTCCGACCGCTCGTGCCGGAAGCGGCCATTCCCGGGACAGGGCGCGGGGAGAAGTGCGACACTGGGTGCGACTGTTCTCCGCGGTCCCGGGTCCGGACGGGCCCGTGCCGCGGACCGTTCGGTGTCCTATGCAAATCGAGGCCATGTCTCCCCCTCGCCACAACCTGCCCCTGTCCGCCGGCGAGTTCATCCGCTTCGTCGGCCGTGAACGCGACATCGTCGACCTGGGCCGCCTGCTGGGCACCGCCCGGATGGTCACGCTGACCGGGACCGGCGGGATCGGCAAGACCAGGCTGGCCCTGCACCTGGCCGAGCGCGTGATGCGCCGGTTCCCCGACGGGGTGCGCTTCGTGGACCTGAGCGAGGCCACCACCGAGGACCAGGTGCTGCGCGCGGTGGCCGGGGTCCTCCAGGCGGTGGAGGACGACAGCCGCACCACGACCGAGGCGGTCATCACCGCCCTGCGCACCCAGAGCCTGCTGCTGTTCCTGGACACCTGCGAGCACGCGGTGGACCCGGTCGGGCGGCTGTGCCGCGCGGTGCTGCGCGACTGCCCGCGGGTGCGCATCCTGGCCACCAGCCGCCAGCCCCTGCACGTTCCCGAGGAGAGCATCTGGCGGGTGCCGCCGCTGTCCCTCCCCGCCCGGCCCACGCCCACCGACCCCTACTCCGCCGACCCGGCGCCGCTGCCCCGGCGCGACGCCCAGCGCTACGAGTCGGTGCGGCTGTTCGTCACGCGGGCGCACGCGGCCCGCTCCGGGTTCGAGATGACCCGCGAGAACTCCGGCCACATCGCCGAGATCTGCCGGCTGCTCGACGGCATGCCGCTGGCCATCGAGCTGGCCGCAGCCCGGGTGCGGGTGCTGTCGGTGCAGCAGATCCTGCGCCGCCTGGACGACCGGTTCCAGCTGCTCACCAGCGACGGGTCCGGCGACCTGCCGCCGCGCCAGCGCACGCTGCGAGCGGTCCTGGAGTGGAGCCACGGCCTGCTGAACGAGCCGGAGCGGGCGCTGCTGCACCGCCTGTCGGTGTTCGGAACCTGGTACCTGGAGGCGGCCGAGGACGTGTGCGCGGGCGACGGGGTGGACCCGGCCGACATCCTGCCGCTGCACTTCTCGCTGCTGGACAAGTCCCTCATCATGGTGGACTCCGAGATCGAGGGCACCGCCCACTACCGGCTGACCGAGACGGTGCGCGCCTACGCCGCCGAGCACCTGGCCGCGGAGGGCGGCGAGGACGAGCGCTGGTCCCGGTACCTGGACTTCTGCGTCACCCGCCTGGAGGCGGCGGCCGAGGGCTCCCGGTCCCCGATGGGCTGGTCGGAGCGGCTGGCCCACTTCCGCCTGCTCGACCACCACCGGGAGAACCACGCCCGGGTGGTGCGGTGGGCGCTCTCGCGCGGCCGGGTGGACGACGCCCTGCGGGTGTGCGTGGCGCTGCGCCCCTACTGGCTGGTGCGCGACCAGGCCGCCGCCGGAGGGCGGATCCTGGAGTCGGTGCTGGCCGCCGACCCCGACGGGCAGTCGCCGCAGCTGCGGGCCCGCGCGCTGGCGCTCCAGGCCGAGCTGCGGCTGGACCTGGACGTGGCGCCGCGGGTGTCCACCCTGGCCATGTGCGCCCTGGAGGCGGCACGGGCCTGCCGGGAGGCGGGGGCCGCCGCCTCGGCGCTGGCCACCATGGCGGCGCTGGCGCTGCGCACCAACGCCCTGGACGAGGGGCGCCGGCACGCCGAGCGCGCCCTGGCCTGGGCCGAGCAGGACGGCGACCCGCTCACCGAGACCACCGCGCTGGGCGTGCTGGCCCAGCTGGCCCGGCGGCGCGGGGAGCCGGACAGGGCCGTGGAGCTGCTGCGGCACTGCATCGAGCTGGGCGAGAAGCTGCACGACCGGTGGAGCGTGGCGCGCTGCCTGCACGTGCTGGGGTCGATCGCCGCCGAGCAGGACGAGTTCGAGCGGGCCCGCGACCTGTTCTCCGAGTCCCTGGCGGTGTTCGAGGAGCTGGGCGCCGCCCCGGCCACCGCGCACTGCTCACGGGAGCTGGGCCGGCTCTACCTGGCGCAGGGCCTGATCCTCCAGGCCCGCGAGCCGCTGGCCTCCTGTCTGCGGGTGAGCTTCACCTCCGGGCAGCGCATCGCGGTGGCCCGGGCGCTGGAGGCGCTGGGCGAGCTGGCGCTGGCCGAGGAGGAGGCCGAGCGGGCCGCCGCGCTGACGGGGGTGGCCGCCGACCTGCGGACGGCCCTGGACCGGCCCTCGGCCGAGACCGTGCGGCTGCGGTCGGCCGTCGAGGAGCGGGTGGGCCCCGTCCGCACCGCCGAGGCCTGGAACGCCTGGCGGTCGCTGCCGCTGGAGCAGGTGCGCGACCGCGCCCTGGCCTTCCCCCGCTCCTCGGACCGCCCGGCCGAGCCGGTGACCCTCACCCCGCGCGAGCGCGAGATCGCCGAACTGGTCGAGCAGGGGCTGTCCAACAGGGAGATCGCCGAGCGGCTGACGATCAGCCAGGCGACGGCGGCCCGGCACATCGCGAACATCTTCAGAAAACTCTCGATTTCCTCGCGGACCCAGCTGACCGGCTGGGCTTCCTCCCGAGATCGGACATGAAGGGACCGGCGCGCTCCGACCGCACTTGCACACCGCGCGTACAGGCGCTAAGACAGAGATTCCGACCACCCCCTCTACGAAGTCGTCCCCTTGCCAGCGACCCCCACCACGGTGAGGACCTCCCCGACCGCCCTGACATGTGAAGGCCATGGCATCTTCGACCGCGCCCGCGCGGCACAACCTCCCTCGGCCGGGCACCGGCTTCGTGGGCCGTGAGCGGGACCTGAGCAGCCTGCTGCGGCTTCTCGAGTCCAGCCGCTCGGTGACGCTGTGCGGTACCGAGGGGATCGGCAAGACCCGGTTGGCCCTGCGTGTGGCCGAACAGTCCACCGCGTCCTTCCCCGACGGGGTGTGGGCCGCCGACCTCACCGACGCGCACACCGAGCTGGAGGTCCACGCCCGGGTGGCGCAGGCGGTGGGCGTGGTGGAGGAGCCGGGACAGCCCCTGGCGACGACCGTGGTCGAGGCGCTGCGCGACCGGCGGCTGCTGCTGGTGCTGGACGCCTGCGACCCCGTGGCGGACGCGGTCACCGGTATCGGCGAGACCCTGCTGGCCGCCTGCCCGGGGGTGTCGATCCTGATCACCGCGCTGGAGCCGGTGCGGCTGTCGGGCGGGACGGTGTGGCGCATGACGCCCATGGCGCTGCCGGTGGCCTCGCGCAACGGCCCGCCGCCCGACCCCGCCGACTCCGAGGCGGTGCGGCTGTTCCTGGACCGGGCGCGGATCCGCGACCCCCGCTTCGACCCGTCCCGGCAGGACCTGGAGACGGCGGCGGTGCTGTGCGACCTGGCCGGCGGGGTGCCGCTGGGCATCGAGGTGCTCGGGGGGAGCGCTCCGGGCATCGGGCCGGACGCCCTGGCCGAGGGGCTGCGCGCCCACCTGGCCTCGCCCGAGTTCCGGCCGGGCCCGGGCCAGGCGGTGGCCCGCAGCGAGGTGCTGCCGATCGTCCTGGACTTCGTCTACCGGACCCTGCCCGAGCCGGAGCGGGTCCTGCTGCGGCGGCTGTCGGTGTTCCGCGGCTGGGACCTGGAGTCGGCCGAGCAGGTGTGCGCCGGCGACGGCCTGGCCCGGGAGCACGTCCTGGACCTGCTGGCGTCGCTGCTGGACCGGTCGCTGATCACCGTCACCGGCGAGTTCGAGGGGCGGCTGCGGTACCGGCTGCCCGAGGCGGTGCGGGCGTTCGCCGCCGAGCGGCTGGCCGAGGCTGGCGAGGACGGCCTGCTCCGGGAGCGGCTGCTGGACCGGATGACCCGGCTGGCCGAGGACCTGGGCCTGCGGCTGGAGTCGAGCCGGGCCATGCCCTGGAGCGAGCGCGACGCCGGGCGGCGCCGGGTGCTCGCCGAGTTCGACACGCTGCGCTCGCTGCTGCGCTGGGCGCACCGGGAGGGCCGGGCCGAGCCGGGGCTGCGTCTGGCGTCGAGCCTGGTGGCGCACTGGGTGAGCCACCACGACTACTCCGAGGGCGCCCACCTCATGGACCTCCTCCTGGACCTGGAGGACGCCGAGAAGGCCCCCTCGCGGGCGCGCGCCCTGGTGGGCCGGGCCCAGCTGGCGCGGGTGCGCCGCGACCACGCCCTGGCGCTGTCCCTGGGCGAGGAGGGGCTGCGGCTGTGCCGGGAGTCGGGCGACGAGATGTTCGTGCGCACCGCCCTGAACCTGCTGGCGCTGGTGGAGGTGCGCGAGCGGGTGCCCGACCGGGCGGCGGTGCGGGTGGAGGAGGCCCTGCGGCTGTGCCGGGAGTCCGGCGACCTGTGGGGCGAGGCGATCGCCCTGGGCACCCGGGGCGCGCTGGCCGCCCAGCAGGGCGACCACCAGACCGCCGACCAGCACTACAACGCGGCGCTGACCCTGTTGCGCGGGATCGACCACCGCTGGGGCGTGGGCGTCACCCTCATCGGCCAGGCCCGCGCGGCCGAGCTGGGCGGGGACCTGGTGACGGCGGACCGCTGCTACCGGGAGGCGCTGGACACCCAGCGGATGATCGGCGCCTCCGCCGAGGAGGCCCGCTGCCTGGCCGGGATCGGCAGGGTGGCGTACGCGCAGGAGCGGGTCGAGCAGGCCTGCGACTACCTGAGCGAGGGACTGCTGCTGAGCCACGCCGCCGGCCAGCGGGCCGAGGTCGGCCGGGCGCTGGTCGCGATCGCCCGGGTGGCGTTCGCGGTCGGCATGCGCGACGCCGCCTGCCGTATCGCCGGGGCGGCCGTGCAGATGCGCGAGCGGCTGGGGCTGTCCGTACCCCCGGCACCCTGGCCCTTCGGCGACGAGGAGAAGACCCGCAGGCGCCGCAAGCGCCTGGTCTCCCTCTGGGAGGAGGGCCGGGGGCTGAGCACCGCCGAGGCGGTGCGCGAGGCCGAGCGCCTGGCCGAGGAGGGGCGCCGGCCGCCCTCCCGGCGCAGCCCGTCCCCCGCCCCCCGGCGCACGCCCGCCCGGGCGGCCCGTCCGGCGCGGACCGCCGCGGCCCCGCCGCCTCCCCCGCCGCAGACGCCGCCCCAGCAGCGCCTGACCCGGCGCGAGCTGGAGGTGGCCCGGCTGGTGAGCAGGGGGCGGAGCAACCCGGAGATCGCGCGGGCGCTGTTCATCAGCCCGGCGACCGCCGCCCGGCACATCGCCAACATCAACAGAAAGATGGGCTTCCATTCGCGCACGCAGATCGCGGCGTGGATGCAGAGCCACGGGGGACGGGACTGACGGTTCCTCCGAAACCCCCGCGAACGGGGCCTGTACCGGCCCCTGCGCACTGAATCTACATATGCATCTGCATAGCAATATGCATGTGCATCCGACCGTGAACGCGCTAGGCTTCCAGCCATGGAACGCACGCGATCGCGGCACTTCGGTGGCGCGGTCCGGGCGCTCCGGGAACGGCCGTCGGCCCGGGTGCGCTGCCCGGAATCCCGGCGGACCGTCAGCCCCGGGAGGACTCCCGGGGCCGGTGGGAACCCGCACCGGCGCGAGGTGGAACCTGGGGAGGGACCTCGCTCGGACCGGCCGGTGCGGCGCCGCCGGGCTCGCCACGTGGAGGGGGCGTGACGAGCCCGGATGGCGGTACCGCCGCGACCAGGGTGAACTGGGGGAACGCATGGGGGTAGGGCTGTCTTCTGGAACCGGACGACCGGGGCGCAACCTGCCGCGCCGGGACGACCCCATCGGCTCGCTGACCGGCGGGCTGTGCGAGCGCCTGCGGCTGCGCCCGGGCCTGGGCGGCAGCATCCGCGGCGGGGGGGCGCGCGTCGACGCGCTGACCTTCGCCGCCACGGTGGAGCGGGCCGCCGCGGGGCTGAGCCAGCGGGGCCTGTGCCTGGGCGACGTGGTCGGCGTGCTGGCCCCGGTCTCGCCCGAGCGGTTCCTGGCCACCTACACCGTGATGGCGGTGGGCGGCCGGGCCCTGCCCCTGTCCCCCGCCTCCGATACCGACGTGCAGTGCGCGGCCCTGGCCGAGACCGACGCCCGCCTGCTGGTGGTGAGCGCCGACCTGGCGCCCGTGGCGCTGGAGCTGGCCGAGCGCTCGCGGGTGCGGCAGGTCATCGCGTTCGGCGACGCCCTGGGCACGACGCCCTTCGAGGACCTGCTGCGGCCCAGTCCGGACGGCACCGGGTACAGCCCTTCGCGGGGGCTGTTCGACAACGGCATCCTGGGCTATGAGGAGACCGGGGCGGGACTGCTGACGACGCTGTACCCGCACAGCGACCTGATGGCGCGGTTCGTCGCGCTGCGCGAGCACCTGTCGCTGACCGCCGAGGACGTGGTCGCCGTGGACGAGCGCGGTGAGGAGGCCACGCGGGCCGCGCTGGTGGCGCTGGCGCTGTGGACGGGGGCCTGTGTGATGACGGGGGCGGACTGCCCTGCTCCGGAGGGCCGCCGGGTGACGGTGCGCTGCGCCCCCGAGCCCGAGCGGATCGCCGCCCCGGGCCTGACCGCCTGACGCCGCCGCCCTCCGTCCCGACGGGGTTCGGGGCGGGGGTCCGGGGCCGTGCGCGGCGCCCGCGGGGCTCAGACGGTGTCGCCCGCCAGGGGGAGGCCCGGACGGGGGTCCTCGATCTCGAACCAGGCCACGTGGGTGGCCTCGCTCCAGTACTCGCCGCTGCGGGTGGCGCAGCTGTCGACGATGAGCTTGCCGCGGCCGAAGTCGTCGCCGTCCTCGCGGGTGTGGCCGCCCTCCCCCGCGCGCTCCCCCTGGTCCGCGATGGCGACGCGCAGCCGGGAGCCGTCGGAGCGGATGAACAGCGTCATGACCCCGCCGCTCTGTCCGGAGCGGGAGTGCAGCAGGGCGTTGGTGGCCAGTTCGCTGACGGCGAGCTCGGCGTCGTCCAGGACGGTCTCGGAGTGGCCCATGCGGGCGAGGAAGTCGCGTACGCGGGCGCGGACGGAGCGGACGGCGGTGAGGTTGCCCGCGCAGCTCCACACGGTGTGGTCGGTGGCGCCGCCGGTGAGGTCGCCGCCCTCGATGGGGGCGGGTTCCGCGTTCTCGGGTACCTCCGCGGGCACGTATTCCCGGAGTTGCCTCGCCTCAGCCATCCGGTCACTCCAATCACCCGCGTCGGGCGCGCGGGTTGCGCCGCCTGCACTCACCTTAGACAAGGGTGTGCCGAGTCCAGAACAGCACACCCGCCTTCACCCTGCCTGGGATTGGCCACAAAACCCCGTCACGTGTCCTCCCCGATGCAGACAAAGGAAACAGTGCGGGCCCCAGGGAGAGCCATGTGACATGCAACACGTTGGCAATGCCCGGGACGGGGTCCCGGAAGGCCCGCCGGACCTCCGGGGGATCCCGCACCGCCGCTCAGGCCTCGGCGACGGGGACGCGGGGACGCCGGGAGGTCATCGCCACCAGGACCAGCAGTCCGACGGCGGAGGTGCCGAACAGCAGGGCGCCCATCGGCACCGCCGTCGTCTCGTCCAGCCCCACCAGGGGCGCGACCACCGCGCCGAACAGCGGGGACAGCGCGCCCAGCAGCGCGCTGGCGCTGCCCGCCCGGCGCTCCTGCCCCTCCATGGCCAGGGCGAACGAGCCGGTGAGGATCATGCCCATGCAGGTCATGTAGACGAAGATCGGGACGACCAGGGCGACCAGCGGCCCCTGGAACACCGTCGCGGCCAGCAGCACCCCGGTGGCCAGCACGGCCACGGAGACGGCGGTGACCAGCAGGCGGCGTTCGCCGAAGCGCGGCGAGAACCGGCCCACCGCCCAGCTTCCGCCGATGATCGCGATCCCGTTGATGCCGAACAGCACCCCGAAGACCTGCGGGGACACCCCGTGCAGCTCCTGGTAGACGAAGGGCGTCCCGGCGACGTAGGCGAAGCTGCCGCCGTGCAGCAGCCCGGTGACCAGCGCGTACCCCAGGAACACGCGGTCGCGCAGCAGCCCGCCGATGCTGCGCAGGGTGCCCCGGACCGTGCCGGGGGTGCGCCGCTCCCGGGGCAGGGTCTCGGGCAGGCGCAGGGCGGTGACCGCGACGATGGCGACGCCCAGCAGCGCCAGGGCCCAGAACACGGTCTCCCACCCGGTGAAATCCGGCCACAGCAGGGCGCCGCCCGCCACCGGCGCCACCAGCGGGGCCACCGCGTTGATCACCATGAGCAGGGCGAAGAACCGGGTGAGCTCGTGCCCGTCGAACACGTCGCGCACGACCGCGCGGGAGAGCACCACCCCGGCCGAGGCGGTCAGCCCCTGGAGGAAGCGGCCGGCCACCAGCACGGCGATGTTCGGGGCCAGCGCGCACACGGCGGACGCCAGCACGAAGAGGCCCAGGGAGACCAGCAGCGGCCCGCGGCGGCCGTACGCGTCGCTGAGCGGGCCGACGATGAACTGGCCGGCCGCCAGCCCGACGAGGCAGGTGGTGAGGCTGAGCTGGACCTGCGAGGCCCCGGCGCCCAGGTCGGCGGAGATCTCCGGGAACGCGGGCAGGTACATGTCGATGTTGAGCGGCCCCAGCACGGCCAGGGCGGCCAGGAGGAAGGCCAGGGACAGGCGGGTGCGGCCGGTCGGGTTGCGCAGGGTCATCGGCGCTCTCTCGGGGTGCGGTGACGAAAAGCGCGATCGGCGCCCTTTGCAGGCTAACCGTGGCGGGACGCCGCGAAACCGCCTCCGCCCCCGTTCTGACACCGATGTGTGCGAAACCTCCGCGGCCGTCCGGCGGCCCCCGTCAGTCCCCGGCCTGGGCCTGGACGGCGGTGATGGCGACGGTGCTGACGATGTCCCGCACGGTCGCGCCCCGGGAGAGGTCGTTGACCGGGCGGCGCAGCCCCTGGAGCACCGGCCCCACCGCGACCGCGCCGGCGCTGCGCTGCACGCCCTTGTACAGGGTGTTGCCGGTGTTGAGGTCGGGGACGACGAACACCGTGGCGCGCCCGGCCACCCGGCTGTCGGGGAGCTTGGTGCGGGCCACCCCGGGGTCGACGGCCGCGTCGTACTGGATGGGGCCCTCCACCGGCAGGTCCAGTCGGCGTTCGCGGACCAGGTCGGTGGCGGTGCGCACCTTGTCCACGTCGGCGCCGCTGCCGGAGGCGCCGGTGGAGTAGGACAGCAGGGCCACCCGGGGGTCCACGCCGAAGCGGGCGGCGGTGTCGGCGGAGGCGGAGGCGATCTCCGCGAGCTGTTCGGCGGTGGGGTCGGGGACGACGGCGCAGTCGCCGTAGACGAGCACCCGGTCGGCCAGGCACATGAAGAACACGCTGGACACCAGCGAGGTGCGCAGGATCTCGAACGAGGGGCGGATGGTCTGGGCGGTGGTGTGGACCGCCCCGGACACCATGCCGTCGGCGTACCCCAGGTGGACCATGAGGGTGCCGAAGTAGGAGACCTCCCCGACGGTGTCGCGGGCCAGCTGCTCGGTGACGCCCTTGTGGGAGCGCAGCCGGGCGTACTCGGCGGCGAACTCGTCCCGCAGTGGCGACGCCTCCGGGTCGACCAGGTCGGCGGCGGCCACGTCCAGGCCCAGGTCCGCGGCGCGGGCCCGGATCTCGCGGGGGTCCCCGAGCAGGGTGAGGTCGGCGACGTCGCGGCGCAGCACCAGGTCGGCGGCGCGCAGCACCCGCTCCTCGGTGCCCTCGGCCAGGACGATGCGCCGCCGGTCGGCGCGGGCCCGGCCGAGCAGGGTGGACTCGAACATGAGCGGGGTGACGGTGTCGGTGCGGGCCACCTGGAGGCGTTCGAGCAGGGCGGGCCCGTCCACGCCGGAGTCGAAGGCGGCCACCGCGGACTCGATCTTGTGGTCGGGCAGGGGCGCGCCGCCGCCGCGGACGTCGGCGAGCAGGGTGGCGGCGGTGAAGGTGTCCAGGCCGGTGGCGATGACGGGGACCCGCACGTGCATCCCGGCGAGCAGCCGCCAGACGGGTTCGGGCATGTCGGCGTCGGTGTCGCCGGTGAGGAAGACCCCGGCGATCGCCGGGAAGTCCGGGGACAGGTGGGCGGCGATGAGCGCGGGCAGGACCGCGCCCGCCCGGTCGGCGGGGAGGATGACGGCGCTGTCGTCGCGCATCCGGTCCAGGATGTGCGGCAGGGACATGGCGGCGACGAGGATGCCCGACACCTCGCGGCCGGTGCGCTTGTCCTCCCCGAACAGCAGCCGCCCGCCGCAGGCCCGTTGCAGGTCGCGGACGGTGGGCACGGTGAGGCCCGGCACCTCGGGCAGCACCGACCAGGGCCCGGCGGCGCGCAGCGCCGCGACCCTGTCGGGGTCGACCCGGCCCACGACGGTGCCCAGGGGGGCGGCGTGCTCGCGGGCGAGTTCGGCCTCGGCGACCGCGGCGGCGCCGCGGACCTGCTCCTCGGAGAGGCCGCGGCCGGAGAGCACCAGCAGCACCGGGGTGCCCAGGTTGGCGGCGACACGGGCGTTGAACGCGAACTCGGTGGGGGTGGCCACGTCGGTGTAGTCGGTGCCGATGACGACGACGGCCGCGCACTTCGCGGCCAGCGCCCCGTAGGCGGCGACGATCTCGGACATGGCCTGTTCGGGGTCGTCGCGGACCCGGTCGTAGACCACGCCGGTGCACTCCTCGTAGGGCGCCGCGACCCCGAACCTGCGGCGGACCGTCTCGACCAGCGGGTCGCGCTCGCCCGCGCCCACCACCGGCCGGAACACGCCGAGGGTGTCGACGGTCCCCGCCAGCAGCTCGGCCAGGCCGAGCGCGACCGGGCGCTTGTCCCCCTCGGCGTCGCTGGACGCTATGTAGACACCGTGCACCGTCGCGGTCCCTTTCTCCCGGCGGTGTCGGCGGCCGCCGGTCAGAAGAGCACCGACATGACCTCTCCGACCTGTCGGAACCCGACCCGCCGGTAGGCGGCCCGGGCCGGGGTGTTGAAGTCGTTGACGTACAGGGTGACCCGCGGCGCGATCTCGGCCAGGGCGTGGCGCACGACGGCGGCCATGCCCGGCACCGAGTGGCCCTGCCCGCGCAGGTCGGGGTGTACCCACACGCCCTGGATCTGGCAGGCCTGCGGGGTGACCGCGCCGACCTCGGCCTTGAAGACGACCCGGCCGTCCTCGATGCGGGCGAAGGCGCGGCCGGTGCGCACCAGCTCCTCGATGCGGGCGCGGTACAGGGCGCCGCCGTCGCCGGAGTCCGGCGGGACGCCGACCTCCTCGGTGAACATGGCCACGCAGGCGGGTACGAGGATGTCGAGCTCGGTGCGCCGGACCCGGCGCACCAGCGGGTCGGCGGGCACGGCGGGCTCGCCGGAGATCTCCAGCACGGGCTGGCTGGCGCGGATGGCGCGGGCCGGCCCCCAGGCGGGGGTGACCTGCTGCCAGAAGTCGCTGACCGCGTCGACCGGGCCGACGATGGACGAGCAGCGCCTGCCCCGCCAGCGGGCGTGGTCGGCGAAGCTGCGGATCGCCGCGGGGCCCGCGTTGACGGGGACCAGGTTGGCCCCGGAGTAGCAGAGCGCGGTGAGGCGGCCGTGCTCGACGTGCCCCCACACCTCGGTCCCGTTGCCCGCGGAGATCCCCGCGGCCATCAGCCGGGAGGTGACGAACACGTTCCCCACCGGATCCATGTCCAGGAGGGCGCGCACGGCCTCCCTGTCCCGTTCGCCGAGAATCCTCACCGGTGAGGTCCGCAGCATCGCATCTCCCCCATCCGCCCGCCGTCGGCTCCGCGACCGCGGGATCAGGTCCGTTCGCGCTGATTCCAGCCTATTCCACGCTCACCCGGACGTCCCCGGGCGATCCACCAAAGGCTCGCTCTGCGCGGTGCGCGGGGACGGCTCGGGCCGGGCCTGGCAGACGGCGTCGGGCCCCTCGCCCCCCGTCCGCTCGGGGAGGGTGCCCTCCAGCAGGTAGTCGCGGGCGATCTCGTCGACGCAGACGTTGCCGGTGAGCGTCACCCCGTGGGTGAGTCCGCCCTCCTCGACGACCAGCGCCGACCCCGGCAGCCGGTCGCGCAGGGAGTAGGAGCCCTCCACGGGGGTGGCCCCGTCCCCGGTGGCGTGCACGATGAGCGCGTCGCCCCGGTAGGCGGGGTGCTCGTAGGCGCCGTCGCCGACCTGGAACCACTCCTCGACCTCGGCGTCCCAGGTGGCGCACGGAGCGTTGTACCAGATGTTGTGCCAGCCCATGAAGGGCGCGGCCGCGTGCACTCCTTCGGCGTCCTGGTGCCAGGTGTCCCAGTCCTTGGGCCAGGGGGCGTCCGTGCACTGGACCGCGAGGTAGCCGCCGTACCCGGTGTCGGTGTCGGCGTCGGGCTGCTCCCCGTAGGTGTCGAAGAGCTTCTTCAGGGCGGCGGGGTCGCCGTCGACGATGCGGTCGGACAGGGCGGCGGCCACGGTCGGCCAGGAGGCGCCGCTGTAGGCGACGACGATGACGGCGCTCTCCAGCTCGGTCGGCCCGACCACGCCGTCGACGGGCTCGGAGGCCAGCTCCGAGCGCAGCGTGTAGTACGCCTCCTCGACCGCGTCGGCGTCGGTGCCCAGGCCGTAGGCGGCGTCGTGGCGGGCGACCCAGCCGAAGAAGTCGCGGGCGGACCGGTCCAGGGCCAGGCTCTGGCGCAGGTTGCTCTCGTACCAGGGGGTGTCGGGGTCGACCACGCTGTCGAGGATGAGCGAGCGCACCCGGTCCGGGTACAGGGCGGAGTAGACGGTGCCCAGGTAGCTGCCGTAGGAGTAGCCGAGGTAGTCGATCCGCTCCAGGTCCAGGGCGGCCCGGATGGCGTCCATGTCGTGGGCGATGTCCTCGGTGCGCATGTGGTCCAGCAGCGGTCCGGTGTTCTGCGCGCAGGACCGGGCGTACTCCTCGGCGTCGGCCCGCAGCGCCTGCTCGGCCCCGGGGTCGGCGGGGACGCCGTCGGGGCGCGGCGGGGTGAAGTGTTCCGGGTCGCAGGTGATCCGCGGGGTGGAGGCGCCCACGCCGCGCGGGTCGAAGGCGACGACGTCGTAGACCTCGCGCAGTTCGGGCGACATGCGCAGGTGCGTGTAGGAGGCCCACCGGCGCCCGGCGCTGCCCGGCCCGCCCGGGTTGACCAGCAGGGTGTGCTCGGCGGCGCCGGTGGCGGGCACCCGGGACAGGGCGATCCGGACGGGGTCGCCGGGGCCGCGGCCGTTGTGCGCCATGGGGACGGTGAGCGTCGCGCACTCCAGGGTCTCGTCGCCCACGGGGTCGAGGTCCTCGCAGGGCCCCCAGCGCAGGGCCTTCTGGTCGATGCGCGTGGTCCCGGGCCGCTCCGGGGCGGGGGCCTGTGCCGCGGCGGGTGCCGGGGCCGCCACCAGGGAGGCCATGAGGACCCCCGACATCACGGTCAGAGACGGTGCTCGCACGTGTCCACTCCCTCACCCAGGCGTTGCGACCATATGCATTGTCCTTGTCACCATCAGTGACCATAGGAAACGACACGGCGGCTCACCTGGGGACGCGCCGGTACGATGTGACCGCCGGCATCAGAAGTGGACAAAGGGACACCATGCGTCTTGATCGTGTCGATGAGCGGATCATCGCGATCCTCGGCGCGGACGCGCGCATGAGCTTCGCGGAGATCGGCGGCCAGGTGGGGCTGAGCCCGTCCGCCGTCAAGCGGCGGGTGGACCGCCTGGTGGAGTCCGGCGCGGTGCGCGGGTTCACCGTCGTGGTGGAGCCCCAGGCCGTCGGCTGGACCACCGAGGCGTTCATCGAGCTGTACTGCCGGGCGCGCACCTCCCCCGGGGAGATCCGCACGGGCCTGTCCGCCTACCCCGAGATCACCTCGGCCTGCACGGTCACCGGCGAGGCCGACGCCATCGTCCAGGTGCGGGCGCGCGACACCCGGCACCTGGAGGAGGTCATCGAGCGTATCGGCGCCGAGCCCTTCGTGGTCCGCACCAAGAGCACCCTGGTGCTGTCCCGGCTGGTCGACCAGCCCATCCTGGCCGGAAGCGCCGAGAACCGGACCTGAGCACGGGGACCCGGAGGGGTGCGCCCATCCTCCGCCGGACCCGGACGGTACCCGGCGGGTCCTGTACGACCGCGGCGCCCCGGCCAGCGCCCGGCCGCGCCGGGCGCGGGGTACGGGCGGGCCGGGGCGGGGGCCGGGGCTCCGCTCAGCCGCCGTGGACGATCCGCCCGTCCAGGACGGTCAGCCGGTTGCGGGTGAGGTGGACGTCCTCCGGCGGGCCCGCGAAGGGGTTCCGGTCGGCGACGCACAGGTCGGCGGCCCTTCCCGCCTCCAGGAGGCCGGAGTCGGCGAACCCGAGCAGCCGGTGCGATCCGGCCGTGTACGCCTCCAGCGCCAGGGCCAGGGTCAGCGCCTCCCCCGCCTCCAGCGGCGGGGACGCCGTGTCGCCGGGCGAACGGCGGTTCACGGCGACGTGGACCGCCTGCCAGGGGTCGGGGGTGGACACCGGCCAGTCCGAGCCCATGGCCAGGTCCGCCCCGTCGGCGGCGAGCGAGCCGAAGGGGTACTGCCAGCGGGCGCGTTCGGGTCCCAGGAGCGGCAGCGTCAGCTCGGTCATCTGCTCCTCGACGCACGCCCACAGGGCCTGCATGTTGACCGTGACCCCCAGCTCCCGGAACCGGGGGACGTCGCGGGGGTCGACGACCTGGAGGTGGGCGAGGTGGTTGCGCACCCGGGCGCGGTGCCCGGGCGCCACGCGCCGGACCGCGTCGAGCGCCATGGTGACGGCGCGGTCGCCGATCGCGTGGAAGTGGGCGGCGATCCCGGCGGCGTTGAGCGCGGGCACGAGCGCGTCGAGCAGGTCCTGGCCGAAGTAGGCGAGGCCGCGTTCGGGGCCGCCGCAGGCGCAGGGCGACAGGTAGGGGTCGTGCAGGGCGGCGGTGCGGTTCTCGGCGACCCCGTCCACCATGATCTTGGCGGTGTCCAGGCGCAGACCCGGCCCGTCCCGGCGGGCGCGCAGGCCGGCCACGAAGTCGTCCACGCCGTCGGGGGCGAGCCCCCGCGGCACCCACACCGCGCCGGTCACCCGGGCGTGCAGGCTTCCTGCGGAGGCCAGGGCGGCGTAGGCGGGCGCGATGTCGGGGTACCCGGCGTACTCGCCGACGATCGCCTCGTGCCAGGCGGTCACCCCGAGCGAGAGCAGGTACTCCTGGGCGGCCAGCACACCGGCCTCGCACTCCGCCGCCGTCGTGGGCGGGACCACCCGTCCGACCAGGTCCATCGCCCCCTCGTGCAGGGTGCCCGACGGGGTGCCGTCGGCGTCCCGCTCGATGCGGCCGTCGGCGGGGTCGGGGGTGTCGGCGCCGACCCCGGCCAGGGCGAGGGCGCGGCTGTTGGCCCAGGCGCCGTGGTGGTCGGCGTTGATGACGAACACGGGCCGGTCGGGGACCACCGCGTCCAGCAGGTCCCGCGTGGGGGTGCCGCCGCTGAACAGCGCCATGCCCCAGCCGCCGCCCAGCACCCAGCCGCCGGGGGTGTCGGGGTGGGCGTCGGCGTAGGCGCGGATCGCGTCCAGGCAGTCCCGGGCGGTGGCGGCCCCGGTGAGGTCGCAGCGGGCGGCCTCCACCCCGCCGAAGCAGGCGTGGACGTGGGCGTCGGCGAAGCCCGGCGTCACCAGGCCGCCGGCGGCGTCGACCACCGCGGCGCCGGGACCGGCCGCGGCGCGGGCCTCCTCCTCGGTGCCGACGGCGGCGATCCGGCCGTCCCGGACGGCCAGGGCGGTGGCCTCCAGGAGGCGTCCGCCGGAGAACAGGACACCGTCGCGGATCAGGATGTTCGTCAAGTGCGGTCTCCTCGGGGGGTGGGGGCGGACGGGTCCGCTCAGGGGGCGCCGGCGGCCAGGCCGCGCAGCGCGATCGCGAGGCCGGCCTCGAAGGAGCGGAGCCTGCGCGGGTCGTCGGCGTCCCGGTGGGACAGGGCCGCGCCCAGGTGCGGCGCCCCGTCCGTGTCCCGCGGGTCGAAGGGCTCCGAGCCCAGGTCCACGGCGGCGCCGAGCACGTAGCCCTCCAGGAGGCCGAGGGCGGGCATGACCTCGTCCTCGGGCACGCCCATGCGGGCGATCGAGCGGGCGATCAGGTCGTAGTAGGCGAGCATCTCCGGCTGCCGGATCGGCTCGGAGACGAGCAGCGGGACGAGCTGCGGGACCCGGCTGAGGAAGTCGTAGTAGTCGAGGACGAGCAGTTCGAGCAGGCGCCGGGGATCGGGTTCGTCCCGGAGCCGCTCCAGCGCGGGCAGGAGGCGGTCGCGGCGGATGGCCTGGATGATCTCGGACTTGGAGCGGACGTGGTTGTAGAGCGAGGAGACCCGCACGCCCAGGTGCGCGGCGAGCCCGGCGACGGTGAAGTCGCCCTGCTCGCGGACGATCTCCAGGGCCGCGTGCGTGATGCGCTCGGGGCTCAGGAGGGGGGTGCGCGGTCGTCCCACGGCGGCCTCCTCGGGGGTGGTCGGGCCACATTAAACGAGCGCTGTTCGTTTTCACAAGGCCCGGAACCGCCCGGGCCGGGGGTTGCCGCGCGGGGCGCCGACCGGGAGTATGCGGATACCCGCGCTCCGGTGCCCGTCCGGTCGCAGGCCCGCCATGAGCGGCCCCGGAGGCCCCGCGGCCCCGCCGTCGAGGCACTCGTCGAGCGGCGCCGCGAACCCGGACCCGGCGGGCGGGAGGCCCCCGCCCGCACGCGGATCCTCGAGAGCCCCCTCCGGGCGCGGCCTTCGACCGGCCCACCGCACGGAGCAGGCGGAACGACGACGAAGGGGAGGCCGATGGAGGACGTCACGCTCGACGGCGAGCTGGTGCGCGGGCTGCTGAAGGAGCAGCACCCGGACCTGGCGGGGCTGGAGCTGGAGCTGGTCGACGGCGGCTGGGACAACCGGATGTGGCGGCTCGGCGAGGACCTGGCGGTGCGCCTGCCGCGCACGCCGCGTGCGTCCTCCCTGCTCCGGAAGGAGCACCGCTGGCTGCCGCTGCTGGCGCCCCGCCTGCCCCTGCCGGTGCCGGTGCCGGTCCGGGTCGGCGAGCCCACCGTGCGCTTCCCCGACACGTGGTCCGTCGCCGCCTGGGTCCCGGGCGGCCCGGGCGACCGGTCGCCGATCACCCGCGGCCCGCACGCCGCCGGGGCCCTGGCCGGCTTCCTGTCCGCCCTCCACCGCCGGGCCCCCGACGACGCGCCGCTCGGTGCCGACCGCGGCGTCCCCCTGGAGTGCCTCGCCGAGGCGGCCGAGCGGGGCCTGGACGCCATGGACCCCGGCGGCGGCACCGACCGGCTCCGCCGGGTGTGGGACGACGCGCTGGCGGCCCCCGCCTGGGACCGGCCGCCGGTGTGGATCCACGGCGACCTGCACCCGGCCAACACCGTCATAGCGGACGGCACCCTGGCGGGGGTGATCGACTTCGGCGACATGTGCGCTGGAGACCCGGCGACCGACCTCTCGGCGGCCTGGCTCCTGCTGCCCGCGGGCGCGGACGCGGCGTTCTTCTCCGCGTACGCCCGCGCCGACCCGGCCACCGTCCGCCGCGCCCGGGGGTGGGCGCTGCTGCGCGCCCTCGACCTCATCGCCATCGGCCGCGCCGGCGACCGGGGCCTCCCCGGAGGCAAGCCCACCTGGCGTCCCGCCGGAGAAGCCGCCCTCTCCCGCCTGCCCGCCGGACCCGGAACGGGCGGTTCGTAACGTTATGAGTATGCTCGTCGGCGCACGGTGACCCGCCCGCCTCACGGCCGGTCCGTCCCCAGCCCCGAGGAGTGCCGTTGAGCTACGACGTCGTCGCCCTGGTGGCCGCCGAACCCGACGAGCAGGCGGTCGCCCGGGCCCTCCGGCGCGTCGACCCCGAGCTGTTCCTGCACCGGTACCGGGACGACACCGACCTCCTCCAGATCAAGGACGCCGACGGCCGCCTCCTGGCCACCTTCGAACCCGGGCTCCGTGTGGAGAACCGGGACGAGGTCGACCGCCTCCTCGGCTCCGACCTCGCCGCGAACCTGCCCGCCCCCTGCTGGTGGGTCGAGATCCGCTCCCGCCCCGACGAGGCGGGACGGAAGGCGGCGCACGACCTCGCCGACGGCCTGGTGCTGCGGCTCGGCGGCGCGGTGTGGACCTCGGGGAGGGCCGACGCCGGCCTGTGGGAGGAGACGGAGCACCCGGCGGCGGAACGCTCCGCGGACCGCGCCCTCCTGGTCGTCCAGGACCGGCCGGTGGTGCCGTTCTCCTCCTGGCTCGCCGACGCCGTCGCCACCTGGGCCCGGCAGCGGACGCTCCACGTGCTCACCCCGTCCGCCTCACGGCTGACCTACGCAACACGGACCCTCCTGGCCTCGGCGCTGGGGCGCTGGGTGGTGCGCGACGACTCCGGCGCCTGCCACGACGGCCTCACCGGCCTGCCGGTGCACTGGGACGACACCCACGGTTTCCTGTCCGAGAAGGAACCGGTCGGCCTGGGGTGGGCCGCCGGGGAACCGGACGTCCGCCCGGTTCCGGGGTTCGTGGAGCGGGCGTCCTCCCTCACCGGGACCCGACTCGTGCTGGACGCCTCCGTCGTGCACAGCGATCCGTTCACCCCGGCCCTGGGCCGTGCGGTCGAGATCGCGACCGAGCACCTGGCCCGCACCGCCCCCGCCGGGTGGGGACCCCACGAACCCGCGCTCCGCCGCTGGGACCGGGAGCGGCTGACCGCCTTCGCGCGGCGGCGCGGCCCGCGTTCGGCCATCCTCCATTTCGCGGGGCCGCACGGGAGCGGCCACCCGTTCTCGGGGCAGCTCCGCGTCTCCTGGCGGGGCAGGGAGGTCATGGAGCGGATCTCCCTCATGATCGATTTCGCGGACGAGGAGGCCGTTCCGTTCGACGCGCTTCCGTCCCTGGTGGCGGCCCTGGCGGAGGAAGGGGCCCTGGAAGGCCTGCGCGTCCGCCGCACCCCGGGATCCGGCGACGGGCTGTACGCGCCGGTGTGGTCGGGGCCCGCGCTGCCGGTCGGCGTGGCCGTCGGAGCGGAGCGGCTGGAGCGCATCGGGCGGCGCCGAGCCCAGGCGGGCCCGATCAAGGGGACCCTCCTCGGCTCCGGCGGTCGGGCGGCGGCCTGGTACCCGGTGCTGGGGGACGTGGACTCACCCCAGGACACCCTGGCCCTCGCGGAGAAGCAGCTGGCCTACCTGGAGTCCGCCACCCGCTGAAGCGAACACGAGTGACCGTCCCGGGGGTCGTCCGACAACCTGCCCGATCTCGATGGCATTGTTGAAATAGTTCTTGGGTCAAGAGGGGCGAAGCGATCGGTAAAGTTGAGCGTCTGGCGAAGAGGATCAATGAAATCGAATGGGGACATCGACCGGACCGCACCCGGTCCAGGGTCGCCTTGATGCGCGAGTACCTGCGCAGATCCGCCCTGTGGTCCCTGGAGCTCAATACAGGAAAGTGGCCTTTCTTTGATGCCGCATCTTATGTTGCACCAGACGTGAAGGTGGACCTATCAGCGATCAGTTCCATCACAAGGGATCCTGACAATGACCGACTCACGAAAGAGACGTGCGCCTGGGCTCTGCACATGGCAGCCGTCGAAGAGTCGGGAACACCTCTTCCCGATTTGCCGAACATGTTCGAACCACTGATTATCATGTATGAACGCGGCGGCGAATTTTCCCTGTCTACCACGAAAACCATCGATGTGGATCTCGTCGGCGTTCCTCTCGGGAACATCCTTCTATACGCCAAGAGCAAAGCGAGGATCTCCATGGAAAAATCCCTCCTTGATGAGCTTGACAAATAACTCGTAATGAGCCCTGCGCGAGGATACCCCCACTGGTCTTCGAGGTTCAGGATGCCACTCGCAATGGAGCCTGAACACAACAGAAGTGTTCTCCCCGAGTCCTGCCCCATCAAGGTCCCCGACATCGGCGCCGGCCGTACTATCTTTCATTCGAACCTAAGGACTGTCCCGTTGCTGCTGATCACAGTGGGATGCTCTTGATGTGGCTAGTGTGATCACGGCATCGGAGCGGTCCTGGACAGCCCCCGTTCACTGGGCTGAGCCCACACTGCTTCGGCAAGTTGGTACCCCACGTGCACCACGGGACCGCGGACGAATCGCAGCGAGGTCGAGGCCGGAGGCCCTTCAGGCCGATGCCCCGGGTGTGAAGCGTTGCCGATGGACGACCAGGTGCTGGTGGGCAGCGGAGCAGGTGCCGTGACGGGTCAGGGGGTGAGGGCGTACTCGGTGAAGTGGCCGCTGACGGTGAACCCGAGGCGGTGGTAGACGGGTTCCCCGTCGGCGGATGCCTGCAGCACCGCGGTCCCGTAGCCCGCGTCGCGGGCGGTGCGCAGGGCGGCCGCGGTGATGGCGCCGCCATAGCCGCGGCGGCGGTCGGCGGCGAGGGTGGCGATGTTGTAGATCCCGGCGACGCCCGCGTGCAGGAAGACCTCGGCCGAGCAGACGGGCCTGCCGTCGACGTAGCCGACCAGGTAGCGGGCGGGGCAGTCGTCGGCAAGCGCCCGGTCGGCGGTGTCGGCGAAGAACCGGCGCACCGTGGCGGCGGGCGGGTCCCAGTTCGCGGCGAGGACCGTGGCGTAGTCGGCGAACTGTTCCGGGGTGGTGGCCGGGCGGATCGCCAGGCCGTCGGCGTGCGCGTCGGGGAGCGGGCCGCGCAGGTCCTTCCACATACCCGCCTCCGTTTCCGACGCCTCCAGGCCGGCGGACCGAAGATGCCCGGCGAGATCGCCCGGCGTGGAGGCGGGGCCCACCCACCAGGAGAACGGGCGACCGGCGGCGGCCAGTGTCCGGGCCGTCTCCGCGACGCGGGCCGGGGCGGCGCCCGGGGTGAAGCGGGCCCTCGCGACGATGTTGAAGGTGTCGTCGTCGAGACCGCTGTCGGCGATCAGCAGGTCGTCGGTCTCGGTCACGGACGCGCCCTTGAGGGTTCGGTGCAGGTGGCAGGCGTGCTCGGCGAGATTCAGCTCCATCGCGAGCGGAAGGTCGGAGGCATTGACGGACGGGATGCGCACGGGGTTCATGATGATCCATCCCAGCATGGCGTCCGGGGTGCTCGCAGGTCCTTTTTCCGTACCTGGGAACGGGCCGCCCACGGGCTGTCCGCTGGATCACGGGACATGTCGGCAGCGACGACACGGTGTCCCGGGTCGGGCGGCCAGTGGGTGAGCCCCGTGCCTCGCGCCTCGCACCCAGGACGCCACCGTGACCGCACAACCCGTTCCGGACACAGGTACGGCGAACAGCGTCGTCTCGTTCCTTCCGGCCACCCGGCCGGCCCCCGCTGCCCGTCGGATCGGCTCTGACAGGTCGGACACGATTACGGGACAACCCTTAGGAGGGATATTGTCGAGAGCCGAGTTCATCGAGGTTTCAGCCACCCCCAACGAAGTCGCCTCTACGTTGCGCGGGTTTCCGGAAACGGTACGAGAATGGAGCAATGCCCCTGAAACGTTTGAATTTCGCGTTGCATCCGGAGACGAACACGTCGGAGACGTCGATGTTCACGTCGAAGAGGTTTCATCCGGTCCGTACAGCACGGCCATAGATGTGTTCTCGGCAACCTGGTCGGACAACCCTGAAAAAATCCAGTTCATCTTCGACCTGGTTGCCAAGAGGACAAGATGGGAGATCGCCTCCCGTTTTGACGAGAACGACCGCCCACTTGTCCACAGACCTCGACTGGACTGATGCCCTGGGCTCCCAGGAATCCCGCATGACATTTTGGAGATGCCCATCCCAGAGAGGGTTCATTGTCAAGAACAGAGTTCATCTGGGTTTCAGCCGACCTCGAGGAAGTTGTGGATACGATCCGAAACTTCCCCGAATCGAGCTCGGAACAAGAAGTGACCGAAGGAGAGTTCCGGTTCTCCTTTGAAAGGATGGACGAACAAGTCGGAAACCTCACGGTCGGAGTCGAAGCAGATCCGAGCGAAGATTATTCCACCGTGATAGATGTCGAACAGGCCAGGTGGAGCGACGCACCAGAGAAAGTCCAGTTCTTTTTCGATCTCCTGGCGGAAAGAACGACCTGGGAGATCGCCTCGCGGTTCGATGACGATGACCGTCCGCAAGTACACAGACCTCTTTCCCGATGATTTTTTCGAAGATCGCCGGATTCCGAAAGGACCATGTTCTTGCTGGTGATGGCACCGGAGGCCACCGCCGCGTGGACAATGGGTGGCCGAACAAATCAAGGGCTCGAATCCCCGGAACACGACCTACCGCATGCAGGGACTTCTCACTTCCCAGAAAAAACGTAGGGCGACATCCATCCGGAGTGATCATCATGGCACTTCTTCGACCCGCACGCGGAGTAGTCGCTTCGTGGGAGTGGCTTCAGGAGACCCCGGGTGGCCGGGACCTGGCCCTCGGCGTCTCCACGGCGGTGAAGGCCGCCCGGGTTCTCGGCGCGAAAAAATTGATGGAGGTCAGGCGCATAGAGATATCCTGGGACCGAAAAGGCAAGGGCCCGATCGGCCTCGGCTCCACGATATCCATTCCGCCGGGCGGGCAGCTCGAAGCGGATGAACTGGCCGCCCGCATAGCCGACAGCCAGCCGAGAGCCCACCCGGAATCAAGGGCGTATCGGATATACATGACGGGCCCGGGAGCCTGGATCGATGAGCAAGGGAGCGAGAAGTGGGAGCCCAGGCTTGTCGACTTCGCGGTCGACGTCCAGATATTCGGTGTCACCGGAGTCCTCGGCGTCATTCATGACATCTGGTCCTGGTATGATTTTTCGGGCGATCCCCATCCGCTGATCCATCAGAATAATGCGCCGCGACTGGCCGCCGCCATAAAAGAGATCGAAGATTCGATCGGAGTCGAGGTGGAGCCGGGCGAGCCGACGTTCTACGCAGAGCCCGAACGGTACGGGATCAAGTACTACCCTCCGAACGAGGAGGGCAAAGGATTCAACGCGGCCGGACTGAAATAAGACTCCTTTGGAGCTGCGCCGCGAACTCGTCCCTGAGCCGTTCATCTCGGAGCGATGCCGCTTCCGCACAGCGGAGGCGGGCGGCCGCGGGCGGCGGAAACACCGACCGCTCTCCGGCCCCGCGTACTCCGCGTGGACGCGGTGGCTCGGAGAAGCCCCGGCGCGTGTTTTCCGAGGGTGGGGCTTGCTGTGAGCGTTCCGGTAAGGGGCCCGAAGGACCACGGGAGCCCCCGACGGGCATTGGTGGTGGCGGGTCGCGGTCGCGGGGTGAGCCGGGCGGCGCTCAGAGGAGGGTTCCGAGGTGGCGGCGGACGAACGGCTCCAAGCGGGCGTGGGTGTCGTCGTGCTCGGCGGCCTGGACGATCTCGGCGGCGACGGCCAGCTGCGCCAGGCGGCCGGACGGGGTGTCCAGCAGCCCCGCGAACTCCGCGCGCACGCGGCGGGCGAGGTCCGGTACCGGCAGGGCGTAGGCGTGCAGGAGGGCGGCGTCGAACCCTGCCGGGGCGGCGCCCCAGCCCTCCCAGTCGATGATGCGCAGCGGTGCGGCCGTGAGGTTGGCCCAGTGCAGGTCTCCGTGGGCGGTCTCCCAGTGCCGGACGGTCAGGTCCTCCGCCGCGAACTCGGGCAGGATGTCCGGAACGCGGTGGACGTATCCCTGGTCGATGACCGTGCGCTCGGGGTGTGCGGGGACCCCGCGGATCGAGGCCACCGCCTCGGCCAGGTCCGCCCACCACTGTTCGGACAGGTCCGGGGCCTGGAGCAGCACCGGCTCCGGTGACAGCGGCGGCGAGGGCAGCCGCTCGTACAGGTGGGCCTGCACCGCCCACCGGTCGTCGTCCTCCCCGTCCCAGGCGGCCTCGGCCAGCAGCGCCGGGCGCGGGACGCGTTCGTCGAAGAGGTACGCCGCCAGCGCCGGCCCCTCCCACACCGCCCCCTCCGACCGGGGCGCGCACCAGATCCGCAGCCAGCCGGGTTCCCCGTCGGCCGTGGTGACCGGCCCGCTGCGGGTGTGCCCGCCGGACCCCGGGTACGGGGTCGCGGTGTCCGGGCGGGCGCCCAGGTGGTGGGCGACGCGCGACCAGTGGGAGTCCAGGTCGGGAAGCGACGGGATCAGCAGGGACACGGTTCTCCTTCGCGGGTGGACGGCGGTGGCACGGGGCGTTGACTCCCCCGCCGCGCCATCCTGCCCTCTCGGGCCCCGCCCCGGGGCCGGTTCCCCCGAACACGTCCGAACGATCCGGCTTCCCCACCGGATGTGCGACCCGCACCAGAGGCCCGAGCCCCGGAGCCCCCGCGGCGGGGCCCCGGGGAGCAACGGCCCTCCCGGCCGGTCAGGCGGTCTTCACCGGTGCACTGCTGCGACCGCGGCTCCGGCCGCTGAGTTCGGCGTCGAGCGTCTTCTGTGCCTCGCGCATGCCCGCGACGTGGACGGGGTCCTCCAGGCGCTCCCACACCTGCTCCTCGGTGACGTCCTCGACGTGGGCGGTCACCCACCAGATATCGCCGAAGGGGTCCCTGACCCGGCATCCGCGCCGGCCGAAGGGGTTGTCCATCACAGGGGTGACCACCCGGCCGCCGAGCGCCACGGCCCGCGCGCAGGCCTCGTCCGCGTCGGGCACGAACACGCGCAGAAGACCGGGCATGGCGGGCCGGTCCTCGCGCCGGTCGAAGGCCGGCACGACCGTGTCTCCGACGCGGATCTCCGCGTGGCCCACCAGGCCGTCCTCGGTGAGCACCCGTCCGATCTCCTCGCCGCCGAACGCCCCGGTGACGAACCGCGGAGGGCCGCCGTGTCCTCGGTGACGATCCAGGGGGCAACGGTCGTGTAGCCCTCGGGGGTGGCGCCGGTCTGCTCGGGCATCGCGTCCCTCTCACTTCGGTCTGCGTGGTTCACGGTGGCGATGCCAGGAGGCGTCCAGGCCGACTCCTGTCCTAGATCACGCGGGAATCCGAGCGGCGGCCCGCCGACTTCGGCGCGTGCCCCCGGCGAGGCGCCGGGGCCGGGGTGAGAAGGTGTCCGACAACGGAGAAACCCGCGGAGCAAGGAGTGACATGTCCGTTTTCGATGTCGAGATCGGCGCCCTCGACGGCGGTTCCGCCGACCTGTCCCAGTACCGGGGCCGGGCCGTGCTGGTCGTCAACGTCGCGTCCCGGTGCGGGCTGACGCCGCAGTACGCGGCCCTGGAGAACCTGCAGAAGCAGTACGGGGAGCGCGGGTTCACCGTGCTCGGGGTCCCCTGCAACCAGTTCATGGGCCAGGAGCCGGGCACCTCCGAGGAGATCGCGCAGTTCTGTTCGACCACCTACGGCGTCACCTTCCCGATGACGGAGAAGGTCGACGTGAACGGCGACGGGCGGCACCCCCTGTACGGGGAGCTGGTCTCCGCGGCCGACGCCGAGGGCCACACCGGCGACATCCGGTGGAACTTCGAGAAGTTCCTCATCGCGCCGGACGGCACCGTCGCCGCGCGCTTCGCTCCGCAGACGGAGCCGGAGTCCGAGGACGTCGTCAAGGCCGTCGAGGCCGTGCTGCCCGCCTGAGCACCGCACCCCGCTCCGCCTCGGTTCCGCCGCCGTCTCGGCGCCGGAACCGAGGCGGGCGGGACGGCGGAACCGCCGCCCGGGGCGTGCCCCGTGGCCGGAGCCGTGGCCACTTCCGGCATCCGGCCCCGGCCCCCTGGAACCGCCGGGGACGCCCCGGTAGCGTCGTGCCATGAGAGCCGCGGTGCACGATCGGTACGGTCCCCCCGACGTGGTGCGGCTCGGGGAGGTCCCCGCCCCGGAGCCCGGTGACGGCGACCTGCTGGTCCGCGTGCACGCGACCACGGTGAACCGGACGGACTGCGCCTACCGGGCCGCCCGCCCCTTCTTCGTTCGCGGCTTCACCGGCCTGACGCGTCCGCGCCGGCGCGTGCTGGGGACGGAGTACGCGGGGGTGGTCGAGGAGGTCGGGGCGTCGGTCACCGGCTTCTCCCCCGGCAACCGCGTCTTCGGATACAACGAGGGGCCCTTCGGCGCTCACGCGGAGTACCTGGCGGTCCCTGCCTCGGGGATGGTCGCGGAGATCCCGGACGGGGTGCCCTTCGCCACGGCGGCCTGCGCGACCGAGGGCGCGCACTACGCGCTGGCGGCGGCCCGCTGGCTCCGCGTCGTGGAGGGCGAGCGGGTGCTCGTCCACGGGGCGACGGGGGCGATCGGGTCGGCCGCGGTGCAGCTGCTGAAGGCCCTGGGTGCCGAGGTGACCGCGACGGCTCCGACCGCGCACGTGGACACGGTCCGGAACCTGGGCGCGGACCGGGTCGTCGACTTCGAGACCGAGGACTTCACCGCGGGCGGTCGGACCTACGACGTCGTCCTCGACGCGGTCGGCAAGAGCACGTACGGGCGGTGCCGGCGGCTGCTCACGCCCCGGGGCCGGTTTGCTTCGTGCGACGTGGGCCCGTACTGGCAGAACGCGGTGCTGGCGCTGACGACCCCCTGGCTGCCAGGGCGGACGGTGCGGTTCCCGGTCCCCTCGGAGGACCAGGAGATGGCCCGGTGGTTCGCGGACCTGTTGGCGACCGGGCAGTTCCGGCCGCTGATCGACCGGCACTACCCGCTGGAGCGGATCGTGGAGGCGTACCGGTTCGTGGAGACGGGGCGCAAGCTCGGGAACGTCGTGATCGACGTCGTGGAGCCGTGAACGGGGCGTGGTGTAGCGGGAGGGACCGTCGCGGAAAGGCCCGTTGCGGAAAGCCGGGTCCCGGCGGCCCCCGGTGGCGGGGGCGACGCCCAGGGGCCCGGGGTGTTCGGGTCCTCCCCTTCCGGGGCGCACGGAGAGTCCTCGCGCCGGGAGTCCCCGCCTAGGGGGTCCTCGTGCAAGGGGTTCTCACGCAGGGCGACCTCGCGCAGGGAGGCGGCGAGGCCGTGGGCGGTGTCGCGCAGGCTCGGCCGCCGGGTGGCGCCGTCCAGCCGACGGGCCGCCTCGGCGAGCATCCGTTCGACGCGCGTCGAGGCCACGTTCCCGAGGCGCGGCAGCACCTCGTGGACCAGCACCTCCTCAGCCTCGCTCCAGGCCCGCGCGCGGGCCAGCGCCCACAGCAGGCTCGCGTGGGCGACGAACACGGCGCGCGCGTACCCCGGGCGGTCGGTGGCGGCGGCGAACCGCTCGACGGCCCCGGCCCGGTCCCCGGTGTCCGCGTGGATCATGGCGTGGTGCCAGGCGATCTCCGCCTCGTTCACCCACCAGGACCAGGCCGGGTCCCCATCCCGCGGCCCGTCCAGGTGGCGGCTGTGCGTCAGGCGGATCAGGTCCAGGGCGCGCATCCGTTCGCCCAGCTGCCCCGCGGCCCGCGCCGCCCGCAGTGTGAACAGGGTGCGCACACTGCCCCGGGTCTGCGGCGTCACCGCGTCACAGATGTCCGCGGCCTCGGCCGGCCGGTGGACGTGCACGTCCTGCATGGCGAGCTGGGCGAGCGCGAAGTGCTCCATCGAACGGTCGCCGGCGGCGCGCGCCAGCCGCAGCGCCTCCAGGCTCATCCGCCGGGAGAAGCGCTGGTGCTCGGCGTCGTAGGCGATCCAGCCGGCGACCTGATGGGCCTCGGCCGCGGCGGCGAGCAGGTCCCGGTCGGCTCCGGATCCGGCCCTCGGGCCGGGTTCGGGACCGCGGTCGGGGCCGGAGTCGGACCCGGGACGGGGCTCGGTTCCGGACCTGGATCCGATCCCCGACCGGGCCTCGGACCCGAGGCGCACCGCACGGCGCGCGGCCGCGGCCGCCGAGACTGCGGCCGGGACCAGGTGCCGGGCGCCGGTGCGGGTGTCCAGGGCGATGAGGCGGGCGGTGGCGGCGCGTGTCCTCGCCGCCGGGTCCCGGTCGTCCTCTCCCAGGGGGGAGGACCGGTGACCTCCGCTGCGGCGGGGGTTCGGGTAGGGGGCCATGCCCCCATTGTCCCCGGGCGCCCCTCGCCCCTCCCGCCGGCGGTCAGACCGCCGGGATCCCGGTCCGGGTGAGCTGCTCGGAGACCTTCCAGACCCGCTCGGCCTCCTGCGGGCTGCGCAGGGGCGGGTAGAGCCTCTGCGCGGCGGGCCGTCCGCCGAGGTTCCCGGGACCGCTGGGGCCGTAGAGCACGGCGGGCTCGGCCGCGGGGTCGGTCGCGGCCATGAGTGCGGGGAGCTTCGCGGTCTCGACGGTGCCGAGGAGGATGCCGCGGGCGGACAGGAACCGGATCAGGTGCACACCCAGGGTGTCCCGGTCGCGGCCGACCTCGGGGCGCGCGGCGAGCAGGCTGGTCGGGGCGACGCCGGGGTGGGACAGGTTGCTGGTGATGCCCCACCCGTGGATCCGGCTGCGCCGCTCCAGTTCCAGGCCGAAGAGCCCGAACGCGATCTTCGACTGGGCGTAGGCGCGCATGCCGTCGTACGAGCGCTCCCAGTTCAGATCGTCCCAGTTGATGGCGCCCCGCCGTGCGGCCACGCTGATCTGCGAGGTGACGCGGGCGCGGCCGGCGCGCAGCAGGGGGAGGAGGTGGCCGACGAGCGCGAAGTGGCCGAGGTGGTTGGTGCCGAACTGGAGCTCGAACCCGTCCGCCGTGGTCTGCCGGTCGGGCGGGGTCATCACGCCCGCGTTGTTGATGAGGATGTGGATCGGCCGGCCCTCGCCGCGGAGCGTCTCCCCGAGGGCGGCGACCGAGTCGAGCGAGGACAGGTCGAGGGAGCGCAGGGAGACCCGGGCGTCCGGGTTGCCGCGGCGGATCCCGGCGACGGCGTCCTCGCCCTTGCGGGTGTTGCGGACGGGCAGGAGGACCTCCGCGCCGGCCGCGGCCAGGCGTTCGGCCATTCCCAGTCCCATGCCGTCGCTCGCCCCGGTGACGAGGGCGAGTTTCCCGGTCAGGTCGGGCACGGTGATGTCGATGGTTCGGCGGGGCATGGTTCGGCTCCTCGGGTCGTGATGGTTCCACGATCGGCGAAGGCGGAGGCCTCATCCAGGGACTCCCGATCCGGGGCTCACGCGGTCGCACCCCGAACGTAAGGGGGGATCGGCGATCCGTTGTCGGAGGCGCGCGAGAACGGTAGACACGGGAGAAGACCCCGGTGAGGCCGTGGTGAGGCCACGGCGGGGTTCCGGCGGCGGATCCCCGGGGTCCCCGACGTCCCGGCCCTCGGGTCCCGACAGGCCGGAGCCCCGGATCCCCGAACCCCTGGCAGGAAGAAGGCGTGCCGTGATCGATCGCACCGGACTGGCGGAGTTCCTCCGGAACCGGCGGGAGGCGCTGCAACCCGAGGACGTCGGCATGCTGCGCGGGCGGCGGCGGAGGGCCAAGGGGCTGCGGCGCGAGGAGGTCGCGGCGCTGTGCCACATGTCGACCGACTACTACTCGCGGCTCGAACAGGAACGCGGGCCGCAGCCGTCGCACCAGATGCTCGCCTCGATCGCCCAGGGGCTGCACCTGTCGCTCGACGAGCGGGACCACCTGTTCCGCCTGGCCGGGCACAACCCGCCCGCGCGCGGGTCGGTCAGCGAGCATGTCAGCCCCGGCCTGCTGCGGATCCTGGACCGGTTGGAGGACACGCCCGCGGAGGTGGTCACCGAGCTCGGGGAGACGCTGCGGCAGAGCCCGATGGGGGTGGCGCTGACCGGGGACACGACCCGGTTCACGGGGCCCGAACGCAGTATCGGGTACCGGTGGTTCACCGACCCGGGGTCGCGGCTGCTGTACGCGCCGGAGGAGCACGGGTTCCTCTCCCGCATGTACGCCTCGGGACTGCGCCAGGTCCTCACCCTGCGGGGGCCGGACTCGCAGGCGGCTCACCTCGCGGAGCTGCTGCTGGAGCGGAGCGAGGAGTTCCGGCGGGTGTGGGAGGAGCACGAGGTGGGGGTGCGGCCGCACGACGTGAAGCACTTCGTCCACCCGGAGGTCGGCGCCCTGGAGCTGCACTGCCAAAGGCTGATCGACCCGGGCCAGTCGCACTCGCTGCTGGTCTACACGGCCGTCCCTGGCAGTGAGAGCCACGAGAAGCTCCGGCTGCTGTCGGTCATCGGGGCGCAGGCGCTGGGCTGAGGGGCCTGCCGAGGAGGACCGGGTGGGAACCGGGGATCGGTGCGCGGGGCCGGCCGGCGGCATCCCGCCGAACCTGTAGGGGCGGCACCGCCGCCGGTCCGAAGGACGGGATCGGCCGCGGCCCTGTCCCAAAGGCCCGGGGCCGCCGGAAAGCGCGTCCGCGGCCCGCGAACACGGCGCGCCTCCCGCTTCTGGCGGCGGACCCGCCCGAAGCCGGACCCCGGCCGGGCTAGGGGGCGGCGTCGGGCTGTTGGAGGCGTACCGGGCCGGGGCCGCGGCCGCCGAGGGCGTCGTCGGGGTTGAGGAGCAGACATGCCTTCATCGACAGGCAGCCGCAGCCGATGCAGCCGGTGAGTTCCTGTTCGAGCCTCTCGATGACACGGCGGCGTTCCTCCAGCTGCTTCTTCCAGCGCCGGGAGACCCGCTGCCAGTCCTTGTGGGTGGGGGCGCGGTCGACGGGGAGGCCGGCGAAGACCTCGGCGACGTCCGACAGCGGGATGCGGAGTCTCTTGGCCACGATGACCAAGGAGATCCGGCGGAGCATGTGCCGGGGGAAGACGCGCTGGTTGGCACCGCCGCGCTCACTGAAGATCAGGCCCTTGCGTTCGTAGAAGTGCAGGGCGGAGGCGGACACACCGGTCCGGCGGATGACCTCACCGATCGTGAGGTGGTCGTCTGGACCGACGTTCACCGGCTCGCTCCTCTCCGTGCCCGGGGTCCCGGTGCTCAGGCGTTCAGCTTGCCCGGTGGGACGCCGCGGCACGACCGTAGACCAGGACGGCCACGGTGACCGACAGGGCGAGGCAGAGCAGGCCGACGCCGAGCTGGGTCAGCTGCCAGGACCAGGTGAAGGCTTCCAGTTCCACCGCCTCCGCTCCGTCGGTGAGGCGTCCGGCGCCGACCTCGGCGGCGCGGTCCGCGTCATCGAGCCTGGCCGACAGGAGACCGACGAGAGAAGCACTGTACGCGGCGATCACGAGGGCCTCGGCCGCTCCCCGCAGGGTGTTGAGGAAACCGGCCGCCGTACCGACGGCGTCGGGGTCGACCAGCGCCATGGCCTGGCCGTCGGTGATACCGAAGGACGCCCCCATACCGATGCCGATCAGCACGAGCGGCGCTGCCACGACGGCGACCGCGTCCTCGGCGTCCAGGGTCACCAGCCACAGGTTCCCGGCCACGACCAGCAGCAGGGCGACCATGATCAGCGCACGGGCCGGGACCCCCCTGTTCACCAGCCCCACCGCGGCCATGGGCACGACGAGCACGGGAGCGGTCAGCAACAGCATCGCGATCCCTGCGGCCGCGGGGGACAGGTCCGCCGCCGCCTGCAGGTAGGTGGGCAGGAAGACCAGGACGCCCAGGAACCCGATGGAGGTGGTCAGGGTCGCCAGACTCCACCCCAGGAATCCGCGGTTGGCGACCAGGGCGGGTGCCAGCACCGGAGAGGCACTGTGCCGCTGGACGATGCCGAACACGACCAGGGCGGCCAGGCCCCCGATGCCGGTCACGAGGACGGCCGGGTGGGTCCAGCCGAGCGCGGATGCCTCCAGCAGCGCGAACATCAACAGCGTCAGCGCGGCCACGAACAGGACACCGCCCACACGGTCGGTCCGTTCGGAAGCGGCTGCGCGGGACTCCCGGACACGGGTCCCGCCCACGGCGACCAGCAGTCCGATCACGGTGAAGGCCGCGAAGCCTCCCCGCCACCCCATGGCGCTGATCAGCAGTCCCGACAAGGTGGGGCCGATCGCGATACCGAGCCCGGCCATGGTGCCCATCAGAGCGAAAGCGCGGTTGCGGGCGGCCCCCTCGTACGTGGAGGCCAGGACGGCGCCGCCCGCCGCCATGATCCCCGCGCCCCCGACACCGGAGACGATGCGGAAAACGTCGACGGCCAGGATCATCGGACTCAGTGCCGTCCCGAGGAAGCCGACCGAGAACACCAGCGCCGAGACGACGAAGACCCGCCGCCGTCCGACCCGGTCGGCGGTCGACCCCGCGATGAGCGTCATGGCGGCGAAGGCCAGGTTGTAACCGGCGACGACCCAGTTCAACGGAGAACCGGAGGTATCGAGGTCACGGCCGATGCTCGGGAGTGCCACCGCCGTCCCCGAGATGGACATCGCCACCAGGACGACGCCGACCAGGACCACCGGAAGTGTCAATCGGGACGGCCGGTCCGCCGGTCCCGGGTGCGGTGCGGCCCCCGTGACCGCTCCGCCTGTGCTGTTCGCCATGACCGTTCGCTCTCCCTGGTTCCGAAGCAGACGGCGAACACCTCATCAGCTCAACTGCTGTTGAGGTCAAATGCCCTGGTCGGAGCCGGTTTTCACGCAGAGGTCGAGGCGGGCCGGGTGTGAGGGGCCGGTCGGATGACGGCGGGAACGGGTGCCGCCCCGTCGAAGGCGGTCGGCGCCGCCGGGCTCGTCACCGGCACGGAGACCACCGGTGGGTCGGACCGCCCGGGGCGCTTGAGGCGCTCGAGGCGCTTGAGGCGCTCGAACGGCCCGGCCACGACCGGTCACATCGCCGGTCACGTCGTGTGCACCACGGAATCCTCGGCCAGGGCGGATCCGATAGGTTCGCTCGGTATGAGCGGTATTGGGAAGTGGGGCCTGGGTCTGGGGATCGGGTTCATGGTCGTGGCGGTGCTCTCCAGGATGCTGGACCTGATCCCGGCCACGGTGATCACCGGGCTCCTGGGGCTGATGGGGCTCGGCATCGCCGGGTACGACGCGGTCTACGAGTGGACGGCACGGGCCGACCTGCGCCGACGGGGCGCCAGGGCCGCAGCCCGCAGGAACGGGACCGAGGGCCGCTGAGGCGGATCGGCGCGGGTTCCCCTCCGGGGCACCGGCTCGTCGCGGGAAGCCCCGGAGGGCGGGGTCGGGCGGCGGGGCGCGCTGCGGCCCCGGGGCCACCCGACCCCGTGCCCGGTCCCGGCCCTGGTCCGGGCGGGACCGGGCGGAACCGGGCCGGACGGGATCGGACGGGCCGGGAACGACCGGTCAGGCCCGGGTCACCGGTGCCTGGAGTTCGGTCACCCAGTCGTCGCGGTCCTCGGGACACTCCAGGTTGATCTCGCGGGGGTGCCCGGCCGGCCGGTAGCCGTTGGCGTCGATCCAGTGGGCCAGGGCCTGGGCGGTGGGGAGCACGGCGTCCATCGAGCCGCGGTGCACGATGGTCGCCGCCTGGCCCAGGGACGGCAGGTCGAGGACCCGGAAGTCGCCGTCCCGGAGAGGCGCGGAGACCTGGACGGCGGCGTGGACGGTGATCCGGCCGCCACCCTCGGGGGCGTCCTCGTAGTAGGCGATGCCGGGGCCCGTGGGGACGATGCCGGCCGCGTCCAGCAGTCGGAACAGCTCGTCGTAGAGCGGCCCGATGACGGGGCCGATGTCCTCGGGCTCGAAGCTCGCGGCGGTCGCGGTCAGCTCCGCCACTCGGACGGCGGGGACGTTCTTGATGACGATGTCGTTGGTGGGCATGTGGCCCTCGCTCTCGATCGCTCGGAGCCTCGCCTCGACCTGGAGCAGCCGGGCTTCCGCGGAAGCCCTCGCGGTCTCCAGGTCGGCCCGCCGCAGCCGCAGCATGCCGCGCAGTTCGTCGGCGCCGACCTTCTCGTCCACGATCTCCCGGACCTGCTGGAGGGTGAATCCGAGGTCCTTGAGCGCGATGATCCGGTTGAGGCGGGAGAGCTGGGCGGCGGTGTAGTAGCGGTAGCCGCTGGCGGGGTCGACGTGGGCCGGGTGCAGGAGTCCTGTCGCGTCGTAGTGACGCAGCATGCGGACCGAGACGCAGCCGTGCCGGGCGAAATCTCCGATGGTGAACATGGTGTCTCCGAGTCGACCGCCTGACACGGTGTGAGGGTCAAGACCCTACTCGGAGGCCGCCGGATCGGAGACAGGACGAAAGGGGAAAGGGAGAAGGGGAAAGGACGCAGGCGCCACCGGCGCGGCCCCCACCGATGCGGCGCCGGGCACGACCGTCCCGGACGGGCTCACACGGTCGGACCGCTCTCATTGCTCACTTGCTCACGCTCCCTCGTTCACGGGGGTGCCGTGCCCGCGCCCGATACCGAGCCGATCACAGCACTGCGCGCACCTGGCCTGGCCGAGTCGGGTGAGCATTCCCGGGAGCCGCCATCCGCCCTCATATCCGCACAAGGCGGATGCGGTGGGTCCGGGGTGCCTGCACAGGGCGCCGACGGTGTCCTCGTCCCACTGGTCGAATACGGACGCGGGGATGGCGTGGAGACGCCGCCAACGGGTGCCGGTGACGAGCCACCAATGCAAGTGATTGCCAGGAACGGGGAACGCGGTCATCGGGGCCTCCTGGTCCGATGATCTCCTACCGCTCCAAGGCGGAGACGGCGTTCGAAGGTGATCGTGGCCCTGGGGTCCACGAGACCGACCGGGCGCCGTCCGACGCGTCCGTTGAAGGGCACCGGGTCCATGACGGCCCCGGGCGTCCGGATAAAAAGGTGGTCGGAGGTGATCGTTGGACGGCAGGATGCCCCGTATGACATTGCCCGCTCCCGAGCTGCACACCGCCCGCCTGCGGCTGCGGCCGTTCACCGAGGCCGACGCGGCGCCGTTGTACGCGCTGCACAGCAACACGCACGTGCTGCGCTACTGGGACTCCCCGCCGTGGACCGAACCGGCCCGCGCCCAGCGCTTCCTCGCGAACTGCCGGACGATCGAGGAGGAGGGGACGGGGGCGCGGGTGGCCGTCGACCGCGCCTCCGACGGCGCGTTCATCGGCTGGTGCGGCCTGACCGGCTGGAACCCGGACTTCCGCAGCGCGTCCCTGGGCTACATCTTCGACGCCGACGTGTGGGGTCACGGCTACGCCACGGAGACCGCGCACGCCGTCCTGCGGTGGGCGTTCGACACCCTGGACCTGAACCGTGTCCAGGCGGAGGCCGACACCCGCAACGCGGCGTCCGCCCGGGTCCTGAAGAAGCTCGGCTTCGTCCACGAAGGCACCCTCCGCGAGGACTGCGTCGTCAACGGCGAGGTCTCCGACTCCTGGGTGTTCGGCCTCCTCCGCCGCGAGTGGCGCCCGGCGGCCGACCGGTAGGACCGGGACCTGCCCGCCTTTCGTCCGCACCCCCGACGAGGTGACCCATCCCCGTATGCACGACGCAGCCTCACCAACGCCCCTGAACGGCTTCCCTCAACCCCGCAGCGCCCGGATATCCCTCCAGGTCCTCCACCAACCGACGCAGTCGGCCCTTCGTGGTCTCACGCACCCCCTCGGCCGGTACTGTGTCCAGCACCCGCAGCCCCGATTCGGCCGCCCCCTCACCGTCCCGGACCGCGGCCTGAGCACGCGCCAACACCACCGTGGCAGCAGCCCACCCCGGCGACCCCACCCGTTTCAGCCCGGCCGATATGTCCGCGTGCGCAGCGGCACCGACCGGGTCCCGGCCCAACGCGGCCTCCGCCAGATGCAGCTCGAACTCGGCCCGGTCGAACCCGAAGCGGCCCCCGGTCTCCTCAGCGCTGTCCATGTGCCGCCGCGCAGCGTCAGCGACCCGAGCCGTCTCGTCCTGGTCCCCCAACGAGGCGAGGGCCCGCAACCGGCACCACGCCATGATCTGTGCCCGCCGCAGTGGGGTGTCCACAAACCCGGCCGCCTGTCCCGCCAGCTCCAACGCATCGCCTGCCCGGTCCTGACCCAACGCCACCATGGACTGGGCGCCCAGACTCCAGCCGGTCAACCACCGGTCTCCGACCTGTTCCCCCAACCGTGCCGCCGTGCCGAGGTGGATGAGAGCACCGGTCGCATCCCCGGTGTGGTGGGCGAGGTTACCGAGCAGTGCGGACAGCCATCCGAGGACACGCCGGGTGTCCGTGTCCTGGTGGACCATGAGGAGGTTGCGGCAGCGGGCCACCTCGGCGGCCAGTACGTGGGGCGGGTAGTCGCTGTACCGCAGCTCGTAGAACGCCAGGGCCTGGTAGGCGAGGTCGGGGGTGCCCGCGCCTGGGCCGGTGAGGGCGATGCTGTCGGCGACGGCGGTGAGTTCGGGGTACTCGGCGGGCATACGGTGCTCCTGTCGCGGCTGCGGTATGCGGTGACCGTACCAACCAGGGGCGGGACCCGGGAGGGGAACACCCAGACGAGCTGGGGGGACCCCGTACACGCGGGCGAGGGCGTGAACGTAGTCAGGGCCAGGGCGGGAGTATCCGTGTTCCCATCGGCACAGCATGGCGGTGGTCAGCCCGGGAGGAGCGAGCCCGTCCGCCCTGTACACCTCGGCAACGGCTTCCACGATGTGAGGGCGCGACCACCCGTAGGCGAGCCGCCACGCCTCCAGTGGGGTGATGGGCAGGTCCCGGATGATCTGGGCCGCGATCGCCGGGACGGGCGCACCGTGGCGTTGCTGTTCGGCGCGGATACGGGAGGCTTCGCGGGCGAGCTGGGCACGGACGGTACGGGTGACCTTCACATCCGTCTCCCGGGGGAAGAAGGGAGTTGGGGTTCGGGGATGTACCCGGGCCGACGGGGTCCCAACATTGTCTCCCCGGTCAATGTCCGCTCCCTGTGACGGCATTGATGCGCACGCGGCAAGGAGCGTTCTCTGGGAGATACCCCGGTCGGACCCCGCCGGCCGGGGCCGGAAGGAGAGACATCATGACCGCGACTGCGGACACCTCCACCACCACCCGCGATCCGCACAGCTTCGTCACCCCCCAGGTGTGGGACCGGCAGATCGCCCTGCTCACCCGTGACCACCCCTGGGACTCCGTGATGGCCGACCGGTGCTTCGGACAGGCCGTCGCCTACCTGATCACCGCCATGGAGAAGTGGGGGCAGGGCCTGGAGATCGGGTGCGGGCCGCTGGTCGACATCGCCGTGCACGGGTTCATCCTGGACACGGTGAACTACCGCGAGTTCTGCCACCGGTACTTCGGCGGCCGATTCCTGGAGCACGTCCCCGAGATCGAGTTCAAGTACGACGGGACCGTGGCCAGGACCGCCCGCATCATCCAGGAGAACGGGTTCACGGTGGACTGGCCGCTGTGGGACCGCGACGCCCTCCAGTGCACTCCCTGCGCCCCTGGGTCGAACTGCCACTGACCCGGCGGACGGCTGGACCAGGACGAGGCCGACACTCTTGGAGGTGTCGGCCTCTTCCGCTGTTCCCCTGCCGTCACGACCGTGGCGTGGCTACCGTGGTGCGGGTCCTGTCACCGAAGCCGCAAGGACCACACCATGGCCGACCCGACCACGGACATTCCCGGCTACTGGGACCGGTACATCCAGGGTGTCACCCGGCAAGGGCCGGAGGAGGCCCCGGTCCTGGAGTGGACCCAGTACCCGGGGCACGGGCCCGGAGCCGAACTGCTCGGTGAACCCTCCACGGCCCTGGAGCTGGGATTCGGTCGGGGCGACGCGGTCGCCGCGCTGGCCGCCCAAGGGGTGAAGGCCGCAGGCGTGGACGTGTCCCCGGTGGCCGTGCGCACCGCGCAGCAGCGGTGGGAGCACCTGGGTGCGGAGTTCCACCACGCGGACGTGACCGAGTTCCTGGGCGGCACCGCCCGGAGGTGGGAGGCGGTCTACTCGATCTGGGGCGCGGCGTGGTTCACCGACCCCGCGGTGCTGTTCCCCCTCGTCCATGACCGGTTGGAGCCCGGCGGGAAGTTCGTGTTCTCCCACGCTTCGGCGGTACCGGGGTCGTACGGGGTGCAGGGCATGTACGGGGCCGGGTTCACCGGCCGCCGGGTGTGGGTGTACCGGTGGGCCTACGAACCCGAGGAGTGGGAGAACATCCTCACCGGACACGGGTTCGGCCAGGTCCGGGTGTGGGAGGAGACGGCACCGGAGGAGGATCACGTGGGCACGGTGATCGGGGTCGCCATCCGGTAGGCGTTCACGGGTCCGGTCGAACCGTTCCCGCGTGCGCGGAGTCGCCCCGGGCTGCGTTACGAGTTCTTCGGTGTCATCGGCCCGAGCGCGATGAATTCAGGGGCTCGCGGGGGTCGGAAGGGATGGATCCAGAAGGCGCACAGAAGGAAGGGAGCGGTCATGGCCGCAAGTGATGGCGGCGCGATCGTGGTGAGTCTGCCGATCGCGGACCGGATGCGGGCGATGGTGTTCTACCGGGAGGTGTTCGGTCTCGCGGCGCTGGGTGAGCCGGCCGAGGACGGGGTGCCCGAGCCGTTGCAGTTCGAGATCGGCGAGCGAACGCGGCTGATGCTCATTCCAACGGGAGGGTTCGGGTGGGTCCTGGGCGAGGGCCGGGAGGTCGCACCGCCCCGGTCGCACGAGGTGCTGCTGAGTTTCGTGGTCGGCACGCCGAAGGCGGTCGATGAGGTGATCGAACGGGCCCGGCAGGCCGGAGGCGAGATCGTGGCGGCGCCCGAGCAGCAGCCTTGGGGTTATGCCGGTGTCTGCGCCGACCCGGACGGGCATCTGTGGCAGGTGACCGTCGTGGAGGCGGATGGGGTTTGAGGGGGTGCGGGGTGGAGGACGCCGGTGCGGCCTCCACCCCGGATGTGCGGGTCACCGGCGCGGCCGGGACTCGCTCGGTCCACCCCCGCGTGCGCGGGGCTCACGACTACAACAGCGCGGTTGCCAAGGACCGTTCCGGTCCATCCCCGCGTGCGCGGGGCTCACCTGCGCTTTAGGGGCACCACCCGTTCCATCGCCGGTCCATCCCCGCGTGCGCGGGGCTCACGACGACGACACGAGCGTCACCGATCTAGACCGGGGTCCATCCCCGCGTGCGCGGGGCTCACGCCGATGATCAGGCCCGCGACGCTCTCCGGGGCGGTCCATCCCCGCGTGCGCGGGGCTCACAGTTCGCGGCCTGGGAAAACGTGAGGCGTTATCCCCACGTTATCTAGCCTCAGAAGGGCCCGCAGCCTCGTCCACTGTGGCATGTGGCGGCTTGAGTACTCAAGCAGGGCAGTGCACGCGGAGGAACGGAGGCAGGGGCCGCAGACACGACACGGCCCCCGCCTCAGAGACGAGCTACCGGCGCGGCCGAGACTTCGACCCGGCGGTTGGATCCCGCCCATCCCCCTGGCATCGGTCATCCCCTGACGCCCCAGTGGGGCTCTAGTTGTCGTAGTGTCCGGTGCCGGCCAGGGCCCCTGTGGCGGGGTGTGCGAGGCTACCGTGGTGGCATCCCGCACGCTCGCACCGGAGGTGTCTGGTGCCGTATCCCCTGCCCCTGGACCTGGGCCTCAGAGTCCGTATGATCCTCGCCGCCGGCAGGGGCGGCAGCAGCCTCCTCCGCCCCGCCGCAGGTGTTCTATCCGCCGCCTCAGCAGTTGCCGCCCGCGACTCCTCCGCCGATGCCCCGGTACACCAAGAGCGTCGAGAAGCGGCGCGGCCTGGGCGGGCTGGCGAACTCCACACACCTGCTGCTCACCCTGCTGACGTGCGGGATGTGGCTGTTCAGGATGATCGTGCCGCGGAAGAAGACCACGAAGACGTACTACCGGTAGGCGATCATGCGGCACTCCACGAAGCTGTTCATCCTGGTCGGCGTCGCCCTCATGGTGACCGGTGTCGTCGCGGGGCTCCTACCCATCGAGCCCATCGAGTCCATCGACCCCGTCCAGTCCGGGCCCATGTTCATAGGCGAGTGCGGGAAGGTGTTCGATCGCGAGAGCAGCTACCTCGGAGGCCCGGCATGTGCGGCCGCTTGGTCGAACCGAACTCTGCTTGTGTGGGCGTCGATTGTCCTGGGCACCGTGCTGGTCTTCGGTGCGGTGTTCGTGGACCCGTGGTTCGGCAAGAAGCGGGACCAGGCGGAGAAGTAGGCCCCGTCCCTGTCTCGACGCGCAGGCCCCCCAGCCGAACGCGGAGACGAGGATGGGACGTGAGGACCCGCTGCAGGAGAGACCCCGGGGTGGGGCGCGGCGGGCACGTGGAGAGCCCGGCGGGTGGGGACGGTCCTCCGGAGTCAACGAGGTGCCCGCCGGGCAGGCCCAGGTGAAGCAGAACGCGATCAAAGCCCCAGGGGTGGCGTGGAACTCACAGGGGCTCTGTCCGAGCCGCTGCTGGCCCTCGGGGATCAAGAACGGTCGGGCCTCGGTGACTCCGTACTCCAGCCGGTTCTTGCGGTACTCGCGCTCGAACGCGGCGAGGACGACCTTGCCGGGGTAGTCCTCGGCCAGGTGCTCGTAGGCATTAGGGAAGTGGTTGCGGACGGCTTCGAGGACTGTCCGGGTGGGTAGGTCGAAGCGCTTCGCGCAGGCACATCCAGAGGGCGGGCATGCGAAAGGCCCGGGGGCCTAGTCGCCGGTCCATCCCCGCGTGCGCAGGGCTCACATCCGGCGCAGGTGCGACGGCGGGGCGGTGCCCGGTCCATCCCCGCGTGCGCGGGGCTCACGAGGCCCGGGAACGCGGCGGGGGCCGAGGCGCCGGTCCATCCCCGCGTGCGCGGGGCTCACGGGGCGTGGAAGGCCGCATCAGGTCAGAGCAGCGGTCCATCCCCGCGTGCGCGGGGCTCACACATCAAGTTCGTCGACGCCAAGATCGCGGCGCGGTCCATCCCCGCGTGCGCGGGGCTCACGTCGTAGGCGGCCTGGGTGGCGTGCTGCTCCGCGGTCCATCCCCGCGTGCGCGGGGCTCACATCGGGGCTCTTGCCGACGTTACGGCGCACCACGGTCCATCCCCGCGTGCGCGGGGCTCACCAGCTCTGGTGTGTCCGACCCAGGAGCGGCGGCGGTCCATCCCCGCGTGCGCGGGGCTCACAGTTCGCGACCTGGGAAAACACGGGGCGTTATCCCCGCGTTAACTAGCCTCAGGAGGGCCCGCAGCCTCGTCCACTGTGGCACGTGGCGGCTTGAGTACTCAAGCAAGGCAACGCACGCGGACGAACGGAGGCAGGGGCCGCAGACACGACACGGCCCCTGCCTCAGAGTCGGGCTACCGGCACGGCCGAGGCTCGGCACGTGGTGCCGTGTGTCGGCGGAGGCGGTCTTCGAGTTGGGCCGGTGTGGGTTCGACATGCGTGCGCCAGGAGGCGGCGGGGTCGCGGTGGACCGCGACCCAGAGCGAACCGGTCCAGGCGATGCGGTGGGTGTCGCCCCAGGCTGCGCGCAGGCGGGCCAAGACAGCCCCCGGAGGCTGCCAGGTCCGGCCGTCGAGGTCCTCGTGGTCTCCCGGATGGTCGGAGTCGAGGACGCAGGTGCGCCGGAACCCGCCGCTGTTCAGCGAGGTCTCCCCGCAGGGCCGCGGGATCACGGCGCGCTCCTCGGGCGCGGGGACCGGAGGGCGTAGTCGGCCGGGTGCTCCTCCACCGCCGCGTCGAGGATGCCGATGGCCTCGACCGGGTCGCCCGTGGTGCGGACGTGGGCGACCGCCGCGCAGACGGCGGCGATGCGCCGCCCGAGGAGGGAGGCGCGGGCGGCCTCCCCGTCCGGGGTCGCGGCGGGCGGCAGGGCCAGGGCGTCCCCGATGGCGTCGAACAGGTCCGTGATGTTGATGTCCCCGACGAGCATCACCGCACCCCCTTGGCCAGGTAGGCGCGGACCGCGAGGGTGAGCGGGGCCAGGTCGCCCGCAGGGTGCGCGACGTAGGCGCGGACCCGGGACGCGCGGCGCCGGACGGTGGGCCGCCGCTCCGGGACGGAGGCCGGAGGCGGGGCCTCACGTCCGACCAGGGTGGTGGTCCGCCGGCCGGTGGAAGGCGGTGCCGGGGTGCGGTGGGTGTAGTCCGCCAGGGTCGGGCGGACCGGGGACTCCGGCCGGTGGTGGCGTCCGCGCCCCGGGAGCAGGTGAAGGGGACTTCCACCGGTCAGGGGTCGGGTCCAGCCCACGAGATCGGGGCGAAGGGGGATCACCCGGCCGGTGGTGGGGCGGCCGGCCCCGGCCGGGCGGGGCGGGGACACATGCGGGACCGGTGTCCGCCGGCCCGGGTGCGGGCGGGTGAACAGCGGGGAGAACTCCGGGGAGAGCAGGTCGCCGCCCGCTCCGCCGTGGTTCAGGGCGAAGGCCGCGCGTGCCTTGCGCCGCACGGCCGTGAGTTCGGCCGGGCGCAGGTGGCGCACTCCGGACCGTCCACGCACCACCGTGATCGTGGTCGCGTCACCCCTCGGAGGGGCGTGTTCCCCGGCGATACACTGCATTCCGTCTCACCTCGATAGGTACATGCCTGGTAGGGACACGCGCCCTGGAGCCGCCGCGAACGGCCCAGGGCGCTTCGCTTTTCCTGCGCCCGGTCTCCTGCCGATGGCCTGTGATCAGGCATGGCGACAGGGCAGGCGTAGCGAACAGTCAGCCCGGCCCACAGGAGGCTGACCCGCTGCCCATAACATTCCAGCTGGCCGAGCGAATTCAAAGCGCCGAAAAGAAGCCGACCACTACCGCATACTTGCCCGCAAATAATGACAACTTTTCGTAGACTTCCAGGCCACTCTTTGGTTTCATGATGGGCATGAAGGACGAGAGGAACCCCTCGGATGTCCGTTTTGGGCAAGCTCTCATGCGAGCACGGAAACGTGCAGGCAAGCAGCAGGCATCCCTTGCCAGGCACCTCAACTGCTCAGTCGGACATATCTCGCATATAGAAAATGGTCGCCGCAAACTAGACGCGTCCAAGGTTCAGACCGTGGATGCCTTCCTTGGCGCGAACAAGCGCCTGACCCGGTTGCACGAAGAGATCTACCAGCCAGAACATGTGGATTGGCTGGGGCAACTCCACGAGCTCCAAGCAGAAGCAGAGATGATCCGGGAGTACCACAACAGCCTGGTACCCGGCAGGATGCAGCATCCCGACTATGCAAAGACGATCATCACGTCGGGAGCCCCTTGGCTATCTCCGGAGGAGGTCGAGGAACGCGTTCGAAAGCGGATCCAATGGGGTGCCAGGATCCTTCGCGACGGTGGCCCTCAATACCATGTGGTGCTCGATGACGTTGCCGTGATCCGCCCGGTCGGCCCCCCAAAGATCATGCGGGACCAGATCGATGTTCTCATCGGACTTGCCGAACGAGGCAGAGTCATGTTGCAGATGCACGGATGGGACCAGCTACCCCATGCCGGGTTGGACGGGCCGTTCGTGCTGATAGCGTCCCCGGCAGCCCCCGAGCTGGTGCACGTGGAGTCCATCTATGGCGCTCAGAACACCGACGTTCCGCAGGACGTGCGTCAGTTCGGGATGCTGTTCAGTAGATTGCAGGCAACCGCGAGATCACCACTCCAGTCGGTGGCCTTCTTGAAGGAGATGCGAGACAAGTATGAGTGAGCAGTGGCATAAGTCCAGCTACAGCTCGGGAGCGCAGAACTGCGTGGAGGTTCGAGAAGGCGAGTCGACCCTGGTGCGGGACACACAGAACCGGGAACTGGGGCACCTCGGCTTCACCGCCGGGGAGTGGACCGCGCTCCTGCGGGCGCTCCCCGCGAACTAGCACCCGGACCGGCCCCACCTATCAACCCTCGGCGGGGCCGGTCCCCACCTTCTCAGCGACCCCCTCCCCTCAGCGGGTCCGGGCCACCTCCCCCGCACGCAGGGTGTCCCAGCACGGCTCATGGGCGTACGTCAGCGGGATCCGGGACACGAGCCGGAACGACGACGGCACGTGGGTCTCAGGCAGCCGCGCGGCCACCAGCGCCCTCAGTTCGTCCTCCCCAACGTCCCCCTCACCCTCCCCCCGCAGCACCACGGCCGTGTGCAGGCTCGCTCCCCCCTCCCCCGGCACGTCGAACGTGACCGAGTCCTCCACCGCCGGGTGCTCCTGGACGAGCGCGTCCACCTCGGCCGAATAGACGACCTCTCCCCCGACCACCATGGCGTCGGTCGAGCGCCCCAGCAGGGTCAGGAACCCCTCCTCGTTCAAGAACCCGACATCACCGGTGTCCAGCCACCCCTCACGCAGCACCCGCGCGGTGTCCTCCGGCATGTCCAGGTACTCGTCCATCAAAAAGGGGGTGCGCACCCACACCCGCCCGCGCTCACCGGCCGCCAAGTCCGCACCCCCCTCGTCGCGGATCCGGACCTGCGCCCCCGGGATGGGCCTCCCGCACCCGTACGACGCCGCGGGCCCGGTCCTCGCATAGTCCTCCGGTTCCAGCCAGCAGATGTGCCCCGCCTCCGTCTGCCCATAGGTGGCGTGCACGATCGGCCCGAGCCTCTCCACCGCCCGGCGCAGCAGCGCCGGGCTGGCCGCTGCCGTCGCGGTGACGACACAGCGCAGGGACGACAGGTCCGCCCCCGCCGTCTCCGGAAGGTCCAGCAGCAGGCGCAGCTGGTGCGGGGCGAGGAGCAGATGCGTGATCCCCCTCCCCCGGATGACGGCCAGCACCTCCGACGGGTCGAACACCGGGAGCGTTACGAGCTCCGCGCCACAGGTCACGGCCACGTCGCCCAGGGTCCTCCCCAGCCCGGTGAGGCGCTCCGTCTTGAGCACGCGCCGCGGCCCCGTCCCGTCCTGCCCCAGGTGGCGCGCCCACGGCGACCGGGTGTGGACCGGCGCCCGGTACCGGCGCAGAACGGGCTTGGCGCGGCCCGTGGTCCCGCCGGTCAGGGAGATGCGACTGGGGTCCCCGCTCCGGAACCGCGGGGCGAGCGGCCGGGCCGAGCACCTCTCGGCCGCGGCGAACAGGTCCTCGCCGGACGGCGAGGGCGCCAGCGCCAGCACCCGGACCCCCGGCCCCTCGACCGCCGACGCGTCGGCCGCGTCGGGGTCCACGACCACGAGGTCCGCCCTACACCGCTGGACCAGGGCGGCCTGGTCGCGCGCGGGCATCGCGACGGGGATCTCCACCTGCGCCCCGCCGGTGACCTGGGCGGCGAGGGACACCAGGTACATCCGGGCGCTGATGGGTCCGACCAGGGCCACGACCCGCCCCGGGCCGTGGCCGTACTCCGCCAGGGCCCGGGCGAGCCGGTACACGGTGTCCAGAGCCTCTCCCGCCGTGAACGTATCCCGGGGGTCGTGCAGGGCCCGCCGGTCCCGCGCTGCGGCGAGGGCCTCCAGTACAGGGGTCATCTTCTCGTCCTCTCCGACTTCTCGCTTCTCACTTGTCGCCTCTCACCGCTCCCGGTGGTCGGTCAGGGGGCCGCCGGGGCCGGGTAGGCGAGCCCCGTGTCCTCCTCGGCGGCCGAGAGGTAGCGGGGCTTGGCGACGTGCGAGGCGCGGGTCAGCTCGTCGAGGGGCACCAGCGTCCCCAGGGGCACGGCCTCGACCCGGCACCCCGGCCCGAAGGCCGCGTCCAGGTCCCCGGTCAGCACGGCGACCGCCTCCGCGGCGTCCGGCTCCGGAACCTCGATTCGCACGTGCAGGCGCCCCCCGTGCGTCCGCGCCCGCCACATGAGCGCCCCCAGGCGGGCGGGCAGGCCGAACACGACCTCCTCCACCTGCGAGCCGAACACGGTCCGGCCGCCCACCTCGACCCCCTGGTCCCAGCGCCCCAGCACCCGGATCCGGGGCAGCGCCCACCCGCACGGGCACTCCCCGTAGGACAGCTCCACCGCGTCGCCGGTGTCGTAGCGCACCAGCGGCATGGCCTCGCGGTACAGCGTGGTCACGACCAGGCGGCCGTTCCCCTCCCGGGTGGTGCGCCCCGTGGCGGGGTCGAGCACCTCGGGCAGGTAGCGGTCCGCCCACAGGTGCAGGGTGCCCTCGGGGCACTCGCCCGCCAGGCTGGAGCCGCACTCGGAGTTGCCGTAGCTGACGACGATGTCGCAGCCCCACAGCTCGCCGATCCGGTTCCTGCGGGCGTCGCTCAGCGGCTCCCCGGTGGCGATCAGGGTGCGCAGGTGGGGGGCGTGCTCGCGGGGCGACCCGCCCGTCTCGCGCGCGCAGGCGGCCCACAGTAGCGGCTCGGTCGGCAGCGCGGCGGCGACGGTCACCTCCAGGTCGCGCAGCAGCCCGAGCACCCGGCGGTAGGTCATCGCGGTCGAGCGCGCGTCCGCCGGGACCACCATCGCCCCCGCCGCCCTGGCCGCGGCGTGGACCTGGTGGCCGATGGTGACCATCGCGTAGGGCACCCGGACCAGCACGGTGTCGTCCGGCCCCAGGGACGTCCGACCCCGGCGGAAGCGGTCGAGCATCTCCTCCCAGTCCGCCTCCGTGTGGAACGACGCCGTGGTCCGGCCCGCCGACGTGCCGCTGGACTCGTGGTAGGAGACCACCCTCCGGCGCGGGACGGCGAGCATGCCGAAGGGGTAGCCCGCCCGCAGGTCGTCCTTGGTGGTCAGGGGCAGCACGGCCAGGTCGTCGGGGCCCGTGCGCGACACCCGGCCCTCCAGGCGGGGCCGGTAGAAGTCGCTGCGGGACGCCCTGGCCAGCGCCTCGGGCAGCCGGTCCTCCCAGACCTTCCGCAAGCCGTCGAAACCAGACCATTCTCCAGGGGAGAGAAAATCAACCGACATACCGAATCAACCAGCTCTCTTCCGATTTTCCGGCCCGCCCGGGCACGGAAATAAAAATTTTCAGAAAGGTGGTTCCCCCGGCGACAGGCGGGGAAACAATGCACTCGGCATGCCCGCCCGACCCTCGATCGAAAGGGACCCATGAGCCCGGCCCTGCGCTACGAGACGCTGATGGAGCGCGCGCCCGCGACGCCCGGCGGATTCACACTGATGTGCGTACTGTGCGGAGACCCGTCCCCCGATGAGGCGGCCCACCGCTGTCCGACCTGCGACGGAGCGATCGACGCCGTCCACGACCTGGCGTCCGTGTCCACGGCCGAGAGCCCTCCCAAAAAAGGAGAAAACCCCCTCCAGAGGTATTTCGATCTCCTGCCCGTCCGCGACCGCAATTCCCTCAAATGGCTCGGCGAGGGCAACACCCCCTGCTTCACCGCGGAGAAACTGGGCGAACGAATAGGGATGTCCAGAATCATACTGAAGAACGAGAGCGAGAACCCCACCCGGAGCACCAAGGACCGCATCGCCTCCGTCGGCCTTTCCAGGCTCGCCGAACTCGGCGTGCGGCGGTTCGTCATGGCGTCCACGGGCAACAGCTCCACGGCCTACGCCCACGGCGTGCAGTCCCTGGAGGGCGTCGAACTCGCCCTGTTCTGCGGCCGGCGCTTCCGGCACCGGCTCAACTACACCGACCACCCCTCGGTCACCACCTACCTGGTCGACGGCGACTTCGTCGAGGCCGGCCGGGCCGCCCGGCGCTTCGCCCTGCGGACCGGCGCGTTCACCGAGGGCGGGTTCTTCAACGTCGCCCGCAGGGAGGGCCTGAAACTGGCCTACCTGGAGGCCTTCGACCAGATGGACGCCGAGCCCGACCACGTGTTCCAGGCCGTCAGCAGCGGCATGGGCCTCCTGGGCGCCTACAAGGGCGCCCTGGAGTACCGGATGCTGGGGCGGCTCTCCCGCGTGCCGAGGTTCACGGCCGTGCAGCAGGCCGGATGCGCCCCCATGGCCCGCGCCTACGCGGAGGGGGCCGAGTCCATCGCCCCGCGGCACATCGTGCACGACCCGCAGGGGCCGGCCGAGGCCATCCTGCGCGGCGACCCCACCCGCACCTACCCCTACATCCGCGAGGTCTGCCGGAGCAGCGGCGGCCGGATCACCTCCGTGAGCGAGGCCGAGATCAACGCGGCCCGCGACCTGCTGGAGGAGACCGAGGGCCTGCGCGTGTGCCACGCGAGCGCGACCGCCCTCGCCGGCGCGGTGAAGATGCGCCGGGAGGGGGAGATCGCCGCGGACGACGTGGTCCTGGTCAACCTCACCGGCGGCGACCGCACCGGCTGGGCGACGCCCGAGCGGGTCCGGAACGTGCCCGCGGACTGGCCGCGGGGCCCGGTGTCCTGGGAGGACGGCCCCGTCCCCGCGGCGGCCGGAACGGAGCGGGCGCATGTGTGACGTCGTGGTCGTCGGCGCGGGGATCATCGGCGCCTCGGTGGCCTGGAACCTCACGCTGGCGGGGGCGCGCGTGCGGGTGCTGGAGGCCGCGCCCGCACCCGCGACGGCGGCCAGCGCCGCCTCGTTCTCGCGCGCCACCGCTTTCGGCAAGCCGCCCCGGGCCTACTTCGACCTGAACCACGCGGGCCTGCGCGAACTCCACCGGATCGGCGCCCAGGGGGCGCCCGGGTTCCACCCCTGCCCGACCCTGCTCTGGGCGCGGGACCCCGACCGCCTGGACGCCGACCTGGCCCGGGCGCGGCAGTGGGGCTACGCGGCGGAGGAGGTCGCACCGGAGGCGCCCGCCGTCCCGCGCGGTGTCGACCGCGCCGCCCTGTCCCCCCGTGTCGTGCGGCTGCCCGACGAGGGCTGGGTCGACCTGCCGGCCATGGCCGGGTGGATGGTCGACCGGGCCCGGCGGGAGGGGGCCGAGGTCCGGTTCGGGGCGCGTGTCGAACGGATCCTCACCGACGCCGCGGGCGCGGTGTGCGGCGTCGCCCTGGCCGACGGCGGCCGGGTGGACGCCGGGACGGTGGTCAACGCGGCGGGCGCGGGGGCCGAGGAGGTCGCCGGCCTCGTCGGCGGCCCTCTGGCCCTGGCCCCCACCCCGGGGCTGCTGGCGGACCTGCCCCTGCCCGGCGGCGTGGACGCCATGCTGCTCGGCCCGGACGTCAGCGTCCGGCCCGCCGGCCCCGACGGCGTGCGGGTCCGCTCGGACGGGGTCGACGCCCGGCTGGCCGGGCCGTCCGGGGAACCGCTCGACTCCCCCGTCCGGGACCTGATCGAGCGGGCGGGCCGCGTCCTGCCCGCCCTGCGCGGCACCCGGCCCACCGCGGTCCGCGTCGGCATCAGGGCCTTCCCGGCGGACGGGGGCTCCAGCGTGGGCTTCCTGGACGCCGTGCCCGGCTACTACGAGGCCGTCACGCACAGCGGTGCCACGCTCGGAGCGCTCCTGGGCCGCCTGGTCGCGGACGAGATCTCCTCGGGACGGCGCCCGGACCTGCTCACCCCCTTCTCCCCCGACCGGTTCCACTCCATGGCGACACCTTGACCACGTGACGGAAAGGACCATGATGACCACCATCGACGGCCCCAGGACGGGACTGTCCAACCAGGCCGCCTACGCCGACCTCCACGGGTTCGTGGCGGGCGGCGTCAGCAGCAACATGCGGGCCCGCGGGATCATCGAGCCGATCGTCGTGGACTCGGCCTCCGGCTGCCGGGTCCGCGACATCGAGGGCAACGAGCTCATCGACGTCAACATGGGCTACGGCCCCCACCTGTTCGGCTACGCCGACCCGGACGTGACCGCGCAGATCGCCGCCCAGTTCGGCCGCGGGCACATGACCGGGCTGCCGCACCGGATCGACCGGGAGGCGGCGGGGCTGGTGGCGGAGCTGGTGCCCGGCGTCGAACGGCTCCGGTTCGCCAACTCCGGCACCGAGGCGCTGATGTCGGCGGTGCGCCTCGCGCGCGCGGTCACCGGCCGGACCCTCGTGCTGACCTTCGAGGGCCACTACCACGGCTGGAGCGAGACGCTCCTGCGGTCGCGCGGGGGCGACGGCCGCCGACCCGCCCCGGGGGCTGCGGGGATGATCCCGGAGGCGATGGAGCACACCCTCCAGGCCCCCTGGAACGACGCGGCAGCGGTGGAGAAGGTGTTCGCCGACCACGGGGCCGAACTGGCCGCGGTGATGTGCGAGCCGGTCCTGGCCAACGACGGCGTGGTCGTGCCCGACGCCGGCTTCCTGGAGCTGCTGCGCCGCCTGACCGGCGAGCACGGCGCACTGCTGGTCTTCGACGAGGTGATCACCGGCTTCCGGGTCGCCCGGGGCGGCGGCCAGGAGCTGTACGGCGTCGTGCCCGACCTGACCGTGGTGTCCAAGGCGATGGGCGGCGGGTTCCCCGTCGCGGCCTTCGGGGGGTCGCGCGAGGTGATGGAGCCGCTGGCCCGGTACGAGGCGTTCCACGCCGGGGTCTACTCGGGCAACCACGCGGCCCTGCGGGCGGTGGCCGCGACGCTGGCCAAGATCCGGTCGGCGGGGGCGCTGTACACCGAACTGGACGGGATCGGCGCCCACGCCGAGGCGCGGGTGCGCGAGGCCGTCGACGGCGCCGGGCGCACCGCGCGGATCGGCCGGGTCGGCTCGATGATGTCGGTGGCGCTCACCGACCCCGCGACCGGCGAGGTGGACGAGGCCGGGCACCGGCTCCTCCAGACGGCCTGCCAGCGCCGGGGCGTGTACTTCCACCCCGTGCCCGCCGAGCCCTGGTTCCTGAGCACCGCGCACACCCGGCAGGACATCGACACGGTCGCCGAGACGGTCTCGGAGGGGCTGGCGGAACTGGCGCGGGGGGAGCGGCGCCGATGACCACAACCACGTGGGACTCCGTGTACGACAGGTGCGCCGCCGGATACGACCCGCACGTCGGCCACTTCGCCGTACTGGGGTACCGCCTGGTCGACCTGGTCGACCCCCTGCCGGGGGAGCGCGTGCTCGACGTGGCCGCGGGCCGCGGGGCCTGCCTGTTCCCGGCGGCCGAGCGGGTGGGCCCGGCGGGTGCCGTGCACGGGGTGGACCTGTCCGAGGGCATGGTCGCGCAGCTGGCCGCCGACATCGCCGGGCGGGGCACGGCGAACGCCACGGCGGCCCGGATGGACGCCCAGGCGCTCACCGTCGCCGAAGGCTCCTACGACAGGGTGCTGTGCGCGTTCGCGCTGTTCCTCATGCCCGACCCGGGGTCCGCGGCACGCGGCTTCCTGCGCGCGCTGCGCCCCGGCGGGCGGTGCGGGGTCTCCGTTCCGGTGGAGCAGCTCATGCCGGGGGACCGCGCGGCCATGTCGGACCTGTTCCGGTCCGTCGCGCTGCGCGCCGGTCCGGCGGCCGCGCGTAGGCCGGACTTCGACATGAACGCCGGGGGGCTGCTCGCCGAGGCGGGGTTCACCGGCGTGCGGGTGGTGGAGGAGGAGTCGGCGTTCGTCTTCGCCGACACCGCCGCCTGGTGGGAGTGGACCTGGACCACCGGTTTCCGGGCCTTCTACGAGCGGCTGCCGGCCGACCTGCTGGAGGAGTTCCGGGAGAGGGCCTTCGCCCTCCTCGAACCCGCGGTGACCCGGGAGGGCCTGCGGGCGACGGCCCGCACCCGCTTCGCGGTGGGCACGCGTCCCGGCGGCCCCGGGATGTGACTCCGGGCCCGGCGGGGCGGGGGCGGCGTGGCGCCGCCCCCGTCCCTTTTTCCGGTCCGGTGCCGCGGATCCCCCGGCACGGTGTCACAGACCGCGGGCCGCCGGTGTCCTGTGGTCGACCCGCTGAAAACGGAGGAGACACCATGACCGCGAACACCCGAGTCGTCGTCATCGGCGGCGGATACTCCGGCGTCCTCGCCGCCAACCGCCTCACCCGGCGCACCGACCTCGCCGTCACCCTGGTCAACCCGCGACCCGCCTTCGTCGACCGCATCCGCCTGCACCAGCTGGCCGCCGACACCCACGGGGCCGTCGTCGACTACGCCGACGTGCTCGCCCCCGCCGTCGGGCTGGTGGTCGACACGGCCACGCGGATCGACGCGGCCGCGCGCACCGTCGAACTGGCCTCAGGGGATCCGCTCCACTACGACCACCTCGTCTACGCCGTCGGCAGCTCCAGCGCCGTAGCCGGCGTCCCCGGCGCCGCCGAGTTCGCGCACCCCCTCGCCAGCCTGGAGGAGGCCCGCGCCCTGAAGCGGGTCCTGGACGCGGCCCCGGCGGCGGCGCCCGTCACCGTGGTCGGCGGCGGCCCCACGGGGATCGAGGCCGCCGCCGAGCTGGCCGAGGCCACCGGGCACCCCGTCACCCTGGCCTGCGGCGGCCTGCTCGGCCCCTACCTGCACCCGCGCGGCCGCCGTTCGGTCGCCCGCCGCCTCGCGGCCCTGGGCGTCACCGTCCTCGACGGCCCCGGCTCCCGGGTGACCGCCGTGACCGACGCCTCCGTCCGCCTCGCCGACGGCCGGGAACTGCCCAGCGCGGTCACCGTGTGGGCCGCCGGCTTCTCCGTCCCGCGCCTGGCCCGCGACAGCGGCCTGAGCACCGACGCCGAGGGCCGCCTGCTCACCGACGAGACCTACACCAGCCTCGACAGCCCGCACATCGTCGCCACCGGCGACGCCGCCGCGCCGTCGGGCCTCCCCGTCCGGATGAGCTGCCAGGCGGCCGTCCAGTCCGGCCCGCAGGCCGCCGACACGGTGCTCGCCCGGATCGAGGGGCGGGCGCCCGAGCCCCTGACCGTCATGTTCGCCGCCCAGTGCATCAGCCTCGGCCGCCGTACCGGTATCTTCCAGATCGCCCACCGCAACGACGTAGCCCGCGGAGCCCACATCTCCGGCCGGGCCGGTGGGAGGATCAAGGAGTTCATCTGCCGGGGCATCGTCGGGCAGCTGTCCGACGAGGCGCGCAGGCCCGGCGAGCGCCGGGTGCGGTTCGGGGACGGCGGCCACCGCGAGCGCCTGCTCCGGCAGCGATCCGCCACCGAGCCCGTGAAGGGATGAGGACCGTGGAGGACACCGGGCGGGAGCGGCGGGCCGATCCGGCGACGGAGGACTTCGTCTCCCACCGCAACCTGCTGTTCACGGTCGCCTACGAGATGCTCGGCTCCGCCGCCGACGCCGAGGACGTCCTCCAGGAGACCTGGCTGCGCTGGGCCGAGGTCGACCGGGAGCAGGTCCGCGAACCGCGCGCCTACCTGGTCCGGATCACCACCCGCCAGGCCCTGAACCGCCTGCGCACGCTCAAGCGCCGCCGCGAGTCCTACGTCGGCAACTGGCTGCCCGAACCCCTCCTCACCTCGCCCGACGTGGCCGAGGACGTCGAGCTCGCCGAGAGCGTGTCGATGGCGCTCATGCTGGTCCTGGAGACGCTGTCGCCCACCGAGCGCGCCGTGTTCGTGCTGCGGGAGGCCTTCGGCCTCGGCTACGACGAGATCGCGGCGGCCGTCGGGAAGACGTCGGCGGCGGTCCGCCAGATCTCCCACCGGGCCCGGCGCCACGTGGACGCCCGCCGCCCGCGCGAGACGGTCGCGCCCGACCAGGGTCGGGCGGTGCTGGACTCGTTCCGGCGTGCCTTCGAGACCGGGGACCTCCAGGGCCTGATGGACGTGCTCGCCCCCGACGTCGTCCTCGTGGGCGACGGCGGCGGCATCAAGCGGGCCGTGCCGAACGCGATCGTCGGCGCCGACCGGGTGGTCCGGGCGACCATGGGGGGCCTGCGCAAGGTCGGCTCGGCGGTCACCGGCAGGGCCACGATGGTCAACGGCCACCCCGCGCTGGCCATCCACCTGGACGGCGAGTTCGACGGGATCATGGCGGCCCGCGTCGAGGGCGGCCTGATCACCGGCCTGTACTACGTCCGCAATCCGGAGAAGCTCACCCGTCTGGACTCCGAGACCCCGCTCACCCTGCGCTGAGCGGCCGGGTCCGGGCACGGGGACACCCCGGGGCCATCCCCATAGCCCCGGGGTGCACGTTCCCATCGGCTCGCGACGGACCGGTGCGCGGGCGCGCGGGGTTCGCGGTTCCGCGCGCCCACCGGTCCTGTCGCAGAGGTCTCCCCTGACCTCAGCCTTCGGGCAGGGCCACCGGCGCGAGTTCGTCGAACTCGTCGCCCGGGCCCGGGTTCGTCGGGTCGGTGGCGCCACCGAGGTGGTGCATCACCCCCCACACGGCGTTGAGCGCCGTCTGCACCGCGCCCTCGGCCCAGCCGGCCGTCCAGGACACGTCGTCGCCGGCCAGGAACAGTCCGCGGTACTCCTCCGGCAGCGAGTCCTGCGCGAAGTGCGTGAACAGGCGGCGCTGGTACCGGTAGTGCCCCGGCAGGTTGGCCTTGAAGGCGCCCATGAAGTACGGCTCGTCCTCCCACGACACCGTGACCGGGTCGCCGGTGATGTGCGAGCGGATGTCCACGCCCGGGTACACCTTGGCGAGCGAGGCCAGCATGACCTCCAGGCGCTCGTTCGGGGACAGCGGCAGCCACTTCAGCGAGTCGTCGCACCAGGTGTACGACATGCAGATGGCGGCGGGCCCGTCGGGGTCCGGCCCCTCCAGCAGGTAGGTGCCGCGGGTCATCCGGTCGGTGAGCGTCATGCTCATGACGTCGCGCCCGGTCTCGGGGTCCTTGTCCTTCCAGAACGGCCGGTCCACCGGCACGAACAGCTTGGAGGACTCCATGTAGTGGGTGCGCTCGATCGCGGTCCAGTGGTCGATCGGCAGCAGCGACTCGTCGCAGTCGACCTTGGACAGCATCATCCAGCTCTGCGCGGTGAACACCGCCGCGGCGTAGGTGCGGGTGGAGCCCGACGCGTCCGTCACGGTGATGTTGCCCGCCGCCGAGCCCTTCGCCGCGGTGCGGCGAAGGGCCGTGACGGCCGGGCGCGGACCGTCCGCGTGCAGCTTCGCCAGAGTCGTGCCCTGCGCCCAGTGGACGAGCTTGTCCGGGGCGTCCTCCCAGAGCCGTTGGGGAAGCTGCTGGACACCGCCGATGATGCCCATGTGGTCGTCGTCCGCGCCCGTGTACGTGACCCGGAGGATCTCCAGGATGGAGTTCGGGAAGTCGGTGTCCCAGCCACCGGTGCCGAATCCCACTTGTCCGAAGATCTCACGGTGGCGGAAGGAAGCGAAAGCCGGAGAATCACACAAAAATCCGTAGAAGGTCTGGTTGTCGAGCTTCTCCACGAGCTCGTTCCAGATCTCCTTCTGGGTCGCGACGTCGCGCTCGCGGATGGCGCGCTGCATCCGGGAGTGCTGCGCCCCGTCCTCCAGGGTCCGCTCCCAGGCGCGGGCGACCTCGCGGTACACCTCAGGGAGGTCGGCCAGGGTGGTCGCGTAGTGCGACTCGCCCTTGAGGTCGACGACGGTGCTGGGGGTGGTGGGGGCGAGCGGGTTGGGGAACGGCTCGGTGCGCAGCCCGACCCGGTCCACGTAGTGCCAGAACGCCGTGGAGGAGGGCGGGAAGCGCATGGCCCCCATCTCGGCGACGACCTCTTCCTCGTCGACGCCGGGGAAGCGCTCGGTGCGCAGGCGGCCGCCGATCCGGTCGGCCTCGTACACGACCGGCCGCAGCCCCATCTTCATGAGCTCGTAGGCGGTGACGATGCCCGACAGGCCGCCGCCGATGACCGCCACCTCGGTCCCGAGCCGCTCCGCCGGGATCTGCCCGAGCCCGGCGGGGTGCTCGAGGTACCGGTCGTAGGCGAACGGGAAGTCCGGTCCGCACATGTTCAGCGGCGGGTCCTGCACCGGGCCGGTGCCGGCGGCCGTGGGCACGGCAGACGTCATGAATCCCCTCCAGGGTCGGTGTGGCGGTGGTGGCGGTGCGGCCGGGAGCGGCCGCAGGGGTCTAGCGGGCGCGGGCCCGGTCGCGGCTCAGGGAGCCGTACAGCCCCGGCCTGCGGTCGTCCAGGTAGGACTGCCCCTCGCGGGCGCGGGCGATGGCGCCGAGGTCGACGTCGCCGACGAGCAGCTCCTCGCCGGCCCCGGCGCGCAGGGTCTCGGTGCCGTCGGGGGCGACGAGGGCGCTGCGGCCCGCGTAGCGCAGGTCGCCCTCGGTGTCGCAGCGGTTCACGTACGCCAGGTGGATCTGGTTCTCCAGCGCCCGCACCGGGACGATGCGGTCGGGCACGTCGGTGTAGGGCAGCATGAGGGCGGTCGGCACCACGAGCAGCTCGGTCCCGGCCAGCGCGTGGGCGCGCACGGGCTCGGGGAACTCGACGTCGTAGCAGACCAGCAGCCCCAGGCGGACGCCGTTCAGGTCGGCCTGGACCACCGGGGCGTCCCCGGGGGCGAAGGCGCCGCGGTCGAGGTCGCCGAACAGGTGGGTCTTGCGGTAGGCGGCCAGCCGGGCGCCGTCCGGGCCGGTGAGCAGGACGGTGTTGTACACCGCGTCCCCGTCCCGCTCCGGGAAGCCGTGGACGATCGCGACACCGGTGTCGGCGGCGATCCGCGCGACCTGGGCGGCCAGCCGTCCGTCGACGGGCTCGGCCAGGCGGGCGACGTCCGCGCCGATGTTGTAGCCGGTCAGCGACATCTCGGGGCCGATCAGCAGGTCGGCGCCCGCGTCGGCGGCGGCGCGCGCCCGGTCGGAGAGGCGGGCCAGGGCGTCGGCGGGGTCGCCGCTGCGGCCGGTGCCCTGGTCCAGGGCCACGCGCAGGGTCCGCCGTGCCATCCGCTCCTCCGTCCCTCGGGTCTGGTGTCCGCGGCGCCGTCGCCGCGGGGTCGGGGGTCTCATCGCCGCTGGTGGGGCGGCTGCGAGGCCGGGTCCACTCTAGGCGGCGGCACCCGTCCGAAGTGTGCGTCGCACATCAGATGCTTTGCGTATTTTCGACGCATTGATGTGTTTCTTTGCGTCTGTGTGCACATATGCACCGAACACGTGCGTCGGCCCCGGCGGCGCCCTCCCCTGGAACACGGCGGAGGGGGCCGGGAATCCCGACCCCCTCCGTGGGCTCCGTCTCGGCTCAGGAGCGGACCTCGACGGTGTCCTCGGCCTCCAGCGCGGAGCGCTTCATGCTGTAGCCGAAGTAGACCACCAGGCCCACGGCCAGCCACGCGCCGAACGCGATCCACACGCTCGCGCCCATGCTGGCCACCATGTAGGCGCAGGCCAGGACGCCCAGGACCGGGGTGACCGGAGCGCCCGGCACCCGGAAGGCGCGGGGCAGGTCGGGACGGGTCCGGCGCAGCACCAGCACGGCCACGTTCACCAGGGCGAACGCGAACAGGGTGCCGATGGCGGTGGCGTCGGCGAGCGGGCCCAGCGGGATGAACGCGGCCAGGACGGCGATCAGCACCGAGGTGATGACGGTGTTCAGGCGCGGGGTGCCCTTGGCGTCGACCTTGGAGAACGCCTTGGGGATCAGGCCGTCGCGCGACATCACGAAGAGGATGCGGGTCTGGCTGTAGAGGACCACCAGGACGACGCTGGCCAGGGCCAGGACGGCGCCCGCGGCGAAGATGACGGCCCAGATCGGGGTGCCGGTGACCCTGGTGAGGATGCCGGCCAGCGAGGTCTCGCCGTCGACGAAGTCGGTCCAGTTCAGCGCGCCGACCGCGGCGAAGGCCACCAGGCAGTAGATGGCGGTGACCAGGATCATCGAGAACATGATCGCGCGGGGCAGGTCGCGCTGCGGGTTCTTGGCCTCCTCGCTGGCGGTGGAGACCGAGTCGAACCCGATGTAGGAGAAGAACAGGGTGGCGCCCGCGGCGCTGACGCCCGCCATGCCCATGGGCATGAAGGGGGCGAAGTTGCCGTCCTGGACGGCGGTGACGGCGATGGCCACGAACATCACCAGGATGCCGATCTTGATGGTGACCATCACGGCGTTGACGCGGCTGCTCTCGCGCACCCCGGCGAGCAGGGCGAACATCGACAGCAGGACGACGATGGCGGCCGGGAGGTTGACCAGCCCGCCCTCCATCGGCCCGGCCAGCACGGCGGGCGGCAGGGAGAGGCCGGTGGTCAGGTGCAGCAGCTCGTTGATGTACTGCCCCCAGCCCACGCCGACGGCGGCCACGGAGACGCCGTAGGTGAGCATCAGGCACCAGCCGCAGATCCACGCCATGAACTCGCCGATGGTGGCGTAGCTGTAGGAGTAGGCCGAACCGGAGGCCGGGATCATGCCCGCCATCTCGGCGTAGGCCAGGGCGGAGAAGAGGGCGGTGACGCCCGCCAGCACGAACGAGATCATGACGGCCGGGCCGGCGACGGGCACGGCCTCGCCCAGGACCACGAAGATGCCGGTGCCCAGGGTCGCGCCGATGCCGATCATGGACAGCTGCCAGAAGCCCATGTGCCGCCGCAGGCCGGCGCCCGCGGCGCCCTCGGTCTCGGCGACGAGCTTCTCCACCGGCTTGCGCCTGGTCAGGCGCTCCCGAAGCGCGGGCGCACCGCCCGGGCGCGCGGGCACCCCGGGGGCGTCCGCGGGGGTCTTCTGGTCGACCACGTGTCACTCCTCGTTTCATACGCGGGCACACCGCTCCCCGGACGCGGGCACGCTGAGGAGCCCCGGGTGGGGTGCGGTGTGGGGGGACGGGCGCTCCCCTGTCCGTTAACGGAGGGAAAATGCCCTCAGCAACGGTAGCCGCGTTACCTGGGTAACATGACCCACATTCATTGCGTCTATCCGGAATGCGCGCGCGGAACATGCGTCCCAGCGCAAGAAAACGCACATCGACGTGATGGATTCCACATTAAATCACGCTGTGTGATGACACACGGGTGACCTGCACGTATACGGGAAACTCCCCTTCCCGAACGGTCCCGCCGCCCGGCGCCGCCCCGTCCCGGTCCGCGCGGGCCGGGACGACACCGCCAGGGCTCCCCCATCGGGCGCGGGAACACGAACGGCCGCGCCCCGGTAGGGGCGCGGCCGCAATGAGCACGCGTGGCAGGCAGCCGCCTGCGGCGGACGGGGGAACACGAACGGCCGCGCCCGGTGGGGCGCGGCCGTGGTGTGAGTGTGGGGCGGGTGTCAGCCTGCGACGGCGACGGTGGGCTCGCCGGGCTCGACCCCGGCCTCGCCCATCTCCTCGGCGATCCGCATGGCCTCCTCGATCAGCGTCTCCACGATCTTGGACTCCGGCACCGTCTTGATCACCTCGCCCTTGACGAAGATCTGCCCCTTGCCGTTGCCCGAGGCCACCCCCAGATCCGCCTCACGCGCCTCACCCGGACCGTTGACGACGCAGCCCATCACCGCCACCCGCAGCGGCACCTCCAGGCCCTCCAGCCCGGCGGTGACCTCCTCCGCCAGCGTGTACACATCCACCTGCGCCCGCCCGCAACTGGGGCACGAGACGATCTCCAGCCCCCGCTCGCGCAACCCCAGCGACTCCAGGATCTGGGTGCCGACCTTGACCTCCTCGGCCGGCGGCGCCGACAGCGACACCCGGATCGTGTCCCCGATCCCCTCCGACAGCAGCGCGCCGAACGCCACCGCGGACTTGATCGTGCCCTGGAAGGCGGGGCCGGCCTCGGTCACCCCCAGGTGCAGCGGGTAGTCGCACGCCGAGGCCAGCTGGCGGTAGGCGTTGACCATCACGACCGGGTCGTTGTGCTTGACCGAGATCTTGATGTCGCGGAAGCCGTGCTCCTCGAACAGGGAGCACTCCCACAGAGCGGACTCCACCAGCGCCTCGGGGGTGGCCCTGCCGTACTTGGCGAGCAGCCGCTTGTCCAGGGACCCGGCGTTGACGCCGATCCGGATCGGCACCCCCGCCTCGCCGGCGGCCTTGGCGATCTCGGCGACCTTGTCGTCGAACTTCTTGATGTTGCCGGGGTTGACGCGCACCGCGGCGCAGCCGGCGTCGATGGCCTGGAACACGTACTTGGGCTGGAAGTGGATGTCGGCGATCACCGGGATCTGCGACTTCTTGGCGATGACCGGCAGGGCGTCGGCGTCGTCGTTGGTGGGCACCGCGACCCGGACGATCTGGCAGCCCGAGGCGGTCAGCTCCGCGATCTGCTGCAGGGTCGCGTTGATGTCGGAGGTGCGGGTGGTGGTCATGGACTGCACGGACACCGGCGCGTCCCCGCCCACGGGGACGTTGCCGACCATGATCTGCCGGGTCTTGCGCCGGGTCGCCAGCGGGCGCGGCGGGGTGGCGGGAATGCCGAGATCGACGGTCGTCACGCTTGATTCACCTCGTCTGCCGCCGGAGGGAGGGGCGGCACTTGGAATTTCGTCCGGTTCACAGAGAAGGCGCCCGGCGCGCTGCGCGGAGCCACGACCGGGGAATCGACGCCTGTGCGGGGCGGCCGTGCGGGACGTGCCGCCGTTCCCGGATCGCGCACCCAGGTTACCCGCACCCCGGGGGGTGCCTCGCATCACACGGAACCCACGTATCGGGGCGGATCCCCGCAGACCGGGCGGGGTCCGGCCGAAGGCGGCCGGACCCCGCCCGGATGCGCGCGGCGGGCGCCCGGGCCGGCCGCGGTCCGCGGCCGGCCCGGGCCCGGTCAGCCGAACAGGCGGACCGGGTTGAACAGGTCGGCGATCAGCAGCACCACGCTGAACGCCAGGAAACAGGCCACCACGATGTAGGCGACCGGTGTCAGCATGGCCACGTCCACCGGGGCCGGTTCCGGCCTGCGGGTGAGCCTGGCCCAGCCGCGCTTGATCCACTCCCAGATCGCCCCCGCCATGTGCCCGCCGTCCAGCGGCAGGATCGGGAGCATGTTGAAGGCGAACAGGAAGAGGTTCACGCCCGCCAGGATCTGGATCATGATCGAGGCGGTGTCGGCGATGGGCAGCCCCTGGGCCATGATCTCGCCGCCGATGCGGGAGATGCCGACGATGCCCACCGGCGAGTCCGCGGTGCGCTCCTCGCCCAGGAAGGCGGCGGCGAACACCCCGGGGATCTTCGACGGCAGCGCGATGAGCGCCTCGCCGACGCCGATCATCATGTCGCCCATCTCCCCGGCCGACTCGGCGAGGGTGAGCGGGGCGCGCTCGGTGGCGAAGATGATGCCCAGGAACCCGACCGTCTCCATCTTGTAGACGGGGAAGCCCTGCTCGTCGGTGATCTCGTCGCCGTCGGCGTCGGTCTCGTAGATGAACTCGCCCTCGGCGTCGCGTGCCGGGAGCTCGTTCTCGATGATGTCGACGGTGAGCGGGAGCCGCTCCCCGTCGCGCTCCACCACGATCTCGGTGGGCCCCAGGGAGGAGCGGATGAGCTGGTTGGCGTCGTTCCACTCCGGGGTGGGCTGTCCGTCGACCTCGACGATGACGTCGCCGGGCCGCAGGCCCGCCTCGTTGGCGGGGGTGGGCGGCAGCCCCTCGCAGGAGTCGACCCGGCTCTCGGCCTCGGCGGAGACCACGCACTCGTTGACCACCGCGATCTGGGTGGTCTGCTGCGGGACGCCGATGCCCATGAAGAGGACGCCGAGCAGGATGGCCGCCAGGACGACGTTCATCCCGGGCCCGGCGAACATGACGATGAGGCGCTTCCAGGGCGCGCGCTGGTAGAACTGCCGGTCCTGGTCCTGCGGCCCCAGCTCGACGTAGGAGGCCTCGCGGGCGTCCTCCGCCATGGCGCGCCAGCGGGAGAGCTTGCGGCCGCTGTCGTCGGCGGTCTTCCGCGCCGGCGGCATCATCCCGACCATGCGGACGTAGCCGCCCAGGGGGACGGCCTTGACGCCGTACTCGGTCTCACCGCGGCGGAACGACCACAGGGTCTTGCCGAACCCGACCATGTACTCGGTGCACTTGATGCCGAACAGCTTGGCGGTGCCCAGGTGGCCGAGTTCGTGCCAGGCGATCGAGAACAGCAGCCCCAGAACGAACAGGACGATCCCGACCACGGTCAGCAGCAGGACCATGCATCTCTCCCTACACCGGTGTCAGGCCCGGCGTGCGACCAGTTCGCGCGCTCGGGTACGGGCCCATCCGTCAGCGGCGTACACGTCGTCGAGGGTGAGGCCCCCTGGTCGCTGGGACGCCTCACCGGGGCGTTCCGTTCGCTGATGCTCAGAGACTACCCGCGCGACGGTGTCCAGGATCGCCGGAAACGCGAGGTTTCCAGCGAGGAAGGCGTCGACGGCCTCCTCGTTGGCGGCGTTGTACACGGCCGGGGCGGTGCCGCCCGCCTCGCCGACCTCGCAGGCCAGCCGGACGGCGGGGAAGGCCTCGTGGTCCAGGGGCTCGAAGGTCCAGCTCTGGGCCCTGGTCCAGTCCATGCCGGGCGCGGCGTCGGGGACGCGGTCGGGGGCGCTCATGCCGTAGGCGATGGGGATCATCATGCTGGGCGGGCTGGCCTTGGCGATGGTGGACCCGTCCACGTACTCGACCATCGAGTGGACGATCGACTGCGGGTGCACGACGACGTCGATGCGGTCGAAGGGGATGTCGAACAGCAGGTTGGCCTCGATCACCTCCAGGCCCTTGTTGACCAGGGTCGCGGAGTTGACGGTGATGACCGGGCCCATGCTCCAGGTGGGGTGGGCGAGCGCCTCGGCGGGGGTGACGCCCTCCAGCTCCTCGCGGCGGCGGCCGCGGAAGGGGCCGCCGCTGGCGGTGACGACCAGGCGGCGCACCTCGTCGCGGCGGGCGGCCACGTGCCCCTGGGCGAGGCTGCGCAGCTCCTCGTCGGGCAGGTGGGGGAAGCACTGGGCGATGGCGAAGTGCTCGGAGTCGACCGGGACGATCTGGCCGGGCCGGGCCAGGTCGCGGACCAGCGGCCCGCCGATGATGAGGGACTCCTTGTTGGCCAGCGCCAGGGTGCTCCCGGCGCGCAGCGCGGCCAGCGTGGACTCCAGGCCCAGGGCGCCGGTGATGCCGTTGAGGACGGTGTCGCAGGGCTCGGCGGCGAGCTCGGCGACGCCCTCGGGGCCGGCGAGCACGGTGGCGGTGGAGCCGTGCCCGGCCAGGGCGCGGCGCAGTTCGTCCGCCTTGGCGGGGTCGGCGACGGCCACCCGCGGGACGCCGAACTCGGCGGCCTGCTTGGCGAGCAGGTCCACCCGGCCGCCCCCGGCGGCCAGGCCGACGACGCGGAAGCGGTCGGGGTTGCGGTGGACGAGGTCCAGGGCCTGGGTGCCGATCGAGCCGGTGGAGCCGAGGAGGACTACAGTTCGCTGCTGTTCTTGTCGCACGTCCCCATTGTCGCCCAAGCGGGGCACCGCCGCCGGGGCCTGTGGACGAACTGTCAGGTCCGCGGGACCGGACGCGGGAGCCGACCCGCGGGTCGGCGGGGAGCCCGGTGTCACGGGGGCTTTACAAGCGGCGCCCGCTGTCCTAACTTAACCGGTGGGTAAGTTACCTCACAGTTACTTGCGACCCCCGTCACCCTTTCCCCCATCTCCCTGCCCCCGTCCCCCTGCGCGGTCCCCTGCGCGCCGGCCTCCCCCGGCCGGCACCCCCCGATGGCCTCGGCGGCGCGACGACCCATCGGAAACCTCCCGTCCCTGCTCCCCCGAGGTTCCCGACACATGCCTTCCCAGACCCCGCGTCCCTCTCCCCCGCTCCGCCGCCCCGCCCTCGTCCGGCTGCTGTCCGGGCTCGCGGCGGCCGTACTGGCCGCGGTCCTGCTGACCCCGGCACCGGCCGCCGCGGCGATCGGCTCCGAGATCCGCTACGTGACCATCACCGGCCACGACGGCACCGAGATCAAGGCCAAGGTCATCACGCCCACCGGCGTCGAGGGCCCGCACCCCCTGCTGGTCATGCCGTCCGCCTGGGCCACCCCGCACCTGCTGTACGTCGGCGCGGGGGCCCGGCTCGCCCAGGAGTCCGGCTACCAGGTCGTCACCTACTCCTCGCGCGGCTTCTGGGACTCCGGCGGCGCCATCGAGGTGGCCGGCCCCGAGGACCGGGCCGACGCCAGCGCGGTCATCGACTGGGCCCTGGAGAACACCGACTCCGACCCCGAGCGCATCGGCATGGCCGGGATCTCCTACGGCGGCGGCATCAGCCTGCTCACCGCGGCCGAGGACGACCGGATCAAGGCGGTGGCCTCGCTCAGCGGCTGGGCCGACCTCCGGGAGTCGCTCTACCCCAACGAGACGGTCGACGTGCAGTCCGCCGAGCTGCTGCTGGGCGCCGCCGCGCTGACCGGCCGCAAGGGCGAGACCCTCCAGAACGTGGAGCGCGCCTACCGGCGCGGGGACATCCGGCCCGCCCTGGACATGGCCCCCGACCGGTCGGCCGCCACCAAGGTCGACCGGCTCAACGCCAACGGCACCGCCGTGATGATGGCCCACGGCTGGAACGACGGCATGTTCCCGGTCGGACACATCACCGACTTCTACGGTGAGCTGACCGGCCCCAAGCGGCTCATGATCGCCCCCGGCGACCACGCCACCCAGGAGATCTTCGGCGCGGCCGGGCTGCCCGACGAGATCTGGGCGGGGGTCGGCGACTGGTTCGACCACCACCTCAAGGGCGAGGACAACGGCGTGGACACCGCCGACCCCGTGATGGTCAAGCCCAACAACGGGCGCGGGACCTGGACCTCGTACCCGGACTGGGAGTCGGTGACCGGCGGCGAGCAGACCTTCTACCTGGGCGAGCCCAGCACGGACTGGGCCCGCTGGCAGAACAGCGGCGCCATGGGCGCCGACCCCGACACGGGGTGGGACTACCGGGTGCGCACCGGGATCGGCACCACCGCGGAGAGCGGGACCGTGATGCTGAGCGGCGCCCTCCAGCAGTTCTTCGACGTGCCCACGGGGGTGCTGCTGCCCACCGTGGACCGCTACCGGGCCGGGGTGTGGACGAGCCCGGCCTACCCGGACGGCGCCCGGGTGGCGGGCACCCCGGAGGCGACGTTCACGTTCACGCCCACCGCGAGCACGCAGTCGGTGTTCGTGTACCTGTACGCGATCGACGCCGGCGGCCGGGGCGCCCTGCTCTCGCACGCCCCCTACACGCTGCGCGACGCGAGCCCGGGCACACCGGTGACGGTGACGACCGAGCTGGCGCCGGTGGTGTGGGACGTGCCCGCCGGGCACCGGCTGTCCGTCGTGGTGGACACCCGCGACCTGCGCTACGACAGCGAGAGCACGATCGGGAACCGGGTGACGGTGTCCTCCCCCGAGGCCGAGCCCACCCGGGTGACCATCCCCTTCTCCTGACCCCGGACACCGGCCCCGGACCGCTCCGGCGGGGTCCACGTCGCCGAAACGGCACCGACGCGAACCCCGCCGGGTGCGTGACCGGAAAGCGGGTCGCCTGACCGGCGGCGCGCCGCACCACTCCCGCGGCACGGCGCGACCGCCCGGGCCGCCTCCGATACGGCCCCCGTGTCGGAGGCGGCCGTCCGCGTTTTCCCGAAAAACCCCGGACACAAACTCAAAGTAGTCATGTGATTACTTCATGTGTGCAAAGATGCGGTCCATGACCTCGTCCACCGCGCACAAGCTCCTGGCCGCCCTCGCCGCGGCGGCCCTCTCCGTCGGCGGCCTCGTCTACGCCGACCGGATGCCCGACCCCGCACAGGCCGGAACCGTCCCCGAACGCCTCCAGGAGGCGCACACCGCCCTCTCCGAGGCCGACGGGGTGGTGCGGCAGAGCGCGGCGGTCACCGAGGACCAGCAGCGGGCCGTGCTGTCCTACTGGACCCCCGAGCGCATGGCCGCCGCCCGCCCCATCACCGAGCTGCTCGACCGGACCCTGTCCGGCGCGCAGGGGGTGGTCCCCCGCCCCGAGGCCGAGCACCAGGCGGCCCCGCGCGACGACAGCACCGGGGAGAGGTGGACGGCCGGGGGCCGGGTCGTGCGCACCACCGGCAAGGTGTTCCTGACCATGGACGGGCGCGACTTCACCTGTTCGGCCTCGGTGGTGGACGCCCCCAACGGGAGCACCGTCGTCACCGCCGGGCACTGCGCCAAGGACGGGACCGGCTCCTGGGCGCGCAACTGGACGTTCGTGCCCGGCTTCGACGACGGGTCCTCGCCCTACGGCCGCTACACCGCCCGCGACCTGCTGGTGTCGCCGGAGTGGTCCAAGCGGGCCGACGACAGCTACGACCTCGCGGTCGCGGTGGTGAACACCGCCGACGGCAGGACCGTGCAGGACCGGGTCGGCTCCCAGCGGATCGCGTTCGACACCTGGACGGACACGCGGGTGCGCAACGGGGTGCAGGTGTACTCGTTCGGGTACCCGGCGGCCTCCCCGTACAACGGCCGGGAGCTGCACTACTGCTCCGGCCGCACCCGCGCCGACACCGGCGGGACCACCGCCAACGGGATGCGCTGCGGGATGACCCAGGGCTCCAGCGGCGGGCCGTGGCTGACCGGCTTCGACCCCGCCACGGGGGTGGGGACGGTGTCCTCGGTGGTGAGCTTCAAGTACGCCGACGACCGGCGGACCCAGTACGGGCCGCGGTTCGGCGAGGAGGCCCGCAGGCTGTACGAGCACGCGTCCGGGGCGTAGGCGCCGGCGCCGCCCCCGGTACGGACGGACCGCGGCCGCGGTCCCCGTACGCCGACGGCCCCCGCCCGGCAGTGAGCGGGAGCCGTCGGCGGCGGCTCACAGGCTGATGCCGGTGAGCACCATGACACGCTCGTAGGTCAGGTCCGTCATGGCCGCGCGCACACCCTCGCGGCCCACGCCCGAACCCTTGACGCCGCCGTAGGGCATCTGGTCGGCGCGGAAGGTCGGCACGTCGCCGATGATCACGCCGCCCACCTCCAGCTCCCGGTGGGCCCGGAACGCGGTCGGCAGGTCGCGGGTGAACACACCCGCCTGGAGGCCGAAGTCGCTGTCGTTGACCGCGGCGAAGGCGGCGTCGGTGTCGGCGACCCGCTGGAGCACCAGCACCGGGCCGAACACCTCCTGGCGCATCACGCGGCTGTCGGCGGGGGCGTCGGCCAGCACCGTCGGCGCGACGGTCACGCCGTCGCGGGTGCCGCCGGTGAGCAGCTTCGCGCCGCCCGCCACGGCCTCCTCCACCCACTCCTGGACGCGGACCGCGGCGGCCTCGTCCACCAGCGGGCCCACGTCGGTGCCCTCGTCGGCGGGGTCGCCGGTGCCCAGCGCCTCCACCTTCTCGACCAGGCGCGACACGAACTCGTCGTACACGGCGCCGGTGACGACGACCCGCTGCACGCCGATGCAGACCTGGCCCGCCTGGTTGTTGCCGAACAGGGCGACGCGCGAGGACGCCCAGTCCAGGTCGGCGTCGTCGAGCACCACGGCCGCGGCGTTGCCGCCCAGCTCCAGGGTGACGTGCTTGTGCGGGGCCCGCTTCTGGATCTCCCAGCCGAACGCGCCGCCGGTGAACGAGATGACCGGGAGCCGGGCGTCGTCGATGAGGCGGCCGGCCAGGTCGTTGGGCATCGGCAGCACCGACACGGTGCCCGCGGGTAGGTCGGTCTCGGCGATGATCTCGCCCAGCAGCAGCGCGGTCATCGGGGTGGCCGGGGCCGGCTTGAGGATGATGGGGGCGCCGACGGCGATCGCCGGGGCGATCTTGTGGGCGACCAGGTTCAGCGGGAAGTTGAACGGCGAGATCCCGAGCACCGGGCCGTGCGGGACCCGGCGGACCAGGGCCATCCGGCCGGTGCCGCCGGCGTCGGTGTCCAGGCGCTGGAGCTCGCCGCTGTCGCGGCGGGCCTCCTCGGCGGCCCAGCGGAACACGGACACGGCGCGGGCGGCCTCGACGCGGGACCACTTGATCGGCTTGCCGCTCTCCGCGGTGATCGTCTGCGCGATCTCCTCGGCGCGCTCGCCGATGCGGCGCGAGATGTGGTCGAGGGCGGCGGCCTTGGCGTGCGCGGGCAGGGCGGCGGCCTGGGCGGCCGCGGCGTGCGCGGCGGCGACGGCCTGCTCGACCTGGTCGGCGGTGGGCACGGAGACGCGGCCCGCGACCTCGCCGGTGTAGGGGTTGACGACGGTGAGTTCGCTGTCGCCGGTCGCGGCGGTGCCGGCCAGCCAGAACGGGTGCGTGGACATGGAAGGGACGCTAGTACCCGGACCCCGCCCCCGCCTTGTCCAGACTTGCCAGGCGGACGCCGCGGATTGGCCGCAATGGAGCATGTCGGCCCCCTCTTCTAGGGTCGTCCCACAGGACACACCGCGCACACCCGCACCCGAAGGAAGGCCGGCCCATGGGAGTCTCCCTCTACTACAGCGCCGAACGCGACACCCCGCTGACCGGGGACGAGCGCGCGACGATCGCGCGCCTGGCCTCCGAAGGGGAGGAGGCCCTGCGGGAGGAGGCCCTGGAGCTGTTCCCGGCCTGGCACGCCTCGGGCGAGATGCCCGAGGAGTACCGGTCGCCCGCGGAGGTCTTCGAGGGGCTGTTCCTCTACTCCGAGGAGCACCTCCACGGGGCGCAGGTGCTGGCCGGGTCCAGCAAGGTGCCGCCGCCCGCCTGCGGGTTCGAGCCCCTCTTCGCCCAGCTGCGCCACTACCTGGACGCCCTGGGCAGGATGCGCCGCGCCCTGCCCGGCGCCCGGTGGCACGTGCACATCGACGACGCCGAGATTCCCTGGACCGAGGACGGGTACACCCTGGGCGACGGGACCCCGTGAAGACCACCTCCGGTCGCCCGACTGGCGCCGGGGTGCTCTTTCGTACACAGTGGTGATGAGGGCCCTACCGGCTCGTTCGGGTCGGGTCCTCGGGTCCGCCGCCGACGACGGAAGCCCGGGAGTGCCCATTGCCGCTTGTCTACCGCACGCTCATCGCGGTCCCGGAGGACCAGGGGGACCCCATCGCCACCGCGTCGGCCGTGCTGTCCCGGTGGCTGAGCAAACGGGGGAACTCCGGAGCGCGGGTGGACTTCACCGCCTCGGGGCGCTACGAACTGAGCAACCGCTCCCGGGCCCTGGTCGTGCGGCACGACAACCCCGAGGAGGGCCTGTCCTTCCTGCGGCTGACCACCGAGTCCGACAAGCCCGACGGGGTGTGGCGGACGGTCGTCACCGTCGTCGTGGACCCGGAGCTGGCACCGTGGCGGTACCTGTGGCTGGACATGGCGGTGGACACCGCGGGCGCCTCCGAGCAGCCCCGGCTCGACATCATGCCGCCCGAGGCCGCGCGGATGCTGCTGGACGCCCTGCCCGCGCACGACGGCGGGCACCGGATCCCCCCGGTGCCGGTGATCGTGCGCGGCCGCGACGACACGCTGATGGACGCGCTGGTGTCCGCGATCCGCGACCCGGAGCGAAGACTCGCGGTGCTGGCGACCGGCGCCCCCGGCGACGTCACCGTCGCGGACTGGCGCACCGCGATGGCCGCCGCCCTGTCCCGGTGCACCGGGATGGGGTCGGTGTACGTGCTGGACTCCGCCGCCCAGGAGCGGATCGTGCACCTGCTCCCGGAGGGGATGGACATCCCCTCCGGCGGGGTGCGGACCTTCTTACCCGGGACGGGGGGCGACCCCTCCCGGCACCCCCGGATGAGCCCGAGCACCCTGGACACCGCCCGCGACGGGGAGCGCATCCGCAACTGGGTGGGCGCGGCGCTGTCCCGGCGGGTGCGCGAGAACGCCCTGGACATCGACCTGCCCGGCCCCCTGCGCGCGGTGGACGCCCTCCTGGACGAGGAGACCGAGGACCTGCGCCGCGCCCCCTCCCCCGAGACCGGCGTCTCCCCGGGCGTCGCCGGGGCGCATCCGGCGGGCGAGTCCGGACAGGCCGCGGACCTGGCGGCCGCCCAGGAGGTCAAGGCCCTGGAGCTCCAGGTGCAGCGCCTCAAGGAGGAGGTCACCCGGCAGGGCGAGCGGATCGGCGAGCTGGCCGAGGAGCGCCGCCAGCTGCTGGCCGAGACCGCCGACCTGGCCGAGGAGCTGGACGAGGAGCGCGGGCGGCTGCGCGGCGCCCGCTACGAGGTGCGGTGGCTGCGCGAGCAGGCCCGCGAGGCCGGGCTGTTCCGGCTGGCCGCCGCCCCCGCACCGCGCGACCCGGCCCTGCGCCCGCCCCGCAGCGTGTCCGAGCTGCTGGAGCGGATCACCGACGACACCGCGCTGCCGCACCTGTACTTCACCATCGAGGACCAGACGGTCTACGAGCTGTCCGACAGCCGCAAGGAGTCCCTGTGGGTGACCCGGGCCTGGGAGGCCCTGATCGCCCTCAACGACTACGCCCGCTACCAGTTCGACAACCCCGACCGGGGGCTGGGGTTCCACTCCTACCTCAAGGAGAACCCCGACGGGTACCGGGTGATCCCGGTCAAGCGGTTGGCGTCGCAGGAGTCGGACCACGTCCGCAACCGGGGCAAGCTCAACGAGAAGCGGTTCTTCCGGGTGCCGGAGGACGTGCACCCCGCCGGGCGGGTGCCGATGTACGCGCACATCAAGCTCGACATCGAGTACGGGATCTGCCCGCGGCTGTACTTCTTCCCCGACCTGGGGCCCGGGACCACCAACCGGGTGTACATCGGGTACCTCGGGCGCCATCTGCCCGTGCAGCAGTCCAACTGACCGCCGCGTACCCTGGGGCCCGTGATGGGAACGGACACCGGGGCCGTGCGGGCCGTGGAGGTACTGGCGGAGGACGCGTGGCGCGAGCGCGCCCGCCGCCACGAGGAGCGGGTGGACGCGCTGACCGCCGACCACCTGCGGCGCCGCCGTGCGGGCGAGCGCCACCCGGTGGAGGACTTCCTGTTCACCTACTACAACCTCAAGCCCTCCCGGCTGCGGCGCTGGGACCCCGGGGTGGGCACGGTGCTGGCCGGGGAGGGCGCGCGCGAGCGGCTGTCGGAGCGGTTCGCGGCGGCCGTCCCCGAGGGGGTGGGCCTGGACGCGGCCGCGTTCCTGGCGGCCCGGCCGGTGGTCGGCTTCGTGGAGGGGCTGCTGTCGGCGGTCGCCTCCCGGGACGCCCACCTGGGGTGCTTCGGGCTGCACGAGTGGGCGATGGTGTACCGCACCCGGGAGGTGCGGCACGGGCAGGTGCCGCTGCGGCTGGGGGCCGAGGGGACCGACCGGGTGGTGGAGTCGCACCGGATCCGGTGCTCGCACTTCGACGCGTTCCGGTTCTTCACCGAGCCGGCCCGGCCGCTCAACACGCTCCGGCCGACCCGGGAGACGCAGGCCGAGCTGGACCAGCCGGGCTGCCTGCACGCCAACATGGACCTGTACAAGTGGGCGTACAAGCTGTCCCCGGCGGTGCCGTCGGAGCTGGTGGTGGACTGCTTCGAGCTGTCCCGGGAGATCCGGGAACTGGACATGCGGGCCTCCCCCTACGACCTGCGGGAGTGGGGGTACGCGCCGGTGCGGATCGAGACTGCCGAGGGCAAGGCCGAGTACATGCGCCGCCAGGAGGGGTTCGCCGAGCGCGGCGCGGTGCTGCGCGGGCGGCTGCTGGACGTCTGCCGCGCACTGCGCGAGGCCGTCGCCTAGCGCCTGTTCTTGAACGCTCTCCGGTGCTTCCTGGGGTTTCGTGAGGCGCCCGGTGGGGTCCTGGAGGCCCGGAGGAGACGTCCTCGAGGAAAGCCTGTGGCCGTAGGCCATCCGTTGAGGGCGGTGGCGGGCGACGGGCGGGCGAGGATATCGACGCAGGCCCGAAGGTTCCCGCCCTCGGGGGGGGCGCCGAACAAGGTGGCCGGGCTGCGGCCGCAGGCCGTCCGTTGAGGGCGGTGGCGGGCGACGGGCGGGCCGAAGCGCAGCGGAGGTTCAAAAAGCACAGCCTAGGGGCGGGGCAGCGCGCAGGAGGCGGTGCCGCCGGGCAGGCGGTAGCGGTTGGCGGCCACCCACCGGTAGGCGAGGCGGTTGGCCGAGCGCAGCAGCGGCAGCCGCATCAGGCGGCCGACGGGCCGCAGCAGGGGCCGGGAGGACAGCAGCACCTCGGCGACCGCGTCGCCGCCGCTGAAGCGGCGCCCGTCGGGGTGGACCACCCAGGCGGCCTCGGAGGTCTGCTCGGGGGTGAGGCCGAGGGCGTCGAGGTCGGTGTCCTGCCAGGCCGCGAACTCCGTGCGCGCGCCCAGCCGGTCCCGCGCCAGCGCGACCATGCGCTTGCAGAAACCGCAGTCGTCGTCGTACAGGAACACTGCCATCGCGCTCTCCTGGCGGATACGGGTCCGGCGGGCGGGCCTGCCCCCGCCGGAGCGGCGGGACCCCGCCGCCGGGGAGGGGTCACATCCGGCCCCTACCCGGTCGGGGGCCGGCGAAGCGGGAGGGGGGCGAGGGGTGCGCCACGTTCGCGGCGCACCCCCGCGCTCCTCGGGCCCGGACCCCTACTGGAGCCTGCGCTTGCGGCCGAAGTAGATCGCGGCACCGCCGCCGGCGGCCGCGGCCGCGCCGGCGGCGACGAGCCCGGCGATGGCGGAGCCGGTCAGGGGCAGGCTCGGCTCCTCCCCGGCGGGGGCGGTGGGCTCGTCCGACGGGCCGGGGGTGGCGGGTTCGGTCGGGTCCACGGGGGTCTCCGGTTCGGTCGGGTCCACCGGGGCCGCGGGGTCGGTGGGCTCGACCGTGGGCGGGTCGGTGGGCTCGGGGCTCTCCGGCGGGGTGGAGGGCTCGCCGCCGGGCGACGGGGAGGGCTCCGGGGAGGGCTCCTCCTCGGAGCACTCGACCTTGAAGACCTTGTGCTTGGCGGCGTTGCTCTGCTGGCCCTCGAAGGTCCACTCCAGACGGTAGTGGCCGTCGTCGAGGGTGAGCAGTTCGGTGCTCCCCGCGCCCTCCCCGTCCAGTTCGAGCCCGCCCGACAGGACGACCTCGCGCTCGGAGGGCTTGCCGCCCTGGGTGAGGATCTCCCAGGTGACCTCCTGGGCGGGGTCGAACCCGTGGCCCACGACCTGGAACTCGCAGACCTTGGGCTCGTTCCGGTCGTCCTCCTCCGGGGTCTGCGGGGAGTGGATCTTGACGGTGCCGTTGTCGCCGGGCGGGGCGAAGGGCGCGGACGCGAAGGCCGGGGCGGCGGCCCCGAAGGCCAGGCCCGCGGCGAGCGCGGAGACGGCGATGACACGGGGCGCGCGGGCACCCGGACGGAAGTCGGGGGACAAGAGGGTCTCCTGGGGACAGAGATGCTTCCGGTAGGCGGGGATACCGGAGATACGGGACAAGCCGAATATAGCCAATCGTCCGGTTGGAAACCCCTCGACCCTGGTCACGAAGTCGCACCGGCATCCCTGACCGAAACCCCCGGGCGGCACGCACGTCCGGAAATCCCGCCCGCGGGAGGGATCCGCGGGCGGGGGCGGACCGGGTCCGGCGGCGGGCGCGCTCTCCCCGCCCGCCGCCGGCCCGGGGTCATCCCGCGGAGCCGTGCACGATGCGCTCGGCGCGCTCCTCGCTCGGCAGGATCTCCCCCGACAGGATCCTCTCCGCGTGGTGGCAGGCCACCCGGTGCGCGCCGCCGTTGATCGGCCGCAGCTCCGGGCGCTCCGTGTCGCACAGCTCCTCCTGCCGCCAGGGGCAGCGGGTGTGGAACCGGCAGCCGGGGGGCGGGTCCGCGGGCGAGGGCAGGTCGCCCGCCAGGAGGATGCGCTCGCGGGTGTCCTCCACCGTGGGGTCGGGGACGGGCACCGCGGACATCAGCGCCCGGGTGTAGGGGTGCAGCGGCGTCTCGTAGAGGTCGTCGCTGGGCGCCTCCTCCACCAGGGCCCCCAGGTACATCACGCCCACCGTGTCGCTGACGTGGCGGACCACCGCCAGGTCGTGGGCGATGACGAGGTAGGTCAGGCCCAGCTCCTCCTGGAGCTCCTCCAGCAGGTTGAGGACCTGTGCCTGGATGGACACGTCCAGCGCCGACACGGGTTCGTCGCAGATGATGAGGTCGGGCTCCAGCACCAGGGCGCGGGCGATGCCGATGCGCTGGCGCTGGCCGCCGGAGAACTCGTGCGGGTACCGGTCCAGCGCCTTGGAGGACAGCCCGACGCGCTCCAGCGCCCCCACGACCCGCCTCCGCCGGTCGGCCCGCGTGGCCTCCCTGCGCTCCGCGGCGCTCATCGACGCGGCCTCCTCCGCGGAGGGGCCGCCGATGCCGTGGGTCTCCAGCCCCTCCATGAGGATGGAGCCGATGTTCTGCCGGGGGTTGAGGCTGCCCAGCGGGTCCTGGAAGACCATCTGGAGGTTGCGGCGCTCGCGGCGCATCTCCTCGCCGCCCAGCGTGGCCAGGTCGCGGCCGTCGTGGACGACGGAGCCGGAGGTGATGTCGACCAGGCGCAGCACCGCCCGGCCCAGGGTGGTCTTGCCGCAGCCGGACTCGCCCACCAGGCCGTAGGTGCTGCCGCGTTCGATGCTCAGGCTGACGCCGTCCACCGCGTACACGTGGCCGACGGTGCGGTCGAACACGACGCCCCGTCTGATCGGGAAGTGGACCTTGAGGTCCTCGATCCGCAACAGGCTCATGCGCTCTCCTCCTCGTCGCCCACCACGGACGGGCTCTCCAGAACGGCCCGGTCCACCACGTCGGCGTGCCGGACGGGGTTGACGCAGCGGTGCGCGTGGGCGCCGTCGGCGCCCGAGACGACCAGCTCCGGCGGCCCCTGGAGGCAGTCCAGGGTGTAGTGGTCGCAGCGGGGAGCGAACGCGCACCCGTCGGACCAGGCGATGTTGTCGTTGACCGACCCGCGGATCGGGGTGAGCGGTTCGCCGCGCGGGGCGTCGAGCCGGGGGATCGACCCGAGCAGGCCCACCGTGTAGGGGTGGGTGGGGTCGGCGAACAGGGGCGCGCGGGGGGCGGTCTCCACCGCGCGCCCCGCGTACAGGACGTTGATGTCGTCGCACAGGCCCGCCACCACGCCCAGGTCGTGGGTGATCATGAGCAGGGCGGTGCCCTCCTCGGTGACCAGGTCCTTGAGGAGTTCGAGGATCTGGGCCTGGATGGTGACGTCCAGCGCGGTGGTGGGCTCGTCGGCGATCATCACCCGGGGGCGGCAGGCCACCGCCATGGCGATGAGGGCCCGCTGGCGCATGCCGCCGGAGAGCTGGTGCGGGTACTCCTTGAGGCGCCTCTTGGGGTCGGGGATGCCCACCCGGTACAGCAGGTCGGCGGCCTCCTTCTCGGCGGCCGATCCGCGCAGGCCCCGGTGCCGGGTGAGGATCTCGGTGACCTGGCGGCCGATGGGGACCACCGGGTTCAGGGAGCTGAGCGGGTCCTGGAAGATCATCGCCAGCTGTGAGCCGCGCAGGTCGCGCATCCGCGCGGGGGACAGCCCGAGCAGGTCGACCCCGGTGTCGCCGGTGCGCAGGACGGCGGAGCCGCCGACCCGCACGCCGCGGGAGGGCAGCAGGCCCATCAGGGCCAGCGAGGTGACGCTCTTGCCGCAGCCGGACTCCCCCACCAGGCCGGTGACCCGGCCCTCCTCCAGGGTGAAGGAGACCCCGTCCACGGCCCGGACCTCGTCGGAGCCGCGGCCGCCGAACACGACGGACAGTTCTTCGACCGCGAGCAGCGGTGTGCTGGAACCCATGCTTACTTCCTCAGCTTCGGGTCGAGGGCCTCGCGCATCGCCTCACCGAGCAGGGTGAAGCCCAGCGCGGTGACGATGATGGCCAGCGCCGGGTAGACGGCCAGCTGGGGAGCGCTGGAGAGGAACCGCTGCGCGTCGGCGAGCATCGTCCCCCACTCGGGGAAGGACGGGTCGGGGTTGCCCAGGCCCAGGTAGGACAGGGCCGCCGCGTCGATGATGGCGGTGGCCAGGGTGAGCGTGGACTGCACGATGACCGGCCCCAGGGAGTTGGGCAGGATGTGCGTGAGGGCGATCTTGTGGGTGCGCACCCCCAGCGCCCGGGCGGCGAGCACGTAGTCGCGGTTGCCCTGGGCGATCATCGCGCCGCGCAGCAGGCGGGCGAAGACCGGCACCTGGGCGATGCCGACCGCGAGCATGACCGTGGTGAGGCTGGCCCCGATCAGGGCCGCCACGGTGACCGCCAGCAGCAGGGTGGGCAGCGCCAGCATCATGTCGATGACGCGCATGATGACGTTGTCGACGACCCGGCCCCAGCGCCCGCCCAGGGTGGCCGCGGCGCCGGCGGTGCCGCCGATCAGGGCCCCGACGCCGAATCCGACCAGGGTCGCCACGACGCCGACCAGGAGGGTCTGGCGGGCGCCGATCACCATGCGGGAGAACTGGTCGCGGCCCAGGTTGTCCAGGCCCAGCCAGTTCTCGGCCCGCGGGCCGACGAAGATGTTCTGGTTGGGGAAGACCTCCCCGCCCCAGGTCTGCGCGGTGGCCGAGTAGGGGGCGATGAGCGGGGCGAACAGGGCGATGAGGACGAAAACGGCGACGATGACCGCGCCGGAGATCGCCATGGGGCTGCGGCGCAGGCGGCGGAACGCGGTGCGCCAGATGCCCGCGCCGCCGGAGCCGTCGTCGCGGGGGCCCATGAGCTCCGCGAGCCGGTCGATCCTGTCGGCCTTGCGGGTGAGCAGGGAGGTGCCGCCCCCGTCCTGGCGGGCGGGGCCGGTGTCCGGGGTCCCCGGGTCGTCCGACGGGTTCTGCGCGTTGGGTGTCGTCGGCATCACTGGGCCCGCACTCTCGGGTCGAGGAGGCTGTAGGAGATGTCCACCAGCAGGTTGATCAGCACGTACATGGTGGCGATGAGCAGGATGAACCCGGTCAGGACCGGGTAGTCGCGGGTCTGGGTCGCCGCGTACACGAACGAGCCGACGCCGGGGAACGCGAACACGCTCTCGGTGAGGACCGCGCCGGCGAACAGGCTGCCCGTGAGCAGGCCGATGGCGGTGACCACCGGCAGCATCGCGTTGCGCAGCACGTGGCGGCCGCGGACCGTCCGGCGGTACAGGCCCTTGGCGTTGGCGGTGCGCACGTAGTCCTCGTCCAGGACCTCCAGGACGCTGGCCCGGGTCATCCGGACGATGACGGCCAGCGGGATGGAGGCCAGCGCCAGGCCCGGGAGCACCAGGTGCATCAGGGCGTCCCACACGACGTCGAGTTCGCCCGTGCGCAGGCCGTCGAGGATGACGAACCCGCTCAGGTCGGTGCGGCTCAGCCCCGGGGAGAGCCGGAACGCCGACGGGAACAGGCCCAGGCGTTCGGCGAAGACCACCTTCAGGATGAAGGCGAGGAAGAACACCGGCGTGCAGATGCCGAGCAGGGAGCCGCCGACGGCGGCGAAGTCGAGGATCCCGCCGCGGCGGCGGGCGGCCAGGTAGCCGAGCGGGATGCCGACGGCGACCGCGATGAGGATCGCGGTGACCGACAGCTCGAACGTGGCCGGGAAACGGGTGAAGAACTCCTCCATGACCGGCTGCCCGGTCTGCAGGGAGGTCCCCAGGTCCCCCTGGAGGATGTTGCGCAGGAACCGCACGTACTGGACGGTGAGGGGTTCGTCCAGACCGAGGGCGCGACGCAGCTGGGCCCGCTGCTCGTCGGTCGCGTCGTCGGGGAGGAGGGCGTACTCGGGCCCGCCGGGTAGGCGTTGGAGCCAGATGAACAACAGGATCGACAGACCGCCCAGGGTCGGGATCAGTTGCAGAGTACGCCTGACGATGAAACGCAGCACTTCGCCGCCTTTCGCCAGTGGAGGGTGAGGCTTCCCCCGCCCGGTCGGGGGCGGGGTCGACATGGACGGGGCCCGGCCGACCGGGGGACGGATCGGCCGGGCCTCCCCCTCCCGCGGTGCGGGAGGCGGTCTTCCGAGGCCCCGGGTCACGGGGCCGTGCGGGTCACTCCTTCCAGGAACCCTCCGAGAAGTCCTCCTGGGTGAGCGGGCTGACGTTCGGCGGGTTCACGTTCTCCGCGAACACGATGGACGGCGGGGAGCTGGAGATGGGCAGGCCCGGCAGGATCTCCATGATCTGCTCGTTCAGGCCCTGGTAGGCGGCGACGCGCTCCTCGGTGTCCGGGTTGGAGCTGGCCTCGGCCATGGCGTCGAACAGCTCGGGCTCGTCCATGCCCCAGGCGTCGTTCTTCACGGAGAACCAGGTGCCCAGGAAGTTGTAGGCGTCGTTGTAGTCGCCGGTCCAGCCCAGCAGGTACAGGGAGCACTCGCCGCTGTCGGTGTTGGGGACGTACTCGGTCCACTCGAAGGACTTCGGCTCGACGGTGACGCCGACGCTCTCGAGGTCCTGGCTGATGACGTCGAAGATGTCGCGCGGGGCGGGCATGTAGGGGCGGGTGACCTCGGTCGGGTAGCAGAAGTCGAGGGTGAGGTCCTCCTGGCCCGCCTCGGCCAGCAGCTCCTCGGCCTTCTCCGGGTCGTAGTCGTAGGTGGTGACGTTCTCCGACCAGCCGTCGAGGGTGTTCGGGTGGAACTGGGTCGCCACCTCGCCGCCGGCCGGGAGGATGGTGTCGACGATGCGCTGGCGGTCGACGGCGTGGGCCAGGGCCTGCCGGACCCGGATGTCGGCCAGCTCCTCGCTGGTCTCCTGCTGGAAGGCCAGGTAGAGGACGTTGAAGACGTCGCGGGTCGGGACCTGGAAGCCGGCCTCGGTGAGGGGCTCGACGTCGGCCGGGGCGACCAGGTCGTAGCCGTGGATGTCACCGGCCTCCAGGGCCTGGCGGCGGGCCGTCTCGTCGGGGATGGCGCGCAGGATCATGGTCTCGAACCCGGCGGGCTCGCCCCAGTAGTCGTCGAAGCGCTGGAGCGTGACCTCGGCCTGGTCGCGGTTCCAGGCCTCGGCCGTGAACGGGCCGGTGCCCGCGATGGCGCCCGGCTCCCTGGTGTACTCGGGCAGGGTGTAGCTGCCCTCCTCGCCGGTGATCTCGGCCTCGGCGATGGTCTCCAGGCTGGTGGGGCTCAGGATGCCGAACGCCGCGAGGCTGAAGCCGCCCGGGAAGATGGAGGAGTACTCCGAGATGGTGATGACGGCGGTGAGCTCGTCGGTGGCCTCACAGGAGACGTAGCGGGACTCGGGCAGCCCCTCGTCCTCGTTCTCCGCGAAGCCGCCGAAGATGGCCTGCCAGTAGTAGGAGTTGTTGGAGCTCTGCCAGGCACCGGAGAGGTTGTGCCACCGGTCGAAGTTGGCGCAGACGACCTCGGCCGTCAGCTCGTCGCCGTCGTGGAAGACGACGCCCTCGCGGAGGTTGAACGTCCACTCGGTGCCGTCCTCGGACTGTTCCCAGGTCTCGGCGAGGCCGCCCACGATCTCGCTGCCGCCGGATTCGTGTTCGAGGAGGGTCTCGTAGACCTGGCGGCTGTAGCGGAAGGTCTCCCCGTCGCTCGCGAGGAACGGGTCGAGGGATTTGATGTCGCCCGCGGATCCGAATACGAACGGCGCGGAGGAGTCGCCTTCGGGGTCCCGCTCACTCTCCGCGCACGCTGTCGCCAACAGCATCACGGACACCGCCGCGGCCAGGAGGGCCGCCGGTTTCCTGGAAGTCTTCGTGAACATGTCCACCTCTGTGGGGGGTGGGCGCCTGTGCCCGGGGGTTGATTGAGAGGACCCTAGACCGGGCCCGTACCAGCGGGGAAGGTAGACGTCCGGGTATTAATACAACCGTTTCAGATCTGTGGCGTGATCCATAGGTGTGTTTTGTTGACCGCCTTGTTCAGGCGGGACCGAAACTCCGATACCGGCGTTACGGGAGTGACCTGAGAGAACTGCGGATGATCCCGGGGTAACACGGGATTCATCTTTTTCGGGGTCTGGGAAACAATGATGGAACATGGTATTGGATCATGGGGCGAATGACTGTTTTGTCTGCCTTTTGTCTATATCGGGACTTGGGTCGTGAGCTCGGGCAGGGCGCGGGCGGGCCTATCATCTTCCGGGTGACCACTCCCCTTGACGACGCGGCACTGACCGCGTTCCTCGAAGGCCAGGACAGCGCCTGGCTGGCCGAACAGCTCATGCTCGCCGCGGACGACGACCCCATCACGCGGATCCGGCTGACCGCCGCCGCGGGCTCGGAGAGCGCCGTGGACGACGCCCGGGCGGTCCTCCTCGCCGCCGTCGTACAGCACCTCCCCGCGGAGGAGCCCGATGACGACGACCCGCTGCACCGCGCCATCGACCTGCTCGACGACCTCGGCGACTACGGCTTCGAGGACGAGAGCGCCGACATCGCCGACGAGGCCCGCGAGGCCTACGTGGAACGCCACGGCGACGACGACAGCGACCACCTCGCCCGCCTGCACGCCCTCGCCGACGACGAGGACTGACCCCGCGGGGGGCTCCTGACCCGGCCGCCCCGCGGAACGGGCGCACGAGAACGGGGGACCGGCCACGCCGGTCCCCCGTTTCGGTCGGTCTCGGTCTACTTCTTCTTGTCGGAGCCGCCCCCGGCCGGCTCGGCGTCCTTCCCGCCGTCGCCCTCCGGGGACGCGTCCGCCCCCTCGGACCCGGCAGACGCGGTGGCCTCGGCGCCGTCCGTGGTCACGGACGCCACCTCGTCCACAGGGGCAGGGGTGTCCGCGGCCCCGACGGCAGCGCCCTCGGCGGACGCAGGCGCCTCGACATCGTCCGTGGTCGCGGAGACCTCGGCGGTTCCGGCATCGTCCGCAGTCCCGGACGCATCGGTGGCCCCGGATGCCACGGCAGCCTCAGGGACATCCTCGGCACCGGCCGCCTCGACGGGCTCAGGGACATCAGCCGACTCGGACGCGTCGGCGTCCGTGGTCGCCTCCTCGTCCGCGGGGGTGGGGGTGTCCACGGGCCCAGGAACACCGGCCTCGGAGACCTCGGTGGACTCGGGGGCACCAGCCGTCTCGGACGCGTCGGTGCTCACCGCCGACTCGGACTCGTCCACGAACGCCACAGCGGCGGAGACCAGGGCGACGGCGTCCTCGGGGGTCATGGCGACCTCGGTGCCGTCCTCGGCAGGCCCAGGGGTAACGGTCGGCTCAGGCGTGTCGGTGTCCGCCGTGGCCTCGGCGGCATCAGCGACCACGGACACAGCGGTCTCAGAAGCCTCGTCGGCATCGGCGTCCACGGCGGTCTCGGTCACACCGGCGCTCGCCACCGCCTCAGACTCCTCGGCGGGCACAGAAGCGGCTTCGGGAACCTCGACGGCCTCAGGAGGATCGACCGGCTCGGACGTGTCGGTGTCCACCGCGGCCTCGGCGGGCTCAGGGGCGACAGCGGGCTCGGGCGCGTCGGCGCTCACCACCGGCTCGGGCCCGTCCACGGGCACGGAGGCGCCCGCGGCCACGGACGCCATGGCGGCGGCGACCGGGGCGGCGGTGCCCTCGGGGGTCACGGCGGGCTCGGGGGCGCCGGCGGAGGGGGTGCGGGGTCCGGCGACCGCGGCGGCGATGGCCTCGACCTCCTCGGCGCTCGCGGTGTTGCGGGCGCGCCGCGGGGAGCACCAGCGGCGGACCTCGGTGGTCCACAGGGCGATGTTGATGACGATGGCCACCACCGCCGCGAGGAGGGCCCCGAGCAGCAGCGGCGTCACCGCGAGCTTCGAGGCGATGTGCAGCGCGAACAGCGGGACGCCCAGCACGAACAGGGCCACCGCCTGGGAGGTGCGCCACAGGGCGTGGTCCCCGCGGCGGACCGGCACCGCCAGGCCCGCCGACGCGACACCCGCCAGGATCGTGAGGACCAGCAGGATCCACAGGTCGCCCACCACCTCCTGGGGGATGTCGGCCGAGAAAAGCGACCAGGTCAGGTAGCCCAGCAGGCCGTACACGGGGGCGGCGACGAACATCAGGACACACGTCTGCCGCACGTCCAGCGGGGGCCGCACAGGGGAGGCTGCGGGGGACGAAACGGAATCTTGCATGACGAAAGGGTCCCGCTTCCCCCAATTCAACGCAAGACGGCAGGTCAGGAGGGTTGCAGCACCGTTTCCACGTACGCCAGCGCCTCCCGGACCAGCACGTCGGGGTCCGACCGGACGTCGAACTCGCGCCCCGCCTCGTCCGGCTCCAGGGGCTCCAGGGTCTCCAGCTGGGAGCGCAGCAGCGCGGGCGGCATGAAGTGGTCCGTCCGGGCGGCGATCCGCTCCCAGATGACCTCCTCCGGCCCGCTCATGTGCAGGAAGTGCACCCCCGGCGCCCCCTCGCGCAGCAGGTCGCGGTAGGACCTCTTGAGCGCGGAGCAGGCCATCACGGTCGACTCGCCCAGCGCGTCGTGGGCGGCGATCCACCCGGCGAGCTCGCGCAGCCAGGGCCAGCGGTCCCCGTCGGTGAGGGGGGTCCCCGCCGCCATCTTGTCGATGTTGGCGCGGGGGTGGAAGGCGTCGGCCTCCGCGAAGGGGAGCCCGAGTTCGCGGGCCACGCGCTCGGCGACGGTGGTCTTGCCGCTGCCCGACACGCCCATGAAGACGAAGTGCATGGTTTCTCCTCGTGGGGACCTGCACGACCGCAAGTTCCACCATCAATAGTGATATCAATCAATCCGGCTAGGCTTCAGCCTGACCCCCCGGTCGAAACAGGGAGAACGATGGGCACAGATCACCGCACGCTGCACAACCGGGTGCTGGCGGTCCTCGGGCCCGCCATCGCCGCGGGCGAGTACGCCACCGGCCACACGTTCACCCTCCAGGGGCTGGAGGTGGACTTCGGCGTGTCGCGGACCGTGGCACGCGAGGCGGTGCGGGTGCTGGAGTCGATGCGGCTGGTGGTCAGCAGGCCCCGTACCGGCATCCGGGTGCGCCCGATGCCGGACTGGAACATCTTCGACCCGCAGCTGATCCGCTGGCGGCTGGCCGGTTCCGGCCGCATGGAGCAGCTGCGCTCCCTCAACGAGCTGCGCTCCGCGGTCGAACCCGGCGCCGCCGCCCTGGCCGCCCAGCGCGGCGACGCCCAGGCCCGCGCCCACCTGGTGGTGGTCGCCGACGAGATGGTCCGCACCGGCCGCGCCGGCGACCTGGACACCTTCCTCGAGCTGGACATCGCCTTCCACCGGCAGATCCTGGAGCTGTCGGGCAACGAGATGCTGGTGGGCCTGTCGCAGGTGGTGTCGGAGGTCCTCGTGGGACGCACCTCCTACGACCTGATGCCCCGCCACCCTCGCCCCGAGGCGCTGCGGCTGCACAAGGCGGTCGCCCAGGCCATCCGCGACGGCCTGCCCGACGTGGCCGAGGCCGCCATGCGCGCCATCGTCACCGAGGTCGTCGAGGCCCTGGAGGACGACCCGACCCGGAACGACGAGGACGACCTCCCCGTCTGAGCCGGGCCGTCCCGGGTCACAGCACCAGGCTCAGCCCGAAGGCCAGGCCGAACCCGATGAAGCCGATGAGGGTCTCCATCACGGTCCAGGTCTTGAGCGTGGTCTTGACGTCCATCCCCAGGAACCGGCCGACCAGCCAGAACCCGGAGTCGTTGACGTGCGACAGGGCGGTGGCGCCGGAGGCGATGGCGATGACGATCAGCGCCAGGTCGATCGACGACAGCCCGTCCGCCGCCTGCACGGCGGGGGCGATGAGCCCGGCGGCCGTGGTGATGGCGACGGTGGCCGATCCCTGGGCGACGCGCAGCGCGAGCGCGATCACGAACGCGGCCACGATGACCGGCAGCCCGATCGCGTCCAGGCTCTCGGCGAGCGCGCCGCCGATGCCGCTGGTGCGCAGGACCATGCCGAACATGCCGCCCGCGCCGGTGATGAGGATGATGCCGCAGACGGGGCCCAGGGAGTCGCCGACCAGCGTCTCCACGCCCTGTCGGGTGAACCGGCCCCGGCTGAGCACGAGCATGGCGACCAGCACGGTGATGAGCAGGGCGACGGGGGTCTGGCCGACGAGCTGGCAGACCTGCACCCACAGCGCGTCCGCGGGGACGGTCTCGGTGGAGACGAGGGTGGTGACGCCGGTGTTGGCGAAGATCAGCAGCATCGGCAGGAGCAGCAGGCCGACGACGGTGGCCAGGTGCGGCGGGTTCTCGTGCTTGACGGTGCCGTCGGACATGATGTCGTCGGGCACCGGGATCACGACGCGCTTGCCGATCCACAGGCCGAACAGGTAGCTGGACAGGTACCAGGTGGGGATGGCCAGCAGGAGGCCGATCAGCAGCACCAGGCCCATGTCCGCGCCGACCTCGACGGCGGCGGTGACCGGCCCGGGGTGCGGGGGCACGAAGGCGTGCATGACCGCGAAGGCGCCCGCGGTGGGCAGCGTGTAGGTCAGGACCGAGCCGCCGACCCGGCGGGCGACGCTGAAGACGATCGGCAGCATGACGACGAGGCCGACGTCGAAGAACAGCGGGAAGCCGAAGAGCAGCGACGCGACGCCCAGCGCCAGGGGCGCCCGCTTCTCGCCGAAGACCCTGATGAGGGCCCCGGCCAGGACGGCGGCGCCGCCGGTGACCTCCAGCATGCGGCCGAGCATGACGCCGAGGCCGACCAGCAGGGCGACGTTGGCGAGGGTTCCGCCGAATCCGCCCAGGAGGGTCGGCATGATCTCGGCGACCGGGATCCCCGCGGCGACCGCGGTCAGCAGGCTGACCAGGACGAGCGCGATGAAGGCGTGCAGTCGCAGGCGGATGATCAGGAAGAGCAGCAGGGCGATGGCCCCGACAGCGATCCCGAGGAGGGGTCCCGTCCCGTAGACGGGGGTGAAGTTCTCCACAGCGGAGCCTTCCGGTGAGCGGAGTCGGAGGTGCGGGGTCGCCGGACATCGCGACCTCGGCCTGTCCTCGAGGCAGGCGGACGAAATGGTAGTACCATTTGTGAGCTTCTGTGAACACCCGCGTGGGCTTCTGTGACCCGAGCGAGATGCGGGTCACCCGCACCCCCGATGACACGGGCGTTCCCGATTGAGAGTGAGCCCCGTCACACTCCACTTCGCGGGCGCACCCCGGGACCACGAACGCGCATTCCGCCACTTTTCCCGCGAACCACCGAAATCCGGACCCTCGCCCCCGCCGACGGAACGCCCCCCGAAGCGCGACCGAACATAACGACGAATCCCGCGCCACACCCCGAACGACCTGCGAAGACATCAGGGACTCCCGTTTGGGAGAGGGGCCTATCCGAATTTCCTCACCGCCCGGAAAAGCACAGGGCCCGGAAGATGGTTCACCATGCTCTTCAGGCGCAGGGCGCCCCGCGGAACACTCCGCCCGGAAACCGGCAATGGACACCCGATCGAATGCACGTGAACTCTGATTCCCACACCCCTACTCTCTTGACAGCATGCTGTCAGGATGACAGGATGTTGTCATGAACACCGAGAGCAGGAAGACCGTCCACCTCGCCGTCTACGAGGGGCTCGCAGACTGGGAGATCGGCCACGCCGTCTCCACCATCCGCAGCGGCGAGTGGCAGCGCACCCCGGGCCGCTACGACGTCGTCACCGTCGGGCTCAGCGGCGCCCCGGTGACCACCATGGGCGGCGTCACCGTCCTGCCCGACCTCACGCTCACCCAGCTCAAGCCGTCCAGCAGCGCGATGCTGATCCTGCCGGGCGCGGCCTCCTGGGACGTCGACCCGGAGTCGATGACCTCCCTCGCCTCGGCCGCCGGGATCTTCCTCGACGCCGGGGTCCCGGTGGCGGCGATCTGCGGGGCCACCGCCGGCCTGGCCCGCGAGGGCCTGCTCGACTACCGCGACCACACCAGCTCCGCGCCCGAGTACCTGCTGGCCACCGGCTACACCGGCGCGGCCAGGTACCGCAACGCCCTGGCCGTCACCGACGACGGGCTGATCACCGCGGGCTCCACCGCGCCGATCGAGTTCGCCCGCGAGATCTTCGCCCAGCTGGACCTGTTCACGCCCCGGACGCTGGACGCCTGGTACCGGCTGCACGCCCAGCACGACGCCGGCGCCTACTTCGCTCTGATGGAGGGGGCCTGACCATGGCGCGGCCCGACCTCCGCAGCGCCGAACTGCTCAGCGGGACCGCCCTCACCGTCTTCCGCCTCAACGGCCAGTTCCTGTCGGTGGCCGAGGAACTGGCCAGACCGGCGGGGCTGACCGCCGCGCGCTGGCAGGTGCTCGGCTCGGTCACCGACGCGCCCAAGGCGGTGTCGGCCATCGCCCGCGAACTCGGCAGCGCCCGGCAGAGCGTGCAGCGCATCGCGGACGTGCTGGTGGAGCAGGGGCTCGCCGAGTACCGGCCCAACCCCGCGCACAGCCGCGCCAAGCTCCTGGCCCCCACCGGGGAGGGCATCGCCGCGCTGCGCCGGATCGACCCGGCGCACGGCCGGCTGGCCGAGGCGCTGATCGCCGAACTCGGCGAGGAGGGCGCCGCGGACGCGCTGGCCTCCCTGCGCCTGCTGTCGGAGGCGCTGGAGAGGATCGGCCCGCGGGGCTGAACCCGCCGGGCAGTATCGTCGGTCGCACACCCCACCGCCGCGTTCTCGAGGAAGCGACCATGATCGACCTGCGCTCGGACACCGTCACCCGCCCCACCTCCGCCATGCGCCGGGCCATGGCCGAGGCGGAGGTGGGCGACGACGTCTTCGGCGAGGACCCCACCGTGCGCGCCCTGGAGGAGGAGACCGCCTCCCTGCTCGGCAAGGAGGCCGCCCTCTACGTCACCTCCGGGCACATGGCCAACCAGCTGGGCCTGTACGTGTCCGTCCGCAGCGGCGACGAGGTGTGGGCGCACGAGCACCACCACCTCATCGGGGACGAGCAGGGGGCGACCGCGGTGCTGGCCCGGGCGCTGCCCCGGCTGTACTCCGAGGGCACGGTCCCCTCCGACGAGCTGCTGGAGTCGTGGATCGCCGGGCGCGGCGACGTCCACCGCGCCGAGCCCGCGCTGGTGTGGCTGGAGAACACCTTCACCGGCCGGGTGGTCCCGCTGGCCGAGCAGCGCCGGGTGACCGGGTTCGCGCACCGCCACGGGCTGCGGACCCACCTGGACGGGGCCCGGCTGTGGAACGCCGCCGCGGCGCTGGAGGTCTCCCCGGCCGAGGTGGCCGAGGGGTTCGACTCGGTGTCGGTGTGCTTCTCCAAGGGGCTGGGCGCGCCGGTGGGCTCAGCCCTGGCCGGGGACGCCGCCACCATCGCCCGGGCCCGGCGGGCCCGCAAGCTGCTGGGGGCGGGGATGCGCCAGGCCGGCATCATCGCGGCGGGCGCCCTGTACGCCCTGCGCCACCACCGGGAGCGGATGGCCCAGGACCACGCGCGGGCGGCGCTGCTGGCGGAGCGGATCGCCCGGGTGCCCGGGCTCGGGGCGCGGGCGCAGACCAACATGGTGCTGGTGGAGACCCCGCGGGGGCGGGCCGCCGCCTACCGGGAGGCGTTCGCCCGGCACGGCGTGCGGGCCCTGGACATCGGCGCGGAGACGATCCGCCTGGTGGTCCACCTGGAGATCACCGACCGTGACGTCGACGAGGCCGCCACGGCGATCGCCAAGGCCGCCGCCGAGCTGTGAACGGCCGCCCGCGCCCGCGTCCGTGCACGTCGGGCGCGGGCTCCGAAGGCCCGGCGACTACACTGTTGCGACCCTGCGGGCCGTTCCGCGCGATCCGATGTCACTCGTCCCATGGCGGGCGTCACATCGCGTAGTAGCATGCGCGTATGACATTGTCGTACTAGAGAGTGGTAGCACCCCCATGCCGGGAAGAATCCAGTCCATCGAACGCGCGGCCGCCATCCTGCGCCTCCTGGCCGGTGGTGCCCGCGGGCTGAGCCTGGCGGAGATCTCCCGCTCTCTCGAACTGCCCAAGGGCACGGTCCTGGGCATCCTGCGCACCCTCCAGCACGTGGGCTTCGTCGAGCAGGACCCCGAGTCCGGCCGCTACCGGCTGGGCGGGGGCATGCTCAGCCTGGGCACCCGCTACCTCGACGGCAACGAGCTGCGCACCCGCGCCCTGAACTGGGCCGACACCCTGGCCTCCCGGAGCGGTGAGAGCGTGCGCATCGGCACCCCGCACCAGGGCCAGGTGCTCGTGGTGCACCACGTGTTCCGCCCGGACTCCTCCCGGCAGACCCTGGACGTCGGCACCCTGCTGCCGCTGCACGCCACCGCGCTGGGCAAGGTCCTCATGGCCTTCGACCCGCTGGTCACACCGCTGGAGGACACCGCGGTGGAGGAGGGTCCGGTGTTCCTGCCCGCCTACACGCGCTTCACGATCGTCTCCCCCGGCGAGCTGGAGAAGCAGCTGGCGGAGGTCCGCGACAACGGGTGGGCCTGGGAGGCCGAGGAACTGGTGGACGGCGAGGTGTCCATCGCCGCGCCCATCCGCGACCGGCGGGGCACCACGGTCGGGGCGATCGGGGTGCGCGGCGCCGTCGAACGCCTGCGCGGGCCCGACAACAAGCTGGACATGGAGCAGGTGTCCTACGTCCGCGACGCCGCCCGCGCGATCTCCCGCGAACTGGGCGCCACCCCCTACTGACACGCCCCCATCGGCACGTCCCACCTGAGCACTCCACGACGTGCCCCGCGCAGGCCCCGCGTACCGGTGTCCCACCGACACGCCCCTCTGTGCCCCCTGCCCGCACACTCCGCCGACGCGCCCCGTGGAGGCCGTCGCGCACCGGTGTCCCGCTGGCCCACCCCTGGAGGCGCGCTCCAGCGGTGTGTTGCACGGCGATCCCCGCGCGGCGGCCGCGGCGGCGGGCCTCGGGGCCGGTGTTGTCGGGCCGTTGCGGGCCTGTCGGCGTTCCCCTGCGGCGAACGGCGGGCGCGGCGACTTCGCCGCAGCCCCGAGGTGTTGTCACGGTGTTCGCGAGGGTACGTGACCCACGCGACACGATTGCGTCACGCCGTCTTGACACAGGTGGGAAAAGCGGATGAAACTAACGCCTACTCATACGTCAATGTCGTACAACGTGCGGGTATAGCCCGTTGTTCGCGCGTGTCCGTCCCCGTTCCCGAGCCCTCCACTGAAGGCGAGAGCATCCGATGAGTCAGCAGTACGTCGCCGCGATCGACCAGGGCACCACATCGAGTCGCTGCATCCTCTTCGACCGGGACGGCCGCATCGTCTCGGTCGACCAGCGCGAGCACCGGCAGATCTTCCCCAAGCCCGGCTGGGTCGAGCACGACGCCCAGGAGATCTGGACCAACGTCGAGGTCGTCGTCCAGAACGCCCTGGAGAAGAGCGACATCACCCCCGACCAGGTCGCCGCCATCGGCATCACCAACCAGCGCGAGACCACCGTCGTCTGGGACAAGGAGACCGGCGAGCCGGTCCACAACGCCATCGTCTGGCAGGACACCCGCACCGACGCCCTGGTCCGCGAACTCGGCGCCGACGAGGGCCAGGACCGCTTCCGCGCCGCCTGCGGCCTGCCGCTGGCCACCTACTTCTCCGGCCCCAAGCTGCGCTGGCTGCTGGACAACGTCGACGGCCTGCGCGAGCGCGCCGAACGCGGCGAGGTCCTCTTCGGCACCATGGACACCTGGATCATCTGGAAGCTGACCGGCCGCCACGTCACCGACGTGACCAACGCCAGCCGCACCATGCTGATGAACCTGGCCACCCTGGAGTGGGACTCCGAGATCCTCGACGCCATGGGCATCCCGGCGGCCGTGCTGCCGGAGATCCGCTCGTCCTCGGAGGTCTACGGCCAGGCCCGCGGGTACCTGGAGGGTGTGCCGGTCGCCTCTTCCCTGGGCGACCAGCACGCCGCCCTGTTCGGCCAGACCTGCTTCGACCCGGGCGACGTCAAGGGCACCTACGGCACCGGCACCTTCCTGGTGATGAACACCGGCACCGAGCCCGTCACCTCCGAGAACGGCCTGCTCACCACCCTGGGCTACAAGCTGGGCGACGCCCCGGCCGTGTACGCGCTGGAGGGCTCGATCGCGGTCACCGGCTCGCTCGTCCAGTGGCTGCGCGACAACCTCGGCCTGATCTCCACCGCCCCGGAGATCGAGACGCTGGCCCGCACCGTGGAGGACAACGGCGGCTGCTACTTCGTCCCCGCCTTCTCCGGGCTCTTCGCCCCGCACTGGCGCGGCGACGCCCGCGGCGTCATCGCGGGCCTGACCGGCTACGTCAACAAGGGCCACATCGCCCGCGCCGTCCTGGAGGCGACCGCCTGGCAGACCCGCGAGGTCGTCGACGCGATGAACGCCGACTCCAAGATCGAGCTGACCACCCTGAAGGTGGACGGCGGCATGACCGCGGACAACCTGCTCATGCAGATCCTGTCCGACGTCCTGGACGCCGAGGTGGTGCGCCCGATGGTCGCCGAGACCACGTGCCTGGGCGCCGCGTACGCGGCCGGCCTGGCCGTGGGCTACTGGCCCGACGTGGAGACCCTGCGCGCCAACTGGCACAAGGCGGCCGAGTGGACGCCCGAGATGGAGCCCGCCGTGCGCGAGCGGGAGTACCACAACTGGAACAAGGCGGTGAAGCGCACCCTCGGCTGGGTCGAGCACGACGAGAAGTGACCGGACGGGACCCACCCGTCCCCCCGACGACCGCGCCCCGGGGCCCGGCCCGCGACCCCCGCGGCCCCGGGCGCGGACCGGGCCTCCCCGGCGGGCGGCCCCACCCACCCCATCCCTGTGACGGGTGTGTCCGACCATGCCCGCGTCCGCGGGCGGACACCGCCCCCGTGACCCGGCTGCCCCATACGGGCGGAGGCCATCATGTCTGTTTACCTCGCCGAGTTCCTCGGCACGGCGATCCTCATCCTCCTCGGCGGCGGCGTCGTCGCCGGCGTCACCCTCACCAAGTCCAAGGCCTTCAACGGCGGCTGGATCGTGATCACGTTCGGCTGGGGCATGGCGGTGGCCATGGCCGTCTACACGGTCGGCACGGTCAGCGGCGCGCACCTCAACCCGGCGGTGACGCTGGGCCTGGCCAGCATCGGCGACTTCGACTGGGCACTGGTGCCGGGCTACATGGCGGCCCAGCTGGTCGGCGCGTTCACCGGTGCGGTGCTGGTGTACCTGGCCTACCTCCCGCACTGGAAGGAGACCGGGGACCCGGCGACCAAGCTGGGCGTGTTCAGTACGGCACCCGCGGTGCGCAACCCGGTCGCCAACATCATCACCGAGGTCATCGGCACCGCGATGCTGGTCCTGGGCGTGCTCGGCATCGGCGCCAACTCCGGGCACGTGACGCAGGGCGACATCGACCTGTCGGGGCTGTTCTCCACCGGCATCGCCCCGCTGCTCGTCGGCCTGCTGGTGCTGGCCATCGGCCTGTCCCTGGGCGGCCCGACCGGGTACGCCATCAACCCGGCCCGCGACCTGGGCCCGCGGCTGGCGCACGCGGTGCTGCCCATCCCGGGCAAGGGCTCCTCGGACTGGTCCTACGCCTGGATCCCGGTGGTGGCCCCGCTCATCGGCGGCGTGCTCGGCGCCTGGGTGTGGAGGCTGACCGGCTTCGGCGGCTGAGCGGCCCCGCCACGGGGAACGCGGGAGGGCGGCGGACCGTGTCCGCCGCCCTCCCGCCGTCCCGGATCACCCGTCCGGCGACACGGACATGGAGGGGGCGCCCGCCTCCAGCTCGCACACCCGCACCGGCGCGCTCAGCTCCCCGTGCACGCCCGGGTCGCCGTGGAACTCCTGGTAGACGGTGATCCCGGTGGCGGTGAGCACCTCTCCGCAGTCCCCCGGGTCGAAGTTCCCCGGATCGGGCCGGGCCATGGTCAGCAGGGCGCGCCCGTCGCCCGGCACCACCCACGGGTCCCGGATCTCCTCGCTGTATCGGGCCCACTCCCCCACGCGGTCCCCGCCGGGGACGTCGGTCCAGTGGACGCCGAACCGGTCGCTCATCAGGCAGGGGTCCCCGTCCCCGGTGCGGTCCAACCCGAACTCGACGTACATCGTCCCGGCGGCCGCACCCCGGTCGACCTCGGTCACCCGGAAGTCGTCGCTGCGGCAGGGGCGGGGATCCTCCCCCTCGTCCGCGTGGGCGGCCCCGCCGGCGAGCGCCGCCGCGGCCGCCAGTGCCGCCGCCCCCGCCGCGGCCGTGATCCGTGCGCGTCCTGCGTGCATCGTGCTCCCCCGTTCCTTTCGCCCTCACCAATGAGACGCCGGTCACACACCGGGCGTTGACGTCGGCCCGTGCCCGCGGTCGGCCACGCCCCGGCCCACGGCCGACCCATGGAACCGCGTTCGACAATGACGCATCACAGGAACCCCACGCCACACACCGGACACCGACCGTCACACCAACACGCCCCGAATCCGGGAAGTGCACCGAAAGCATGACGAGAACACCGCAGGGACCCCCTCCCCCTCCACCAGCGTGCGGCATTGTCGTATGATCTTTGCGATGTCCGCACGGAACGCGGAGTCCGTTCCGGCGGCCGCACAGCCATCCCTCTCCGAGGAGTACCCGGCCATGACGACCACGCCCGACCCGGCCGACCGGCGCCCCGACGCCTCCGTGCCCGCTGCCCGAGACACCGAAGCCCCCGCCGCGGAGACCGCCGGCACCCCGGACGCCCTGTCCCCGGTGTCCGCCGCCGTCGCGCTGCCGGGCCGCGGCGCGGACCGCGCGCGCACCCGCACCGAGCTCTCCCGCGGCACCTTCGACCTCCTCGTCGTCGGCGGGGGCATCCTGGGCACCTCCGTCGCCTGGAACGCCGCCCAGTCCGGCCTGCGGGTCGCCATGGTGGACGCGGGCGACTTCGCCGGCGCCACCTCCAGCGCCTCCTCCAAGCTCGTCCACGGCGGCCTGCGCTACCTCCAGACCGGGAACCTCAGGCTGGTCGCCGAGAACCACCGCGAACGCCGTTCCCTGGCCACCACCGTCGCCCCGCACCTGGTCAACCCGCTGCCGTTCCTGGTGCCGGTGTACGAGGGCGGCCCGCACGGCGCGGCCAAGATGGGCGCGGGCGTGTTCCTGTACTCGGCGCTGTCGGCGTTCGGCGACGGCATGGGGCGGCTGCTGTCCCCGGCCCAGGCCGCCCGGCTGGCCCCGGGCCTGCGCACCGAGGGCCTGAAGTCGGTCGCCGCCTACGGCGACCACCAGATGAACGACAGCCGCATGGCGATCATGACCGTGCGGGCCGCGGTCGAGGCGGGGGCCGTCGTCCTCAACCACGCGGAGGTCGTGGACCTGCGCCGCACCGGGACCCGGGTCACCGGTGCCGAGCTGCGCGACCGCGCCGACGGCACGGAGTTCGGTGTCGACGCCCGCCTGGTCCTCAACGCCACCGGCCCGTGGGTGGACCGCCTGCGCCGGATGGAGGACCCCGCGGCGGCCCCGAGCGTGCGCCTGTCCAAGGGGGCCCACCTGGTTCTGCGCACCCCGGAGCCGTGGCGGGCGGCGCTGACCATCCCGGTGGACCGCCACCGGGTGTCGTTCGCCATCCCGTGGGAGGGGCGCCTGCTGCTGGGCACCACCGACGAGGAGTACACCGGGGACCCCGCCGAGGTGGCCGTGGTGCCCGCCGACGTGGAGCAGATCCTGGGCGAGGCCGAGCTGGGCATCGACGCGCCCTACCTGGACGCCTCCCACGTGGACTACGCCTTCGCCGGGCTGCGGGTGCTGCCGGGCGGCGACGGGGACACCAGCGCGGCCAAGCGCGAGACGGTGGTCACCCAGGGCCGCGGCGGCATGCTGTCGGTGGCCGGGGGCAAGTGGACGACCTACCGGCACATCGGCCGGGCCGTCCTGAAGGAACTGCGCAAGGTGCGCGCGGTGCCGCTGGCCGAGGAGATGGCCGACCCGCTGCGGACCGTCCCGCTGCCCGGGCTGGCCAGCCCGGACGCGGTGGCGCAGCGGATCCTGATCGACCGCGAGCCGGGCGCCCGGATGGAGCCGCCGGTGGCCCGCCACCTGGCCTCCCACTACGGCAGCCTGGCCCTGGACATCGCCGCGCTCATCCGCGAGGACCCGGCGCTGGGCGAGCGCATCCACCCCGACGGCCCGGACGTGTGGGCCCAGGTGGTGTTCGCCCGCGACCGCGAGTGGGCGGTGACCGTCGACGACGTGCTGCGCCGCCGCACCACGGTGACCGTACGCGGCCTGGAGACACCCGAGGTCCGGGCCCGCGTCCAGCGGCTTCTCGGCGCGCCCGTGCCCGCCGTCCACTGATCCGACGGGGCGCCCGGCCGGCGCCCCGGACATGCGAAGGCCCCGGAGGGTCCGACCCTCCGGGGCCTTCGCGCGTCTCGACCCCGGGCCCGCCCGGGGAAGACGAAGGACGGCCCCGCCGGGAGGTCGAGGACCTCCGGACGGGGCCGTCCCGAGTCGTGGTGATCTAGCTCACGAGGAGTTAGATGGCGACGACGTTCTCGGCCTGCGGGCCGCGGTTGCCCGCGACGATGTCGAACTCCACGCGCTGGTTCTCCTCCAGGTTACGGAAGCCCGTGCCCTGGATGGCGCTGTAGTGAACGAAGGCGTCGGGGCCACCGTCGTCGGGGGAGATGAAGCCGAAGCCCTTCTCGCCGTTGAACCACTTCACAGTTCCCTGAGCCATGTTGTCTCCTTCAGCTCGGTGTACATCGGGCGCAACCTCGCGCCCGAGTAATTGCCGCGAGCCGACTCCCCAGGGAAACCGCCCGCCGGTCACAAACTCCGCGGGCAAGACACCAACTGCGAAATTCAACGACTAACAATCACCTCGAACGTACCACAGGCACCCCGGATCGCGAGGGTTTTCGGTGTGGCAACACGCACGAACAGCAGGGGAATATCCGGGGTCCTGACAGCGACGGGCGCGGCACCCCCTACCAGTGCGGGGATGCCGTGCCACGGCGCGGACGGCGGTCCGTTCTCAGCCCTGATCGATCCCGACGAAATGCCCTTCCTCCGCCTCCAGCAGCGGCGCGGACGCGTCGTCCGGGGCGACGGGGAGTTCGACGTCCTCCGGCGGATTCGCCTTCAGCTCGGCGTCCACCTCGGCCCAGGTGCGGTGCAGCTGGGGCACGCAGGAGAGCAGGTGGCGGCTGTAGGGGTGCAGCGGGTTCTCGAACACGCGGGCGGTGGGCCCCATCTCGGCGATCGCGCCCTTGCGCAGGATCACCGACCGGTCGCTGACGTAGTTGCCCAGCGACAGGTCGTGGGTGACGAACAGGATCGCCATCCCCCGCTCCTTCAGGTCGGCGAGCAGGTTGAGCACGTCGATCCGGGTGGAGGCGTCCAGCATGCTGATCACCTCGTCGGCGACCAGCAGGTCCACGTCCAGCAGCAGGGCCCGCGCGATGAGCAGGCGCTGCAGCTGACCGCCGCTGAGCTGGTGCGGGTACTTGCCCAGGACGTTCTCCGGGTCCAGGCGGACCGTGCCGACCGCCTTGAGCACCCGCTCCCGCCAGTCGGCGTCCGAGGTCCCGGGGAAGTACGAGCTCCGGATCATCTCGAACACCCGGTCGGCCTTGAAGATCGGGTTGAAGGAGCTGAACGGGTCCTGGAAGACCCCCTGCACCCGCCGGTAGTAGGCCTTGCGGGCGGCGTGCCCGCGGATGGTCGTGATGTCGGTGCCGTCGAAGGAGATCGTCCCGGCGGAGGGCTTGAACAGCCCCAGCACCATCTTGCCGATGGTGCTCTTGCCGCTGCCGCTCTCCCCGATGAGGGAGACCACCTCTCCGGACCCGACCTTCAGGCTGACGTCGCGGACGGCGCGCAGCCGCCCGCCGCCGAACGCCCCGACCCGGTACACCTTGTGCACGTGGCTGAGTTCCAGCACGTCCTCACCCCGTCTTCCAGCAGGCGGCCAAGTGGCCGGGTTCGATCTCGACCAGCGGGGGCCGCTCGTTGCACTTCTCGAACGCCAGCGGGCAGCGGTCCTTGAACCGGCACCCGGTGGGCGGGTTCAGCAGCCCGGGCGGGGTGCCGGGGATGCCCTCCAGCCGGCCCTGCTCGGTGGTGGTGCCGACCTCGGGCAGGGCCGAGATGAGCATCTGCGTGTACGGGTGCCGCGGCGCGTTGACGATGGTCGACGCCGAGGCCTTCTCCACGACGTGGCCCGCGTACATCACCATGATCGTGTCGGCCATCTGGTACACGAGCGAGATGTCGTGGGTCACGAACACCATGCTCTTGATGTACTCGCGGTCCCGGAACTCCACCAGGGACTCGGCGACGGCGCGCTGGGTGGACACGTCCAGGGCCGAGGTGACCTCGTCGGCGATCAGCAGCGACGGGTTGAGCAGCGTGGACATCACCATGACGACGCGCTGCTTCATGCCTCCGGACAGCTCGATCGGGAACCGGTCCAGGACGTCGGTGTCGAGTCCGACCAGTTCGAGGCGGCGTCCGAGTTCGGCGGCGATGTCCGCCGGGCGCACCCCCCGCGCCCGCAGGAGGTCGTTGATCATCCGCCCGATCTTGCGGGTGGGGTTGAGCGCGCTCATCGCGTACTGCGGGATGAGCGAGATCTCGTGGTACCGCAGGGGCACCATCGCCCTGTCGTCGGCGATGGGCACGTCCTTGCCGTCCAGTTCGACGGTCCCGCCGACGTGGCGCATGCGCGAGTCGAGGCGGATCAGGCTCTTGCCCAGCGTGGTCTTGCCGCACCCGGACTCGCCGGCCAGACCCATGATCTCGCCGTCGGCCAGATCGAAGGTCACGCCGTCCAGGGCGTGGACGTCCCCGCGCAGGGTCTGGTAGTAGACCTTGAGGTCGTTGACGCGCAGAGTCATCTACAGCTCCCGCAGCTTGGGGTTGAACACCTCGTCCAGCCCGACATTCAGGATGTACAGGGAGCCCACGATCATCGTGATCCCGAGGCCCGGCGGGATGAACCACCACCACATGCCCAGGTAGAGGGAGCTCCACTTCATCGCGCTCTCCAGCATGAGGCCGAGCGAGACGCCGTTGGTCGGGCCCAGGCCGATGAAGTCCAGGCCCGCGGCGATGAGGATCGCCCCGCCGAACAGCAGGATGAAGGACATCACCAGGTAGGAGCTCATGTTGGGGGCGATCTCGGTGGTGATGATCCGCCAGGTGCGGCGACCGCTGAGCCGGGCCAGGTCGACGTAGTCGCGGGTGGACAGCGACAGCGCCTGGGAGCGGACCGCGCGGGCCGCCCACGGCCAGGAGGTCAGGCCGATGAACACGCCCTGGATGAAGACGCCGCGCACCTCCAGGTAGGCCGTGATGACGATGAGGACGACCAGGGCGGGCAGCACCAGCACGACGTTGGTGAGCATGTTGAGGATCTCGTCGACGATCCCGCCCTTGTAACCGGCGACGAACCCGACCGCCGTGCCGATGACGAAGGCCACGCCGCCGCCGAAGGCGCCGATGAGGAAGGTCGAGCGCAGGCCGTACACGAACTGGGCCCAGACGTCCTGGCCGAAGCTGGTCGTGCCGAACCAGTACTCGCCGTTCGGCGGCTGGCTCTTGGGGCCTATGTACTCGTTGGGGTCGTGGTCGATGAAGAACGGCCCGAAGATGCCCAGCAGCAGCAGGCTCAGGACGATGCCCAGGCCGATGAGCAGCTTGGGGTTGCGCACGGCGAAGTGCAGGACCTCGGAGGTCTTGCGCTCTGGGGTGGGCTGGGGGTCGCCCGCGGGATCCGCGGCGCCCGGGGCTCCGGCGATCTCGCTCACGCGGCGCCTCCCGTCATCTGGACCCGGGTGCGCGGGTCGACCAGCACGTAGACGATGTCGATGATGAAGTTGGCGATCAGCACGCCGACGACCACGAACAGGAAGGTGCCCTGGAGCACGAAGAAGTCGCGGTTGTTCAGCGCCTGGAGGATCAGGGTGCCCAGGCCGGGGTAGTTGAACACGATCTCGGTGAGCAGGGCGCCGGACAGGACCGTGCCCAGCTGGACGGCCAGGCCGGTGATCTGCGGCAGCATCGCGTTGCGGAACGCGTAGCGGCGGATCAGGCGGGTGGGGGCGCCCAGGGCCTGGAGGTAGTTGGAGTAGTCCGCCTCCAGCTCGTAGATGATCATGTTGCGCATGCCGATCGCCCAGCCGCCCAGGGCCACGATGAACATGGACAGGAACGGCAGGAACCAGTGGGAGATCAGGCTGGAGATGAACAGCCAGCTGAACTCCGGGCGCAGCGACGGGGCGTAGCCGCCGGCGGTGGGCAGGACTCCCGCGACGATGCCCAGGCTCCAGGCGAGCAGCAGGGCCAGCCACATGTAGGGCATGGCGGTGAGGATGTACCCCACGGGCAGGATCGTGTTGTCGAGCAGCTTCTTGCGGGCGGCGAAGGCGCCGATCCGGTTGCCGACGATCCAGCTCAGCAGGATGGCGGGCAGGAGCAGTCCCAGGGTGTAGGGCACCGACCTCATGATGATGTCCAGGACGGGCTGGGGGAACAGCATCACGCTGACGCCCAGGTCGCCCCGGAGCAGGCCGGCCCAGAAGGCGAGGTACTGCTCGTGCAGGGGGGTGTCGAGGCCGAAGACCCCCGTGTAGTAATCGTTCATGCGCTGCAGGGCCTCGGGGTTGCCGACCGAGGCGCGGGAGAGCATGCTCCGGACGGGGTCGCCCGGCATGAAGCGCGGGATCATCCAGTTGATGGTGACCGCGATGACGAACGTAAGCAGGTAGACGAAGAGCTTACGGCCGATGTAGCGCCACACACGTTCCTCCAGGTGATGGTGGCGGACGGACGAGGAGCCCCGGGCGGGGCGGGAGGCGGAGGGGGACCCGGGCGAGGGGGTCCCCGCGGGGTTCCGCCGTCCCGCCCGCTCCGGGGCGGTCCCGGTCGGGCTTTCGCGCCGCTCCCGGCCGGGACCGGGCGGTCGGCGGGACTCGGGAGGAGGGGTGCTCCGGCCCGCCGACCGTGGTGCGGCTACTCGCCGGCCGGCTCGATGGTGGCCAGGGTGGTGATGGCGCCGAGCTGCCACCAGCCGTTCCAGAGGGTCGCGGCGCTCTTCGGCGCGCCCTCGGCCTCACTCGGCCAGTTCGTCCAGTACGTGTTGTTGGCCTGCGACCACATGCCGTTGTACCAGAGCGGGATGGCCGGGAGCTCGGCCAGCTGGATCTCCTGGATCTGCGAGGTGATCTCGGCCGCGGCCTCGACGTCGTCCGCGGGGACGGCGGCGAGCTGCTCGACCAGGGACCACACCTCCTCGTTCTCGTAACGGCCGAAGTTGACCGTCGTCTGCTGCTCGTTGATGGGCAGCTGGAAGAGGTAGTCGTAGTAGGTCCAGGGGGTGTTGCTCGCCTGGCGCTCGTTGTTGATGATCAGGTCGAACTCACCGGAGTTGCGGTTGTCCACCAGCAGGTCGAACTCGGGGGTCTGCGCCTCGATGTTGATGCCGACGGCCTGGGCGTTCGCCGCGATGACGTTGGACGCCTCCATCCAGTCGGTCCAGCCGGCCGGGACCTCCAGGGTGAGGGCGATGGGGTCGCCGTCCGGGGTCTCGACGAAGCCGTCGCCGTCCTGGTCCTGGTAGCCCGCGTCCTCGAGGATGGCCACCGCCTCGTCGGCGTCGTAGGAGAAGCCCTCCTCCTCGACCAGCTCGTGGTCGATGTAGTCGTCCCAGAGCGGGAGCAGACCGGTGGGGTTGGCGGCCTCGACCAGGTTGGAGTACGGGCCCTCGATGATCTGCTGCATGTCGATCGAGTGGGCCAGCGCCTGCCGGAACGCGGGGTCGTTCAGCGGTTCCTTGGTGGTGTTGGGCACCAGCCAGGCGGTGTTGGCGGGCTGCATGTACGGCGGACCGTCGTAGAAGCTGGTGATGGTCTCGTTGCCGTTGATGATCTGGTCGATGCCCGGCAGGAAGTTGTTCGACAGGTCGACCTGGCCCTGCTGGAGCATGCCCAGGGTGACGTCGTTGGAGGCGTTGACGAGGTCGACGATGTAGCGGGGCTTCATCTCGTAGTCGAGCGCCGCGGTGCCCCACCAGTCGTCGTTGCGCTCCCAGACCAGGCGCTCGTCGGTGTGCGACTCGTAGACGTAGGGACCGGTGCCGACCGGGTCCTCGTTCACGTCGCTCATGATCTGCTCTTCGGTCTTCTCGCCCCAGATGTGCTCGGGGGCGATGGGGTGCGAGTAGACCCAGTTCATCCACTCCTGCGGGCGGCTCTCGCTGAACGTGACGCGGACGGTCTGCGCGTCCACGGCCTCCACGCTCTCGATGAAGTTCCACAGGTTGCTGAAGGGGACGGACCCGAACTGACCGATCTCCAGTGTGGAGACCACGTCGGCGGAGTCGAAGGCCTCGCCGTCCGTCCAGGTGATGCCCTCGCGCAGGACGATCTCGTGGACGTTCTCCTCGGGCCAGCTGTCGCTCTCGGCCAGCCAGGGGACGTACTCGCTGGTGTTCGGGTCGAAGAGGAAGAGCGGCTCGTAGGCCAGCCCCACCGTGCCGACCGCGTACTGGCCCTGCATGAAGGGGTTCCAGTTGGCGGGCGGGCCCCACGCGGTCCCGGTGGTGTACAGCGTCTCGTTCCGCGGGTACTCGCCGGAACCTTCTCCGTTTCCGCCGCCGCCACCCGCGCAGGCCGTGACCGCGAGGGTCAGTGCCGCGAGTGCCGCCGGAAGCCGAAGAGATCTCATCTCGACTCCTCCTTCTTCCACCCGGTCGGCCGCTCGTGGGGGGGAACTTCCCTCTCCGGGGCCCGAAGAGGTGGGAGCGCTCCCAATCAGGGGCGCGGAGACAGGCCGTTGCTGAACCGGGTAAGTGACGTTAACAACAACACGCCGACGGGAAGGGCGTCAATGGGCGTCACTCCGCTGTTATTCGCTTGTAACAGCACAGATGTGGGCAAGTCAGCCAGCCGACAACCGTCGAACCGGTTCACCATCGGGCTTCTCCCCTCGTGTGCGTTGTGACGCAGCGCACGGCTTGCGCGTAGTTTTCCACAGTGAATGATGTTTTGGTAGCGCTCCCATGAGGCTCGGGAGGCATGCCGGAGGTGCTCGTTCGGCCGACGCCTGCGCACCGGTCGCTCAGCCCGCCATGGGGCCCGTGCTGCCGCGCGGCTGGAGCTCCCCCGGAACCGTCTCGCGGCTGCCCACGGGGCCGCCCTCGACCGCCTCGGCGAGCATCCGCGCGACCTCCCGGCCCGCGGCGACCACGTCCCGGGCGACCGCGGTCAGGGAGGGGTGCACCACCTGGCACAGCACCGAGTCGTCCCAGGCCACGATGGACAGCTGCCCCGGGACGTCGACCCCCATCTCGCGGGCCACGCCCAGGCCGGCCACCGCCATGAGGTCGTTGTCGTAGACCAGCGCGGTGGGCCGGTCGGCGCGCGCCAGCAGGCGGCGGGTCGTGCGGGCGCCCGACTCCCCCGTGTAGTCGGAGTGGACCGTGACCGCCCCCGGCAGCCCCGCCTCCGCGGCGGCCTCCTCGAAGGCACGGGTCCGGTCCCTGGTGTGCACGAAGTCGTCCGGCCCCGCCACCCGGACCACCCGCCGGTGCCCCAGGGCGGCCAGGTAGTGCACGACCTCCCGGACGGAGGAGGCGTCGTCGGTGTACAGGCACGGCAGGGAGCCCGCCCCGCCGGGCCCGCCCAGGACGACCGCGGGCAGCGGCACCTCGTCGACCAGCGCGATCCTCGGGTCGTCGACCCGCAGGTCGACGATGATCACCCCGTCCACACGGCGCTCGGCGAACCAGCGCCGGTAGACGCCCTCCTCCGCCTTCCGGTCGTCGGTGACCTGGAGCAGCAGGTCCGTGCCCGCGACCGCGAGCTCCGCCTCGATGCCCGAGACCAACTGCATGAAGAACGGCTCGACCCCCAGGAAGCGGGCGGGCCGGTCGATGACCAGCCCGAACGCGCCCACCCGGCCGCCGGGCGACAGGGCGCGCGCCGTGCTGCTGGGCGCCCAGCCCAGGTCGTGGGCGATCGCCAGGATGCGCTCGCGGGTCTCCTGGGAGACCCCGGGCCGGCCGTTGAGGGCGTAGGAGACCGCCCCCTTGGACACCCCCGCGGCCTTGGCGATGTCCATGATGGTCGGCCGTCGCATCAAACCCCCCACACGTCCCCCTGAACTCGAGTCCTGAACCGGTTAAGCGGCGATGTGGGATTGTACTGCACGCTCCGTGAGCGTTCGCCGGGGAGGGGGACCGGGTCTCACGCGGGCTGACAGCCCGGGCACCAGTAGAGCGTTCGTCCGGCCAGCTCGGCCGAGGCGATCGGGGATCCGCACACCCGGCAGGGTTCGCCGGTGCGGTAGCAGACGTACAGGGTGTCCGGCCGGGGCACCGGGAGCGCGCCGGGGTCGGGCCGGTGCTCGGGTCGGGTCGTGATGATGTAGCCGTCGCGGACGCCGTCCCGGAGCAGCCCGGCCAGGTCGTCCCAGAGGGCGTCCCACTGCCGCCGGGTGAGGTCGCGGCCGGGGGTCATCGGGTCCAGGCCCGCGCGGAACAGGGACTCGGCGCGGTAGATGTTGCCGATCCCGGCGATGACCTCCTGCCGCATGAGCAGGGCGGCGATGCTCGTCCGGGAGCGGGAGACCGCACGCCAGGCGCGTTCGGGGTCGGCGTCGGGGCGCAGCGGGTCGGGCCCCAGACGCTCCTGGACCGCCAGCTTCTCCTCCTCGGTGACGACCTCGCAGGCCGAGGGGCCGCGCAGGTCGGCCCAGCCGGAGGCGTTGACCAGCCGGGCCCGGACGGTGCCGGTCGGCGCGGGCGGCACGACGAACCCGTCCGCGTCGCGGACCAGGTCGGTCCGGCCGGCCCCGGCGGCGCGGGGCGCGCCCAGGTGGCGCTCGCCGTCGGCGTCGCCGAAGGTCCACGCGCCGTACAGGCCCAGGTGGACCCGCAGCCACTCCCCCGAGTCGAAGCCCAGGAACAGGTGCTTGCCGTGCGCCTCGCCGGTGGTCAGGACCCGGCCGTCGATCCGGGCCGCCCCGTCGGCGAAGCGGCCCTGGGGGCTGGAGGCCCGCACGGCGCCGCCGCCGAAGGCCTTGTCGAAGTGCGCCGCCAACCGGTGCAGAGTGTGGCCCTCGGGCACCCGATCCCCCTTGCCTCCCTGAGCACGGCGGGGCCTCGTCCCCGCCGCGTCCAGGGTAGTGCGGGTCAGCGGGCCCCGAGGATCTCCCGGACGAGGCGGTCGGGGTCGGCGAGGCAGCGCCAGGCGGGGACCACCACGACGGGGTCGCCGGTGATGCGGTTGAGGGCGTCGCCGCGGGCCATGAGCCGGCGCAGCCCGCGGCCGTCGGGTTCGCGGTCCAGGAGGATGAGCAGGCGCCGGGCTCCGAAGCGGACCACGAGGTCGGCGGTCCAGCCCTCCACGGTCTGCTGGACGCCGACGCGGGTGCCCGCCTCCCGGAGCCGGTCCACCAGGGCCCGGCAGGCGCCGTCCGGGGTGTTCTCGGGTACGGCGACCAGTTCGGCGAGCGGGCCGTCGCCGGCCTCCCAGTGGGAGCGGTCGCCGACGACCACGAGCCGCTGCCCGGTGCGGGTGAGCACCGCGGCCCACAGGTGTCCCATGCGGCGCACGCGGCGCTCGATGATCGCGGGAGCGCCCCGGGCGAGCAGCGGCGAGAGGACGGTGATGTCCGCGCGGTCGAGGTCGCCGCCGAGCAGGTCGGGTCCGCCGACCACGACGCGGTGGCGGAAGGCCCGCGGCCGCAGCAGGCGGCGCAGCAGCGCCACCTGGGGCTGGGTCGGGGCGACCACGGCGATGGTGCGCCCGAGCGGCAGGTGCTCGTCGATCTCGTCCACGACCACGGCGGCGCGGTAGGCCTCCTCCCGGTTGATGTAGGACAGACCGGGGGCGGCCTCGCAGACGCCCGCGACGTCGCGCCACTCGAAGGCCGGGCCGCCGCCCGGGTCGGGGGCGGTGGACACCGACACCCGCCCTCCGTAGCAGTGGCGCGAGGCGGTCTCGGCGAGCAGGGGCGGCGCCCCGGAATGCTCGTCCAGCCACAGGATCCCGCCGGCGGCGCGCTCGGCCGCGCGCAGCGCCGACCCGGTCCCGTGGCGCAGGCCCCGCTCGTCCAGCCGGTCGGCGGCGAGCCCGGCGGCGGCCAGGGCGCGGCGCTCCTCGTCGGGTTCCAGAGCGCTGGCCGGGCCGGGGTGCGCCGGGTCGCCCACGACCAGGGCCCGGGCCGCCCGGTGCAGGGCGGGCAACAGCTCGCAGACCCGGGTCCGCTCCGCGCCCAGCACCACGACCAGGTCGAACAGGCCCGCGCGCGGGGGCAGGGCGCGGACCTGGTCGGTGCGGCACGTCCAGGCGGGCAGCACCTCGATCAGCCCGTCCATACCGGGCCAGCCCGGGCCGTGGTGCCAGTTGAGGGTCTCCAACCGGTTCTCCAGGGCGGGCCTGCCCCGCCACAGCCGGGGTTCGACGGCGGCGGCCAGGCAGTCGGCCCCGGCGCGGCGGTGCTCCTCACGGGCCCGGGCCAGCCGCTCCGTCAGCTCGCCCAGGGGCGCGTGCCGGGTGCGCCGGTCCAGGGCGGCGCGCCAGCGGCTCTCCAGGCGGGCGGTCGCGCACAGCCGGGCGAGGGTCTCGGGGTCGGTGTCCAGGCCCAGTTCGCGGCGGATGGCGGAGCGGTGCTGGAAGGCGCCCAGGCCGCCGGCGAAGGCGCGTTCGGCCCGCGGCAGCCAGTACTCCGGGCCGCCGCGCTCGGGGGTGAACAGCCGGTCGGGGTCCCAGCCGGCGGCGATGCCCAGTTCGCGCTCCAGGGCCAGGTGGGCGAGCTCGTACCCGCCCGCGGCCATGCCGTCCATCTCGTCCCAGACCGCGCGGACCACGGACCAGTGGCGGGCCAGGTCGGCGCGGTGGGCGGCGGGGTCCTCGTGGCGGGGCGGGGCTCCGCCGTGGTCGGCGAGCAGGCGCCCGATGAGGCGCGCCTCGGCGGCCCGGTGCTCCTTGCCGCCGACCCGCATGACCGGGTGGCCGCCCTCGGCCCGGCGCAGGACCTCGCGGATGTCGTGCTCGGTGCGCCCGCACACCAGGACCCGCAGGCCGGAGCCGACGGCGGTGCGGACGACGGCGTCGACGAGGTCGTGGACGCCGGTGCCGGGCGGGGCCGCCACGGCGGTGAGCCGGTCGGCCATGGCCGCGCACAGCGCGGCGTACCGGGCCTGGTCCAGGGGCGAGGCGCTGATCGGGACGGGGTCGGCGCCGGGCCCGCCGGGGTCGCGGGCGGGGTCCGGTTCCGCCCCGGCGGCGCCGCCGGGGCCCCGCAGCAGGGCCTGGAGGGCGGTGTCCCCGATGGCCCCGGGGTCGATGCCGTCCCGTTCGGTGGGGTCGAGGTCGGCCAGCACCGCCTCCACGGTGCCCGGTTCGGGCACCCGGTCGCCGGGGCGGGCGCCGGGACCGGCCCGGAACAGGACGGCGACGTTGTGGGCGCCGTCGACGGGGTCGCGGGGCGCGTCCCGGGTGGCCGCCGGGTCGATGTCGTCGACCCGCTCGATCTCCAGGCGGGAGAGCAGGGTGCGCACCTTGACGGCCAGGTCGGCGACGGCCGCGGGGTAGGGGCCGCGGGCGCCGGAGCGCAGCCGGGTCCGCAGCTCGAAGAGGTCCTCGGGGTCGGTGGCGCCCAGCCGCTCCAGCAGCGCGGCGTTGACGTCGGGCGGGCCGATCGCGCGGATCCGGGGGGCGTCGGGGAAGGCGGGGTCCTCGACCGCCTGGACGTCCACGGTGAGCAGGGGCAGGGCGGCCCGGTCGGCGCCCTCGCCGAGGATGACGAGGGGGTAGCCGTAGCGCAGGGCCTGCCCGTGCCGGGCGGCCAGGCGCACGACCCGGGCGGCCGCGGTCCCGGCCGGGACGCGGTCGCCGCCGCCGCTGAACAGTGTCTCGGCGCCTCCGGGCAGGCAGGCGCAGGTGTCGCCGTCGAGGTGGCCCAGCAGGACCGTGTGGGTGTGCACGGCCTCGCGGCGCAGGCAGGCGCGCAGGTAGCCCAGCAGGGCGCGGGGGTCGGTGTCCTCGGCGGCGGGCGGCTTCCAGTGCGGGGACGCCCCGCCCGTCCCCTGCCTGCGGATCCGGATGACCGCCGGCCGCCGCCCGGAGGGGACCGGTGTCCCGAGGTCGCCGATCTCCTGCTCATCGTCCCGTAGTGATCTCACGTCCGCCCCCGGCGTCGATCCGGTGATCATTCGATTACACACCGCTGTCAACGCCCATTGTCGTGGATAACGCGGGCCGAGGCCCCCCGAACGCCGGAACCCGTACCGACTTTCAGGCGCGGCCGCCGTGCAGGCGCAGGGCCATCCACAGCTCGGCGCGCACGTCGGGGTCGTCGAGGTCGACCGGGAGCAGGTCGCGGATGCGGCGCATCCGGTAGCGCAGGGTGTGCCGGTGCACGCCCAGGGCATCGGCCGCGGCGTCCCAGCGCCCCGAGGCCGCCAGGTACGCGCGCAGGGAGGCGAGCAGTTCGGCGCCGGAGCGCTCCGCCAGCAGCGGCGCGAGCAGTTCCTCGGCCATCCGGGCCCCGGCGGGGGTGTCGGCCAGGCCCAGCAGGCCGCCGGGCAGTTCGGCGGCGCGCACCGGCCCCCCACCCCGGGAGCGGGCCGCCTCGCGGGCGCGCTCGGCCTGGGCCAGGGCGACGGCGAGCCCGGTGTAGTCGGCCGGTTCGCTGATCCCGACGGGGCCGTCGAGCAGGTCGGCGAGGGCCGCGGCCGGGGTGTCGGCCGACGCCAGCAGCACGGTCCGGCCCTCATGATCGGCGACGAGGACGCCGTGCGGGGGGTGGGCGCCCTGGACCCCGTCCGCGGCGGCGACCACCACGGGAGTGGGAGGGAGCACCGCGACCAGCCGCTCGGCGCCGGGATGGGCCGGGTCCAGGGCCCCGGCGAGGAGGGCGGCGAGCACCCCCTCGCCCATGCGGGCGATGTCGCCGTGGGCGTCCCGCTCCAGTTCCAGGGACAGCAGGGAGACGGCGGCGTTGACCAGGGTCCGCTGCTCGGGCCCCAGCGGCCCGCCGGTGCCCACGGCCAGGAACCCGCGGACCCGGCGGCCGGTGGCCAGCGGCTGGGCCCAGACGCGGTCGCCGCCCGCCGTGACCGCCACGCTGGCGCGGGGTCCCGCGGTCTTGAGCCGCTCCAGTTCCCCGGCCAGGTCCTGCGGGCGCAGGGCCGCCCCGGCGGGGGCCGTGTGGCGCGGGGAGCCGTCGGCCGCCATCAGCAGCACCCGGGCGCCCAGGTCCCGGGCGAGCCGGTCGACGACGGCCTCCGCCCCGGTCAGGGCTGCGCGGGTGAGGTCGCGCTGGGCGGTGAAGGCGCGGCTGAGGCCCTCGTACTCCTCCTTGGCCAGGACCCGGGAGACCTCCTTGCCGATGGCGATGAAGGGGGTCCGGCGGGCGACCTCCAACAGGACGACGCCGAACTCCGCGGCCGCCTCCCGCAGCTCCTCCGGGGTCCGCTCCAGGGCCACGCCCACGCCGAACCCGAGCCCGGCGATGTCGCGCCGGGCCAGCCTGCGCACGTATTCGCGCAGGTCCGGCCGGGAGTCGGCCCAGCGGACGCCGGTGGTGAGCAGCAGCTCGCCCCCGGCCAGGTAGGGGGTGGGGTCGGTGAGCTCGCTGACCGCGACCCACCCCACCGTGCGCTCCAGCCCCTCGTCGCCGGTGAGCGGGCGCAGTCCAAGGGAGGGCGTCCGCACCAGTCCGCCCAGGGTCGGTGGCATCGGGCCTCCACTCGTCGTGCTCGGCGGCCCCTGCCGCATTGGCGCAGGGACCTGCGTCGATTATCCACGGTGTCCATGTCCGCCGGCCCGGACGCGGCCTAGTGTCATGCGGGTCGGGGCCGTGCGGCCCCGTCCCGTTCCACACCCCGTGTCGCACTGAAGGAGGCAGACGCATGGCCGTGACCGAGGTCGCCCAGTCCCGCCGGGTCGTCACCGAGATCCCCGGTCCCAAGTCCCGTGAGCTCCAGGAGCGCCGTGTCGCGGCCGTCGCCAAGGGCGTCGGCAGCGTGCTGCCCGTCTACGTGACCCGGGCCGGCGGCGGGATCGTCGAGGACGTCGACGGCAACGCCCTCATCGACTTCGGCTCGGGCATCGCCGTGACCAACGTCGGCAACGCCGACCCGCGCGTGGTGGAGCGCTCCGCCGAGCAGCTGGGCCGGTTCACGCACACGTGTTTCATGGTCAACCCGTACGAGGCGTACGTGGACGTGTGCGAGGCCCTCAACCGGATCACCCCCGGCGACCACGAGAAGCGCTCGATCCTGCTGAACTCCGGCGCCGAGGCCGTCGAGAACGCGGTGAAGATCGCCCGCAGCGCCACCGGGCGCCAGGCCGTCGTGGTGTTCGACCACGCCTACCACGGCCGCACCAACCTCACCATGGGCCTGACCGCCAAGAACATGCCCTACAAGCAGGGCTTCGGGCCGTTCGCGGGCGAGATCCACCGCATGCCCATGGCCTACGCCTACCGCTGGCCCACCGGCCCGGAGAACTGCGGCCCCGAGGCCGCGGCCATGGTCATCGACCAGATCACCAAGCAGATCGGCGCGGACAACGTCGCCGCCGTGGTGATCGAGCCGATCCAGGGCGAGGGCGGCTTCATCGAGCCCGCCCCCGGCTTCCTGCCCGCCGTGGTGGAGTTCTGCCGCGCCAACGGGATCGTGTTCGTCGCCGACGAGGTGCAGACCGGCTTCGCGCGCACCGGGCAGATGTTCGCCTGCGAGCACGAGGGCATCGTCCCGGACCTCATCACCACCGCCAAGGGCATCGCGGGCGGCCTGCCGCTGGCCGCGGTGACCGGCCGCGCCGAGCTCATGGACGCCGTGCACGGCGGCGGCCTGGGCGGCACCTACGGCGGCAACCCGACCGCCTGCGCCGCCGCGCTGGCGTCGCTGGAGGCCATCGAGTCCGACGACCTGGTCGGGCGCGCCCGCGAGATCGGCGACCTGATGCTGGGCCGGCTGCGCAAGCTGGCCGAGGAGCACCCGGTGATCGGCGACGTGCGCGGCCGCGGCGCGATGATCGCGATCGAGCTGGTCAAGGAGGACAAGACCCCGGACACGGAGGCGCTGGGCAAGGTCCTGTCGTACTGCCACTCCCAGGGCCTGATCCTGCTGAGCGCGGGCACCTACGGCAACGTGATCCGCATGCTGCCGCCGCTGGTCATCGGCGACGACCTCCTCAACGAGGGCCTGGACATCCTGGCCGAGGCGTTCGCCCGCCTGTAGCCGCGCCCCGCGGGCCCTCTCCGGCCCGCACCCCGCGGCCCCTCCGTCCTGGGGCCGCCCGGTGGGCATCGCCCCCTACCGGGTGCCCCAGGCGTAGGTCTGCTTGCGGAGCCTGAGGTACAGGAAGGTTTCGGTGGAGACCACCGAGTCGACGGCGCGCATGGCCGCCAGGATCTCCAGCAGGCGGGCGTCGTCCTCGGCGACGACCTCGACCAGCAGGTCGAAGGAGCCCGCCGTGATGACGACGTACTCCACCCCGGGGATCTCGGAGATCACGTCGGCGGCGGTGTTGAGGTCGCCGTCGGTGCGCACGCCGATCATGGCCTGGCGGTGGAAGCCGAGCATCATGGGGTCGGTGACCCCCACGACCTGGACCACCCCGGACTCCAGCAGGCGCTGGACGCGCTGGCGCACGGCGGCCTCGGACAGGCCCACGGCCTTGCCGATGGCGGCGTAGGACCGGCGGCCGTCCTCCTGGAGCACCTCGATGATGCGTTTGGCGGTCTCGTCCAGGACGATGCCGTTGCCCCTGCGCTGGGGGGCGGGGTCCGACTGGCCGTTCACATGGCCCTCCGTGAATCCAACGTATTTTGTGCGTATGAACGCCGGATTTCATCGACATCTGACGTCCGTACAACGGATTCCAAGGTTACTGCACGGTCATTCGAATGACGAAGACCCCGGCCGGTCAAAGCTGGCCGTCGCGCACCGAATCCAGTGACAGCAGGGCCACGTGCAGGGACAGGCAGGTCTCGACCGAGTCCAGGTCGGCGTCGAGCACGTTGGAGATCCTGCGCAGCCGATCGTAGAACGCGGGCCGGGACAGGTGCGCGTTGCCCGCCGCCAGTGCCTTGTTGCGCCCCGCCGCCAGGTAGTGGCGGAGCATGTCGGTGAGGTCCGAGCCGTGCCGGGCGTCGTGGTCCAGCAGCGGGCCCAGCTCTCGCTCCACGTAGGTCTGCAGCCGCTCGTCGTCGCGGAACAGGTGCAGCAGCCCGCGCAGGTGCAGGTCGGGCAGGCGGTAGAAGGGCCGCCGGTCGCTCTGGCGGACCGCCACGTCGCCCACCTGGCGCGCCTCCAGGAAGGAGCGGCGCACCTCGCGGATGTCGTCCGAGGTGGAGCCGACCGCGAGCACCGCGGCGTCGCCGACGGTCACCGCCAGCCGGTCGGCGAGCATGTGCAGGGTGGCGTCGACGCGCCGCCGGGGCGGCAGCGCCAGCAGGACGCCGACCCGCAGGTCGTCCAGGGAGCCCACCAGTGCGGGCAGCCGCAGCTCGCGGCAGGCGCGGGCGGCGCCCTCCGCGGTGTCGGACAGGCGGGCCTGCGCGGCCAGGCCGGTCCCGTTCTCCCGCAGGCGCAGCACCAGGCCCAGCAGTTCGCGGTTGTTGAGGGGGACACCCACGGCCCGGGCCCGCACCAGGGCCTCCTCGGGGTCGGAGTAGGCGCGGTCGATGATGCCCGCGATGATCGTGCGGTGGGTCTGGCGCTCCAGGCTCTCCTGGTGGCGTTCGAGCAGCCGGCCCAGCGCCAGCGTGGTGGCCGCCCGCTCGATGAGCATGCTCTGGCGGGGGGTGGGGTTGGCCCCGGCGATGAGGATGAGCCGCCCCCAGTCCTGCCCGCGCGCGCCGACCGTGGTGACCAGCCAGCCGGTGGCCGGGGCGTGGACGGTGCGCGTGCCCGACCGCACGGCCCGCGAGCGGCTCTCCCAGGAGGTGAGCAGCGTCCCGGGGTCCTCGCCGTTGAGGTCGCAGGCCAGGACCTGGTGGGAGAGGTTCTCCAGGACCACCGGGCAGCCGGACAGCTGGGTGATCTCGTGCAGGATGCGGTCGGTGTCGGCGCCCTCCACCGACAGCCGGGTGAAGACCGAGTGGAGCTTCTCGGACTCGCGCAGCTCCTCCAGCTGCTCGTTGACGACCCGGATGTGCACGGCCTCGGTGATCTCCACGAACCGGGCCTCCCGGTCCAGCAGGATCACCGGGACCCCGGCCTCGCGGGCGGCGTCCAGGAACGGCCCCGGCAGCTCGGCGTGGTACTTGCGGCCCAGCTCGACGGCGATGCCGCTGACGCCGACGGCCGCGAGGTCGTCGATGTAGCGCTTGAGCGCGTGGGGGTCGTCGGGCATGGCGATGCCGGTGCTGAGCACGAGCTCGCCGCCGCGCAACAGGTGCGCCAGGTCGGTGACCTCGGCGATGTGGACCCAGCGCACGGGCACGTCCAGGTGCTCGGAGCCGACCACGACGCGGGGGCGGGCGCGCTGGAGCGCGGGGAGGCGCAGGACCTCGGCAAGGGTGGGAAGCACGTCCGCATTCTAGGACACAGTGTCAGAAGACGACCGGGGCGGCCTGACACTGTGCACCCCCTTTCGCGGCCCGGCGGCCCGGAACCCGCGGTGAGCAGGGGAAGCGGCCTTCTTACAGGTCGTAAATCCGGCCTGCACGATGTCAACACGGTGGTTCTGGCCACGGCGGCGGTCCGCGGAGAGACTGGGGGCATGTCCGAACTTCTCTCGCGCCACCGCGCGGTCATGCCCTCCTGGCTGCCCCTGTACTACGAGTCCCCGCTGGAGATCGTGTCCGGCAGCGGCTCCCGCGTCACCGACGCGGACGGCCGCACCTACCTGGACTTCTTCACCGGCATCGTGACCAACATGCTCGGCTACGACGTGGCCGAGGTGCGCGAGGCCGTGGAGCGGCAGATCGCCAAGGGCGTCGTGCACACCTCCACGCTGTACCTGATCCGCTCCCAGGTCGAGCTCGCCGAGAAGATCGCCCGCCTGTCGGGCATCCCCGACGCCAAGGTGTTCTTCACCAACTCCGGCACCGAGGCCAACGAGACCGCCCTGCTGCTGGCCACCTGCGCCCGCGGCAGCGACGAGGTGCTGGCCGTGCGCGGCAGCTACCACGGGCGCTCCTACGGCACCATCGCCGTCACCGGCAACCGCGGCTGGAAGAACTCCTCGCTGTCCCCGCTCAACGTGCACTACCTGCACGGCACCGACCACGCCTCCCCGGTGTTCCGCGGCATGTCGGAGAAGGAGTACACCGAGGCCTGCGTCGCCGACCTGCGCGACGTCCTGGACACCGCCGCACCGAACGTGGCCTGTCTGATCGCCGAGCCGATCCAGGGCGTGGGCGGGTTCAACATGCCGCCGGACGGGCTGTACGCCGCCTACAAGGAGGTGCTGGACGAGCACGGGATCCTGTTCGTCTCCGACGAGGTGCAGACCGGCTGGGGCCGCACCGGCACCAGTTTCTTCGGCATCGGGAACCACGGGGTCACCCCGGACATGATGACCTTCGCCAAGGGCCTGGGCAACGGCTTCGCCGTCGGCGGCGTCGTGGCGCGCGGCGACCTCATGGACGGCCTGTCGGCGCTGGGCGTGGCCACCTTCGGCGGGAACCCGGTGTCGATGGCGGCCGCCGGGGCCACCCTGGACTACGTGCTGGAGCACAACCTCCAGGGCAACGCGCTGCGGCAGGGCTCGCTCATCATCGAGGGCCTGCGGCCGCTGACCGAACTGGCATCGGTGGCGGACGTGCGCGGCAAGGGCCTGATGTTCGCCGTCGAGATGGCGGACCCGCGCACCGGCGGCCCCTCCTCGGCCCTGGCCGGCCGGGTGCTGGAGGCCACCCGCGAGCGGGGCCTGCTGGTGGGCAAGGGCGGCGTGCACGGCAACGTGCTGCGCATGGCCCCGCCGCTGACCCTGTCCGCCGAGGACGCCGCCCAGGGGCGCGACCTGCTGCTGGACGCCGTCCGCGCGGTCAACGCCCAGGCCTGACACGACCCGAGGAGACCAGACATGGGCAAGCACGTCACCCACTGGATCGGCGGACGCCGCTACCAGGGCCCGGCCGAGCGCCAGGGCGACATCTACAACCCGGCGACGGGCGCGGTCACCGGCACCGTCGACTTCGCGGGCCCCGAGGAGGTGGACGCGGCGGTATCCGCGGCCCGGGCGGCGTTCCCGGGCTGGCGGGACACGTCGCTGTCGCGGCGGGTACAGATCCTGTTCCGGTTCCGGGAGCTGCTCAACGCCAACAGGGACGAGCTGGCCGCGGCGATCAGCGCCGAACACGGCAAGGTGTTCTCCGACGCGCAGGGCGAGGTGGCCCGCGGCCTGGAGGTCGTGGACTTCGCCTGCGGCATCCCCCACCTGCTCAAGGGCGGCTACTCCGAGAACGTGTCCACCGGCGTGGACTCCTACTCCATCCTCCAGCCGCTGGGCGTGGTCGCGGGCATCACCCCGTTCAACTTCCCGGCCATGGTGCCGATGTGGATGTTCCCTGTGGCGATCGCCTGCGGCAACGCGTTCGTCCTCAAGCCCAGCGAGAAGGACCCCTCGGCGTCGCTGCTCATCGCCGGGCTGTGGGAGGAGGCCGGGCTGCCCGAGGGCGTGTTCAGCGTGGTCCAGGGCGACAAGGTGGCCGTGGACGCGCTCCTGGAGCACCCCGACGTGGCGGCGGTGAGCTTCGTGGGCTCCACCCCGATCGCCCGGTACATCTACCGGACGGCCGCCGAGCACGGCAAGCGGGTCCAGGCGCTGGGCGGGGCCAAGAACCACATGGTGGTACTGCCCGACGCCGACCTGGACCTGGCCGCCGACCAGGCGGTGTCGGCCGGGTTCGGCTCGGCCGGGGAACGCTGCATGGCCATCTCCGCGGTGGTCGCGGTGGACCCGGTGGGCGACGAGCTGGTCGCCCGGATCAAGGAGCGGATCTCCCGGCTGCGGGTGGGGCCCGGCGACGACGAGCGCAGCGAGATGGGCCCGCTGGTCACCCGCGAGCACCGCGACAAGGTCGCCTCCTACCTGGAGTCGGGGGTGCGCGAGGGCGCGACGCTGGCCGTCGACGGCCGGGTGCACCCGGTCCTGGGCGGCGGGGAGGACGGGTTCTGGCTGGGGCCGACGCTGCTCGACCACGTGGGCCCGGAGATGTCCTGCTACCGCGACGAGATCTTCGGCCCGGTCCTGAGCGTGCTGCGGGCGGACGACTACGACTCCGCGGTGAAGCTGGTCAACGACAACCCCTACGGCAACGGGACGGCGATCTTCACCAACGACGGCGGGGCGGCCCGTCGGTTCCAGAACGAGGTCGAGGTGGGGATGGTCGGCGTCAACGTGCCGATCCCGGTGCCGATGGCCTACTACTCGTTCGGCGGGTGGAAGCAGTCGCTGTTCGGCGACTCGCACGCGCACGGCACCGAGGGCGTGCACTTCTACACCCGCACCAAGGCGGTCACCGCCCGGTGGACCGACCCGGGCGCGCGCCCGTCCGGCGGCGTGGACCTCGGGTTCCCCACCAACGGCTGACGGGTCCCCCGCCGGCGAATGACAACGGACATTCCCGACTGTCAGCAGTTCCGGGAAATACCGGACGGATACGTCCCACCGACGGTCGCGGCGGGCGACTCGGAGTATCGTGGTTGTCGCCCGCCCCTCACGGGGCGTGGCCGACGGCCTGATCACGGGACCATTCCGGGAAAGGCGCGCTCAACTTCCCCTCCTCCCCATGGAAGCGGGTGCGCCGGCGGGAGCGCTCCGGGTCCTTCTCTCCCCCTTGGACCCGGAGCGCGACCGTGTTCTCCTCAGCGGGCGGCGAACACCCGGGTGTCGGCGGCGACCGGCGATCCGGCGCCGACGAGCTCCGCGCAGTCACCACAACCGAACACCGGCACCCCGTCCGGCAGGACGCCCAGGGCGATCCGCGGCCGGGGCCATCGCGTGTGGCAGACGGCGCAGGCATCCCCCGTGCACTGCTCCGCGCTCAGCGATTCCGGGTCGTACACGTATCCGTCGGATACGGCGTCGGCCTCCGCATCCGATACGCACATCGTGCTCGTTCCGCGCAATGTCCCTGCTCCCCCCGTGGTTTAGGACAGTCTGGCGGGCCGATAGTTACCGGCTCTTTATTCAATCAGAGGCACTCGGCACCTGGAAGGGTCCGTCCCCATCTAAATCACTCCGTGCAGGTAGATCATAGCTCTAAGTAACCAAGCCTGGGAAGACCCCGCCTGAAATCTGAGCGATCAGCGGATTTGTCGGACATCCTGGAGGTGGACTACCCCCGATCACATCGAATCAGTCACGGGGTACCACCACAAAGCGGCGCATCGCCAACGCGGGGTTGGTCGTACGGACCTCGTCCACCCGTGAGGCCGAAACCTCGGCGACGGCCACCTCGAAGCCCTGCTCCCCCAGCGCCGCGATCGGCGTCCCCATCGGATCGACCACCATGCTGTTGCCCGCCCCCGTGGGCGCGGACTGCCCGGCGGCGGCGACGTACACGGTGTTCTCCACCGCCCGGGCGCGCGCCAGCGTCCGCCAGTGCTCCTCCTTGAGCGGTCCGGGCACCCACTGGGCGGCCAGCAGCACCACGTGCGCCCCGGCGTCCGCGATCCGCCGGGTCACCTCGGGGAAGCGCAGGTCGTAGCAGGTCTGCAGGCCGAAGGTCACGCCCTCGACGGCGAAGGTCTCCGGCTCCTCGACGGGCCCGGGCGCGACCACGTCGGACTCCCTGACACCGAACGCGTCGTACAGGTGGATCTTGCGGTAGAGCGCGACCCGTTCGCCCCGCGGCGACAGCGCCACCAGCGTGTTGGAGAAGTGCGTGCCCCCGGCGGTCTCCTCGTTGACGCCCAGCACCAGGTGGACGCCCTCCCGGCGGGCGGTGTCGGCGGCGGCCGCGACGAACGGCCCGTCCAGGGGCTCGGCCGCCTCGACGTAGCGGCCGTCGGTGCGGGACGCGGTGAACATCGTGTACTCGGGCAGCAGCACCACCCGCGCCCCCAGGGCCGCGGCCCGCGCGGCCAGCCTCCCCACCGAGCGCAGGTTCTCCGCCTTGTCCTGGGCGGGGGCGAACTGGGCGACAGCGACCTGCACCATCGGATCCTCCTCGTCGACGCGGGTGGGCACGAGTGTACGGCCACCCCCTTGCCAGCGGACTGAACGCGTGTTTAACCTATTGAACATGAGTTCAGCCGACGCCTCCGACCTCACCGCGCGCGCCCGCATCCGCGACGCCGCCCTCGAGTACTTCGGAAGGCACGGCTTCAAGGTGACGATCCGGGCCATCGCCGAGAAGGCGGGGGTCTCCCCCGGCCTGGTCATGCACCATTTCGGGTCCAAGGACGGTCTGCGCAGGGCCTGCGACGACCACGTCTTCGAGGTCATGCACAGGGTCAAGAGGGAGACGGTGACCTCCGACCCCTCGGTCGCCCTCCAGTACGTGGCGCACGTCGAGGAGTTCGCCCCCCTGCTGGCCTACGCCATCCGCTCCTTCCAGGAGGGCGGCGCCGTCGGCCTGGCCCTGTACGAGCGCATCGTCGAGGACGTCCAGGGCTACCTCGCCGCGGGCGAGGCCGCCGGGACGATCCGGCCCAGCCGCGACCGGGCCAAGCGCGCCCGGTGGCTGGCCGAGAGCTCCATGGGCTCCCTCCTCGTAGCACTGTCCGCCCGACCCGACCCCGACGACATCGACTTCCCACTGTTCCTGCGGGAATGGATGGAGGAGCACATGCTCCCGGTACTGGAGCTGTACACCGAAGGTCTCTACACCGACCGGCAGATGCTCGACGCCTACCTGCTGTACGTCTGCGACCCGCCCGAGGGCACCCGCTGACGCACCAGGCCCCCGGGCATCCCCCCATCGGAAGAGAGAAGAGACCACCCGCCATGTCCTCACCCGTCATCGACGCGCGCGGCGTCGACAAGTACTTCGGCCGGTTCCAGGCCCTCAACGGCCTGGACCTCACCGTGGAGGCCGGCAGGGTCGCCGGGTTCCTCGGCCCCAACGGCTCCGGCAAGTCCACGACCATCCGCGTCCTGCTCGGCCTGCTCAAGGCCGACGCCGGCACCGTCCGCCTGCTGGGCGGCGACCCCTGGAAGGACGCCGTCTCCCTGCACAGGAGGCTGGCCTACGTCCCCGGCGACGTCACCCTGTGGCCCAACCTGACCGGCGGCCAGGCCATCGACCTGCTCGGGCGGCTGCGCGGCGGCCTGCACCGGGCCCGCCGCGAGGAGCTGCTGGCCCGGTTCGAGCTGGACCCCACCAAGAAGGCGCGCACCTACTCCAAGGGCAACCGGCAGAAGGTCGCCCTGGTCGCCGCCCTCGCCTCCGACGCCGAGCTGCTCATCCTGGACGAGCCGACCTCCGGGCTGGACCCGCTGATGGAGGCGGTGTTCACCGGGTGCGTGCTGGAGGCCAAGGAGCAGGGGCGCACGGTCCTGCTGTCCAGCCACATCCTGTCCGAGGTCGAGAAGCTCTGCGACACGGTCACCATCATCCGCCAGGGCAGGGCCGTGGAGTCGGGGACCCTGGAGGACCTGCGCCACCTGACCCGGTCGTCCGTGCGCGCCACCGTCTCCGGCGACCCCTCGGCGCTGGCCGGGCTGGCCGGGGTGCACAACGCGGAGGTCGACGGCGACCGGATCTCCATGGACGTGGACAACGACCACCTCGACACCGTCATGCGGGCGGTGACCGGCCTGGGGGTCCGCTCCCTCGTGAGCAACCCGCCCTCCCTGGAGGAACTGTTCCTGCGCCACTACGGCGACGAGCTGGCCGCCCTCAACGGCGACCGGGGGAGCGCGGCATGAGCGCCCTCACCGGGACCGGGACCCTGACCCGGTTCATCCTGCGCCGCGACCGCATCCGGATGTCGGTGTGGGTGGTCGCCCTGGTGGGCACGGTCGGCCTGACCGTCCCCACCCTGGACGAGGCCTTCGCCACCGAAGCCCAGCGCCAGGCCCGGGCGGCGCTCATGGACACGCCCACCGGGATCCTCTTCGGCGGCCCGGGCTTCGGGCTCGACGACTACACGCTCGGCGCCATGGTGGTCAACGAGCTGACCATGAGCCTGCTCATCGCCATGGCGATCATGAGCATCCTGCACGTGGTCCGGCACACCCGGGCCGAGGAGGAGAGCGGCCGCGCCGAGCTGCTGCGGGCCGGGGTCCTGGGCAGCGGCGCCCAGATGACGGCGGCGCTGCTCACCGTCGCCCTGCTGAACCTGCTCATCGGCGGGCTGACCGGGGCGATCATGGCCGGCTACGGGCTGGACGCCGTCGACTCCCTGGTCTACGGGCTGGGGCTGGGGCTGGCCGGCCTCACCTTCGGCGCCGTCACCGCGGTGTGCGCCCAGCTCACCGAGCACGGGCGGGCCGCCTCCGGGACGGCCTTCCTCGTCACCGGGCTGCTCTTCATGGCCCGCGTCGTCGGCGACCTGGCCGAGCGCGGGGGCGGGCCCTCCTCCTGGGCCTCCCCGTTCGCCTGGGTGCAGCAGACCCGGGTGTTCGACGACCTGCGGTGGTGGCCGCTGGCCCTGTACCCGCTGGCGATCCTGGCCCTGTTCGGCACCGCCTACGCCCTGGCGGGGCGCCGGGACCTGGGCGCGGGACTGGTCCCGTCCCGCCCCGGTCCGGCCGCTGCGGGCCCGCTGCTCAACGGCGTCCTCGCCCTGCACCTGCGCCAGCAGCGGGGGTCGATCATCGCCTGGAGCGCCGCGACCTTCCTGTTCTCGATCTCCTTCGGCACGCTGGCCACCGAGGTCGAGGGGATGCTCGACTCCAACCCCGAGCTGGTGGCCCTGCTCGGCTCCGCCGCCGAGGACGTGACCGCGGGCTTCCTCGGCGTCATGTCGAGCTACGTGATCATGGCGGCCGCCGCCCAGGGCATCCTGTCGGTCCTGCGCGCGCGCAGCGAGGAGTCGGCGGGCCGCGCCGAACTCGTCCTGGCCACGGCGGTGGGGCGGATCCGCTGGTACGGCGCCGCCCTGGCGGTGGGCGTCCTGTCCACGGGCCTGCTCGTGGTCCTGGGCGGGCTCGGCATCGGCATCGGAGCGCTCAGCGCCACGGACGACGCCTCCTGGATCGGCACGATGCTGGAGTCGGCGCTGTCGCAGGCGCCGGTGGCGCTGGCGTTCGTCGCGGCCACCGCGCTGTTCGTCGGGGCGGCCCCGCGCCTGATGCCGCTGGTGTGGCTGTGGCTGGGGTACAGCGTCTTCACCACCATGCTCGGCGCCCTGCTGGGGATGCCCGACTGGGCGCTGGACCTCAGCGCGTTCGGGATGCTACCGCAGCCGCCGATGGAGGAGTTCGAGGCGGCACCGGTCGTGATCGCCTCCGCCGCGGTCGCGGCCGCCCTGGCCCTGGCGCTGGCGGGCTTCCGCCGCCGCGACCTGGACACCGCCTGAGCGGCGCCGCCCCCGGGGGGCCTCAGTCCCCGGGGGCGGCGCGGCGCGCGCCGGCGGCGAGGCCGCGGGCGTGGAACAGGGCGGCCGCCAGGACCCCCGCCGCACCGCAGGCCAGCGGCACGAGCGGGGACGGGGCGCCGTCCAGCCGGGTCAGCGCGTAGACGATGCCGGACGCCGCCACGAGCTGCACCCAGCCGCCGAGGACGTTGGGGACCGGTCCGTCGCCGAACACGTTGGGGTACGAGCGGCCGGTGATCCCCGTGACGAAGTGCGGGAGGCCGTTGCCGAGCAGGAGTCCGGCCAGCAGGCCGAGGAGGAGGGAGGGCAGCATGGGGCGCCTCTCGGATCGGGGGTACCGCACCCGATCCTAGGGAGCCCGGAGCCCGGCCGGGAAGGGGTCAGGGGAGGAAGGACAGCGCCCAGGCGGGGGCCAGGACGATGATGAGGAAGCGGGCGGTGCGGGTCGCGAAGGTGACGGCCGAGAACAGCACGATGTTCATCCGCACCACGCCCGCCAGGACGGAGACCACCATGAACGGCGGGATGCTCGCGAACGAGCTGAGCGCCAGCAGGCCCACCCCCCAGGCGGGGCGCTCCTCGGCCCTGCTCCGCCAGCGGGCGGCCCGCTCGGTCCACTTGCCCGGCGTCTCGGTGCGCCTGCGCAGCCAGGGCGCGGAGAGCGTCCCCTTGCCCGCGTAGTAGTAGGGCAGCTTGCCCAGGGTCTGCCCCAGGCCGGCGGCGACCGCCATGGCCACCAGGGCGCCGTCGCCGTTCACGGCCACGGCGCCCAGCAGGTAGACCTCGATGTTGAGGACCGGGACCAGTCCCGCCGCGAGGGCGATGACGAAGGCCAGTCCGGTCTCGACCACCCCCGGGTCAGCTCTCCGCGGCCGCGAGCTGGCCGCAGGCCCCGTCGATCTCCTGGCCGCGGGTGTCGCGCACGGTCACCGAGACGCCGTGGGACTGCAGGCGCCGGACGAACTCGCGCTCGTCCTCGGGGCGCGACGCGGTCCACTTGGACCCCGGGGTGGGGTTGAGCGGGATCAGGTTCACGTGCACCAGGTGGCCCTTGAGCAGCCTGCCGAGCAGGTCGGCCCGCCACGCCTGGTCGTTGACGTCCTTGATGAGCGCGTACTCGATGGAGACCCGGCGGCCGGTCGTCCCGGCGTAGCGCCAGGCGGCGTCGAGCACCTCGGCGACCTTCCAGCGGGTGTTGATCGGCACCAGCTCGTCGCGCAGCTCGTCGTCCGGGGCGTGCAGCGAGATCGCCAGGCGCACCTGCATCTTCTCGGCGGTGAGCTTGTCGATCGCCGGGACCAGGCCCACCGTGGACACGGTGACGCCGCGCTGGGAGATGCCCAGCCCGTCGGGCACCGGGTCGGTGATCCGGCGCACCGTCTCCAGGACGCGCTTGTAGTTGGCCATGGGCTCGCCCATGCCCATGAACACGATGTTGCTGATCCGCCCCGGTCCGCCGGCCACCTGGCCGCGGGCCAGGTCGCGGGCGCTGGCCACCACCTGCTCCACGATCTCGCCGGTGGACAGGTTGCGGGTGAGCCCCGCCTGCCCGGTGGCGCAGAACGGGCAGTTCATGCCGCAGCCCGCCTGTGAGGAGATGCACAGGGTGACGCGGTCCGGGTAGCGCATCAGCACCGACTCGAACAGCACCCCGTCGAACGCCTTCCACAGGGTCTTGCGGGTCATCCCGTCGTCGCAGGTGATGTGCTTGACGGGGGTGAGCAGGCGGGGCAGCAGGGCCTCGCCCAGCTTCTCCCGCGAGGAGGCGGGCAGGTCGGTCATGGCCGAGGTGTCCGACTCCAGACCGCCGAAGTAGTGCTTGGCGATCTGTTTGGCCCGGAAGGGCTTCTCCCCCAGCTCGGCGACGACCTCGGCCCGCTCCTGCGGGGTGAGGTCGGCCAGGTGCCGGGGAGGCTTGGCGCGGCGCGGTGCGACGAAGGTGAGCTCGGCGGGCATAGAGAGTCCGTAAGGGTGGAGTCGATGGTCTCGGCCCGGCGCGGGACGGCAGCGGCTCGGGTCGTTATACGACCTATACGCGGCTGCGGATACGGCTCCGCCTGTCAGGGCACTACCGTCGATTCTACGCATTGCAGGGACGGGTCGGATCGGACCCGCGAAGGACGGCGGATCGGCACATGTGGGAGGGCCGGTGACAGGGATCGAGGTCCTGCTCGACGAGGTCAGCCCGTACCAGAGCCGTCGCGTCGTCGTCGAGTGCGACTCCCGGACCACGGCCGCCTACCTGCTGGACGCGCGCGGGCGCATCCGCGTCCCGGTGTGGCTGGCCAACCACGAGATCGCCCCCCGCGCCGCCGAGCCCGGCGGCTCCTTCGAGGGGCGGGCCCCGCTGATGCCGGAGGGGCACACCAAGCACCCGCAGGGGCGCCCACGGTTCGACCCCTCCTGTCTGCGTGCGGTGTGGTTCGAGGAGGGCGACGGGGTCGCGCTGGTCGACGAGGAGGGCCTGCTCGCGGTCATCCCCGGCTGGGCGGAGGCCGACAGCGGCCTGCCCGGGTACGCCCGCGAGGCGATCGGGCGCAGCGCCTACGCCTGGGAGCTGGACCCGGTCAAGGGACAGCTGTGGCCGCGGGTGGTGCACGCGGAGGCCTACTGGGACTGGCGGCGGGCCTCGGGCGCGTGGCGCAGCGTGCAGCGCACGGTGCTGGGGCACCTCAACCGGACGGTGGGCGCGGCCGGCCACTACTGGGACGTGTCCGACGGCCACCCGCCGCTGCTGCGGGTGTCGGAGCGCCCGCCCTCCGAGGACCGGCCGTTCACGATCCTGTCGACCGTGGGCATGTGCGGGCAGCGGATGCCCACCCTGGACCGGTACATGGCCGACACCTCCAGGTACGCGCGGGTGGAGCTGGCGCTGGCCACCACCATGCCCGCGCACCACGCGGCGCGGATCTTCCGGTGGATCGGCGCGTTCCCGTGGCGGGCGGTGACCTGGTTCGGGACCGGGCACACGGTCAAGTGGCTGGACAACCCCGAGGACCGGGCGATGCGCCGGGGCGCGGGGGCGGTGCTGCTGCTGGAGGACCCCTCGCCCCTCGTGGCCGCCGCCGGGCACGCCCCGCCGGACACCGCGGGGCTGACCTTCCAGGGCGACCCGGTGCGGTGGCTGTGGATCGTGCCCATCACCCGCCCCGAGCACCTGTTCGCCAAGGAGCACGACAGCGCGACCCTCGTGGAGAAGCTGGCGGCGGAGGGCCGCAGCTGGATCCTGTCGTGAGCCCGGGGTCCCGGGAACGGGACGGGGTTCCGAGGTGACGGCGACGGAGGACGCGGGGCGCGCGGCCGGGATGGGGGCGCCGCTGCGGCACGGCCCGTTCCGGGCGCTGGCCGCCGGGCGGCTGCTGATGTCCCTGGGCAACGGGCTCGCGAACGTGGCGCTGGCGTTCGCCGTGCTGGACGTGACCGGGTCCCTGGTCCAGGTGGGGCTGGTGGTGGGCGCGCGGTCCGTGGCCAACGTGCTCCTGCTTCTGCTCGGCGGGGTGATCGCCGACCGGCTGCCCCGCGCCCTGGTGCTGCGCGGCGGCTGCGCCCTGGCCGCCCTGTCCCAGGGGGCGCTGGGCGCGGCCCTGCTGACGGGGACGGCGTCGATGCCGCTGATGGTGGGGCTGAGCGTGCTCAACGGGGCCGCGGCCGCGGTGAACCTGCCCGCGTCCGCCGCGCTGGTCCCCCAGACGGTGCCGCCCGGGCTGCTGCGCCAGGCCAACGCGGTGGTCCGGCTGACCGGCAACGGCGCGATGGTGGCGGGGCTGTCCCTGGGCGGGGCCCTGGTCGCGTTCGTCGGCCCGGGGTGGTCGATCGCCGCCGACGCGGGACTGTACGCGCTGGCCTGCGGGGCGTTCGTGCTGCTGCGGCTGCCGGGCACGGAGGCCGGCACGGGGCGGGTGGGCGTGCTGCGCGACCTGGTCGAGGGGTGGCGCGAGTTCACCGCCCGCCCGTGGGTGTGGGTGGTGGTGGCGCAGTTCATGGTCACCAACGCCGCCTGGTCGGCCTCGGTGACGGTGCTGGGCCCGGCGATCGCCGACGCGTCCTTCGGCCGGGCGGCCTGGGGGCTGGTGGTGGCGGCCCAGAGCGCCGGGATGCTGGCGGGCGGGTTCCTGGCCGCGCGGTGGCTGCCGCGCCGCGCCCTGGCGTTCGGGGTGGCGCTGGTCGCCGTCCAGGCGGTCCCGCTGTACGCGCTGTCCCTGCCGGCGGCGCCCCTGGTGCTGGTCGCCGCCATGTTCGCGGCGGGCGTGGCCGTGGAGCAGTTCGAGGTGGCCTGGCACGTCTCGGTGCAGGAGAACGTCCCGGCCGACCGGCTGTCCCGGGTGTACTCCTACGACGCCCTGGGGTCGTTCGCCGCGATCCCGGTCGGGCAGGCGGCGATCGGGCCGGTGGCGGCGGCCGTGGGGCCGGAGCGGGCCCTGGCGGCGCTGGCCGCGCTGACGGCGGCGGCCACCCTGGCGGCCCTGGCCGTGCCGGGCGTGCGCCGCCTGCGCAGACGGGCCTAGAGGCCTGTTCTCCCCCGTGCCGCCGGGGGTTCGTGAGGCGCCCGGCGGGGTTCCGGCGGCCCCAAGGAGGCGTCCTCGAGGAAAGCCCGCGGCCGCGGGCCGTCCGTCGAGGGCGGTGGCGGGCGGCGGACGGACTGAAGCGCAGCGGAGGTTCACAAGGACACCGCCTAGCCGGCGGCGCCCCGGCTGAGGCGGACCTGGCTGAGCACCCGGTGGAAGGAGGCCACCTCCTCGTCGCTGAAGCGCTCGACGAGGCTGCGCAGGGTGGCCTGGGGCTCGGGGCAGGTGCCGAGGAACTCGTCCATGACCCGCGCGGTGTACTCGGCACGGGTCTCCAGCGTCCAGTACACCCAGGCGCGGCCGCGCTTCTCCCGGTCGACCAGGCCCTTGTTGTACAGGATCCCCGCGACCGTCATGACGGTCGTGTACGCGATGTCCCGGTCGTAGACCATCGTCTCGTGGACGAGCCGCACGGGCAGCGGCTCCTCGGACCGCCACAGCGCGTCCATGATGGCGGCTTCCAGCTCCCCCAGTCCCCTCATGGGTCTCTCCCACCCCCGTGTGTCCGGTGTGCGCGTATCGCGATCCTGGCACGCGGGGCGCGTCGGCGCGGGAGAACTCCGAAGAGCGCACAGATCCGCGCAAGTTCGGCACCGTTCACCGGCGTTTCGCGAGTCCGGAGGGCCCTCACCGAGGGAAACGCGCGACGGCCGGGCCCGGGTCCCACCGCTCCCGCTGGGAACGTCGGCGGCGGGACCCGGCCGTCCTGCCCGGCCGCTTGCACCTACTCCGACGGAGCCCGCCGGTACCGGGTTCCCTCGGAATCTCGATATCGAGAGTGGTACAGGACACACTGGAGGCGGCCGATAACGGCCAAGGGTTTCACATCTCCAAATCCCCTCAAAAGCCTACAAATCAGGCAGTGCGGGCACACTACGCTTGGTTACCGGCGCGTAGCGACAACGTGATTGTGAAAAAATGTTAGCTATCTCCTAGTTTCAACACGGCCCGCGTTCCCCGCCGGGAGGCCGGTACAAGTAGCCTGGTAACCGACGAGCGCCGGCCTGGTCAGACCGGTCTTCCGCCACGCGGTCGACCACCGTTCTTCCTTGAGCCGACCGAGCCGGCAGCCACCCGTCGTCCTACACATTCACGAGCGAGCTGCGGAAGTGGGCGATCTCCGCCGTGTCGTCTGAGGCGTCTCAACCCCTGACAGACTTTGGTCCCAACGAGTGGTTGGTCGAGGAGCTTTATCAGAAGTACTTGAACGACCCGAACTCGGTCGACAAGGCCTGGTGGAACTTCTTCGCGGACTACAAGCCCGCGGAGTCGGCCGGTGCGAAGAGCGGGGGGACCACCGCCGCCAAGGCGCAGGCCACGACCCCCACCGCACCCGAGAAGCCCGCCGCGCCGGCCCCCGCCAAGGCGGCGGCCCCGAGCGCGGACGAGGCCCTCCGGGTCGACGAGGAGCGGCTGCGCGGCGCACCGGCGCGCACCGCCACCAACATGGAGTCGAGCCTGGCCATGCCGACCGCGACCAGTGTGCGCGCGGTACCGGTCAAGCTCCTCTTCGACAACCGGATCGTCATCAACAACCATCTCCGGCGCGGCCGCGGTGGGAAGGTCTCCTTCACCCACCTCATCGGCTACGCCATGGTCAAGGCCCTCGAGTCGATGCCGGAGATGAACTACTCCTACACGGAGATCGACGGCAAGCCCGGTGTCGCCAAGCCCAGGCACGTGAACTTCGGCCTGGCCATCGACCTGCAGAAGCCGGACGGTTCGCGCCAGCTCGTCGTGCCCTCCATCAAGAGGTCCGACGAGATGGACTTCATGGAGTTCTGGAGCGGCTACGAGGACCTGGTCCGCAAGGCCCGCACCAACAAGCTGGGCGTGCCGGACTTCCAGGGCACCACCATCAGCCTCACCAACCCCGGCGGCATCGGCACCGTGCACTCGGTCCCGCGCCTCATGCCGGGCCAGGGCACCATCCTGGGCGTCGGCGCCATGGAGTACCCGGCCGAGTTCCAGGGCGCCTCCGCGGACACGCTGGCCGAGCTGGGCATCAGCAAGGTCATGACGCTGACCTCCACCTACGACCACCGCATCATCCAGGGTGCGCAGTCGGGTGAGTTCCTGCGCCGGATCCACCAGCTGCTGCTGGGCGAGAACGGCTTCTACGACGAGATCTTCAACTCCCTGCGCATCCCCTACGAGCCGGTGCGCTGGGTGCAGGACATCCACGTCAACAAGGCCACCCAGCTCGACAAGACCACCCGGGTCCAGGAGCTGATCCACGCCTACCGCGTGCGCGGCCACCTCATGGCCGACACCAACCCGCTCGACCACGAGCAGCGCAAGCACCCGGACCTGGACGTGCTCCAGCACGGCCTGACCCTGTGGGACCTGGACCGCGAGTTCCCGACCGGGGGCTTCGGCGGCAAGCAGGTCATGAAGCTGCGCGACATCCTGGGCGTGCTGCGCGACACCTACTGCCGCACGGTGGGTATCGAGTACATGCACATCCAGAGCCCGGAGGAGCGGGAGTGGATCCAGGCGCACGTCGAGCGCGAGCACGAGAAGCTCGACCGTGACGAGCAGCTGCACATCCTGCACCGGCTCAACAGCGCCGAGGCGTTCGAGACCTTCCTGCAGACCAAGTACGTGGGCCAGAAGCGGTTCTCCCTGGAGGGCGGCGAGTCCCTCATCCCGCTGCTCGACGGCGTGATCTCCAAGGCCGCCAAGTCCGGTCTGGACGAGGCCGTCATCGGCATGGCCCACCGCGGCCGCCTCAACGTGCTGGCCAACATCTGCGGCAAGTCCTACGGGCAGATCTTCGGCGAGTTCGAGGGCAACCTCGACCCGCGCAGCGCGCACGGCTCCGGCGACGTCAAGTACCACCTGGGCACCGAGGGGGTCTTCCAGACCCGCGAGGGCGAGAAGATCGACATCTCCCTGGCGGCCAACCCGTCCCACCTGGAGACCGTCGACCCGGTCCTGGAGGGCATCGTCCGCGCCAAGCAGGACGTGCTCGACAAGGGCGCGCACGGCTTCACCGTGCTGCCGATCCTCATCCACGGCGACGCCGCGTTCGCCGGGCAGGGCGTGGTCGCCGAGACCCTCAACCTGTCCCAGCTGCGCGGGTACCGCACCGGCGGCACCGTCCACATCGTCGTGAACAACCAGGTGGGCTTCACCACCTCGCCGTCGGACAGCCGCTCCAGCGTGTACGCCACCGACGTGGCGCGGATGGTGCAGGCGCCGATCTTCCACGTCAACGGGGACGACCCCGAGGCCGTGGTCCGGGTCGCGCACCTGGCCTTCGCCTACCGCCAGGCGTTCAACAAGGACGTCGTGATCGACCTCGTCTGCTACCGCCGCCGCGGTCACAACGAGGGCGACAACCCGGCGTTCACACAGCCGCTGATGTACGACGTCATCGACGCCAAGCGCTCCACCCGCAAGCTGTACACCGAGGCCCTCATCGGCCGCGGGGACATCACGGTGGAGGAGGCCGAGTCGGCGCTGCGCGACTACCAGTCCGAGCTGGAGCGGGCCTTCGTCGAGACCCGCGAGGCCGACAAGAAGCCGATCGAGCCGGGCGCCGTGGTCAAGCCCGAGGTGTTCACCGAGGGCCGCCTGGACCACTCCACCGTCGAGACCGCGATCAGCGACGAGGTCGTCAAGCGGGTCATCGACACCCAGGTCAACCTGCCGGAGAACTTCACCGCGCACCCGCGCCTGGCCCCGCAGCTGGCCCGCCGCGCCACGATGGTGGAGACCGACGCGGTGGACTGGGCGACCGGTGAGCTGCTGGCCTTCGGCTCGCTGCTGCTGGACGAGCACCCGGTCCGCCTGATCGGCCAGGACAGCCGCCGCGGCACCTTCGGCCAGCGCCACGCCGCGCTGATGGACCGCGACACCGGCGAGACCTACACGCCGCTCAAGCAGTTCGACAACGGCACCGTGAAGTTCCACGTCCACGACTCGCTGCTGAGCGAGTACGCGGCGCTGGGCTTCGAGTACGGCTACTCGCTCACCCGCCCCGAGGCGCTGGTGATGTGGGAGGCGCAGTTCGGCGACTTCGTCAACGGCGCGCAGACCGTCATCGACGAGTACATCAGCTCCGGCGAGCAGAAGTGGGGCCAGCGCTCCAGCGTCACCCTGCTGCTGCCGCACGGCTACGAGGGCCAGGGCCCGGACCACTCCTCGGCCCGGATCGAGCGGTTCCTCCAGCAGTGCGCGCAGGAGAACATGACCGTCGCGATGCCGACGACCCCGGCGAGCTACTTCCACCTGCTGCGCTGGCAGGCGAAGTCGCCGATCCAGCGTCCGCTGGTGGTCTTCACGCCCAAGTCGCTGCTGCGCCTGAAGGCCGCGACCTCCGCCGCCTCCGACTTCACCTCGGGGCACTTCCGGCCGCTCATCACGGACGACTCGATCGCTCCGGAGAAGGTGCGCCGCGTGGTGCTGTGCTCGGGCAAGATCTACTACGACCTGGACGCGGCGCGCCGCAAGAGCGGCGACAAGCACACCGCGATCATCCGGGCGGAGCGGCTCTACCCGCTGCCGATCGAGGAGATCCGGGAGCAGCTCAAGGCCTACCCGAACGCGGGCGAGGTCCTGTGGGTCCAGGAGGAGCCGGCGAACATGGGCCCGTGGCCGTTCGTCGCGCTGGTCTTCTCCGAGCAGCTCGACCGCCCGTTCACCCGGATCTCGCGTCCGGCGTCCTCCTCGCCCGCGGCCGGCTCGGCCAAGCGGCACGAGGCGGAGCAGCGCGCCCTGGTGGACACGGTCTTCCCGCCGGCGGACTAGCAGGGGCGTGCGCGTTGTACTACACGGATCGCGGAATCGAGGAGTTGGAGAAACGCCGCGGTGAGGAGGAGGTCAGCCTCGCCTGGCTCGCCGAGCAGCTGCGGACGTTCACCGACGTCCACCCCGAGTTCGAGACCCCGGTCGACCGGCTGGCCACCTGGCTGGCCCGGCTGGACGACGAGGACGAAGAGTAGGGCGCACCACCTGTGAAGGGGGCCCGGGAGAGATCCCGGGCCCCCTTCGCGCTGTCCGGCCCCGTCCCGGGAGGCGCCGCTCCCCCCGGGGGGCCTCGGGGAGAACCCGGAGACACCCCCGGTAATCCGCGACATATCTTGAGTTCGCCGCACTCGCGACATATCGTGAAGGCATCGGAGCGAGCGAAAGGGTGCACACGATGGCACGTTGGACCATCGACAGGCCGACGACCCAGACCCTCGACGGCATCGTGGCCTTGCGGGTACGGATCCTCGGCGGCCAGGTCAACATTCTTCCCACCGACGACCCGGTCACCTTCGAGGTGACCGACATCGTCGGCGAGCCCCTCCTCGCCGTCCAGGAGGCGGGCATCCTCACCATCCACTACGAGGACCTCACCGGGTCCGGACTGCTGGAGCGGCTGCGCCCGGTCCAGCTGGGCGGCTACAAGCAGGTGCAGCGGCGCAGCGCCACCGTGAACCTGCGCGTCCCCCGGGACTGCCCGGTCGACGTCACCACCATGAGCGCGCCGATCGTCGTCGCCGGCGTGGGGTCGCGCACCAGGCTCAAGACCGCCTCGGGCGAGGTGACCCTGGACGGGGCGAGCGGCGAGACCGACATCGGCACCGTCTCCGGCAACGCCTCCCTGCGGGACGTGTCCGGGGGCCTGTCCTTCAACAGCGTCAGCGGCCAGCTGGCCGTGGCGGGCGGGCGTGTCTCCTCCCTGAGCGCCAAGACCGTCTCGGGCTCCGTGCTGGCCGACACCGACGTGGCCCCGGCCGGCCGGGTGCGGATCAACACCGTCTCCGGCGAGGTCGCCCTGCGGGTGCCCGCGGACACCTCCGCCTCGGTGGAGATCCGCAACGCCAGCTCCGCGGTCGACTCCGACTTCGGCCTGGAGCGGAGCGGCGGGCGCGCCCGCACCGTCCTGAGCGGGCGCATCGGCAGCGGGGTGGACCCGGCGACCATCACCATCAACTCCGCGTCCAACCGGACCGCGCTGCTGCGGCGCGCGCCCGAGACTCCGGCCGCGATCCCCGAGGGGGCATGAATGAGCACTTTCTTCGGACACGGCAGACTCCGGCTCTACCTGCTCAAGCTGCTGGACGAGAGCCCCAGGCACGGATACGAGATCATCAGCCTGCTCCGGGACCGGTTCCTGGGCGTGTACTCCCCCTCCCCCGGCACCATCTACCCGCGGCTGGCGCGGCTGGAGGAGGAGGGGCTGGTCACCCACACCGAGGAGGGCGGCCGCAAGGTCTACAGCCTCACCGACAAGGGGCGCGAGGAGCTGCGGGCGCGCGAGCGCGACCTGGACGACCTGGAGCGGGAGATCACCGACTCGGTGCGCGACATCGCCCGGGCGGTCAAGCAGGACGTGCGGGAGACCATCAGCTCGCTGCGCGAGGAGCTGAAGTTCGCCGCGGGCGGCGCCCGGCGCCCCGCCGAGGAGGCTCCCGCGCCGGAGTCCGCGGCCGGGGAGGCCCCGAAGCAGGAGGAGCCGACCGCCGAGGCCCCCAAGGCCGAGGAGGAGCGGGACTCCCGGAAGCAGGGCGGCGAGAAGGCGAAGGCCGACCACTCCTGCGACGACGGCCAGCGCTGGTCGCGCGAGTGGGAGAAGTTCACCCAGGGCTTCGGCGCCTTCGGCGCGGTCTGGGGCAAGGGCGGTTCCGGCCGCACCCCCGACCTGGACCACGCCCTGCGCGACTTCAGCGAGCGGGTCCGCGACGTGGCCAGGGAGGCGGGCACGGTCGGCGAGGCCGCCCTGCACGACCTGCGCCGCATCCTGGACGACACCGTCGAGGTGATCCGCCGGGACGCGCGCACCTGGGGCCCGCCGCGCAAGGACTCCGCGGAGCCGGAGGCCGAGAAGGCCGACGGTCCCGAGGCGCCCGGGGCCGGGGCTCCCGCCGCCGAGCGGCCGGAGTCCGAGTCCCAGGAGCCCGAGGCGCCCGGCCCGGAGGCGGAGAAGCCGGGGGCCGGGGAGCCTGAGGCGGGCGAGCCCGGGGAGCCGAGGGCCGAGGGTGCCGGGAAGGCCCCGAAGCCCGAGGAGCCCAAGGCCGCGCGGCCCATGCCGCCCTCCGGCGGCGACCCTTGGAGCCAGGTGGTCGACGACCCCGGCGACGACAAGTAGCCGCGACGGACCGAGCAAAAGGGGAAGGGCCCGGAGGGGCGCCGCGGGGGCGCGCCTTCCGGGCCCTTCCCGTGTCCGGTCAGCGGCGGGCGACGCCGTCCTCGCGGGCCTGGGCGGCGACGGCGGCCGAGACCGCCGCGCCCACCCGCTCGTCGAAGGGACTCGGGATGATGTAGTCCGCCGACAGGTCGTCACCGACGAGTCCGGCCAGAGCCGTGGCGGCGGCCAGCTTCATGTTCTCGGTGATGTCGGTGGCGCGGGCCTCGAAGGCGCCCTTGAACACGCCCGGGAAGGCCAGGACGTTGTTGATCTGGTTGGGGAAGTCGCTGCGCCCGGTGGCGACCACCGCGGCGTACTTGCGGGCGACGTCCGGGTGGATCTCCGGGTTGGGGTTGGCCATCGCGAACACGATCGCGTCCTGGGCCATGGTCGCGACGACGGCCTCGGGGACCTCGCCGGCGGACAGGCCGATGAACACGTCCGCGCCGGCCAGGGCGCTCTCGATGGAGCCGCGCAGGCCGGCCTTGTTGCTGATCGCGGCCAGCTCCTGCTTGACGGGGGTCAGGCCCTCCCGCCCGTCGTAGATCATGCCCTTGGAGTCGGCCACGGCGATGTCGCCGATGCCGCCGTCGACGAGCATCTTGGTGACGGCGACCCCGGCCGCGCCCGCGCCCGAGACCACCGCGCGCAGGTCGCCCAGGGTGCGCCCGGTCAGGCGGGCGGCGTTGTGCAGGGCGGCGACGGTGACGATCGCGGTGCCGTGCTGGTCGTCGTGGAAGACGGGGATGTCCAGCCGCTCGCGCAGCCGCTTCTCGATCTCGAAGCAGCGGGGGGCGGAGATGTCCTCCAGATTGATCCCGCCGAAGGACGGGGCCATCCGCACGACGGTCTCGACGATCTCGTCGGCACCGGTGCAGGCCAGCGCGATGGGGACGGAGTCGACGCCGCCGAACTGCTTGAACAGCAGCGACTTGCCCTCCATGACGGGCAGGGACGCCTCGGGGCCGATGTCGCCCAGGCCCAGGACCGCGGTGCCGTCGGTGACCACGGCGACCAGGTTGCTCCGCCAGGTGTAGTCCTCCACCAGCTCGGGGGAGTCGGCGATGCCGTTGCAGACGCGGGCGACGCCCGGGGTGTAGGCGAGGGACAGGCCCTCGTGGTCGTGCACGTCGACGGTGGAGGTGATCTGGAGCTTGCCGCCGCGGTGCAGGGCGAACGCGGGGTCGTCGTCCAGGTTCGGATTCCGGGTACGCGAAGAAGAATCGCTGGTCATCGAAAACCCTTCAAGGTCTTACTGCCGCCCGCGTCGGCCATGACGGGGCGAATGGTGTCGGTGCGTACCGCGCGCGAAGCCGGTGTGCCGTGCTAGGGGAGCCCCCTCCGGCGCCGGTCGGCCATGACCGGTGGTGTCGCCGGAGAGGTCGTGCTTCGCCTGACTCCTATGCGAGTTCTGCGCGTACGCCTCACTACGGGGATGACCCGTTACGCAATCCTCTCACAACGGTGACCGCAGGAAAATCGCAGGGTCGGCACGATGGGACGGCACCGACGTATCCACATTTGCCACATATCGCACCGTATGTCGCTTTGGTTCGGGTGGAGGGGCCGCGAACCCGACTCCGACCAGGCACTTCGTGCTCCAGAAGGAGATTCACGATGGCCCTGCACAAGCCCCTGTCCGCGCCCTTCTCCGTCGGCGCCCTCGCCCTGGCCGGTGTCCTCGCCCTCAGCGCTTGCGGCGGCTCCGAGCCGGCCGAGGAGGAGGCCGCGACGCCGGAGGCGCCCGCCGTGGAGGTCGACGAGGAGCTCGCCGCCCTGGTCCCCGCCGACATCGCCGAGGCCGGCTCCGTGAAGATCGGTGTGGAGGCGTCCTACCCGCCCGGCGAGTTCCTGGACACCGACGGCGAGACCGTCCTGGGCTTCAACGTCGACCTGCTGGAGGCCGCCCTGGGCAAGCTCGGCCTGGAGGCCCAGTGGGAGCCCACCACCTTCGACTCCATCATCATCGGCGTCGACACCGGAACCTACGACCTGGGCTCCTCCTCCTTCACCGTGACCGCGGAGCGCATGGAGCAGGTCAACATGGTGTCCTACTTCTCCTCCGGCACCCAGTGGTTCGCCCAGGCGGGCAACCCGCAGGGCGTCGACCCCGACAACGCCTGCGGCATGCGCATCGCGGTGCAGTCCGACACCACCCACGACGAGGACATCGAGGCCCGCAGCCAGGCCTGCGTGGACGCCGGCGAGGACCCCATCACCATCCAGAAGTTCGAGAACCAGCCGCTGGCCACCGAGACCGTGGTGTCCGGCGTCAACGACGCCTCCCTGGCCGACATGCCCACCGCGGCGTACGCCCTGGAGCAGACCGGTGAGGGCGTCCTGGAGTTCATCGGCGAGCAGTACGACGCCGCCCCCTACGGCATCCTCACCCACAAGGACGAGACCGAGCTGGCCGACGCCATCGCCGCCGCCTTCAACGCCATGATCGAGGACGGCACCTACGAGCAGGTCCTGGGCGAGTGGGGCGTCGAGGCCGGCGGCCTGGAGTCCGCCGAGGTGAACCCCGCCGCGGAGTAAGGGAAACCCTCCCCCGTCCGTCACCGAGCGAAAGTCCGATCCTTGACCTCACCGACCGCACCGGTGGGCGGCCCGGAGCCGAGCAAGATCCCGGCTCCGGGCCGACCGGCCGAACCCATCACCGCCGTCCCCGTCCGCTACCCCGAGCGGTGGGTCGCCGCCGGAGCCGTGCTGCTCCTGGCGTCGATGTTCGTGCACATGCTCTTCACGAACGACGCCTTCAACTGGCCGTTCATGGTGGAGCACATGTTCTCGGACCCCGTCGTCCGAGGCGTGTGGGTCACGATCAGCGCCACCGTCCTGTCGATGGTCATCGGCATCGCCCTGGGCATCGTGCTGGCCGTGATGCGGCTGTCCGGGAACCCGGTGCTGAGCACCGTCTCCTGGATCTACACCTGGTTCTTCCGGGGCGTGCCCCGCCTGGTCCTGGCCGTGCTCTTCGGCAACCTGGCGATCCTCTACCAGACCATCGAGCTGGGCCTGCCGTTCGACAACTACTGGATGGCCTGGCTCGGCCTCGAAGGCGACGCCCGCTTCTTCGAGATCGACACCCGCACCCTGCTGAGCGGCTACGTCGCCGGCCTGATGGCGCTGTCGCTCTCCGAGGGCGCCTACATGGCCGAGATCATCCGGGCGGGCCTGCAGTCGGTCGACAAGGGCCAGACCGAGGCCGCCCAGGCGCTGGGCATGAGCCGGGCCAAGGTCCTGCGGCGCATCACCCTGCCGCAGGCGATGCGGGTGGTCATCCCGCCCACCGGCAACGAGACCATCGCGATGCTCAAGGACACCGCGCTGCTCGCCTACGTCCCGGTGACGATCGAGCTGTTCTACCAGCTCCAGGCGATCGGCGCCCGGACCTACCAGATCTTCCCGATGCTGGTGGCGGCGTGCCTGTGGTACCTGGCCATCACCAGCGTCCTGATGATCGGCCAGTACTTCATCGAACGCCGCTTCAACCCCGGCCAGTACGGCGGCATCCGCAACCGCATCGTCGGAGGGGCGCACTGATGAGCGAGCAGAACGAGCCGGTCATCGAGACCGCCGAGGGGGCCGAGCTCCCCTCCGACGCCCTCGTGGTCGCCGAGAACGTGCACAAGAGCTTCGGCCGCCTGGAGGTGCTCAAGGGCATCGACCTCCAGGTCCGGAGGGGCGAGGTCATGTGCATCATCGGCCCCTCGGGGTCGGGCAAGTCGACCTTCCTGCGGTGCGTCAACCACTTGGAGAAGCTCACCGCCGGACGCCTGTGGGTCAACGGCGAGCTGATGGGCTACCGGCAGAAGCGCGGAAGGCTCTACGAGCTGCGCGAGACCGAGGTCGCCGCCCAGCGCAGCGACATCGGCATGGTGTTCCAGCGCTTCAACCTGTTCCCGCACCTGAGCGTGCTGGGCAACATCATCGAGGCGCCGGTGCAGGTCAAGCGCGTGCCCAAGGCCCAGGCCACGGCCAAGGCCATGGAGCTGCTGGAGCGCGTGGGCCTGCCCGACAAGGCCGCCGCCTACCCCGACCAGCTCTCCGGCGGCCAGCAGCAGCGCGTGGCGATCGCCCGCGCGCTGGCGATGGAGCCGTCGCTGATGCTGTTCGACGAGCCCACCAGCGCCCTGGACCCGGAGCTGGTCGGCGAGGTCCTGGACGTGATGCGGGACCTGGCCGAGAACGGCATGACCATGATGGTCGTCACACACGAGATGGGGTTCGCCCGCGAGGTCGGCGACTCCCTGGTGTTCATGGACGACGGCGTGGTCGTGGAGGCCGGCGCCCCCGCCGAGGTGCTGGGGAACCCGCAGCACGAGCGCACCCGGGCCTTCCTGTCCAAGGTGCTCTGAGCCGCGCTCCGGGCGGCCCGCTCCCTCCCCGGGGGCGGGCCGCCCCCTTTTTTGCGCCCTCTCCCGGAGAAACGCGCCGCCGCCCCTTGACCCGGGGCCCCGGGGGACACAGAGTCGGGGTGGTGAGCACAGCGGGCGAGGACATGAGCGTACGGCGGCCGTGGACGGAGCGCGGGGTGCCCTGGGAGGGCCCCGCCCTGCGGCGCACCCGGGAGATCCTGTGCGCGGGGGCGCGCGAGCGTACCCTGGAGGTCGGTGTGGGCGACGGCGCCAACCTGCGGTACTACCCGCCCCAGGTGCGCCTGACCGCGATCGACCCGGACTCGGCGGCGCTGGCCGCGGCCCGCAAGCGCGCCGAGGAGCTGGGGCTGGTCGCCCGCTTCGCCGAGGGGGACGCCCGCTCGCTGGACTTCTCCGACGAGAGCTTCGAGACCGTGGTGTGCACGCTCGCCCTGAGCGCCATCGACGGCCAGGAGGAGGCGCTGCGGGAGATGTACCGGGTCCTGGTGCCGGGCGGGCGGCTGCTGGCAGCGGAGCGGATCGGCCACACGCGCTTCCCCGCGCGGCTGTGGGAGCGCCGCCGCGAGAACCCCCGGCGGGCACCGCGCGAGGTGGCCGCCGAGGCGGGCTTCCGGGTCGGCCACCACGACCGGCTGTTCTTCGGGACGGTCGAGCGGATGGTCGCCCACCGCCCCTGACGCCCGCCGGTGTGCGCGTAGGCTGGAGGAGGCCCTGTCCCCTTCCGCTACCGAGGTGATCCGATGATCCGTACCGCCGTGCCCGACGACGTTCCGGAGATCGTCGCGATGATCCGGGAACTGGCCGAGTACGAGAAGGAGCCGGACGCGGCGGTCGCCACCGAGGACGACCTGCGCACGGCGCTCTTCGGCCCCGACCCCAAGGTGTTCTCGCACATCGCCGAGGCGCCCGGGCCGGACGGGGCCCCCGTCACCGTCGGCTTCTCGGTGTGGTTCCTCAACTACTCCACCTGGACCGGCAGGCACGGGATCTACCTGGAGGACCTCTACGTGCGCCCGCACGCGCGCGGCGGCGGGCACGGGCTGGCGCTGCTGCGCACCCTGGCGCGCACCTGTGTGGAGCGCGGCTACACCCGTCTGGAGTGGTCCGTGCTCGACTGGAACGAGCCGTCCATCCGCTTCTACGAGGCGCTCGGGTCGCGTCCCATGAGCGAGTGGACGGTCCGCCGCCTGGACGGCGAAGCCCTGGCCTCTCTGGGCTCCCAGAGCCCCTGATCACGACCGATCGTCTCGCGTTCGACCCGATCACGCGGACACGGTCCGTTCTCCCTGCGTCAGTGGCAGGGTGAAACGAGATACATTGCATTCAAGCGGCAACCTCGCCCCCCGAAGGAGGGACGTGACCGAAGAAACCGCTGTGCCCATGGCCGACGCCACCGGTGTACGCGACGCTGTCACCGTCAACATGCCCGCGGACAGCGCATACCTGTCCGTCCTGCGCACGGCGACGGCGGGCCTGGCCGCCCGGCTCGACTTCACCCTCGACGAGATCGAGGACCTGAGGATCGGTGTCGACGAGGCCTGCGCCATGCTCCTCTCCCAGGCGCTGCCCGGCACGGAACTGACCACAGAGTTCGAGCTCGCCGCGGACGGGATGCGCATCTCCGTCTCGGTGATCACCGCCGACGGCCGGCTCCCCGCGCGCGACACCTTCGCCTGGACGGTGCTGTCCGCCCTGGCCGGGGAGGTCGACGCCGAGGTCGGCCCCGACGACCGTGTCTCCATCGTCCTGTACAAACGCCGTGGCACCTTGGAGCCGGCGTGAGCGAAAGGGGGCCCGCTCTGACCGCGAAGACCGAGCACGCGGTGCCCGACCGGGCGCGCGCGAGAGCGCTGTTCGAACGCCTCAACGAACTCGACGCCGATTCGGAGGAACGGCGCAGGATCCGTGACGAGCTCGTGGAGCTCCACCTGCCACTGGTGGAGTACCTGGCCCGCCGGTTCCGCAACAGGGGGGAATGGCTGGACGACCTCACCCAGGTCGCCACGATCGGGCTGATCAAGTCGATCGACCGGTTCGACCTGGAGCGGGGGGTGGAGTTCTCCACCTACGCCACGCCGACCATCGTCGGTGAGATCAAGCGCCACTTCCGGGACAAGGGGTGGGCCGTCCGGGTCCCCCGGCGCCTCCAGGAGCTGAAGCTCTCACTGACCAAGGCGGTCAGCGACCTGTCGCAGCGCGAGGGGCGCTCGCCGACGGTCGCCGAGCTGGCGGCGCACCTGCAGATGACCGAGGAGGAGGTGCTGGAGGGCCTGGAGTCCGCCAACGCCTACTCGACGGTGTCGCTGGACGCGCCGGACAGCGGCGACGAGGACGCGCCCGCGGTGGCCGACTCGCTCGGGATCGTGGACGAGTCCCTCGAGGGCGTGGAGTACCGGGAGTCGCTCAAGCCACTCCTGGAGCAGCTGCCTCCCCGGGAGAAGCGCATCCTGCTGCTGCGGTTCTTCGGGAACATGACCCAGTCGCAGATCGCCCAGGAGCTCGGCATCTCGCAGATGCACGTGTCGCGCCTGCTGGCCCGCACCCTGGCCCAGCTGCGGCAGGCACTGACCACCGACGACTGACGCGCGCCGACGGCCGCGGCTCACCGATCCTTCTTCTCGCCCCATTCGCCGGGGAAGAGGGCCGCGGTCGTCGGAGGCGAGAGCACCGCCGCCGAGGCGGCCACCGCCACGGCCGCCAGCACGCCGCCGATCAGGTACTGGCCGCTGGTGAACATGTAGTACGCCACCACGCCGAGGAAGAGCTGCGTGACGAAGACCGGCGTGCGCGCCCAGTCCTTGAGCCGCCACAGGCCCTGGGCGATGAAGACCAGCAGCGCCGCCACCCCCAGCCCGATGACGGTGAGCGGCAGGGCGCTGTCCAGCTCGCCGGTGCGGCCGGTGACCGCGGTGAACATGCTGTAGAGCCCGCCGATGCCGGCGGCCAGCCCGACGAGCGCCTCCAGCGCTGCTGCGACGACGACGGTGAACGGGCGGGAAGAGACCTCGGAAGACACCCCTCGAGGTTATCCCCGTCCCGGCCGGACCCGCTCCCGCCCCGCCCTCCCGCGGCCCGGGGCGCGTCCGGCGGGCGCGGCGCTCCCGGACCGCGGGATGCGCCCCGTATGGCCCTACACTGGCCGTGTGCGCGCCCTTTTCATCGTGAACCCCCAGGCGACCACGACCACGTCGCGGACCCGCGAGGTGATCCTGGGCGCCCTGGCGTCGGAGCTGGACGTCACCGTCGCCGAGACCGAGTACCGCGACCACGCGGTCGAGCTGGCCCGCGGCGCGGCCGGGGCCGGGTACGAACTGGTGCTGAGCCTGGGCGGGGACGGCACCGTCAACGAGGTCGTCAACGGCCTGCTGGCCACTCCCCCGGAGCTGAAACGGCCGCGCTACGCGGTCATCCCCGGCGGCAGCGCCAACGTCTTCATCCGCGCGCTGGGGGTGTCCGGCGACCCCGTGGAGGCCACGGGGACGATCCTGGAGGCGCTGCGGGCGGGCCGGGAGCGCGAGATCAACCTGGGGCGGATCACCAGCGACCGGGACGACCGCTACTTCACCTTCTGCGCCGGGTTCGGCTGGGACGCGGACGTGGTCCAGCGGGTGGAGCACGAGAGGTCGAACGGGCGCAAGGCGACCCCGGCGCTGTACGCGGAGGTCGCGGTCAAGCTGTTCTTCGGCGGCGATATCCGCGATCCCTCACTGGCGGTACAGACCGGCGACGGCGGGGCGAAGGACGTCTATTTCGCCCTCGTCACGAACACCACTCCGTGGACTTACGCGGGTGCGCTGCCGCTCCAGCCCACGCCCTCCTCCCGTTTCGAGCTGGGGCTGGACGCATTCGCGCTCACCCAGGCCGGGCACCCGCTCACGGGGTGGATCCTTTCGCAGATGTTCTTCCCCAAAGGGCTCGCCGCCCGCGGCGACGGCTATCTGACCTGGCACGATCAGGAGTCTCTGCGGATCACGTCATCCCATCCGCGGGCGTTCCAAATCGACGGCGAGTACCTCGGAGAGCGGGAAGAGGTCAACTTCCATTCCGTACCGAAGGCATTACGAATCGTCTGTTAATTGTCGGCTCCGTCGCCATTCAACGGCACTGTGACGCATGCGACATGCCCTTACGGGACCTTTGACCCCGAGAGCTCTTGCACGCCGGGGACGGGCCTGCCACGCTCGACATATCGCCGCGAGTTACGGGCGAGTTAATTGGGGCGCTTCCCACGTGGCCGCGGGGTGAACCCGGGGCCGGACTCCACCGATGGGACCCATCCATCGGGCGCCCGCCGTGCAGTGTTCGTGAAAATCTTCACAAGCCCCCGGACCTCGACATGAGGAGTGGACCGCATGGACTGGCGCCATGACGCAGCCTGCCGTGACGAAGACCCCGAACTCTTCTTCCCCATCGGCAATTTCGGCCCGGCCCTGATGCAGATCGAAGAGGCCAAGGCCGTGTGCCACCGCTGTCCCGTCAGCTCCGCCTGCCTGAACTGGGCTCTGGAGAGCGGCCAGGACGGCGGTGTCTGGGGAGGGACCAGCGAGGACGAGCGCCGCCTGATCAAGAAGCGGCGGGGCATCTCCCACCGTTCGATGGTACGCGGCTGATCCCCGGCGCCCGCACCGCCCCCCGGCCAACGGCCGGAGGCGGACCCGGTCCCCGCCCGGCGCAGCGGGGACGCCCGCGCCCCTTTCCGGCCTCCGCCCGGCACGGCTCCCGCCGGTCAGGGCAGTGACGCCTCCTCCCGGTCCAGCGGCAGGGTGATCGCCACCTCGGTCCCGCCGCCCTCCTTGGGCCTGATGGCCAGGGTCCCCCCGAGCTCCCCCACGATGAGGGTCCGCACGATCTGCAGCCCCAGGCTCGTGGTGCCCTCCAGGTCGAAGTCCTCCGGCAGCCCCCCGCCGTCGTCGGACACGGCCAGTTCCAGGCTTCCCGCACCCGTGTACCCCGGCCCGCCCTCGAACCGGCGCACCCGCACCTCGATCGACCCGGGCCCCTGGCCCAGCCCGTGTTCCACGGCGTTCTGCACCAGCTCCGCCAGCACCATCGACAGCGGTGTCGCCACCAGCGCGTTGAGCAGGCCGAACCCTCCCACCCGGCGCGGCACCACGGTGCTGCCGGCCGACGTGGAGGAGACCTCCGCCGCCATCTGGATGACCCGGTCGGCGATGTCGTCGAAGTCCACGACCTCGTCGGGGGTGTGCGACAGCATCTCGTGCACGATCGCGATGGAGCCGACCCGGCCCACCGCCTCGTCCAGGGCCGCCCGCGCCTCGGGCACGTCCAGCCGCCGCGCCTGGAGCCGCAGCAGGGCCGCCACCGTCTGGAGGTTGTTCTTGACCCGGTGGTGGATCTCGCGGATGGTGGCGTCCTTGGTCATCAGCTCGCGCTCGCGGCGGCGCAGGTCGGTGACGTCGCGGACCATCACCAGGGCGCCGATGCGCACCCGGTCGATGATGAGCGGGATCGCGCGCAGCTGCACGGTGACCCCGCGCGCCTCCACCTCCGCCTCCTGGGGCGCCCGGCCGCCCGCCGTGTAGGTGAGGTTCTCGTCGCGGGCCTCCCCCGGCGCCGCCAGCTCCAGGGTGATGCGGTCCAGGCGCGCGCCCACCAGGTCGGCGGTGAGCCCCAGCCGCCGGTAGGCCGACAGGGCGTTGGGGCTGGCGTAGACGACCTCGCCGTTCTGGTCCAGGCGCAGCAGGCCGTCCCCGACGCGGGGCGAACGCACCATGAGCGGGCCCTGGTCGATGAAGGGGAACACGCCCTCGGCGATCATCTGCGCCAGGTCGCCGGCGCTCTGGAGGTAGGTGAGCTCCAGGCGGCTGGGGGTGCGGGCGGAGCTGAGGTTGGTGCTGCGCTGGATGACGGCGATGAGGTTGCCCTCCCGCCGCACCGGAATGGTCTCCTCGCGCACCGGGACCCCGCCCGACCAGTCCGGGTCGCCGTCGCGGCAGATACGGCCCTCGCTCCAGGCGCGGTCGATGAGGGCCCTGCGGCCCACCACCCGGGGCGCGGTACGCGATGTGACGTCCGTCATATCGTCGTAGAGGACGGTCTCCACCAGATCGTCCTGGAACGCGGTGGGGCCGGTGGTGGGGCGCATCTGCGCGATGGCCACCCAGCCGTCGTCCTCGCGCAACCGCACCCACAGCACCAGGTCTGCGAAGGAGAGGTCGGCCAGCAGCTGCCAATCGGAGACGAGGGAGTGGATCCATTCGAGATCGGCCTGCTTGAGCGACGTGTGTCGCCTGATGAGATCACTGAGGTGAGGCACTCACAAATCATCCCATGGAGGAGTGCATACTCAAGAGGTACGCGCTCGACCAGTGGTCCACACCAATTCGGGCGCGGCCGAACGCACGAGGAGAGTGATGACCGGTCAGGGCACACTGGACGGCAACCCCCGGGTGCCGAAGTACTACCAGGTGAAGAAGCAGCTCCTGGAACTGATCGAGGCGATGCCGGCGGGCAACCCGGTGCCCCCGGAGCGGGCCCTGGCCACCCAGTTCGGGACCTCGCGCACCACGGTGCGCCAGGCCCTCACCGAGATGGTCGTGGAGGGGCGGCTGCTGCGCATCCAGGGAAAGGGCACGTTCGTGGCCAAGCCCAAGGTCGCCCAGGTGCTCCAGCTGACCAGCTACACCCAGGAGATGCGCTCGCACGGCCTGCACCCGGCCACCCGCATCCTCGACGTGAGCTACATCAACGCCGACGACCAGCTCGCCGAGCTGCTGGCGATCCGCTCCGGCGGCCGGGTGCTGCGCATCGAGCGGCTCCGGCTGGCCAACGGCGAGCCGATGGCCGTGGAGACCGCCCACCTGGCGGCCCGGCGCTTCCCCGGCCTGCGCCGGCAGCTGGACCGCTATGCCTCGCTCTACGAGGCGCTGGCGAGCGCCTACGACGTCTCGCTGGCCGAGGCGGAGGCGTCCATCGAGACCGTGCTGGCGACCCCCAACGAGGCCCGGCTGCTCGGTGTGGACGTGGGCCTGCCGCTGGTGCTGCACTGCCAGCACAGCTTCGACCGGGACGGGCACCCGGTGGAGTGGGTGCGCTCGCTGTACCGGGGCGACCGCTACAAGTTCGTCACGCGCCTGCGCCCCCCGACCGACTGAGCCCCCCGGCCGACGGCCCCTCTCCCCCTGCGCGGCGCCTCCCCGCGCCCCCTCCGTACGGGCGCGGCGTGCGGGACCCGGACCGCGCCCGGGTCCCGCACCGCGCGGCTACCCGCGGTCCAGGACGGTGGCCAGCGCCTCCACCACCCGCGGGTCGTACTCGGTGCCCGCGTCCATGCGCAGCCGGTCCAGCACCGCCTCCCGGCGCTCGGCGTCGCCGTTCTCGCCCACCAGGTCGTCGAAGGCGTTGGCGACCTTGATGATCCGGCTGCCCAGCGGCGGCACGCCCTCGTCGTCGTCCCCGGCGACCGGCTCGCACTGGCGGCGCACCACCTCGGCGACGGAGTCCAGCACCCCGGTCTCCCGGATGATCCCCGCGCCCAGTTCGGCGATGCGCCGCTGCTCCCGGGGCGAGGCCAGCACGGTCGCCCCGCCCGCGATGGGCTCGCGCAGCGACAGCTGGCCGATGTCGTGCATCAGCGCCGCGTACTCCAGTTCCAGCAGCTCGGCCTCGGCCAGGCCCAGCTCGCAGCCGACCAGGTGCGACAGGTGGCTGACCCGGCGCGAGTGCCCGTTCTCCACGTACCCGCCGACCTCGGTCACCCGCGACAGCGCGCGCACGGTCTCCAGGTAGGTGCGGCGCACTTCGGCGTGCCTGCGGAAGGCCACCTGGGCCACCAGCAGCGGGGCGCTGAACACCAGCAGCCCGGCCAGGCCGGTGACGGTGCAGGACAGCGCGATGAGCACACCGCTGGAGCCGGTGGCCATGCCCGAGGCGAACTGGGCGCGCATCTCGTCGCCCGCCGCGACCCGCAGCCGGGTGCGCAGCCGCTCGGCGCGCAGCACCGCGGCCAGCAGGGCGTCCACCGTCCACACGGTCAGTACCAGGGTGAACATGAGCAGCGTCGCCGCCACCGAGGGCCCCGACAGCCCCAGGTGCTCGGCGATGGGCCGGAAGCCGACGGCCAGCAGCCCGGCGGAGAGCACCCTGCGGGCGACGTCCTCCACCCGCGGGGTGCGGCCCACCGCGACGTGCGGCAGCTCGCCCACCGCCACACCGCAGGCGACCACCGCCACCACCTGGAGGGGCGAGTGGTCCGAGGGCCCCTGCCCCAGGTTCAGCAGGAAGGCGTACCCGACCGCCCCCGCCGAGGCGATCGGCGCGACCTCCCGGTGTCCGGGCAGGGTGATCCTCACCAGTTCGCCGACGGCGATGACCAGGCAGAAGCACAGGGCCACATAGGGTTCGACGAACCCGGTGGCCGAGGTCCACACCAGGGAGACCAGCGAGACCGAGCCCACTACCGCCACCAGCAGGGCGCGCACCGGGCGGGAGGTCCTCCAGACCGGCCCGCTCCGGGGCCGGTGGCCGAGCGCGCCGCCCTCGGGGCCCGTCGGCCGCCCGGGGGGCGGCCCCTCCGTCTGCCGTTGTGTCATCACCGGTCCCGACCGCCCGTCGCGGTGCCCGTGGGCAGCGCCGTCGTGGGGGCCGCGCCCTCGACGGGCGCCGTCCCCTGCTCGGCGGGCACGGCGGCGGGCGCGGTGCCCGGTCCGGTCCCGCCGGCCGCCCCGTCCTCCGCGGAGGCGGCCTCCGCCGCGGCCGAGCCGTAGCAGCCGCCCGGCGGCTCGGCGATGTCGGGCGTCTCCCAGCCCTCGCGCTCCACCGCTCGGACCAGGGCCTCCACCATGCGCGGGTCGAACTGGGTGCCCGCGCAGGCGCGCAGTTCGACGATGGCGTCCTCCACCGACCACGCCTTGCGGTAGGAGCGCGTGGAGGTGAGGCAGTCGAAGACGTCGGCGACGCTGATGATGCGGGCGGACTCGGGGATCTCCATCCCCACCAGCCCCATCGGGTAGCCGCGGCCGTCGAGGCGCTCGTGGTGGTGCCGGATCCCGGCCAGCGCCTCGTCCAGGAAGCCGATCTCCCGGACGATCTCGTAGCCGCGGGTGGGGTGCAGCTTGATGGCGGCGTACTCCTCGTCGGTGAGCTTGCCGGTCTTCTGCAGCACCTTCGTGGGCACGCCGAGCTTGCCGATGTCGTGGAGCATCCCCGCGTAGCGGATCTTCTGCACCCGTTCGGCCGACATCCCCAGCTCGCGGGCGATCATGGCCGAGCCCTCGGCGACGCGCATGCAGTGGCCGCGCGTGTAGTAGTCCTTGGTCTCCACCGCCTGGCAGAGCGTGGCCAGGGTGGCCTCGTGCGCCCTGGCCTCGTCGGCCTGCTGCGCGAACGCCCAGCGGGCGATGAACAGCGGCAGCAGGACCAGCAGCGGTGCGACGATCCCCACGCCGTCCCAGACCGCCGCGATGGCCAGGCCGAGCATCTGGTAGCCCATCGAGGACAGCTCGACCGCCACCAGGGGCCGCCAGTTGAAGCGGCCGCGCCCGCGCGGGCGCGCCTGGCCGAGCGTCCAGAACAGGACCCCGACCAGCAGCGAGTTGACGGCGGAGTGCGTCAGGACCGCGGCGACGTAGGGAAGGACCACGGCCGGGAAGTCCGCCTCGCCGAGTCCTCCCACCACGCCGCCGCACAGCAGGTAGACATGTCCGGCCGCGAACGCCGCCAGTGCGAACTGCGCTCCGTTGAAGGCGCGTTTGACCGCGGCCAGCCTCCGGACCGCGAAGCATGAGGCGAAACCGACCAGCGCCGCCCCGACGGGACCGACGAGGACGACCGCGGCCAGCGAGACCGCCGAGCTCGGCGACATCCCCGCCTTGCCGCCCGACCCGACACTCGTACTGATCGACTCGGCGACCACGAACAGCAGCGCCACCATGATGAGCGTCTGCGGATCTATGCCCGAATAGGGCCCGATGAGCAGGATGGCGACAGCACTGACAACGATGATCCCGATGTAGACACGCGCGCCCCCGGGAAGAGCCCGCACCCTCGTTCACCTCCCACCAGCGACGACCGGACTGTCATGGTTTCACCGGTTCTGTTCTACCACCAGGACCATCCCGTGAAGGAGGAAGCGGCCAAGATCGCCGCGGCGGCGGTGTGAAGCAGAGCCATGAACATCGTCGTCCCCTCTCCCCTGAACGGCATGCCGCCTTTCCCCGGGCACGCCGCGTAAATTACCCCATTCGTTGGATATGGCGTCCAGTTTAACGGGCCCCGAAGGCACCCGGATTCCCCACAACCCGAACCATCGGCGCCACGGACTCCGAAGGGGATGCGAAGTTCCGGAGTATGGAATTACTAATTCAATTAGCAATCACGGGTGACTACCCTGAGTGACCATCGCCTTCGGCGGCGTGATCGCGGAAGACCGGAACCCGAGCCCACTTGCCTGGCAGCCCCCCGCAAGGCCATCAGCTCCGACTACACAAAGTGATCACCCGTGGCCACTCCCCGCACTCGCAGGAAAAATCATTCCGAGTCGATCACAGGCCGGGTCGGCCGAAGGGGGTCGGGCGTGTCGCAGGAGAGGACGAAGGCGTCACCCGGAAAGTCCGATGACCAAAAACCCCCACACCATAGGGGAATCCGAACACCCATTCCCAAGAAATAGCGCAAAACCCCATCAAGGCCGCATCATATGACAAGATCCCAGAAAACCCGCAAGACACCAAAAAGGCGGAAGCTGGCATTCCAGCTTCCGCCCAGGGGTGTTCCGGACTTCCGAAAAAAGAACCGGGTCCGTGCGGGAACCGCGTCCGTGCGCGGCTCAGGCGAACGTTCCGGGCCCCGCCGCCTCGCGGGCCGCCTGCTCGTCCCGGGCCCGGGCGAGCCGGCCCAGGACCTTGTCCCGCAGGTCCAGCGGGACCGGGTCGCACCCGCAGTGCTTGGCGACGAGCTTCTTCACCGCCTCGTCGAGCCCGTACTCCTCCAGGCAGGGCTCGCACCCGTCCAGGTGCCGCCTGATCTGCTCGCAGTTGTTCTCTTCCAGCTCCCCGTCGATGTACGTGTAGAGCTTGTCGAGCACCTCGCTGCACGGGGTGTCCCCGTGACGACCCTGGCCGCTCATCGCCGATCTCCTCGATCCGACCCGTCCTGACCCCGCCCGCCCGCGGACGATCCAGAGGCGGCGGCGCCGGCCGTGGCGCGCACCGCGGGGAGGAAGCCGCGGTCGACCGCGTACTCCTCCAGGAGGGACCGGAGCTGGCGGCGCCCCCGGTGCAGCCTGGACATGACCGTTCCGATCGGCGTCCCCATGATCTCGGCCACCTCCTTGTAGGCGAAGCCCTCGACGTCGGCGAGGTAGACCGCGATCCGGAAGTCCTCGGGCAGCTCCTGCAGCGCCCGCTTGACGTCGCTGTCGGGGAGGTGCTCCAGGGCCTCGGCCTCGGCGGACTTCAGGCCCGCCGCCGTGTGCGAGGCGGCCTGCGCCAGCTGCCAGTCCTCGACGTCCTCGGTGCCGGCCTGCTTCGGCTCGCGCTGCTTCTTGCGGTAGGAGTTGATGAAGGTGTTGGTGAGGATGCGGTACAGCCACGCCTTGAGATTCGTCCCCTCCTTGAACTGGTGGAACGAACCGAACGCCTTGGCGAAGGTCTCCTGTACGAGATCCTCCGCGTCGGCGGGGTTGCGGGTCATGCGCAGCGCCGCGGAGTAGAGCTGGTCGAGAAAGGGAAGCACATCCCTCTCGAAGCGCTCTTCCCGCTCCTCGGCTGTCTCCTGGCCCTGATCCAAGCCCGTCGGCCTCCTCGCACTGGTCCCGGCTGGGAAATCCGTACCTCCAAGATACGGTTCCCCGGCACGGGGCCGCGCATCGGCACCACGTGGCGTGGACAACGCCTCCTCGCGTTCGAGGCACGCACCGGCGATCGGCATGGTCTGGCGGTCCTCCTCGGAAAATCCCTGGTGGCGGTGGGACCGGGGCCCTCCCCGGTCGCGGTGTTCGGTCACAACAACGGCCGCCGCCCGCTGATTCCGGTCCGGACACGGGCCGAAGGTCCCCTCCTCGCGGAACTTCGCCGATCGGACGCGTCCGGGGAGGTGAGGCATGGCAGAGTGCGGGTAAGACCCTTTGAAGGATGGGAGAGGAGTGCACGTGCGACCGTCCTCGACTCCGGCCTCCGACCGCCCCCGGTCACCGGCGGCCCAGTTCGCCACCCCCGACCGGCTCTCCGACTACTGGCGGTTCTACTGGGCCGTCGCCGAGGCGCAGATCGCCCGCTGGCTCCCGGAGGTCCCCTCCCGGCTGCTGGACCTGTCCAGCCCGGACTACCAGGGGACTCCGCGCGCCGTCGCCGCGGGACACGACGTGGTCGCCCTGCTGCCCTCCGCGGACTCGGCGGTGCGCAGGCCGCTGCGCCTGGTCAACGGACGCGCCGCGGTGCCCCGCCCGGCCCGCCGCGGGCGGCTGCGCCAGATCGTGGGGGACGCGGCGTTCCCGCGCTTCCTGGCCGCCGAGAGCTTCGACGGGGTGATCGCCGACAACCGGGTGCTGTCCCGGCAGCTGGCCACCGAGGAGTCGGTGGCCGAGATCGCCCGGGTGCTGCGGCCCGGCGGCCGGGTCCTGCTGTGCGTCGACTCGGTGGTGCTGGGCATGGCCCTGCTCGCCGAGCAGGACTGCTGGCCCGAGCTGAGCCACGCGCCCAGCGCCGACGTCCTGCTGGTGCCCTGGCCCGACGGGTCCATCACCCGCTGCTTCACCGCCGAGCAGCTCACCGACACCCTCACCGAGGCGGGCCTGGAACTGGAGTGGATCAAGCCCCGCACGGTGCTGTCGGCGTCCACGGTGGAGATGATGCTCGCCCGCGACCCGCGTTCGATGAACCGGCTGGTCGAGATGGAGCTGCGCGCCACCGAGTCCGACGACTACGTCGGCGTCCACCTCGTCGCCGCGGCCCGCAAGCCCCTCTAGATCGTGTTCGGCGGATGCCCTCGAGCGTTCCGGCGCTCGCGCCGAATGCCGGGAGCGGCCGCGGGGCGTTCTCTCGCAAGACGGCCGGCGCAGGTCGGCCCGTCCGAGCGCGGGCGGCGCGGTGAGAGGCGGCCCCACGGCCGCGACCCGGAACGATCCGCCGAACACGCCCTGGCGCCCGCCCTCCGAACACCCCCTGTGCCATGGGGGTTCCGGGGGCCCGGAGGAGGCGCCCAAGGGAAGAGGCCCGGCGGAGGCGTCCACGGGAAAGCGCGGCGTGGGCCGTCCGCCGGGGCCGGTGATCGGCGAGGACCTGGACGCAGCACCTAAGGCTCCGGCCCTCGAGGGCCGCCGACGGCACGGCCGTGCTGGGCCGGAAACGGGCCGGCGGTACCGCCGCCGGCCCGTTCAGGGACGCCCGGTGCGCGTCCGGGCCGTCAGGGCCCCGGGGTCACCCGGACCGTTCGGTGATGGGCAGGTACACCCGCCCGCCCTGCTCCCCGAACTCGGCGGACTTGTCGGCCATCCCCCGCTGGATGGCCTCGACCGTGTCCAGCCCGTTCTCCGCCGCGTAGCGGCGCACGTCCTGCGTGATCTTCATCGAGCAGAACTTGGGCCCGCACATGGAGCAGAAGTGCGCGGTCTTGGCCGGCTCGGCGGGCAGCGTCTCGTCGTGGTACGCCGTCGCCGTCTCCGGGTCCAGCGACAGGTGGAACTGGTCCTTCCACCGGAACTCGAACCGCGCCCTGGACAGCTCGTCGTCCCACTCCTGCGCCCGCGGATGCCCCTTGGCCAGGTCGGCGGCGTGGGCGGCGAGCTTGTAGGTGATGACGCCGGTCTTGACGTCGTCGCGGTCCGGCAGCCCCAGGTGCTCCTTGGGGGTGACGTAGCAGAGCATCGCGGTGCCGTACCACCCGATCTGGGCGGCGCCGATCGCCGAGGTGATGTGGTCGTAGCCCGGTGCGATGTCGGTGGTCAGGGGGCCGAGGGTGTAGAACGGCGCCTCGCCGCACAGCTCCTCCTCCAGGCGCACGTTCTCCGCGATCCTGTGCATGGGCACGTGCCCGGGGCCCTCGATCATCACCTGCACGTCGTGGGCGCGGGCGATGTGGGTGAGCTCGCCCAGCGTGCGCAGCTCCGCGAACTGGGCCTCGTCGTTGGCGTCGGCGATGGAGCCGGGCCGCAGCCCGTCGCCGAGCGAGAACGTGACGTCGTACTCCCGGAGGATCTCGCACAGCTCCTCGAAGTGGGTGTACAGGAAGCTCTCCCGGTGGTGGGCCAGGCACCAGGCGGCCATGATGGAGCCGCCGCGCGAGACGATGCCGGTGACCCGGCGGGCGGTGAGCGGCACGTACCGCAGCAGGACGCCCGCGTGCACGGTCATGTAGTCCACGCCCTGCTCGCACTGCTCGATCACCGTGTCGCGGTAGACCTCCCAGGACAGCCGGGCCGGGTCCCCGTCGACCTTCTCCAGCGCCTGGTAGATGGGGACGGTGCCGACCGGCACGGGCGAGTTGCGCAGGATGCGCTCGCGGGTCTCGTGGATGCGCTTGCCGGTGGACAGGTCCATGATCGTGTCGGCGCCCCAGCGGGTGGCCCACACCATCTTCTCGACCTCCTCCTCCACCGAGGAGGTGACGGCCGAGTTGCCGATGTTGGCGTTGATCTTGACCAGGAAGTTCTTGCCGATGATCATCGGCTCGGACTCGGGGTGGCGGCGGTTGGCGGGAATGACCGCCCGGCCCACCGCCACCTCGGAACGGACGAACTCGGGGTCCAGGCCCTCGCGTTCGGCCACGAACCTCATCTCGGGGGTGATGGTCCCGGCCTTGGCGTGGGCGAGCTGGGTGTCGGCCCCGTTGACGGGGGTGCGGGAGCGGATCCACTCCCCGCGCAGGGCGGGCAGCCCGGCGCGGACGTCGATGTGCGCGGTGTCGTCGGTGTAGGGGCCGGAGGTGTCGTACAGGTCGAAATGGCCGCCGTCGGTGAGTCCCACCCGGCGCCCGGGGATCCGGAGGGTGAAGCCCTCGGGGGTCTCGATGTCCCGGTAGACCTTGGATGATCCCATGATGGGACCGGTGGTCACCCGGTGCTCCCCGGTGGTGGGACCGGTGTCACGGCTCTGCGAAGCCGTCATGGCATGCCTCCCTACGTCGGAATTACCCGAACAGGTTCTGCGGTCGGCGACACCGTTGAGCCGCCCTCTCAGCCCGCCATGGCGCGAGCTCCCGCGTTGCGTTATCCCGTTGTGGGGCACGGTCGGGCCGTACCCGGGCGCGCCCGCGTTCACGGGCGGCCCCGGACACTGTACACAGGGACACCCCGGTCCCGTCCAGGGGTGCAGGGGGACCCGGAGGCGGGCCCCGGGGTCAGAAGAGGGTGTCCGGCTCCGGCCCCGACCCGGCCGCCAGCGGCGTGAGCAGGTCGGGGCGGTTGTTCTTGATGGTGTTGACGTCGGTGGACACCTCGTCCGCGACGAGCCGGTCCGCCGGGGTGTCGGCCATGATGTGCATCAGCTCGTCGGGCCCGGTGGCCGGGTCCAGCCACGCCGCCCAGTCCTGCCGGGGCACGATGACGGGCATCCGCTCGTGGATGTGCGCGAGCGCGGGGGCGGCCTCGGTGGTGATGACGGCGCAGCTCCACACCCAGCCCGCCGGGTCCTCCTCGGGGGCCTCGGGGTCGCGCCAGCGCTCGAAGATCCCGGCCATCGCCAGCGGCTCGCCGCCGCCGGGGTAGTGGACGGAGTAGGGCTTCTTGTCCGCCTTGGCCTTGCGCTTCTTGTGGTCGGGGTCGGTGGCGGGCGAGGTGCTGGCCTGGACCGTGCCGTCCCTGCCGACGAGCTGCCACTCGTAGTAGGCGTCGGCGGGCAGCAGGCAGCGGCGGCGCCGGAACGCCGTGCGGAACGCGGGCTTGTCGGCCACGGTCTCGCTGCGCGCGTTGATCATCCGGTAGCCGATGTTGCGGTCCTTGGCCCAGGAGGGGATCAGCCCCCAGCGCAGGGTGTGCAGGGAGCGCGGCCCGGGCGCGGCCTCCTCCCCGCCCTGCGGGGGCGGGCCGAGGACGGCGTACACCGGGCGGCCGGGCGAGATGTTGTAGTCCGGCTCCAGCTCCTCCAGCGGCGGCCAGGCGCGGGTGTCCACGTCCTCGCCGGGCAGGGACTCCTCCGGGAGGCCGAAGTCGAGCCGGAGCTGCTGCACGTTCCTGGACTGGGCATAACGACCGCACATGCGTCCGATCCTACGCCGACGGCACCCGCTTCCCATCCGTGACATCCGAATCCGCGGGCGCTCCCGCCCCCTCCGCGCCCCCGCGGCCGTCGCGGCCCGCGTCCCGGGAGCGGTCGCGCAGGGCGACCGCACCCCCGGCGACCAGCAGCAGGCCGCCGGCCGGGCCCAGGGCCCAGGGCGCCCACGAGTCCAGGGAGCGCAGCAGCAGGGAGCGCACCCGGGCCTGCTCGGCGCGGCCCGCGATCTGGTTCTCCCGCAGGCCCAGCTCCGCGTAGAGCAGGTGCGCCTCGCCGGAGGCGTTCTGCGGGCGCAGCGTCTCCAGCCGCGCCTCGTGGGCGTTGACGACCGTGCCGGACACCGGCTCCACCCAGTAGGTGCGCGTGAGCTCCAGCCAGCGGCCGGCGGTGACCGTGCCCTCCGCTCCGGGGGTGAACAGCCACGCGGGGACCTCGCGGGCCGACTCGGGCACCTGGGTCGCGGGGATCTCCTGGGTGTAGCGGCGCACGGTAAGCCCGGCGACCTCGTCGGTCCCCTGGAACTCCATGACGGGCGCGGCCCGCACCTCGGCGTCGTAGAAGGGGTGGTCGGCCTCCCCCACCCCGGGGGGCCAGGAGAACACCAGCCCGGCCTGGCGGACCGCCCGGTCGCCGTTCACGTGCTCGCCGCAGCAGTTGACGGCGCGGCCGGTGTCCCGGTCGACGATGGCCCGGCGGCTCCAGTGGTCGATCATGGCGCCCTCGGCGACGGTGTCCACCGACATCTCCCAGGCCGACCAGTCCGGGCCGTGGGCCTGGGCGCTGACGGACGTGTTGCGGACGATCCGCACCCCGTCCACCCACGCCCACCGGGACGTGTCCAGGTACCCGGCGCCGTCGGCGACCATCGTCACCTCGAACCGGCCCTGGGCGGGCAGCACCGCCACCCGGTCGTACACGTACAGCGGCAGCATCGCGGCCAGGGTCAGCAGGAAGGCGCCGACCGCCGCCGGGACCGTGCCCCGGGGCAGGGTGCGCCGCCCCGCGGTGTCGTCCGCGCTCATGTGCGGGCCTCCTCGTGGTCGCTCTCCCGGCCGCCGGCCTCCGGGGCGGGGCCGTCACCGTTCCACGGCCGGCTCCGGGGCCGGTCCGGGGACCGGCCCGGGCCCGGCGGGCCGGACGCGCCGCGGGCGCCGCCCGTCCCGCGCGGGTGGGCGTCGGCCCGGGACGGGTCGGGGCGCTGCCCCAGGGCCAGGACCAGGCGGGCCAGGGCGGGCAGGCACAGCAACTGGGCGACCCAGCCGCGCAGGGGCTGGCCCACCACGTCGGTGATGTCGTGGAACGGCATGTGGACCGCCAGGTGGGTGCCCACCGCCATCGCCAGGCCCGCCAGTCCCAGCGACACCGCCACCGGCCACGGCCCCGCCAGGCGGGGCAGGAGCCGCCCGCCCATGGACGGGCTCCCCGGCTTGGCGTGCCGGAGCCGGGCGGGCGCGCGGCGGCCCAGCCACCACATGCACAGCAGGATGGCGCCGACCAGGGCGGCGCCGACCGCCCCGGCGACCCAGACCCCGTACGCCAGGCCCAGCGGGAGCACGAACCACCGCGACGGCCAGGCCGCCCCGGCCGCGGGCAGCGCGCGCGCTCCGCGCAGGGCCCCGGCGGCCCCGGCGCGGCCGCCCGGCAGCAGCCGGCGCGGCCACAGGGCGGCGACCACCAGCAGGGCGGCCAGGACGCCGCCCGCGATCAGGGCCCGGTGGTAGGCGGCGTCGGGGGTGTAGGTCAGGGTCACGGTGCCCGCGCTGCCCGCCGGCAGCAGCCAGCCCTGCTTCCACCCCTCCAGGCGGACCGGCTCCAGCACCTCCCCGCCCTCCAGGCGGGCCTGCCAGCCCTCGTTGTAGTTCTCGTTGACGACGAGGAAGGAGTCGGTGTCCACGGCCTCGACGTCGAAGCGGCGCTCCCCCGGGCCCCACTCGTGCACGGTCGCGGGGGCGGTCAGGGAGACCTCGGGGCGCTCGGCCACCGACTCCCCCGAGCCCACCACGGCGGAGCGGACCTCGTACCGGTTGCCGGGGTCGACGACGATGCGGTTCTCGCCCTCCACCAGGTCCAGGGCGGTGCAGCTCTCGTAGCGCAGCGGGCGGCCGGTGAGCTGGTCGGCCAGGGTGCCCTCGCTGATCCGCGTCTCCACCCGCTGCCCGTTGACCCGCAGGGTGGGGCCCAGGCCGCAGGCGGTGGACGCGTCCCCGTCGGGGACCGGGTCGACCGGGTCCACGCCCGGCAGGGCGATGGTGCCGATCTCCAGTGCCTGGCCCTCGGGGCGCTCGAACGTGATCCGCACCGCGTCGGCGGTGAACGGCGCGAAGTCGACCCGGCCGCTGCCGTCCAGCCACCCCTCGCGCACGGTGCCGCCGCCCTCGACCGTGACCTTGATGGGGCGCAGCACACTGTCGGCGCGCGGGAAGTCCACCGTGAGATGGCTCAGCTCGACCGACCGGCCCAGCTCGATGTCGAGCCAGGGGCGCTTCTCCTCGGGGTCGGGGTACCAGACGGTGCTCCCGTCGTCGTCCAGGGCGCCGCGGCCCATCGCCGCCGGGTGCTGCACGGCGGTGGAGGAGGCGGTGACGTACGGGTACGTCCCTGCGCGGTTGGCCGCGTTCTCGGCCTCGCGCGGGTCGGTGAGGACGACCTCGCCGGACACCGAGTGCGGTGCCGCGGCCGCGGCCGCCGACAGCCCGAAGGTGCGGTCCAGCCGGCGGGCGTCCTCGCCCTGCACCTGGAGGCCGCTGTTGCACACCCACACGTGGGAGCCCTCCATACACCCGGGAGCGGTGCCGGTGGACCCGGTGAACAGCAGGGTGCCGGCGTCGGCCGGGCCGGGCACGCGCAGGGTCCGGGCGGGCTCCAGGCCGGGCACGGAGATGGAGGTGACGCCCACCCGGGTGCCGAACCGGTACTCGGGCTCCCAGGCCAGCTCCTCCACCCGGAGCCGCAGGGTGGTGGTGTCCCCGGGCGGGACCATGACCTCCTGGGGGTCGCCGGTCTGGGCGACCGGCACGTCCACCTCGCCGGTGTCGGTGACGACGCTGATCCGGGAGGGCGGCGGGTCGTTCGCGAACTGCTCGAACGCGACCGTCAGGCCGGTGAGGTCCTGGGGCTCCTCGAACTCGACCTCGATCCACTCGCCCAGGGCGCCGGTGAACGCGCTGGACCGCCACGAGGTGGTGAGGTCGTCGTCGAGCGCGGCCTGCGGCCCGTGCCCGGGGTCGCGGTCGGCGGCGCGGGCGCCCGCACCCGCCTCGGAGGAGGAGGCGCGCACCGACGCGATCCCGATGTCCTCGGCGTGGGCGGTGTAGTCCTCCCAGGCCGGGTCGACGATGTCGGGGGCGGGGACGTCGCGTTCGAGCTCCTCGTCCTCGGTGAGGGTGGCCGACACGTTGCGGCGTACGTCGGGGTAGACGACCTCGCGGCGGCGGGCGGTGTCGGTGACGATGGTGTCCTCCGCGGACACCTGCTCGGCGCCGGGGTCGTCGCCCAGCAGCACCGGCCGGTCGTCGGTGATCAGCCCCTGCTCGGCCAGGTACAGCAGCGACTCGGGGCCGCCGGTGACGCGGACGGCCTCGTCGGCGGGCACCACGCCCACCGTCGGGGCGGCGCCCTCCACCTCGTAGATCGTCAGCGCCGGGTAGGGCTGGTCGAACCACTGCGAGGCGGAGTGGTGGTCCAGGGAGCCCATGGGCGCCCCGAACTCGGCCACCGGCGTGATGCCGGGCGAGGCTTCGAGCGCCTGGTGGACGCGGGCCGGCCAGCCGCCGTGGTTGTCCACGCGCTGGAGGTCGTTGCGGACCAGCAGGTGGGTGACGCCCATCCGGGCCAGCGTGGCGGAGAGCCCCGCCGAGCCGCGTCCGGAGGACACCCGCTGGTCGATCTCGTGGGTGAGCCGGGAGACCCCCGCCGAGCCCCACGGGATGATCTGGTGGTTGGTCCAGGCCCCCTCCAGGAGGGGTTGCAGGGGCTCGTCCAGGGGACGGCCCCACTCGTACTCCCCGCGCCCCGAGCCGGGCAGCGCCATCGTCATGCCGCGCTCGTCGGAGCGGTCGTTGAGCCAGTCCACCGCCTCGCGCCAGTACCCGGGGAGGGCGACGAACCCGCCCGCCGGGGCCACGCCGACGGTGGCGATGGGGACGAGGGTGACCAGGAACGCGGTCGCGCACACGGCGGCCACGGTGCGCCGCACCCGGCCCGAGACCGGTTCGCCGCGCCGGTCGGCCCGGTCGCGGGCGACCACCACGGGCAGGTGCGCCAGCCCCAGCACCACCGGCAGCCGGATGAGCGCGTCGAACTTGTGGACGTTGCGGAACGGGGCCAGCGCGCCGTCCAGGAGCTCGCGCATGGTCCCGGCGAACGGGCCGGTGAGGTCGCCGGTGTAGCCGGCGACGACGATCGCCGTACCGGTGAGCAGGGTGGTGACCAGGAAGAAGCGCTCGGGGGTGCGCCGGTTGACGAGCCCGGCCAGGCCCAGCCCGGCGACCAGCGCGGTGACCGCGATCAGCCAGGGGGTGAGGGACAGGGCCGCGCCCGAGGGCAGGGCCGTGTTGCCCTGGTCGGGCAGGAAGCCCATCCAGTTGGAGGTGCCGCGCAGCGCGTTGAGCAGCGAGGTGATGCCCGTGGTGACGGCGGCGTCCTCGGTGTAGGGCATGAACGAGTACACGTACCGCGACATCAGCAGCAGCGGGGCGACGTACCAGAACGTGGCGGCGACCAGCGCCACCGACCACCAGAAGATCATCCGCCGCTTGCGCGGGCCGCGGGAGCGGGTGAGCAGGTACAGGCCGGGGACGATGAGGACGGCCAGCTCGGAGGCGGCGTTGGTGCCGCCGCACAGCAGGAACGCCGCCCCCGACAGCAGCGCCATCCGGGCCGGCGGGTAGCCGCGCCGGGCGCCCAGGACCAGCGGCAGCAGCACCCACGGCATGAGCAGCATCGGCTGCAGCTCGGCGGAGTTGTACGACAGCAGCGTCAGCACCCGGGGGGCCAGCGCGTAGGCGACGCCGGCCAGGATGCGGGTGTTGACGGTGCCGATGTCCAGCGCTCCGGCGACCTTGTACACGCCCAGGAACGCGGCCACCAGCAGCACCGCCATCCACGAGCGCTGGACGAGCCACTCGGGCATGCCGAGCCACTCCAGCAGCAGGTGGAACGGCCCGTTCGGGAAGAAGTACCCGTAGGCCTGGTTCTGGATCTGCCCGAAGTAGGAGGCGTCCCACAGGTGCAGGGCGCGCTCCATGAACCCCAGGGGGTTGACCGTCAGGTCCAGCTTGGTGTCGCTGACGATCCGGCCGGGGTCGATGCTGGCCGCCAGCGCGCCCAGGAGAAGGCACACCGCGAGGACCTTGAGCCGCCGCAGCAGCTTCTCGTCCACTCCCCCGGAGACGGGGGACGGTGTCCTGGAATCCTCCGGTTCGCGCCTGGCGGTGGATTCCGCCGAAGTCACTTCTCTGCTTTCCTGCCTGAGGTCGTGTCGGGGGCGTCCGCGCCACCGGGGAGATCGAGTTCGCGGGCGACCAGGCGGGTCATCCGCGCACCGCTGGCCTCCCAGGTGAAGCGGTCGGCCCAGGCCCGGCAGGCCCGGCGGACGGCTGCTCTGCGGTGGGGGTCGGACAGCTCCTTCAACGCCCGGGAGACGACATCGGCCAGTTCCTCGCCCTCGCGCACCAGCCATCCGGTTTCGCCGTCGCGGACCGAATCGCGCAGTCCGTCCACATCGTAGGCCACGGTGGGCACGCCCAGGCGCGCCGCCTCGATGACGGTCAGGCCCCACCCCTCGAACTCGGAGGCGGTGACGTGCAGGTGGCTGGAGGCCAGGACGCTGTTCTTGTCCTCCTCCGGCAGGAACCCGTGGAGGCGGACCCGGTCGGCCGTGCCGTCCCGGGAGATCTGCTCGGCCAGGTGCTCGCCCTCGGGGCCGCGGCCGACGATGTGGACCCGCAGCCGGGGGTGCTCCCCCTCCAGGGCGCGGGCCAGGTCGGCGACCTGGGAGACGCGCTTCTGCACCACCAGGCGGCCGAGGCTGACGATCGCCGGGTCGCCCATGTCGTCGGGGGCGTCGTCCAGGGGCTTGAGGGGGCCCTGCACGCCCCCGTTGTGGATGATCTCGACGGGCGCGCGCCAGCCCAGCTTCTCGCGCAGCGCGCGGCGGGAGGACTCCGAGACGGTGACGGTGGTGCAGTCGCGGTAGACCCACGAGGCGACGGTCGACTCGACGAACCGGCCGAACCACGCCAGCGGCGCCGAGAAGTAGGCGTTGAACTGGAGGTCGTGGACGTGGTGGACGATGCTGACCACCCTGGTGCGGCGGCGCAGGACGAGGCGGGACAGGAAGGGGATGCCGTTCATGCAGTCGAAGGCGAGCTGGTACTCGCGGCGCCACAGGGCGAGCCAGGCCATCACGCGCGGGTAGACGGTGAAGCGGCCGCCCATGCGGCGGATGACGATCCCGTCCCTGGTCTCCACGCGGGCCTGGTGGGGCTCGCGGCTGGTGAGGAAGGTGACGATGGCACCGCGTTCGGCCAGGTGGCGGCTGATCCGCCAGGCGTACTCCTCGGCGCCGCCGGCCGCGCTCTGCCAGGGGTCGCGCCAGTTGATCATGACCAGGCGGACGCCGTCGAGCCGGGGGCCGAGGTCGACGGGGTCCTCCTCGGCGGCCGCCGGGACCGGGGCGGGGTTCGCGGTGACCGTGGGCAGGCCTCGGTGGTGGGCCTTCGAGAAGACCACGCGCTCTCCTTCCGCGGGGTGTCCGGGACCCGGCGCGTCCGACACCCTCCGGGGCGGAGCGAACACGGAGGGCGAGGGCGCACGGGAAGAGCGGTGGGCACGCCGAACAGGCCCATCGACCGGACGTCTGTGGGGATGGGGGCGGTCGGGGCAGAGGACCGCCGGGACGGGGGGACGGATGGGCGCCCCGCTGGGGGCGAGGCGCCCGAAGGACCTCGATGAACTCGGGCGGCCTAGCGGTCGCCGTAGTTGTAGAGGGTTTCGTTCACCGGTTCCGCGGTGGCGGTGGACTCGGTGGCGATGTTGGTGACCATGTAGGCCGACCCGCCAGCCAGAGCCGCACCGATCACGCAGGCGGCGATTACCTTGATCACTAGGGGATCTCCTTCCGCGCGCCCGGACGCCGTTCGACGCCGGTGCGCTGGAACCCGAGACTAGAACCTGATCTAGCTACAGACCAGATGATTGCCCCAACTGTAACTAACCCGCAGGTAACTTCCAACCCCGAAATGTCCGCTTCTTCGGTGTTGATCGGCCCTGCGAGCACTTCCAAAAGGGTCATCTCAGGCCCCTCGACCACCACCGAGAACCCGTCCGCATCAGACCAGAACCGGTTATCGACCGGGGCGGACACCGGACCGGATCGGGGCTCGAACCCCGGGGCGACACGGAACGTGACCAGTACCGAGGAACCGTCGTAACCACCAGATGGGACACGACGTGGAAGACCTCGTGAAGGAGTTCATCGACGCGCGACGGACCGACACGGAACCGATCGCGGAGAACACAGCGAAGACCTACCGGGTCACCCTGGACAAGTTCATGGGGTACCTGTCCGAGCAGACCGACGTGACCGAGTGGGAGCGTGTCGGCAAGCGACACGTCCGGGGGTTCCTCGCAGCCTTGCGTGACGCTGGGATCGCTCAGAACACGCTGCACATGCGACACGCTTCCCTGGGAGCGTTCTTCACGTGGTTGGTCGCTGAGGGCGAGATCAAGGAGAGCCCCGTCAAGGGTGTCGCCCGACCGAAGGAAACCATCGAACCGACTCCCCTGGTGTCCGAGGACACGATGCACGCGCTGTTGAAGCTCGAAGCCCGTACCAGGTTCCTGACCATCCGGAACCGAGCGATCCTCTACTTGTTGTGGGACGGCGGTGTCCGTATCGGTGAGCTTCTGAGCATCACCACGAACAGCGTGGACATGGACGCGATGACAGTGAAGGTCAACGGCAAGACCGGTCCGCGTACCGTGCCGTTCGGAACCGCCACGTCGGTAGCGCTGCGCAGGTACCTGCGTGCCCGTGCGAAGTACCCTCGCAGCGCGAACCGTCCCGAGTTGTTCCTCGGTCACCGGGGGGAGCTGAAGGGCAACGCGGTTCGGGAGATGCTGAAGGCGTACGGGTCGCAGGTCGGTAGCCCCGGGCTTCACCCCCACCAGTTCCGCCACACGTGGGTTCACAGCATGCTCGACAACGGGGCGACCCTGAAGGACTTGATGATTCTGGGTGGCTGGTCGAGCCCTCAGCAGATCATCGAACGGTACGGGTTGGCGGGTCAGGTGGAACGGGCGTTCAACGCTCACCGTCGCCTGTCCCCTGGTGACCGTCTGAGCGCTGCGTAGCTGGACACAGAGAAGCCCCCGACCTGTCACCGGTCGGGGGCTTCCTGGTGTCTCTGAGGGCGCGTCAGCGCTGCGACTCGGTACGCAGGAGGGACACCCACTCAACAGCGGGGAACGTCAGGGTCGCGTGCTCCCGGTGCTGCGTGTCCCGAACCAGGGTTGCGGGACCCTCGCTGACCTCTACACAGTTCGCCCCCGACGTCGAGTAAGACGACTTGTGCCAGGACTCGTTACTCACTGTAGGTTCTCCAAGACTTCTAGTGATTGCTTCGTCGGAAGCGCACTGCCCAGCGCGCGTTTCACCAGCCCGTGAAGCCGGTCGTACGTTCGCGTGTCCTCGTACAAGGTAGCGCCGTCCACGTGGTCACTCACAGCGGCTTTACCGCCGTCTTGGAGATGGAACATGAGAAGCATGCTCGTTACTCCCAACAGGAGGGTTCCCGCTGGGATGAGGTGAATCGTCACCCGACCCTGACGGCTCAACTCCAACAAGTGGCGGACCTGAGCGGACCGCGCGGGTTCCGGCGCGAACGTCAAAGCCGTCTCGGGGAACACAGCGGTAATCAGAGGATCGTTAGCGGAACGCAGCCGATCGTAACGACCGCACCGGAGCGCCACCAATCGGTCGATCTCTTCGGGGGTTCCCGGAAGCAAGCCTTCCTTGAAGACTTCCCGCGTGTAGTCCTCGCACTGGAGTAACCCCGGTACCAGGTGGGGGGATATCAGTTCGATCATGTGCGCGGCTTCTTCCAACCTGGACACGTCGCGCATCCACGACGGGAACCCCGACGTGGCGAACTCCCAGATAGTGACCAGCCGCCCGTTCATCTCAAGTGCCTTATCGACCTTCTCAACGTCGGCACGCACCGGAGAGACGTGGTTGTTCTCCCAGCGGCTCAGGGTGGACGCTGCGAGATTGGACAGGCTCGACAGCTTGCGCAGCGTCAGACCTGCGTTTCTGCGTTCTTTTGCGAGGTATGACCCGAAGTCGTGTTCATGCATGTTGCAAAGCTATCGAGCTTGTCCCGCGCGGACCCTACCTTTAGCGGATACATCCGTGTTCCTAGGGAATCCCGTTGCGCTCTCACACCCTAGGAGCATGAACAACACGCAGCAGCACACCACGACCGTCCGGAAAGCACTCTCAATCGCGGCCGAAGCCTTCGCAGCCCGGTCCCTCGTGATGCGACACGACTGGTACCGCTTCCCGTGGACGCTGGGGCCGGAGATCGAGCCTTGCTTGATCGGTCCCGCGTATCTGGGGAACGTCGTCGTCGGCGTGACCGAAGCGGGGATGTACACGTTCGAGTCGCAGCCCGGTGTCTGGGAGGACGTCCACCCTCACTACCCGGACTTCCTTGTCGATGCTGTGATCGAAGCCCGTGCGGGCAAGCCGTTCCCGCTTCCTCGCAGGGGGAACCGGTAGGGGGAAGGGGGCGGCTAGTATCCGCACCCTTGCAGGAAAACCCGGGGTTGCAGGGGCACCCCGGGTCTTTCGCTGTGTCCGGTGGGCTTCCCCTATGTACTACATAGGGGAAGGGTGTATGCACTGGATACACCCTTCACGGGTGGGCGGAACGTGCCTACTTCCCTGGTCAGCGGGGGTCGAAGGGTACGGAAACCGGACACCCGGACGCGACAACCCGCAACAGAAACCGAACGCTGTTCGGTTGTCAATGCAGGTTGACAAGGGAATGTGTGCACATAGCGAACACGCCGAGGGTGGAAGAACCTGTCACGGGAACTTGCCAGGGGGTAGCAACTCACATCCCCCAGTGTGACCCCGGTCACCATACCCGTTGAACCCTTGTTGAGCTGGGGAAAGACCGTCCCGTGTGAGTTGATGTTGGTTGGCGGAACCCCTTTATGTGTGGGGAGAAAAAATTTTTCTGGTTGTAAACGGTGTTGACCAAGAAAAAATTTTTCTCACGTATATAAGGGGGGCTGGAGACCTCACCACTCTCTCACACCCCCGGGGGGTATCACCGCTCTAGCGTGACCGCCGTCACACGCAGGAAGGGCAGGAAGCTTGGAACCCCCTTCTGTGTGGGGAGAACTTTTTTTCTGGTTGTAAACGGTGTTGACGGGGAGAAAAAAAGTTCTCCCGTATATAGAGGGGGCTCTAGCCCTCCTGCCCTTCCTGCATCCTGCGAGTCAAGCCTCGCGCAAGCGCGAGTCTCAATCCTTGTATAACGATCGTGCAAAGTCCATTGACAACAGTGTGATACACTGGTAAGGCAAGTCCACTTTTGCGACAAGGAGGGACTATGGCACGACTACCGAAGTCGTCACGGGTACGCGCCCGGTCGATCGAAGCCGCACGGCTGCATGCGTCCGGTGTGCCAGCGCTGCGTATCGCGCTGATGTACGACGTGTCTGTCAGCAACGTCTACCGCTGGATCTCAACCGGTCGCGTCCTGTTGGCGCTCGAAGACACGCACCCCGGAGCGGCCTTCGCCGACGCGCGTACGGAGGAAGTCGCATGACGTTCGCAGAACTCGCCCAGGCGACCCAGCTACCGGAAGCCTTGCTACGGCAAGCCCAGACCATGAGCCGCCAGGGTCGCCCGTGGCAGGAGATCGGAGACCTGTTCGGTCTGGCCGATCACGATGCGGTCCGACGCTTGCTGAAGCGCACGGGCCGTGCCGAAGCCGTAGAAGCCCGTGCAGCGCACACCGCCCAGCGGATCGCCTCAGAGCGCGAGTCGATCGAGTACCGCGCGCGTCTCCGTCAGGCCGAACAAGAACGACTACAGAACAAGAGGACCAACCGATGACAGCTAAGGACATGCTTGTAGCGCGACTACGCGGACAGCTCGAAGCGCAGACCGAAGCCGACAAGGCCGCTGTGAAGGCTCACGCCGACGCTGAAGCGCGTATCGAGAAGGCCGTGACCGAGAGGGCGCGCGAGTTGCAGGAGGCCGGTTACGACGTACACAGCGCGCGTCGTCAGGCCGTAGCCGAGAACCGCCGTCAGCGTCAGGAAGCCGCTGAAGCCCGAGACCGTCAGAAGACACAGGACGCTATCGACGCGATCGCAGAGCGCGACGCCGAAGCCGTTGCGGCGGACACCCTTCGGGACAAGCTCCGCAAGGCCGCTACGACTCCGGTCGATTTCGAGCAGCGCAAGGCTGAAGAGCGTCAGCGTCGCCGTGTAGCCGCTGAGGTCGATGCAGAGGACACAGCCTAGGTCGTACCGACCAACCCCAGGTGGACACCTGGAAGCCCTTGCAAGCCACGCTGAGAGCCGTCCGGACGGACACTCACAGCCCGGAATCCCCCACAGACGTTGTGTCGCTCCCTGGACAGGTTGAGCGCCCGTCAGACAAGCCACGGCGTGCCCGGTAGCTCTTTCCCGGGCGACACGCCACGCGGTGTCAGCCACACCGTGCCCTTAACACGGGGTTTGGTAACCCCCGTGTCCTCCCACTGGTCTCAGGGGCGAGCAGTGCCGGCACTCGCCCCTGAGACCGGAAAACCCCACTCTGACCAGCGAGAACGAGCTAGTACCTCTTTTTGAGAGGGCGGTCTGTATCATTGTCTTCGAGGGTCGGAGAACCCCGGGAAACCAGGTTCGAGGACCAATACCATTTAGCCTCAGGGCGACTTGGTAGGCTCTTCTTAGAAGAGACCCGAAGACCGAAGATACGGCTCGTCCCCACAGGGGAAACGTGGTATCGCGCAGCGGTTCGGGTCGAACAGGGAACACGGCAACAGTCCGTATGGATTCCCCGCTCGGTTAGAGCGAAGTCGGGGGTTCGCCCCCGCCACCTTCACAAGGTGCCTCACGCAGTAAGGCAGTACCTCGGAGCAAAGGCTCCGGGAAGGCAGAACCGAAGCGCTACCGCATCACCGGAGTGTAGGAACTGCTCAGCGGCTCAGAGCCGCTTTCTCTTAGACCATCTGTCGGTATTTCACCGAAAGATATACCTGTGAGGTTTCACATGACTATTGACCGTGCTGAGTTGAAGAAGGCCGCTGCCCGATACGCGGGAGCGAAGCGAAACTACGGAGACGACGACAAGCGCGTCATCGAACTACTCGACGATTTCAAGAGGACTCGCGCCCTCGTTCACTGGGGTGATATCACCCCCGACGTCAAGGCGTTGGCTGACAGCGACGTTCTCGACATGATCGAGACGCTTACCAATGGGCGTGACTCGCTTGAGGTTTTCGTCAAGGTGGTGGCGTGAATGGGTTACCGAAGTGTCGAGTTCACCCCGTACGGCCTGACGACTGACTTTTACCATGACGAGACCGTTGTAGATGTCACCGATGAAACCGGTAAGACGGTACCGATGCGGCTACCGGAGTTCACGGTAAGGCATGCTGCGGACAACTCCACCCCCAGCCCCGGGGGTGAGTAATGGATTGGGTCCAGCGAAACGGCGACCTGGTGTTCCTGCTGTGCTTGGTCACCCTGGTTATCGCCCTCAGCTATTCGACGCTGGTCGGATTCATCCTTCCGTATGCGGTCGGCGGTAGCGCGCTGTACGCGCACGGTCTAGCCGCTGCCATTGACGCTGTTTGGGTGTACGCCCTGCTGTACCTGACCAGGGGAAGGGCGACCAACCCCACCAGCAAGCGCGTTGCCCGCATCCTGTTGTACGGAGCGTTGTCGGTGTCGATCATCAGCGCTGGATTCTTCGGCTTTACGAGTTTCGGTGTGGTCGCTGCGGTTCTGTACGTGCTTCCCGCTTTGGGTGTGTTGGGTGTCGAGTCGCTGATGACTTCGACCTTTATCGGAGCCCCTGCGGTTACCGTCACCCGACCGTTCATTACCGGTACCGAAACCGGTAAGGCTACCGAGGTTCCTACCGATCTTGTCGGTATCGCCAACGAGATCGTCAGTGAGGTTCGTACCGGTGAGAAGCGCCCCGGTTGGAACCGCGTTGCGAACCGGTACAGCCTCTCCCAGAGCGACGCTCGGAAGGTCGTCGGAATGGTGAAGGAGGCGACCGGTGTCTAAGCCTCCTATCGAAGTCACCTGTCCTGTGTGCCGCTCCGGTATCAGCGAACCGTGTACCGGTTTCATCCTCGGCGGTGGTGAGTTCCACGCCGACCGCGCGGCCCGTGCCAAGGGTTGGAACTCTGCGGTAACTGCGTTGCGCAACCGCAAGCGAGCATCGACCGAACGAAGCCGTGTCCGAATGGTCGTAGACCCGATCGGATCGGACGACCTCAACGGGTACACGCTAGCGGTGAAGTGTTACGACCGGACTTGTCAGGCGGGACCCGGTACGGAATGCCGAACCAATGGCAGCATCCGTTTCCACAGTGTTCGGTTGAAGCGCGGACAGCAAATGTTGGAACGCGCCCGAGATACCGGTTAGACCAGTATCGGAGACGAGAAACGGGGCTACCCCGGAAGGTAGCCCCGCTCCGATACCGCTAAGGAAAGGAAGGATTCACATGTCCATTACCAACGCACCTGACCAGGGTGCTGCAAGAGAAAGCAATGTCCGCTATGAACGATCTTACCATTCGTGCCGCTGAACGCTACGACGAAACCGGTTGGCAGGTAGTGCCCGTCAACGGAAAGACCCTTGCGGTTAAGGGCCGTACCGGTCGTACCGGTTCTACCGAATCGGTGATGCCGACCGGTAACCAGAACATCGCTATTCGACTGCCGCGAGGTGTTATCGGTATCGACGTTGACGCCTACGGCGACAAGCCCGGTGCCGACACGCTGAGGCGTCTTGCCGACAAGCTAGGCCCGCTACCGGAGACTGACCGAAGCGGTTCCCGGGAAGCCCCCAGCGGGATCTACCTGTTCCGCGTGCCCGAGGACTTCGAGTCGATCGGGGAGCTTCCCGGTATCGAGATCATCCAGCACCACCACCGATACATGGTGGTGGAACCGAGCATCCACCCCGACACCGGACAGACGTACCGCTGGGAAACGGTAGGCGAGACGCCTATGTGGGAGAGCGGCCCTGACGCGCTTCCCAAGCTTCCTGACGCTTGGGCTGACTTCCTGCGCAAGACCAACGCGGTAGTCCCGCAGCGTCGCTCTGAGGACGCTACGGATGACTTCCTGACCGGTGGCGTTCCGTGCGACGAAGTGACGAGGGTACTCGACCGGTACAACGACCGGACCGGTAACGGCGAGTCCCGTTACGGGTCGATGATCGCTGCGCAGTACCGCCTTATGAAGCTGGGGGAGGACGGACACCCCGGAGTCGGTACCGCTATGGACACCCTTGAAGGGTTGTACCTGTCGGACGTTGACGGGGAGCGTGACGCGACCGGTGAGTTCAACCGTGGCCTTACCGGGCTGTACCTGATCGCGGATGAACCGCTGAACGACGGCGACCCGTGCGAGCGTGACCCGCGCATCCTGCCTGACCGCCTCTGGAACTCCCGTGACAGCCTGCGTCACATCCGGACCGCTGCGCACGCCCAGACGTCGAGTGCCGACGTGGTTCTCTACTCGACTCTCGCGCGGTTGTCGTCGGCGGTTCACCACGGGGTTCGGGTCGTGACTGGTGTCAAGTCGCCTGCGTCGCTGAACCTATACGTGGCGGTTGTCGGCCGAACCGGTGCGGGGAAGTCGTCGGGCGGTTCGGCTAGCCGTGACGTCCTAGGTGACATTGCGAACCCCGAATACCGTGAGCTTGGGTTGGGTTCCGGTGAAGGCATGATCGAAGCCTTCATGGGTGACGTTTTTGAGGAAACCGGAGAAACCACCAAGGACGGTAAGCCGAAGGTAGCGAGGGTTCGCAAGCAAGTTCGTCACAACGCTTTGTTCGTCGTGGATGAAGGACACGAGTTGAACAAGGTAATGGAGCGTACCGGGTCTACCGTAGCGCCGATCATGCGTTCCGCTTGGGTCGGTGAGACCATGGGTCAGGCCAACGCGCGACAGGAGAATTCCCGCAACCTTCCCGCTGGGTCGTACGCGCTGGGGTTGATCGTCGGATACCAGGTGAACACCGCTGCTGCTCTTCTCACTGAGGACGAGATCAACGGCGGAACCCCGCAGCGTTTCCTATGGGCGTGGGCTACCGACCCGAACATTCCTCGCAAGCGAATCGACCACCCCGGGGAGTTGAAGGGTCACGCTTTGGATGGTTCGTTCTTCCCCGGAAATGTCCCGCCGCTGATGCATTTCCCTGACGACCTCAAGGATCAGATGTGGGAGTACCAGTGGAAGCGAGCGACTTCGGAGGAATCCGAAGAGAATCCGCTTGATGCCCACAGTAACCTGATGCGGGCTAAGGTCGCTGCTTTGCTGGCGTTGCTCGAAGGACGATACGACGTTAATCATGAGGATTGGGAGCTGTCCGGAATCATCTGGGATACGTCCTGCGCGGTACGCGACTTCGTTCACGCCGAGGCTATCGAAACGGCTAAGCGTGAGAAGGAAAGGGCTTCGGCCGAGCGTATCCGTGAGGCTGAGCGGACCGCTCTAGCCACGACGAATATCGGCGCGAAGAACAAGCAGCTAGCCAAAGCCCTGACCAAGAAGGTGGAGGATTCAGGCGGCATCGGTTCGTCGGAGCTGCGCAAGACGTTGCACTCCAAGAAGCGACCGTTGTTCGCTGACGCTATCGAGTATGCGGAAACGCAGGGTTGGGTGTCGGTGGACGAAAACGGTTTCATCACTCCTGTTAAGTGATCTGAGTTACAACGCCCTGACCTGGGGTGGAACCCAAAAGCTCCACCTTCCACCCCCTTCCACCCCTTCTGACCTGGGGTGGAAGGGTGGAAGGGGGTTCCACCCCCGCGCGAGGGGGAATAAACACTCCACTAGTTATAAACAGGGTAGATTTAGTTTATAAGTACTACCTGTGAGAGTCATAGGCAGTACTCAAGACTAGTGATTGAGAGTTATCGTTTTCTCCCCCGCGAGACATGTTCCACCCCTCCACCCTTCCACCCCAGGTCAGAGTGGGTGGAAGGGTTCCACCCCTCACCGTGACCTGGGGTTTTATGTTCCACTCCAGGTCAGAGACACACAAGAGAGAAAGAAAACATGCAAAACAACACCGAACCTTTGCTGTATCGACCAACCAAGGGAGACTGCGAGCTGCGTCTCCCCTACAACCCCAACAACCGACGCAACCTAAAGCTCGTTATCGGTGAACGTAGTGACCTGACTTTCGACAAGGTGCGCAAGACCTGGGTGTTCAAGCGAACGCATTTCCAGAAAGTGCGGAGCATGCTCAACATCGAATACCCGGCGGCTACGATCATTGTTGACGTCGCGCTACGCGGCAAGTGCGATGTCCGATGCGTACAAGCCCGTGGCGACGAATGCTCGTGCGAATGCGGTGGAGACAACCACGGCGGCTTGAAGGGTGGCGACACCTGGAAGCTTGTGGGTGAAACCACGCTGGTGACTAATGAAGTCAAGGTACGTCGCAGGACTTACAAGGTTGGTTACCGAATTCAAAGCTGATAACCAAAGCGAAGAGCCCTCAGTGAGTATGACGCTGGGGGTTCTTCGCTTGCTACCGCACTCAGCCACAACGCTCTGACCTGGGGCGCTTTAGCAATTCCTACACGCTGCGAAAAATTGTCCGGACGCAACCCCCTATGGCTACCCGCTGTAGTGGCTGTACCGCCCTAGGTAACGTAGGATGACCCGCCTGACCTGCAACGACTACCGCTTCAATTCATCGCAACACGCACAGCTACCAACGCGCTGACCTGCGCAGACACCACGCGGGAATAACCGCTACCGGACCATTGCTGAAACGGCCCGAACCTTTCCCAACCCCAACGGAGAAACCCCCGTGACCACTGTCCTGATGTTCACCGCGATAGCCGTTGTCGTGTGGGTAGCCCTTGCAGCCCCCGACTGGTACCGGGCTACTCGACTGTTCACCCGTCGTGCCCGCCGTCACGGCCTGCGTGCTGCCTGGGAGCGCCACTACCGCCGTGCCCCCCGCACCTTGCCGACGCTGTTCCGCTAGCCGTAGCCCAAGCGCCTAGCCCCGGCTCTACCGCCGGGGCTTGCTTGTGTCACCACCTAGCTACACACAGTGACGCCCACGTGTCCATAGTTCCCTAGCTATGCGACTTCCACCCCCGGCAAGCCACCCCAGCGGGTGGGGCAACGCATCCCCAGACGCCTATACGGCCGTCAGATCAACGCTGACGCGAGTAGGCACCGTTTGCTTAGTCGAGTATGGGTTGGCGCGAGTTAGGCGATTAGCGCGCGTCTGAGAGCTTCGGCCTTGCTGGCAACGGGCTTCGGCCTTGCTGGCAACCCCGGACCCCCAGCGGGTAGCCCTGACTTAGACACCTGCGCTCGAAACCGGGGGTGTCGTTAGACGGTTTGCAGACATAGCAAATCCTAGACGGGAGCGCACGGAACCGGGGTTCCGCTAGACGACTGTCTACCCACCCCCACCACTGCTTGCTGAACGGTCGTTCAGCTACCCGTTGCCCGCTCCCGCACCGACCGGTCGGTACGCTTCATGCCCCACCGAAATAGTAGGAAATCCCCGGGGGCGACCCGCTGTCCTCGCGCGTGCCGACGCGCTTCCCTGCGTGCGTACGGATTGAAATTATTTAGTTACACGCTGATATATAGTCTCGATCTCGATCCGGGGGAAGAGTCTCGATCCCCCGAACCGCTGGACACCTGGTGGAACCGGTTCTATGCTTCGCGTGTAATAACCAAACAGTGCGGTTCCACGGTGCTAGGGACGGTTACGGCGGGTGAATCGTCGCAGGTCAGGGGCGGTTTTCGCTACAGACCAGATGATTGCCCCAACTGTAACTAACCCACAGGTAACTTCCAACCCCGAAATGTCCGCTTCTTCGGTGTTGATCGGCCCTGCGAGCACTTCCAAAAGGGTCATCTCAGACCCCTCGACCACCACCGAGAACCCGTCCGCATCAGACCAGAACCGGTTATCGACCGGGGCGGACACCGCCACGTACCGCACGCCCAGCGCCGCCAGCTCGGCCGCGTCCAGGGACTCCGGCAGCCCGGTCCGGGGGTCGGGCCCCAGCACCGCGGCCGCCTCCCTCGCCAGCCCGTCCTCCCCGCGCACCACCACGGTCCCGCCGTCGGGGGTGCCCACCATCAGGTCGTCGTTCCAGACGGTGCGCCGGTCGAACAGCCTCGTCGCCGGGTCCAGCACCACCGCGGGCCCGCCCGACCAGTCGATCCCCCGGTAGGCGCTCCAGGGCAGGACCAGCACCGTCCCGGGCCGGTCGTCGGCGGCCACCGCCGCCTGCGCCGCGAGCCAGTCCCGCGGGTACTCCGCCGGCGCCAGCGCCCCCTGCGCGCCCCAGAGCAGCCCGGGCAGCGCCACCACCGGCAGCACCGCCAGCCCCGCGGCGGCGGCCGCCCCGGCGATCCGGCCGGCCGCCGGCGTCCGCCGCCCGGCCGGGCCCGCGGGCCCGGACCCCGCCGGAGTACCGGGCTCCCCGGTGCCCCGGGTCGCCGCACCGGCCCCGCCGCCCCCCGGACCGTCCGCGGTCCCCCCGGCGGGCCGGGAGAGCCACAGGGCCGCCGCCCCCAGCCCCAGCGCCTGCACCAGCGCCAGGGGCGCCACATAGAGCTGGCCGTCGCGCAGCGGGCCGAACCCCGGCCACAGGCCGATCAGCCAGGCGAGCACGCCCCGCCCCGGCTCGGTGGCGCCCAGCAGGGCCACCCCGAACCCGAGCACCGCCGCCGCGGTCAGCCCCGGGCCGAACCCCGGGCGGCCCCGGTACAGCCACCACGCCCACCCCGCGACCGCGGCCAGGCACAGCGCCAGGCGCAGGGCCACCGCCACCGGGTCCCCGTACCCCGCCGGGACCGCGTGCGCGTTCCACACCCCGCCCAGCAGGAACAGCGACCCCGCCGTCCCCAGCGGGGTGTCGGCCCGCGGCGCGAACGCCTCCACTCCGGCCGGGTCGGTCGTCGCGCCCGCCGCCCCCGCCGTCAGCGCCGGCACCAGCCAGGGCAGCGACACCACGACCAGCGCGCCCGCCAGCAGCCCGCCGCGGCGCAGGCCGCCGCGCCTCCACAGCGCCACCGGACCCGCCGTCAGAGCGGTGAGCACCACCGAGGAGAACCCGCCCACCGCCGCGGGGACCAGTGAACGCACCACCCCCGCCAGCGGCCCGCGCGCCGCCCCCACCACCCAGGGCAGCCCGGCGTAGCCCAGCAGCATCGCCCACTGGCCCAGCAGCAGGCGCTCGGCCACGAACGGGTTCCACACGTACGCCGCGCCCGCCACCACCGCGGCCGCCGGGGACGGCATCAGCCGGGCCGCGCCCGCGGCGCCCACCACGAAGACCGCCGCCAGCGCCGCCGACTGCACCGCGTCCCCCGGCAGCACCCACGACAGCGCCGCCACCACGGCGTCGCTGGGGATCGCCCGGGGGAACCCGTCCGCACCGCGCAGCACCGTCGGCAGCGACAGGTCGGGCACGAACACCATGTCGTAGCGCAGCACGTAGCCGGGCCCCAGCGCGGGGCCCAGTGCGAGCACCGCCGCGACCAGGCCCACCGCCCAGGGCAGCCAGCGGGACATCCGCGACCTCCTCACCGGTACCACTGCGCCCTAGGGACGCGCCGTCAGGATCGAGTCGGAGAACCTTCCCTCGACGTAGTCGCGGTGGGAGCGGACGACGATCTCGTAGTCGCCCGACACCGTCACCGCCCACCGCGGGTCCTCGCCGGCCGAGCCCAGCGTGCGCCACCCCTCCCCGTCGTCGGGGCCCAGGCCGTCGCGCCGCTCGCACCGGGGGTCGCCGGGCGCCGGCGGCGCCACCGGGGGCTCCGGGTCCGGCCCGGGGTCGGGCCGGGGCGTCGGGGTCGGCTGCGGGTCCACGGGCCCCGGGCTCGGGTCGCCCCCGCCCGGCGGCGGCTCCACCGGTCCGTCGTCGGGCGAGCGCACCCCGTCGGTCGTGTCGGCCGGGGCCCGCCGGTCGTCGGCGAACGAGCACTCCAGCGGCCGCACCCACACCTCGTAGTGGGTGGCGTCCTCCACCCGCTCCCACACCAGGGTGGCGCCCCCGTCCTGGAGGCGGATCCAGGCGGGCCCCGGCGGCGGGTCCCCGCGCCACACCAGCTGGACGGGCTCGGAGGCCCGGCCGGAGTCGCGCCCCTTGAACGGGATCACGGTGAACTCGTACCGGGCCCCGCTGAACAGGCCCTCCACCAGCGCCGAGTACTTCCCGCCGTCCTCCTCGACCTCCAGCGGCAGCACCGTCTCGCCGTCGGGGTCGGGGGCCACCCTGCGCTGGGTCACCCGGTAGTCGGTCGCCCCCGGCACCGCCTCCCAGCTGAGCACCAGCCCGTCGTCGCCCTCCTCGTGCCCGGGCTCCGGAGCGGTCAGCGGACCGACCTCCATCTCGGGCAGCGGCCGCGGGTGGGCCGGCCCCACGCCCAGGGGGTCGGCCAGGGCGTCGGCGAACGCCGCGGCGATGCGCAGCTCCCCCCGCGCGTTGGGGTGCGCCTCGTCCCAGTTGTCCCGCGCGGGCGAGTACCCGTCGGCGACCCGGGCGACGACCACCGGGGAGTCGGCCGAGGTCAGCTGCTCGGCCAGGGCGACCACGCCCATGTTGAAGCGGGCGATCTCGGAGTTGGCCCGGGCGTCGTCGGCGGTCCCCTCCACCGGCGGCAGCTCGCCCACGACGAACCGCGTCTCCCCCTGGACCACCCGCACCGTCGAGACGGTCTCCCCGACCCCCTCCAGGGCGTGGTCGGCGGTGCCGCCGCCCAGGATGTCCTCCAGGCCGGACAGCAGCAGCAGGTAGTGCGGCTCGTACTCGGCGGCCAGCCGGGACACCTCGTCGGAGAGGTCCCCCGCCGAGTACCCCCAGCGGGCGGCGTGGTCGCGGTCGAAGTCGGGCACGGCGTAGGAGTCGTCGCCGAACTCCTCGCCGGCCAGGTCGTAGAGGTCGTCGTAGGGGCCCACGAAGTCGACCGCGACCTCGCTCCCGGTCAGGTGCCGCCACAGGTGGTAGCGCCAGGTGTGGTCGCCGCTGCTGCCCTGGGTGAGGGAGTCCCCGACGACCATCACCCTCAGCTCGCCCGAGGGCGGCCCGGGCACCGGGACCGGGCCGTCGGAGCCCTCCTCGCCCCGCCCGGTCAGTCCCGGGGAGCCGGCCTGGATGAACAGCAGGGTGACGGCCATCGCCGCCAGCATGATGCCGAGCAGGCCCAGGGGCCCGGGCTCGAAACGGGAGGTTCCGGAGCCGCGGTGGCGCCAGGCGGCCAGCCCGCGCCAGGTGAGGGTGCGCCAGCTGACGTCCTGCCAGGTGAGGGTGCGCCAGTGCGCGAGGCGTTCGGTGACCGCGGTGCGCAGGGCGTCTCGGCGGCGGGCGAGCGCCTCCCGCAGTGTGGCCCGGGCAGCACTCGGCCCGGCCCCGCCCTCCGCCGAGGAGGACGCGGAGGCGTCCCCGTCGGGCCCACCCGGCTCCCGCACCGTTCCCCAATCCCACCGCCACAGCGGTATCGGAACGTGTTCTACATCAACATCCGCCACGCCCTCAGCCGGTTGCCAGGGAGCGTCGGGCGCAACACAAAGCTGGCCACACCAGACTAGAACTGGTTATATGGAGGCCGTCAACCCGAGCACACCCTTTCCGCGCGGAGAGGGCCGCAGAGCATGACGTTAGCGGTACGCCGTACCCGGCGCGACACCCCCTCCCGAACCCCGCCGCCCTCCCCGATCCGAAAGGCGCATCCGTGATCGGACTCGTGGTCGCCCTGCTGGCCGCCGTGGTCTACACCGTGGGCCTGACCGTGGAGCAGCGGGCCCTGCACGGCTCGGAGTCCATCTCCGTCAACCGCCCCCTGCACCTGGCCCGCGTCCTGCTGGGCAACCCCCGCTGGGTGCTCGGCTGCGTGTTCGCGGCGCTGGGCAGCGTCGGCCTGATCGTCTCCCTGGGCCTGGCCCCGGTGTCGGTCGTCCAGCCCGCCTTCGCCGCCGGGGTGGCCTGCGGCCTGCTCGTGATGACCCTCGTCCTGGGCGAGCGCATCACCCGCGGCGAGTACATCGCCCTGGGCCTGATGCCGGTGGCGCTGGGCCTGCTGGGCCTGTCCACCGCCGACGGCGGCGAGACCGGCACCACCGCGCACACCCCCCTGCTGGTCGGCGTCAGCGTGGCCACCGTCATCGCCTGCGTCGCCGTGATGGCGTTCGTCGGCGGCCGGGGGCGGTACGTTTCGGCCGCCGCCATGGGCGCCGCCGCGGGGCTCGCCCAGGGCAGCGCCGGACTCCAGGGCAAGGGCCTGGGCGGGCTGATCAGCGACCACGGCCTGTGGAACGCGGTCGTCCCCGCGCTCCTCTCCCCGTTCCCCTACCTGTACGCCCTAGGCTGGGCGGTGGGGATCGTGCTGTTCCAGACCTCCATGCAGCGCTCCCGGGCCTCGATCACCGCACCGGTGTCCAACGTGGTCGGGAACGTGTTCATGGTCGTGGCCGGCACCCTGCTGTTCGGCGAGAGCCTGCCCGACGACCCGGTGCTGCTGGGCCTGCGGATCGGCGGCTTCGCCCTGACCCTGGTCGTGGTGGTGCTGGTGCGCGGCAACGTGGCCCGGGCCGAGGCCGACACCAGCCGCAAGCGCGCCGCCACCCTCGTCGAGGGCTGACGGCGGCGCCGGGGCCCGGACGGGCCCCGGCCGCGGGCGGGCGTCAGACCGCGACGGAGACGGCCCGGCGCAGGCCCGGGGCGGCGACGTCGGCCCAGGCCCGCACGACGCTCTCGGGGCGGTCGGCCTCGTCCTCGGACAGGATCAGGCCGGGCTCGGCGACCCACGCGCCCAGGTCGGCCAGGAGGATCCGCAGGTCCTCCTCGATGCCGCGGCTGTTGCGCAGGTCGTCGACGACCGCCAGGGGCACCGCGACGGTGTGGCCCAGCCCCAGCTCGGGCAGGCGGTCGAGGAACACCTTGAGCAGCCCGGTGTAGGTGCCGTGCGCCTGCGGGGAGGCGACCAGCAGGACATCGCTCTCGCGCACCCTGGCCAGGGCGCCGTCGACGGCGGCGGAGGAGTCGGCGAGCAGCTCCGGCCCCAGGTCGCCGAGGTCGATGACCTCGGGCGCGTCGGCGACGCCGGCGCGGGCGGCGACCTCGGCGGCGGCCGCCAGGGCGGTGGAGCGGACGGAGGCGCGGGAACGGGGGGCGGCGACGAGCACGGTGAAGCGGGTCATGCGAGAACTCCTGGGTTCGGTCAGAGCGAGCCGGGATCGACCGGAGGGACCGTCGGGGCGGTGATCGGGACCTGGTTCCCCGACAGTGGGGACTGCGGTTCGGTGACACCGGAGAGGACCGTCGTTCCCCTTACCGACACGGTGCGCGGACCTCGTCGTCCAAGGCGGGGTGTGTCGGGTCTGGCAGGGGTGCTCCCTCGGACCGATGCACGGTCCGGGACCCAGAACTGGGAGAAGATGAGCGTCCGGTGTCTGCGAGGGTCGGGCCACGGGGTACGACCGTGGCGCGGGGCTGCGGGCCCCGCGTGGCGCTAGCTACGACAGAGCGCGCTCGCCTGCTGTCGGAGATCGACGTGCAGGCGCTGGACAAGCAGCTCACCGGCGGACATGCCTCCATCATGGGGCGGCGCGGCCGCTATCGTCAATGCGTGCCGGCGACCCGCCCCGGACCCGTTCCGCCCCGGATCGGAGGGTCCACCTTTCGGACAGGCGTCCCGAGGATCGGGATTTCCCAGCTCCGCAGGGGGTGCGCGGGCCGGAGCGGGGGTGCACGGCCCGCTTCCCGGAAGCCCGGTCACACGAATGTAATGTGCGACACACACGCCCTGCGCACGGGGTCCGAAGCGAGAGAGAGTCACGAACATGGTGCACGACCCCGTCACGCTCACCGGCGCGCGAGTGGTCACCCCCGACGGCGTCCACCGGGGCCGCGTCCGGATCGAGGGGGGCCGGATCGCCGCCCTGGAGCCCGACTCCGCCGACACGCCCCCCGGAGAGGTCCGCGACCTGGGCGGAGCCTGGGTGGCGCCGGGCCTGGTCGACGTCCACGTGCACGGCGGTGCCGGGCACGCCTTCCCCGACGCCGACCCCGAGGGCGCCCTGGCCACGGTCCGGTTCAACCGCTCCCGCGGGGTGACCTCGATGGTGGGCGGCCTGGTGGCGGCGCCCCCCGAGGACACGGTCCGCCAGGTGGCGGCGCTGGCCGAGCTGTGCGACGCGGGCGAACTGGCGGGCATCTACCTGGAGGGCCCGTTCATCGCCAGGTCCAGGTGCGGCGCGCACGACCCGGACCTGCTGCGCGACCCGGACACCGCGGAGTTCGACGCATGGCTCAAGGCCGGCCGCGGGCACGTCCGCATGATCACCGTGGCACCGGAGCTGCCCGGCGCCCTGGACCTGATCCGCGCGGCCGCCTCCTCCGGCGTGGTGGCCGCGGTGGGGCACACCGAGGCGTCCTACGAGACGACGCTGGAGGCCGTGGAGGCGGGCGCGACGGTGGCCACCCACATCTACAACGCGATGCGCCCGCTGGGCCACCGCGACCCGGGCCCGATCGCGGCACTGCTGGGCGACGAGCGTGTGACCGTGGAGCTGATCCTGGACAACGTGCACGTCCACCCGGGGGCGGCCGGCCTGGTCTTCGCGGCGGCGGGCGCGGAGCGGGTGGCGCTGGTGACCGACGCGATGTCGGCGACCGGGCTGGGCGACGGCGAGTACACGCTGGGCGACCTGCGGGTGCGCGTGAGCGGCGGCGAGGCGCGCCTGGTGGAGACCGGGGCGATCGCCTCCAGCACGATCGTGCTCCCCCGGGCCGTGCGCAACGCCGTGGAGGGCTTGGGCGTGGGCGTCCCGGAGGCGGTGCGCTCGGCCTCGTCGGTCCCGGCCGCGGCGCTGGGGCTGTCCGGTGTCGGCCGGGTCGAGGTCGGTGCGCCGGCCGACCTGCTGGTGCTGGCGGACGACCTTTCGGTCGCCGAGGTGCTGTATCGGGGCGAGAGGGTCGAGTGACGGCGTGTCGCCACGACGCTTCGTAGTCGTTATCAGACGCTAGGTGACAATGGCGGTGGGACACCGACCCGGTTCCGTGACGTGAAAGGACCCACCGCCATGAGCCGATCCAGACAGGAAGAGGAGACCCGCGCACCCTCGGAGGAGCACGGGCACCTGGACAAACTGGCCGACGAGCTGTCCCGGTACGACGTCCGCGCGGATGTGGTGGACGAGCACGGCCCCTGCCTGCGGGTGAGCAACCCGGCGTCCACCTACGCGGTCGAGGACGTGATCTGTGAGCGCCGGGAGCACGACTACGCCTTCATCGCCTCCTTCGGCGTCTACCTGGGCAGCAGCGGCAGCCTCGGGGTCACGGCGCACAAGATCGCCTGGCTGGTGGGCGCGACGAAGGCCTGACCGATCGACGGCGGGGCGGTGCCGGACCGGCACCGCCCCGCCGTCGTGCACGGCCCTCCACGGGCCGCCCTTTACAGCGTAGATTCCGATTTGCCCCATACATACCGATCGCCCTGGTTCGCCGATGCCGGGGCCAACGTCATCCGTAGTGGTACCGCACCTGGACGATCCGCAACTCGCTCTCGGTCGCCCGGTAGACGATGCGGTGCTCATCGGTGATGCGCCGCGACCAGTAACCGGACAGGTCACCCTTGAGGGGCTCGGGCTTGCCGACCCCTTCGAACGGGGTCCGCCGCATCTCCTCGATCAGACGGACGATCCGGCGGGCGATCTTCTTGTCCGCCTCCAGCCAGTACTGGAAATCCCCCCACGCCCCGGGGTCGAAGCGAATATGCCTCACCGGTCCTCCGCCATCCCGGACAGGTCCTCCAGGGCGACGTCCACCTCTTCACCGCCGTCCTGGTCACGGGCGATCGCCTCGAGCAGCCGGGAGGCGTTGGCGGGGGAACGCAGCAGGTAGACGGTCTCCATCCAGCCGTTCCAGTCCTCCTCGCTCATCAGGACGGCGTTGCCGTGCTGGCGAGAGGTGATGTGGATGACGTCGTGGTCCTCCTGGACCTTCTTGATCAGGGGGTAGAGGTTCGCTCTGGCCTCGTTCGCGCTGATGGACATGGACTTCCTCCCGACTCGTACGGCTTTACCGTACCAGAATGCCCCTGTGGCGGGGCGGTCAGGCGGGGCGGGTGCGGAAACCGTCGAGGAAGACGCCCGTGGCGAGGGCGCCCGCCTCCTCCACGCCCATCCGGCCGGCGATGACGAGGCCGAGCGCGCGCTCGACCAGGGCCGTGAACATCTCGAAGCGGACGTCCTCGGGGACGTCCGGGCGCAGCGTGCCGTCGGCGGCGCCGCGGGCGAGCAGGGACCGCACCGGGGCGGAGATCCGCTCGTCCCCGTCGTCGATCCCCATCCGCCGCTTGTGCTCGTGCACCTCGGCGAGCCGGACCAGCGCCGCGTACTCCCGGCCCTCGGCCAGGAACGCCCGGGTGACCCGGGCCAGCCCCTCCGGCACGGGCACGCCGTCCACCCCGGCGTCGGCGATCCGCGTTCCCAGGCCCTCCATGACCCGCTCCACCAGCCCGGCCACCAGCGCCTCCCGGTTGGGGAAGTAGCGGTAGAGAGTGGCCCGGCTGACCCCGGAGGCCGACGCGATGGCCGCCATGCTCGCGGTCTCCCCCTGCTCCGCCAGCACGCGGGCCGCCGCGTCCAGGATGGCGGCGGCGATGTGGTCGCGCAGACCCGTTCTCTCCATGCCGGGCAGTCTAGATCCCCTCCGCCCATTGACAGCCATGACCCCTCTTGAGACATTAGTGTCTCACACAGAGACAAGCATGAAAGGCGGTCGTCATGGAACGGCGACGGTTGGGCCGCACCGACATCGAGATCAGCCCCATCGGACTGGGCTGCATGCAGTTCTCCGGCACCGGGGCCGCCCGGGTCTTCTACCGCCCCATCGACCCGGCCCTGCCCCGGGCGATCGTCGGGGCCGCCCTGACCGGGGGCGTCACGTGGTTCGACACCGCCGAGATGTACGGCAACGGCGCCTCCGAGCGGGCACTGGCCGACGCGCTGCGGGCCAACGGGGTCGCCCCCGGCGAGGTCACGGTGGCCACCAAGTGGGCGCCCCTGCTGCGCACCGCGGCGAGCATCGGGCGCACCTTCCCCCGGCGCGCGGAGGCCCTGGGCGGCTACGGGGTGGACCTGCACCAGATCCACATGCCAAGCGGGTCCGTGTCCCCGCACCGGGCCCAACTGGACGAGATGGCGCGGCTGCACGCCGCCGGGTCCGTCCGCGCGGTGGGGGTCAGCAACTTCTCCGCCGCGCAGATGGAGCGGGCCCATGCCCGGCTGGCCGCGCGGGGCGTCGTCCTGGCCTCCAACCAGGTGCAGATCAGCCTGCTGCACCGCGACATCGAGCACAACGGCGTCCTGGCGACCGCCCGCCGCCTGGGGATCACGCTCATCGCCTACGCCCCGCTGCGCATGGGGGTCCTCACCGGCCGCTTCCACGAGGACCCCTCCTCGGTCGCCGCGCTGCCGCGCATCCGCCGGCTCGCCGTCCCCGAGTACCGTCCGCGCGGGCTGGCCCGGTCCGCGCCGCTCGTCCGGGAGCTGCGGGCCGTCGCCGACGCGCACGGCGCCACTCCCGGCCAGGTGGCGCTGAGCTGGCTCACCTCCTACTACGGCGACACCGTCGTGGCCATCCCCGGCGCCTCCAGCGAGCGTCAGGCCCGCGAGAGCGCGGCCGCCCTGGACCTGCGCCTGGGCGACCGGGAGCTGGAGCGCCTGGCCGGCCTCTCCGGCGCCGGGCGTCGTAGGGTCGGTCCATAATCGGCGTATGAGCACCCCCTTCGACGGCCTGAACCCCGAAGACGTCCTCGGCGAGGTCCTGGAGAACCTGCGCGTCCAGATCGCCCTGGGCACCGACACCTTCGACGAGATCGTCGGTTCCACCATCGAGGACTACGTCATCGACGGCCTGGAGCACTACGTCGACGACCCCGACCTGCTGCCCGAGGCCGACAGGGACCGGATCCGGGCCTGGCTGGTCTCGGTCCTGGACGCCGAGTTCGCCGCCCACCTGCGCTCCCAGGGCGAGGACGACGGGCCCGGCGACGCCGAACGGCTGACCGCGGCCTTCGGGGAGCTCGACTCCGCCGGGGTCGTCGCCCGGGAGAACTTCGAGTGCTGCAACACCTGTGCCCACTCCGCCATCCGCGGGGAGATCGAGGCCGAGAACGGCGCCCGCGCGGCCGCGGGGCTGGACCCGGTGCACGGCTTCGTGTTCTACCACGCCCAGGACGCCGAGCGGCTCCAGCCCTACCTGGGGTTCGACGCCGTCGGGACCACCGGGGCCGAGGCCAAGACCGCGGTCGGCCACGAGATCGTGGAGACCCTGCGGCGGCACGGCCTGGACCCGGTCTGGAACGGCGACCCCGGGCAGAAGATCCTGGGCCCCTCGCTGGCCCGGCGGCGCACCGGCCGCCTGGCCGACCACCCGAGCCGGAGCGCCTGATCCCGCGCCGCGACGACCTGGGGCACCCGGTCCCCCTGCCGGACCGGGTGCGCCGCGCCGTGTCCCTCGTCCCCTCCCTGTCCGAGGCGCTGGCCGCCACCGACCCCGGCGTCCTGGTGGGCGTCACCGACTGGTGCCCCCCGGTCCCCGGCGCGGAGCGCCTGCGCGGCACCAAGAACCCGCACGTGCGGCGGATCGTCGAGCTCGCCCCGGACCTGGTCGTCGCCAACAGGGAGGAGAACCGGGAGCGCCACGTCCGGGAGCTGCGCGCGGCCGGGATCCCCGTGTGGGTGACCGACATCCGCACCGTCCCCGGAGCACTGGCCTCCCTGCACCGCCTGCTGGACGCCTGCGGCCTGGCCGACCCCGGCTGGCTGGCCGAGGCCGGGCGGACCTGGGCCGCCCCCGCGCCCGCCGCGGGACCGCGGGTGGCCGTCCCGGTCTGGCGGGACCCGTGGATGTTCGTCGGCGCCGACACCTACGCCCACGACGTGCTGACCCGGCTGGGCGCCGTCAACGTCCCGGCCGCGCTGCCCGGCCGCTACCCGGAGGCCTCCCCCGGGAGCGTCGGCGCCGACCTCGTCCTGCTGCCCGACGAGCCGTACCCGTTCGGCCCCGGCGACGGCCCGGAGGCGTTCGACGTCCCCTCGGTGTGCGTCCCGGGCCGCGACCTGACCTGGTACGGCCCCGCGATGACCGCCGCCCGGGCGCGCCTCAGCTCCGTTCTGGAACGGTGACGCGGATCTTCGACTGCCCGTGCGGCAGCTCCTCCCAGTCCTCCATGAACCGGGCGTGCAGCCCGTGCTTCCCCGCCAGGGCGACGAGCGTCTCGGTGCGGTAGTAGAAGTCCTCCCGCAGCACGTGGTGCTCGGCCCCTTCGGTGCGGTCGAACGTGAAGTCGAAGAAGCCGCCGGGGGCGAGCACCCGCTCCACGTGCGCCAGGCACTCGTCGATGACCTCCAGGGGCGAGTGGGAGAACACGCTGTGCGCGTGCACCACGTCGAAGTGCCCCTCGGGCAGGAAGTCGAAGGTCAGGTCCCGGACCAGGGTCAGGTGCGGCAGCTTGTGCTGCAGCCCCCGCGCGGCCAGCGTCTCCTTGGCGGAGATGAGGATGTCCGGGGAGATGTCGATCCCGTAGTACCCGCCGGCGTCCAGGTGGTCGATGAACCGCCACCCGGCGCGCAGGTTGCCGCAGCCGATCTCCAGCAGGCGGTGGCCGGGCCGCAGCCCGTGGCCGACCAGGTAGTCGAACTGCATCCGGCCCAGCTCCAGCCACCGCTCCTCGTTGCGGCTGCCCACGGCGGCCTTGGGATCCCGGGCGGTGTCGGCGGCCATCACCGCCCGGTAGTAGGAGACGTGGTCCCGGTGCCGGAGCCGCAGGCCCAGGTCGCGGGCCGAGCGGCGCAGGTAGGGCCCCACCTTCCCCGGGTTGCGCAGCGCGTAGCGGACCTTGTGCAGCAGAGAGGCCCGGTTGCGGTTCAGGGGGGCGGAGGAGGACATCGTGGGGCTCCCATCGAACAGAGACGGAGGAAGTCCCCGAGGCTACCCATCCCGCCGGGGAAACAACAGGGGGTAGCCGGTTCCGGCCCCGTTCAGCGCCGGTCGCGCACCGACCGGGCGATCCGGAGCACGGCCCACACCGCGCCCAGGACCAGGGCCGCGCCGACGAGCGCCCCCGCCGCGAGGCCCGCCAGCTCCTCCGGCCCCTCGGCCGTCAGCCGCCCGTCGGCCGCCCGCTGCACGATCGACCACACCGAGACCGCCACGACCGCCAGTGACGCCGCGATGAGCGCGATCCCCCGGGCCCCGAAGAAGGCCCGCCGGGGCCCGGGCGCGGGCGGGTCCTCCAGCTCCGCCCCGGGACCGGCGGTGGCCGCCCCGGGACGTTTGAAGTAGGCCAGCACCGACCAGTGCCCGCACGGCTCCCAGCCGTCGGGGGCCAGCCTCGCGGCCAGCCGCTCCCGGTCGGCGCGGCCCGTGCAGACCTCCTGGCGGTACTCCCAGGTCTGGGGGTTCTCGCGGTCCCGGCGGCCGACGAACCGGCCCAGCCGGTCGATGCGCTCCACCTCCCAGCCCTGGGCACCGAACCCGTTGAGCCGCGCGGGCGTCTCGAAGGCGTCCGCCGTCCAGGCCAGCTCCTCGGGCCGGCCGCCCTCCTCCCGGGGCGCGAGCGAGTCGGCGAACCCGTCGACCGGCCCGAACTCCTCCTCCGGGTCCACCCCGGCGTCCGCCGCGTACGCGGACAGCTCCTCCAGCAGCACCCGCGACCTCTCGGCGTCCACGCCGCGTGCCGCGAGCCGTTCGGCCAGCTCGTCGAAGTAGGTCATCGGTCCTCCAAGACGGTACGAACGGCGGTCTCGAACTCGCGCCAGGCCGCGGTCTGTTCGGCCAGGACGGTGCGCCCGGCCTCGGTCAGCCGGTAGTAGCGCCGGCCCGGCCCCCGCTCGGCGGCCCGGAACTCGGCCTCCACCAGCCCGGCCTCCTCCAGGCGGTTGAGCACCGGGTACAGCGTGCCGCCCTTGATGGTCCCCAGGCCCGCCTCGTCGAGCCGCTTGGCGATCGCGTACCCGTAGCTCTCGCCCTCGGTCAGCCCGGCCAGCACCAGCAGGTCCAGCACGCCCTTGAGCCAGCTCGACCGGCGGTCCGCCCTCATCGGGCCGCCACCTCCTCGCGCCGGGGGGCGAACGCCAGGGAGCGCAGGTCCAGCAGGATGTGCAGCACGATCGGCACGAACAGGCTGCCGGTGGCCAGGTACACGTTCGTGAACACGAAGCCGACCAGCGTGACGAAGACCAGGCCCACCGGCCCCTGGTACAGGTGCCCCAGGACGAAGATCCCCAGGCTGATCCCGGCGGCGACCACGGGGTCCAGCCCCAGGCCCACCCCGGCGGCGATGAACAGGCCGCGGTAGACGAGTTCCTCGCAGATCCCGGCGGTGACCGAGGCCCCCGCGCCCCACCACCGCTCCCGGGCCGTGCGCGGCAGCAGCGCGGCGACCGCCTTCTGCCCCGGCATCAGGAACCCGGGGGCCTTCCGAGCGGCCAGGGCGACCGCGGCCATCGCGACGGCCATCCCCACGACGGCCCCGGCGAGCGTGCCCCACTCCCCGTTCACCGGGACCAGGCCCAGTTCCGCGGGGCCCACCCCGGGCGAGACCAGCACCGCCAGCAGGGCGACCCCGGTGAGGCCCCACCAGACGGCGATGCCCTGGCCGAACATCCGCGTGAGCGCCCGCGGGTCCGTGTCCCGCACCCGCTCCAGCTCCGCGTAGGCGCGCCTGCCCCACCACGGTTCCACGGCCACCAGGTACAGGACGATCAGCGCCACCAGCGCCAGTCCCCACACGGAGAACCCCACGACGACTCCTTCGGTTCGACTACCTAGACCATAGACCTACCTAGTTAGGAATACAACCTATGTCGCCGCACCGATTCACCCTCCCAGCAGGACCTCGCCCATCCGGATCGCCACATCGGCGTCCTCCAGGTCCCACTCCCCCTCCCGGGAGACCGCCCCGGTCGCCCAGAACGCCATCGGCCCGCCGGGCACGTGCAGCAGCTCCGCGTAGGCCGCGCCGTTCCCCCCGTTGTGCCAGGCCGCCCTCCGGCCCCCGACCTCGAGGATCACCCAGCCGTACCCGTAGTGCGAGGTCCCCAGGGCGTCCTCCGCCACGTGCGGCGTGAACATCCGCTCCAGGGCCCGCTCCGACAGCACCGCGCCCCCGGCCAGGGACCGGTGCCAGGCCAGCATGTCGCGCGCGGTGGACAGCATCCCGCCGTTGCCCCGCAGGTTCCAGTACGGCCCGTCGTCCGCCCACGGCCGCTCGTACGGCCGCCCCGAGGAGTCCCCCCGGGCGTCGTACTCCACCGCGACCCCGGCGTCGTCCCAGTCCGGCAGCACGTACCCGGTCCGCGTCATGCCCGCGGGCCCGAACAGGGTCTCCGCCAGGAACCCCTCGTACGAACCGGCCACCACCTCGATGACCGCCGCCAGCAGCCCGTAGCCGACGTTGGAGTACAGGTAGCCCTCCACCGGCTCGGCGGCCACCGCCGCCGCCACGAACTCCTCCCGCCCGAGCGGCTCGTAGTCGTCGCCCAGCGCCTCCGGGAGCCCGCCGGTGTGCGTCAGGAGCCGGTGCAGGTCGACCTCCCCCAGCCGTCCCGACGCGCCGGGCAGGAAAGCGCCCACCGGGTCCCCGACGGACAGCTCCCCGTCCATCTCCAGCCGCAGGACGCCGGCCGCGGTGAACTGCTTGGTCACCGAGCACACGTCCCGCGCGGTGTCCATACCCACCGCCACCAGGGGCTCGCCGTCCGCCGCGACCGCACTGACCTCGGGCCCCTCGGGCACCAGGTCCGCCAGCCGCTCCCGCGGACTCCTGGACGCCCACCGCACCGCGGCGCCGCCCCCCACCACCGCGGCCGCGGCCGCGACCCCGCCTCCGACCAGGAACCCCCGCCGAGACCGCATCCCCACTCCCCTTCCGCCGACGAACGCAGGAGCAGGGCGCGGACCCCCATCATGCCGCCGGAGCCCGCCCCACCACACCCCGCGGACACGAAAAAAGGCGCCCCCGCAAGGACCCGAAAGCCCGAGCGGAAACACCCGAAAGCAGGCACAGCCCGCATCACAACGCCCACAGACCCCCGACAGACACCACAAAGGGCGCCCCCGCGAACAGAGCCGCCCGAAAGCGGGCACAGCCCGCCCCCGCCACAGGGCCCCTCCGAGGTGCCCCGCACACACGAAAAAGGCGCCCCCGCAAGGAGCCGAAGGCTCCGAGCGGAAACGCCCGAAAGCGGGCGCAGCCCGCGTCACGATGCAAGAGCACATACCGCCCGCGGAACCGTTCCCCGCGGCCCCCGCCACAGGGGGGTGCCTCGGGGGGTTCGGGGGGTCTCCCCCCGGCGGGCACGACGAAGGGCGACTCCTGCGAGGCGGCCGTAGGCCCCCGAGCACGAGTCGCCCAGAGTCGAGTGGAGGTGGCGGGAATCGAACCCGCGTCCTTCGATGACGCACCAGAGCTTCTCCGGGTGCAGTCTGTAGTGTCGTTCTACTCGGCCCCAGCGCTTGTACAGACACATCGCTGACGGGCCCAGCCACTGAAATGTCCCGCGCGGGCCCTGTGGCCTGATCCGCGCGGTGAGTCATCTGGCTGATGCCGGTACCCGGGCCGATGACGAGCCCGGACCGACAGAGTCGCTATCGCTTAGGCAGCGAGAGCGAACTCAGTGCGCTTGGAATTGGCACTTGTGTTTAGCGTGAATGCAGGATTAACGAGGTCACAAACACAACCCTCGACCCGCTTCCCCTGAAACGCCGACCGAAGTCGAAACCGATCACCCCCTGTGCAGTTGTCAAGGCTCCGCCGGCCGTGGCCCGCGGTGCCCGCAACGAGCGTCCGGACCGTGGTCCTTCGGCTCGTTCGTCACTCTACCGGGTCAACGCCGCGGGGGCCAAGCTGATTCCCGGGGGCGCGGACCGGTTTCGAACAGGGAGAAACCCCCGCGGGGCGGACTCAGAGTGGTCGACGCTCTCCCGCGGGGGCCGGTCGGCAGGGTCGGGCCGACCGTTGGAAACCGGCAGGATCTCCCCCGAGATGAGGTCCTGCCTCCACGCTGGCCCGCTACCCCCTGTCGCGGCGCCAGGTATCCGGAAAGACGCGGGCGGCCCTCCCGAAGGTTGCGGAAGGGCCGCCCGTTTTGCCCCATCAGGGCATGGTATGTACGACCGGATTACCAGCCGGTCTCCTCGGTGGCCGTCAGGTCGGCCTCCGTCAGCGGAGCCTCGGTGGTGGTGTCGGGGACCCCGGTGGTGGTCTCCGGGACCCCGTTGGCCATGCCCGACAGGAACGACTGGGCCGCGGTGACCGCGTACTGCGACCACTGCGTCTGGGCCGGGTCCACCTCGGCCAGCACCGCGAACGCCACGTCCCCCTGGTAGCCGACGAACCAGTGCAGCGCGGTGTCGCCCTGCTCGGTGCGCGCGGCCTGGCCGTGCACCTCGCCCTCGCCGACCCCCATGGTCAGCTCGGGCATGCGCTGGACGACGGCCTCGCGCAGCCCCTGGCGGACCACCTCCAGGCCGGTCGCGTCCAGGGCGGTGGCCCCGGCGGCGGCCTCGTCGCGCACCAGCTGCGGCGGGTGCCAGGAACCGTCGGCGACGGCACCGGCGACCAGGGCCATGGTCAGCGGGCTGACCCGCACCCCGTGTTCGCCGATCATCGCCGAGGCCGTCTCGACCTCGCCGCCGCCGATCTCGACCTCGCCCGGCGAGGAGGGGACCGGCAGCTGCCAGTTCGCCCCGACGCCGAGCTCCTGCGCGGTCGCGGCCAGCGCCTCGGCGCCGACCTCCTCGCCCAGGGCGGCGAACCCGACGTTGCAGCCGAAGGCGATGTTGCGGACCAGGCTGGGGTCGAAGCTGAGCGAGCCCTGGCTCGGGTTGGTGAAGGTCTGCCCGCCGATCTCGACGCTGGGCCCGCAGGGCACCTCGCTGGTCGGGGTGGCGGCGCCCGTCTCCAGGGCGGCCAGCGCGGCGATCACGCCGAAGGTGCCACCGGGCTTGTAGGACCCGGTGAAGGCGTTGTCGTCGCCGGTGTTGCCGGAGGCGTTGGCGGCGGCCAGGATCTCGCCGGTGCCGGAGGCCACGGCCACCAGGTAGGCGTCGCCGGGCATCCCGGTGAGCGCGTGCTCGGCGGCCCGCTGCACGTCGGTGTCGAGCGTGGTGTCGACGCCGCCGCTCTGCTCGCCCTCCCAGGACTCCAGGACCCCGGTGACCTGTCCGTCGGCGTCCAGGGTGACGACCTGGGTGGTCGCCGAGCCCGCCAGCTCGTGCTGGTAGATGTTCTGCAGTCCGCTCAGGCCCACGGTGTCGCCGGCCTGGTAGGTGCCCGGGACCCGGGAGGAGACCCGGTGCTCGGCGGTGCCGGCGACCTCGCCGACCACGAACGGCGCCGCGGCCGGGGTCAGGTTGATCTCCACCTCCTGCACGTCCGCGCCGGAGATCTCGCGGACGTCGGCCAGCAGCGCCCCGTCCACGCTGGAGTTGCGCATGAGCACCAGCGGCTGGAACTGCTCGGGCGGCGCGGAGCGCACGCGGTTGAGCAGGCGGTCGGGGTCCTCGTCGAGGAGATCGGCCAGCTCGGTGACCCCGGCCTCCTTGTCCTCCATCTCGGCCGGCACCACGCCGAAGGCGCTGACCCGGTCGGCGGCGACCAGGGGCCGGCCCTGGCTGTCGAGGATCTGTCCGCGCTCCTGGGCCTCGTAGCTGACCGCGAGGCGCTCCTCGGGGTTCAGCTCGGGGTGCAGGACCCCGGAGGACCAGGTGATCTTCCAGCCGTCGGGGCCCCAGGTGAGCGGCATCCGGCCGGTGTAGTCCCAGGTGGGGTCGCCCATGCCGAGGTCGGCGTGGGCCGAGAACTCGGCGGTGGCGCTGTCCTTCTCCCGGGAGATCGGGCCGAGCCCGAAGCGCAGGGAGGCGAGGTCGAGCTGCTCCTTCATGTCCGTGAGGGCGCGCTCGACCTCCTCCGGGTCGCCGTCTGTGTACCGGGCCGCCTCCGCGTGCTCACCGCTCTGCCAGGCGAGCAGGAAGGACCTGACCGCCACTTCGGGGCTGGGGTCGGGAGTGCAGGCGGCCAGGGTGGCAGCGAGGATCAGGGCGCTGCCGGCGGCCGCGGTCCTGCGGCCGTGGGGACGGGGGGACACCGTGTGTGTTCCTTTCGGGCGCCTCATCGGTTGCGTTGGCGGAGCGCGCGTTCCATGTCCCGCTTCGCCTCGCGTTCGGCGATGTCCTGACGCTTGTCGTATTCGCGCTTACCGCGTGCCAGAGCGATCTCGACCTTGACCCGACCGTCGCTGAAGTACAGCGACAGCGGGATCAGCGTGTAGCCGGGCTCCCGGGTCTTGCCGATGAGCCGCGAGATCTGCGCGCGATGCAGGAGTAGCTTACGCGATCGGCGGGACGCGTGGTTGGTCCAGGTGCCCTGTGAGTACTCGGGGATGTGCACGTGCTCCAGCCACACCTCGCCGTCGCCGATGTGCGCGAACCCGTCGACGATGGACGCCCGGCCCTCTCTGAGCGACTTCACCTCGGTACCGGTGAGGACGATGCCCGCCTCGTAGGTCTCGTCGATGTGGTATTCGTGCCGGGCGCGCCGGTTCTGCGCGATGAGTTTGCGCCCGGTTTCCCGTGCCACTTGAGGTGTCCCTTCAATACGCCCGGGGGGCACGAGGCCCCCCGGTTCGGTCGTGTCCGTCCCCGACGGCCCGCGTCAGACCTTGAGGTACCGGCGCAGGGTGAGGAACGAGGTGACGGTGCACAGCAGCACACCGAGGATCATCGATACACCGATCACGTACATGAGCGCGCCGGTGCCCAGTGCGATGTCGAACTGGAACCATTCCTCCACGCGGGTCAGCAGCGTGAACCGGGTGGCCACGATGAACCCGGAGGCGATGAGGCCGCCGACGAGGCCGGCGATCGCGCCCTCCAGGAGGAAGGGCAGCTGGATGTAGAAGTTGGAGGCGCCGACCAGGCGCATGATCCCGGTCTCGCGGCGGCGGCTGTAGGCCGACAGGCGGATGGTGTTGCCGATCAGCAGCGCGGCCGCGGCCAGCTGCACGCCGGCGACCAGCAGCGCGGACCACTTGAGCCCGTCCAGCAGGCCGAAGAACTGCTCCAGGACCCGCTGGTCGTTGGAGATGGAGTCGACGCCGGGGCTGCCCTCGACGGCGGCCCGCACGGTGTCGTAGTACTCCGGGTTGGTGAGCTGCACCCGGAAGTTGTCCGGGATGTCGCCCTCCTGCGCGGCGGCGGCCAGGGCCTCGTTGGAGGCGCCCAGGCGCTCCTGGAAGTCCTGCCACGCCTCGGCGGCCGTCAGGTAGGTGACGTCCTGGACCTGCTCCATGCCCTCCAGCTTGTCCTGGAGCGCGGCGCGGTCCTCGTCGGTCGCGGGCCCGTTCTCCTGGCAGACGGCGGTCGGCGAGATCTCGTTGCACATGTAGATGGTGAGCGTGATCCGCTCGTCCCAGTAGTTGCGCATCTCGGACACCTGCTGGTTGACCAGCAGGCCCGCGCCGAAGAGGGCGAGGGAGATGGCGACCGTGGTGATGACGGCGATCGTCATCGTCAGGTTCCGACGCAGGCCGATCCACGTCTCGGAGAGAACGAATTGTGCTCGCATGATCTGTTAAAGGTCCATCCTTGGGTGGTTCGCCGCGCCGGTCGGGTCCTCGGCGGGGTGGGACGCCCGGCGCCGGGCGCGCCAGAAGGTCAGTACGCCTGGCCGTAGACGCCGCGCGACTGGTCGCGCACCACGAGGCCCTCTTCAAGCTCGATCACGCGCTTGCGCATCGAGTCGACGATGGCGGCGTCGTGGGTCGCCATGACGACGGTGGTACCCGTGCGGTTGATCCGGTCCAGGACCTTCATGATGCCGATCGAGGTCGCGGGGTCGATGTTGCCGGTGGGCTCGTCGGCCAGCAGGATCTGCGGGCGGTTGACGAACGCGCGGGCGATCGCGACGCGCTGCTGCTCGCCACCGGACAGTTCGTTGGGCATGCGGCCGGCCTTGCCCTCCAGGCCGACGAGCTCGACGACCTCGGGGACGACCTTGCGGATGAACCTGCGGGGCTTGCCGATGACCTCCAGGGCGAACGCGACGTTCTCGAAGACGTTCTTGTTCGGCAGCAGGCGGAAGTCCTGGAAGACGCAGCCGATGCGGCGGCGCAGGTGCGGCACCTTCCAGTTGGACAGGCGCGCGAGGTCCTTGCCGGCCACGTGCACGCGGCCCTTGTCGGGCTTCTCCTCCTTGAGGACCAAGCGGAGGAAGGTCGACTTGCCGGAGCCGGACGGGCCGACGAGGAAGACGAACTCGCCCTTGTCTACGTCAATGGAAACGCCGTCGAGCGCGGGGCGTTTCTGGGTCGGATAGACCTTGGTGACGTTGTCGAAGTGGATCACAGGCGCATCACAAGGTTCTCGAAGGTATGGGTACCCGACGCGGAGAGGACTCCGTGCGGGGATCGTACCGGCCGCATGGCCAACCGACAGTGTAGAGGGGGGAACGACCCGGATCGTCCAGGCCGCGTCGCACCCGAAGATTCCGCACACTATCGGACAACAGCCCCGAGCATATCGGAGGCGTCAACCGATGATAACGTTCACATATAGCCGTTTCGGTAAAACCGCGGAGTCGTGAGCATCACCATTGGGATACAACCTGCGCATTCTTCCCAATATGCTCACCCGTAGCATCCGCACCGACACCCAGGGTGTCACCGTGGTCGCTCCGTGCGGCCGGACCCCGGATATTACAGGGAGAAGGTACCCGGTCCTCGCGGCCGCGCCGGGGTCCGATACCCCGTCCTCCACGAGACCGGAACGGCCGGGGCCCCGCACGCCCCGGGGAGGGGTCCCCGGTTCCGCGCGGGCCGCCCGGCCGGTCGGCGTGTCGTGGGGTCAGGCGTCCTCGGACCGCTCCCTGCTGCGCATCCAGCGGATCTCGGCGTCGATGAACTCGTCGATCTCGCCGTCCAGCACCGCCGCGGTGTTGCCCGTCTCCATGCCGGTCCGCACGTCCTTGACGCTCTGGTAGGGCTGGAGCACGTAGTTGCGCATCTGGGTGCCCCAGCTGCTCACCGACTCGCCGCGGATGTCGTCCAGCGCCGCCTGCTCCTCCTCGCGCTTGCGCGCCAGCAGCTTGGCCTGGAGCATCGTCATCGCGGTCGCCTTGTTCTGGAGCTGGGACCGCTCGTTCTGGCAGGACACCACGATCCCGGTGGGCAGGTGGGTGATGCGCACCGCCGAGTCGGTCGTGTTGACGCCCTGGCCGCCGGGACCCGAGGAGCGGTACACGTCGATGCGCAGCTCGGTCTCGTCGATGTCGATGTGGTCGCTCTGCTCCACCACGGGGACGACGTCCACGCCGGCGAAGGAGGTCTGGCGCCGGTTCTGGTTGTCGAACGGGGAGATGCGGACCAGGCGGTGGGTGCCGTGCTCGCCGCGCAGGGTGCCGTAGGCGAACGGCGCCTTGACCGCGAACGAGGTGGACTTGATGCCCGCCTCCTCCGCGTAGGAGGTCTCGTAGATCTCCGTGGGGTAGCCGTGCCGCTCGGCCCAGCGCAGGTACATGCGCTGGAGCATCTGCGCCCAGTCCGCGGCGTCCACGCCGCCCGCCTGGGAGTTGATGGTGACGAGGGCCTCGTGCTCGTCGTGCGGGCCGTTGAGGAGGGTGCGCACCTCCAGCTCGCCGATCTCCTTGCGGAGCTGCTCCAGCTCGCGGTCGGCCTCGGCCCTGGTGTCGGCGTCCTCTTCGGCCTCGGCCAGTTCGTAGAGCACGCCCAGGTCGTCGAGCCGCCGGCCGATGCCCTCGATCTTGTTGACCATGGACTCCAGGCTGGAGAGCTCGCGCGTCACCTTCTGCGCGTTGCCCTGGTCGGCCCACAGCTCCGGGTCGGCGGACTGCTCGCGCAGCTCCTCGATCCGGGTGCTCATCGCCTCCAGGTCCAAGACGGCGGTGACGCTCGCCAGGGTCGCCGCGAGGTCCTTGATCTTCTCTGCTGGGTCCAGTTCTGCCACGGATCCCAGTGTAGGCCCCCGCCCCGCGGGGACCGCCACCGGCGAACACGGCCGGGGCCGCCCTTTCGGACGGCCCCGGTCACCCCGCGGCCCGCCCCGAGGGGGCGGGCACGGGGGGTCAGTCGTCGACCAGGGAGCGGAAGGACCGCAGCGCCACCGACAGGGTGGCCAGGTCGAACCGCTCGTTCTCCTGGATCTCGGACAGGGTGATCCCGGCCCGCTGGACGGCCTCACGGTTCTGCTCGAACCAGGAGAGCATCAGCGCCTCGACCGAGTCGTCCGGCGTGCCCGACTCCAGCACCCGGCCGGTGAGGGCCGCGTGCGCCTCGTACAGGTCGTCGCGCAGCGCGCCGCGCGCCATCGTGCCCCACCGGTCGTCGCGCGGCAGGTCGATGATCCGCTCCCGCCACCAGCTGATGTTGAGCCGGTCGGCCAGCTCGAAGTACAGCTCGGCGACCTTCTCCACCGGCCGGCCGGTGCGGTGCGCGATCTCCACCAGGTCCAGGGTGGAGTAGGCGGGCACCATGGCCGCGACCCGCTCGGCCAGGTCGGCCGGGACGCCCTGGCCGATGTACCGGTCGCGGCGCTCGGTGAACGCCTCGCGGTCGCGGCCGCGCAGCAGGCCCACCAGCCGGCCCAGGACCTCGCCCACGCCCTCGGAGAAGAACCCGATCTCGGTGCGGATGTCGAACGGGAAGGTGCGGTTGCGCAGCAGCCATCGGGCCGAGCGCTCGGCCAGCTTGCGGGTCTCCAGCAGCAGGGTGAGCTGGCCGTCCACCGAGATGCGGTGGTCCAGCTCCTCCACCCCGCCCCAGAACTCCTGGAGGCGCAGCACCTCCTGGACGACCAGGTAGGCACGGGCGATGTCCGCGGCGCTGGAGCCCAGCTCCTCGTTGAGGCGGAAGGCGAAGGTCAGCCCGGAGCGGTTGACCATCTGGTTGACGACCTGGTTGACGATGATCTCCCGGCGCAGCGGGTGGGTGGCCACCGCCTGTGCGAACCGCTCCGTGCGCAGCGGCGTCGGGAAGTACCCGATGAGGGTGTCGGCCAGGTACGGGTCCTGCGCCAGGTCGGACAGGCCGATCTGGTCCTTGAGGCTGATCTTGGTGTAGGAGAGGAGCGTCGCGAACTCCGGGCCGGTCAAGCCCTGGCCCGCGGCGCGCCGCTCCGCGATCGCCTTGTCGGAGGGCAGGTCCTCCAGCTTGCGCTTGAGGACCTTGGTGCGCTCCAGGTGGCGCATGTAGCGGCCGTGGACGTGCAGCATCTGGTGGGCCTGCTTGCGGGCGGCGGCCAGCACCGTGTTCTGCGCGTAGTTGTTGTCCAGGACCAGCTCGGCGACCTCGTCGGTCATGTCGATGAACAGGCGGTCGCGCTCGTCGGCGTCCAGGGAGCCGTCGCGCACCTCCCGGTCGAGCATGATCTTGATGTTCACCTCGTGGTCGGAGGTGTCCACGCCGGCCGAGTTGTCGATGAAGTCGGTGTTGACCCGGCCGCCCTCGCGGGCGAACTCGATGCGGGCGGGCTGGGTCAGGCCCAGGTTGCCGCCCTCGCCCACGACCTTGACGCGCAGTTCGGTGGCGTCGACGCGGACCTGGTCGTTGGCCTTGTCCCCGACCTCGGCGTGGGTCTGGGAGGCGGCCTTGACGTAGGTGCCGATGCCGCCGTTCCACAGCAGGTCCACCGGGGAGGTGAGGACCCGGCGGATCAGCTCGTCGGGGGTCAGCGCCGTGACGTCGTCCTCGATGCCCAGGGCCGCGCGGACCTGCGGGCTGACCGGGACGGACTTGGCCGAGCGCGGGTAGACGCCGCCGCCCTCGGAGATCAGCGCCGGGTCGTAGTCCTCCCAGTTGCTGCGCGGCAGCTCGAAGAGCCGCTTGCGCTCCACCCAGGAGGTGTGCGGGTCCGGGTCCGGGTCGAGGAACACGTGCCGGTGGTCGAACGCGGCGACCAGCTTGATCTGCTGCGACAGCAGCATGCCGTTGCCGAACACGTCACCGGACATGTCGCCGATGCCGACCGCGGTGAAGGGCTCGCTCTGGACGTCGACGCCCATCTCCCGGAAGTGGTACTTGACCGACTCCCAGGCGCCGCGGGCGGTGATGCCCATGGCCTTGTGGTCGTAGCCGACCGAGCCGCCGGAGGCGAAGGCGTCGCCCAGCCAGAAGCCGCGCCCCTTGGAGATCTCGTTGGCGGTGTCGGAGAACGTCGCGGTGCCCTTGTCGGCCGCCACCACCAGGTAGGAGTCGTCGCCGTCGTGCAGGACGGTGCGCTCGGGGTGGACGACGGCGCCGTCGACCAGGTTGTCGGTGACGTCGAGCAGGCCGCTGATGAAGTCCTTGTAGCAGGCGACGACCTCGGCCATGACCTGCTCGCGGGTGCCGCCCTCGGGCAGGCGCTTGCAGACGAAGCCGCCCTTGGCGCCGCTGGGGACGATCACCGAGTTCTTCACCATCTGCGCCTTGACCAGGCCCAGGACCTCGGTGCGGAAGTCCTCCAGCCGGTCCGACCAGCGCAGGCCGCCGCGGGCGACCCGGCCGAAGCGCAGGTGGACGCCCTCGACGCGCGGCGAGTAGACGTACATCTCCAGCTTGGGCCGGGGCTGGGGCAGGTCCGGGATGCTCTGCGGGTCGAGCTTGAGCACCAGGTAGGGGTTGCCCTGGTAGTGGTTGGTGCGCAGCGTGGCCCTGATGACGGCCAGGAAGGACCGCAGCACGCGGTCGTGGTCCAGGCTGGCCACCGAGTCCAGCTCGCCCTCGATCTTGCGGACCAGGGCCTCGGTGCGCTCGGTCCGGCCCTCGTCGGGCTGGTCCGGGTCGAAGCGGGTCTGGAACAGGTCGACGAGCAGGCCGGTGATCCCGACGTTGGCGGCCAGGATGTCGGCCAGGAAGTCGGGGGTGAAGGTGGACCCGGCCTGGCGCAGGTACTTGGCGTAGGCGCGCAGCACGGTGAGCTGGCGCCAGTCCAGCCCGGCGCGGACCACCAGGGTGTTGAACCGGTCGGACTCGCCCAGGCCGCGCCAGGAGGCGTCGAAGGCGTCCTCGAACAGCTTCTTGAGCCGCTCGTCGGGCAGGTCGGCCGCGGTGACGGGGCCCAGGCCGAAGTCGTAGATCCAGACCCGGCCCACGCCCTGGACGTCGATGTCGTAGGGCCACTCGTCGACGACCTCGACGCCCAGGTGCTCCAGGACCGGCAGGATCCGGGAGAGCGAGATGGGCTCGCCGACGCGGTGGACGCGGAAGCGCCAGGCGTCGTCGTCGGGGTGCCGGTAGAGGCTGGCGGAGAACGCGCCCCGCCGCTCGTCGGGCGCGGTGCGGGCGAGCAGCTCCTCCAGGGCGCCGATGTCGCGCGCGGCGACCTCGGGCTGGTTGTCGACCTTGTAGGCCTCGGAGAGGCCGGAGCCGTACCGCTCCTTGTACTCGGTGGCGCGGTCCGGGCCGAAGGCGTCGGTGAGGGCGTCGTCGAGGTCGGTGTCCCAGGAGCGGGCGGCCTGGCGGACCTTCTCCTCCAGGGCGAGCTGGTCGATGTCGGCCAGGGTCTCGCCGTGGCGGGCGCGCGCCACCAGGTAGAGGCGGGCCAGCGGGGCGGCGCCGATCATGACGTTGTGGTCCATGGTCGCGCCGTGGAAGGCCTCGCCGAGCACCTGCTGGATGTCCAGGCGCACACGGGTGCTGTACTCGTCGCGCGGCATGTACACGAAGCAGGACATGTACCGGCCGCCGTAGGGGTCGCGGCGCATGAACAGCTTGGTGCCGCGGCGGTCGCGCAGGCGCATGACGCCGCGGACGATGGTGTACAGCTCGCCGACGGGGATCTGGAGGAGCTCCTCGCGGGGGAAGGTCTCCAGCAGTTCGGTGAGGTCGCGGCCGTCGTAGCTGTCGGCCTCGAACCCGGCCAGGGCCAGGATCTCCGCCTGCTTGCGGCGGAGGATGGGGATCTGGGCGATGCCCGTGTTGGTGGCCTGGGAGGTGAACAGCCCCAGGAAGCGGCGCTCGCCGACGATGTTGCCCTGGGCGTCGAACTTCTTGACGCCGATGTAGTCCAGGTACTTGGGCCGGTGGACGGTGGAGCGGGAGTTGGCCTTGGTGAGCACCAGGATGTAGGGCTCGCGGGCCTTGCCGCGGATCTCCGGGGGCAGGGCGGCGAAGCTGGTGGAGGCCGGGGAGTCCATGCGCATGATGCCCAGGCCGGTGCCGGGCTCCGGGCGCAGGGCGTCGTCGCCGTTCTCGTCGGTGACCAGGGTGTACTCGCGGTAGCCCATGAAGGTGAAGTGGCGCCCGGCGACCCAGCGCAGGAAGTCGACGCTCTCGCCGATCTCGCGGGCGTCCACGCCCCCGGCGACCAGGCGGTCGGGGTAGGCGGCCAGCTCGTCGGCGATCCGGATGGCCCGGTCGCTCATCTTGGCGGCGTCCTCGTCCACGTAGCGGACGTCGTTGAGGACGGACTCGAGCCGGTCGGTGATCTCCTTGATCCGCTCGGGGTCGGTCTGCCGGTCGATCTCGATGTGCATCCAGGACTCGTCGACGGGCAGCAGGCCGTCGCCGCCGAGCTCGGGGTCGATCTGGCGGAGCTCGCCCTCCAGGTCGCGGCCCACGGTCATCTGGGGGTGGATGATCAGGCGGACACCCGCGTTGAGCTCGCGCAGGGCCATCGTCACGGACGAGACGAGGAAGGGCGCGTTGTCGGTGACGGTCTCGACGATGCTGGTCCGGGAGTCCCAGCCGTCGCGCTCGACGGTCGGGGTGTGCACGCGGACCTTGGCGCGGCCGGGGCGGCGCCGGGCGCCGAAGGCGAGGTGGGCCTCGGCCATGCCGCAGATCTGTTCGGGGGTGCGGCCCGCGATCTCCTCCGGGTCGGTGTGCCGGTAGTAGAACGGGAGGAAGCGGCGGACGGCCTCGGCCTCGTCGGCGCCGAGCCGCGGGCCGGGGGACCACTTGGTCGCCGCTTCGGCGAGCAGCTGCTGGAGGGTGCCGTCGGATTGCCCGGACATGTGTCTATCTCACTCCTTTGTGAGCAACGTCGCACGAGCGCTGTGGGATCACCGGGTCATGTGCCCTGTGAATCCCTGAGCTGATGTGTGATTTTACGTGAGCACCCAGGGCCGCACGGGACCCGGGGAGCGGTGTGGTGGTGGTGTGACCTGTGCGCACAGGCTGGAAGAAAGAGGCTTCAGACCCCATTGTCACTGCCTCGTCCAAGAACACAGGCTACTGCTTTTCACGTCGGAGGGCAGGAGCAACACCGTTAAACCACGGTTACACACTGTAAGAAGCGGATTGCGACGGTCGGTGGCGATGTGCACGAGGGTTCACCTCGACCCGGTCGGAGACGTACGTGTCGTTATCGAGCCGTTGTCGAATCGGTCGCCTGATGGACGGCGGTCATCACGGCGCGGGGATCGGTGAGGTCGGGCAGGACGACCTGCGCGCCCGCGTCGCGCAGCCGCCCCTCCGTCGTGGGGCCGTTGAGGACCCCGACCGGGACGGCCCCGCCGATCAGGGCGGCCCGGACGTCGGAGACGTTGTCGGTGATCAGGACGGTACTGGAGTCGGGGATCATCCCGCCCTCGGCCGCGTGCAGGCGGATGGACTGGATGAGCGTGGACTTGGGGTAGTTGACCGACCCGTAGCCGCCGATGGCCAGGTTCAGGTAGGGGTCCAGGCCGAAGGCCACCAGCTTGGCGGTGGCCACCGTCCGGGGGCTGCCGCTGACCACCGTCTGCACGGTGTCGGGCAGCGAGGCCACGGCCGCCAGCGAGGCCGCCGCCCCGGGCATCACCCGGCCCTTGGCCGCCAGCTCCCCGGTACGGGTCTCGAAGGCGGCCTCCAGGGCCGCGAGGAACTGGGCGAGGGTGTCGACGTCGGGCTCGATGTCGACGTAGTTGCGGGCGCAGAACTCGAAGAACATCTCTGAGTCCGTACGGCCCGCGGTCGAGGTCAGGTAGACCAGGGGCTCACCGGTGACCTTCTCGAAGGCCTCGGCGTAGGCGGCCCGCATGACCCGGCCGACGTCGAGGAGCGTGAGGTCGATGTTCCATAGCACCAGGCGGCTGATGGCGAACTCCTCGGGTGATGCACGACAGTCGGACCCCCCTATTGTGCCGCACGGGCGTTTCCCGTCGAGAACCCCGTCCGGGACCGGCCACACCGGGCCGCGACCGGTCCCGGTCCGAGGAGCCGCTCCACCAGTGCGCGCACGTCGCGCAGCGCCCGGCCCCGGGTGAGTCCCTCGGCGGCGACGAGGTGGCCCACCAGGTCGGCCCGGACGGCGCCGAGCAGGACGTGCGCGGTCCACGCGGCGTCCGGCGCGGGAGGCGCCTGGCCGGCGCGGGCGACGGCGTCGGCGAGGTGACGGGGCGGGAGGTCCTGCACGAGTCGCTGGAGCCCGGCGACGTGGAGCGGGCGCTGGCGGCGGCGATGCCGGTGGAGGTGGCGCGGATGCCGGTGCGGCTCGACGGCCTCATCGCCTCGGGTGCCGAGGACCGCGTCACGGACACGGTCGAACGCATCACCGGTCGGCCGCCCGGCGACCTCCGCACGGTGCTCCACCGCGACCTCCGTCCCTGAGATATTCCCGCGCCGTTCCTCCGGATTGCTCCAGGAACACCCCGTTATCCGCCCGCGCTGCAACGGGGTGACGAGAGGAGATCCGCCATGACGACCTCATGGGGCACCGAGGCCCTGGACCTGACGGCCTACCTGGACCGGGTGGGGGTGCCCGCGCAACCGCCGGACGGGGAGTACCTGGACCGGCTGCACGAGGCGCACATCAGGGCGTTCCCCTTCGAGACCGTGGACGCGCTCCTGGGCCGGGCCCCGGCGGTCGACGTCCGGGGCGTGCAGGAGAAGTTCCTGGGCGGGGGCCGGGGAGGGTACTGCTTCGAGCACGGGGTGCTGTTCGCGGCCGCCCTGGAACGGCTGGGCTTCGAGGTGCACCGGCGGCTGGGCACGGTCGGCCCCGCGGGAGAGAACGCCCGGACGCACCTGCTGGTCGAGGTCGTGCTGGACGGCCGGCGGCTGCTGGCCGACCCGGGGTTCGGCTCGGGCATGCGGCGGCCGATCGCGATGGAGGACGGGGCCCGGCGCAGCGGGGGCGGGATGACCTTCGGCCTCGCCCGGGTGCCCCGCGGGAGGTCGTGGGGCTGGGAGCTGCGCAAGCAGCGGGGTCAGGGGTGGGAGCCGCTGCACGTGACCCACGAGTCGGAGGTGTACCCGGTGGACCTGGTCGCGGGGAACCACTTCGTCGCGACCCACCCGGACTCGGTGTTCCGCAGGATGCTGGTGGTGACGGGCTTCCTCCCCGACGGGATCCACGCCAGCCTCACCCAGGACTCGGTCACCCTCCGCGCCCCGGGCTCCCCCACCCGGCACGGGGAGCTGGCGCCGGAAGACCTCGACCCGTGGCTGGACCGCCTCGGCGTGCGCCTTCCGGAGGACGACCGCGCCCTCCTCCACAAGCGCCTCGCCGGCCTCCCCTCCCCCACCTGACCGCCCGAACGGCTCCGCCCACGCGGCGCCGACGCCCCCGCCGCCCGGTCCGGCAGGGCCGTCCAGCCCCATCCCCGCACACGCGGGGCTGACCTCAACCATCTCGTCGCAGACGGGTGGGCGAACGGTCCACCCCCGCGTGCGCGGGGCTGACATCCACAGGGCGCGCTCGCGCTCGGGGGCGACTGGTCCACCCCCGCGTGCGCGGGGCTGACACGGTTCCAGCAGGCGCTGATGAGGCCGCGCCCGGTCCATCTCCGCGTGCGCGGGGCTGACGAGGAGGCGTGTGGCGCTCATGCGGCCACCGCCGGTCCATCCCCGCGTGCACGGGGCTGACCGGGCCGCATCGTGCGCCACCGGCCCCTGTCCCGGTCCACCCCCGCGTGCGCGGGGCCGGCGATCTCCCCGGGCACCGGGCGTGTGCGCCGACGGCTCCGGGTCATCGACCGCGCGCGGTGCACACCGGCCGGCGCGGCTCGCGGACCGGGTTCCAGCCGTCGTCGCCCTCCAGATAGGCCTCGGCGGTGTGCCCCACGGCCTCGGTCTCCCCCATCTGCGGCCGGTCCTCGGTGACCAGGGCGCCCGGACCCTTGTTGGCGTACTCGCGCAGCTCGAACTGACGCCAGCCGTTGCCCGAGGACATCGGGATCCAGCCCTGCTCCTTGAAGTGGCGGCCCATCCAGGAATCGCGGATCAGCGCCTGGGGCCGGGCGTCCGGATCGGAGCTAGGCACCCACGGACGGCCCAGGTAGACCGTCGCCGCCGGGGCGTCACCGGTGAAGCAGCTCTCGGTGAACAGGAAGCCGAACTCCTGCTCCGGCGGCGTGCTCGGCGCGGTCACGTACCCGTTGTCGGTATCGCTGCCCCGGTCCAGGGAGCGGATCTCGCACCCGTGGAAGACGGCCGTGGCCCGGCCGAAGACGAAGTCGACGTCACCCTCGACGTAGCAGTTCCGGTAGTACTGCCGCGAGACCGTCGCGGTGTCGGGGGAGTTGGCGTACAGCGTGTCCTGGTGGCCCAGGAAGCGCACGTTGTCGAACACCAGCCGGTCGCCGGTGGTGCGTACCGCGACCGCCTGCGTGGAGGTGATGTCCGGGTGCTCTTCGCGCAGGAAGGAGTTCGCGAAGGTCAGGTCGTAGGCGTGCACGTCGTCCCCGGAGATGACGACGCTGGCGCTGCCCGACGTCCCCCACGTGCCGCCGTCCGGCCTGGGCATGCCCGCCGCGCGTCCGTGGGTGATGACGACGTCCTTCGGATCGCCGGTCGCGCCGACCAGGGTGAGGTTCGGCTTGGAGGAGGGGATGACGACGGGCTCGTCGTAGACCCCCGCGCCGATCACCAGTGTCACGCGCTCGGTGGAGTGGGAGGGAGCGGCGTCGACCGCGTCCTGCACGCTGCGGTGGTCGCCGGAGCCGTCGGCCGCGACGGTCATCACGATGCTCTCATCGCTCATGGGGGTCACCTCGGAGGTCAGGGCAGGGGAGGCGGCGAACGCGACCAGGACGCCCGCGAGGGCGAGCGGCAGGGCCGTGAGTCGCAGCGCCGTGGTCGAGGGGGTGCGCAAGGGCTTTCCTTCCAGCGGGTCGGGGGGAGAGGAGGGCCTGGATGCCGGAGGTCAGACGGGGCGCTGGTCGGGCCAGGTCACCTCGGAGTCGGGGACGGCGTCGCCGAGCCTGCGCACGTGGCGCGGCGCGAGTACGCGCAGGCGCTTGAGCTCGGCGGCGACCAGGCGGGCGACCTCGATCGCGCCGTGCGCCTGGAAGTGGGTGTTGTCCCGGACGCCGTCGGGGTAGTTGGGATGCCCGCCCGGCTCCGACCACAGGAAGTGGCCCTTGGTGCCCTCGGGGCCCAGCCCGCCCCACAGTTCCAGGCTGAGCGCCGTGAGGTCGACGAGCGGCACACCCTCGCGCTCGGCGAGGGCGCGCATGGCCGCCGGGTAGTCGCCGTGGGACTCCCGGGGAGTGCCGTCGGCGGTGAAGCGGCGCCGCTCGACCGAGGTGACCAGCACCGGCCGGGCGCCGCGCTCCCGGGCACCGTCGAGGTAGGCGGTGAGCTGCTCCTGGTAGGTGCTCCAGGGCTCGGTGTAGCGGGCGGGGTCGTCGGACTTGGAGTCGTTGTGCCCGAAGGAGACCAGCAGGTGGTCGCCGGGGCGGATGTCGGCCAGGACGCCGTCCAGCAGGCCCAGGTCGGCGAAGCTCTTAGAGCTGGCCCCCGACAGCGCGCGGTTGTCCACGGTGGCCCCGCCGCCGAGGAAGAGGCCCAGGGCCTGCCCCCAACCGGCGCGCGGCGCCTCGTGGGCGGCATAGGTGGAGGCGGTGGAGTCCCCCGCGACGAAGAGGCGCGGTGCCCGGTCGGGCCGGGAGGGCGCCGCCCAGGCGGGGGCGCCGGCGAGGAGGGGCGCGGCGAGGGCGGTCGCGGAGACGGTGATGAAGCTGCGACGGAGCATGGGGCCTCTCTGGGGGAAAGCGCTTTCCAAAGCCACGGAAGTTGGCTGCAATCGCTTGCACGACCCTCCCCGAAACAGCGCTGTGACGTCAACCCCCTGACGGCGGTTTCAAGCAGGCCTCCGATGGCCCTCCCGGGGCGGGGCGGAGCTCCCGGGTTCGGAGGCACGGGTACGGGCCTCGTGGACGACGGCCGCTCGCGTCCTCGCGTCGCGAAGGACGCCCTCCCCGGCCCTCGGGAACCGGATGACGCGGTCCGCCCTCCGGCGGGTCCGGAGGCCCCGGGCAGGGGGCCTCCGCCCATGACGGCGTCGAAGGGGCCCGGGACCGGGGTCGGGGCCGCCCCGGCATCAGGCGAGGAGGTGGCGCAGCTCCTGGAGCGCGTACCACATGAGCTCGTGGTCGTCCGCGGCGCCGGAGTCCGGGTCGGCCACCGCCGCGGCGACGTCCGGGGCGGCCGCCTCGTCGTCGATGTGCGCGGAGGCCAGGCGCTTGTACGGGATCGAATCGCCGGTGATGCGGACGCGGACCACGTCCGGGCCCTCGCGGCCCTCCTCCTCGACCAGGTGGTCGGCCAGGTTCGCGACGAGCACGACGCGGCGCCGGGGGGCCGCGGGGTCCTGCGCCAGGAGGCGCAGCGACTCCTCGGCGGCCGCGTACATCGCCTCGTACTCCGCCTCCTCGTCGTCGGTGTCCGCCGCGAACGCCACCGGCACCCGGACCCTCCCCTCGTCGAGGACGGTCGCGAGGGCGGGGAGGGTGCTGGGCAGGAAGACGTACATCGCGGCTCTCCGGAAGGTGGGACGGTCACCCTGAAGTCTGCCGCACCCGTCAGGCGGCTTCGCGATCCGCCGTGAGGAAGCTCCGCAGTTCGCGCGTGGTGGTCGCCACGTCGGTGTGCAGGATGCCGGTCATCCCGAGCTCCTCGGCCGTGCGGACGTTGTGCTCCAGGTCGTCGATGAACACGCACTCCTGGGGCCGCAGCCCCATCCGCCGGCAGGTGTGCAGGTAGATGCGCGGTTCCGGCTTGCGCATCCCCACCTCGCCGGAGATGACCACCTCGTCGAAGGTGGTGTCGAAGTGCTCGCGCGGGTAGCCGTTCCCCCACGAGTTGGACAGGAGCGCCGTGCTCGCGCCCGAGCGGCGGGCGTCGCGGAGCGCCTCGTACATGTCGTGGACCGGGGCGAAGGAGGCGAACATGCGCTCGATGAGGCCCTCGGCGATCACCGGCCCCCCGTGGGTGGAGCGCAGCAGCGACGCCAGGTCGCGCTCGAAGAGCGCGGTGTCGATCTCCCCGCGCTCCAGCGCGTGCACCGGATTGTCGTCGACCAGGCTGCCGTCGAAGTACGGGGTCATGACCTCGTAGTAGTGCGCGGCGTCGATCCGGTCGGCGGTCAGCCAGGCCCGGATCCCGTCCGGGAGCGGGGGTGTGAGCACGCCTCCCCAGTCGGAGATGACTCCTCGGCGGATGCCGTCCATCCGATCCCCTCCATCCGTGTCGTCGTATCACCCGACCTCGGATGCCCGGGATCGGGCGGGCAACGGTTCTTCCCGTTCCCCGCCCGTTTCAACCCTTCCGCCCGATCGCCCCGCCCCGGCCCCTAGTAGGACAGGCCGGCGCCGAACTCGGCCGTGTCGGGGATCGACACCGGGAGCGTGCCGGTGGGCTCCACCTCACCCGCGATGACCCGGGCGGCGGCCGCCAGGGAGGCGTCGACGGCGGAGTAGACGGCGACGAACCCGTCCGCGTCCGAGGAGGCCAGCGAATACGGCCCGCCCTGGGACACGGCGACGGTGGGCGCCGTGGAGCGTCCGACCGGCGCCGTATTGGTCCCCACGATCACCGCGTCGGCGTCGCCGGTGACGACTTCGAGCCCCGCCTCGGTGAGCGCGGCGGCGAGCCGGTCGGCGTTGGTGCCCTCGACGCGCACCCGGGCGCCCGGGGCGAGCGGGAGGACCCCGTCGGTGTTGCGCAGCACGGTGGCGGAGGCGTCCGCCACGCGCTGGGCGGCCCCGGCGTGCTCCGGGTCGGACACGGCCTCCTCGGCCGCCGCCGGATCGACCGGGTCCGCCTCCAGGATGCCGCGCTTCTCCTTGAGGGAGAGGACGCGCAGCACGGATTCGTCGATGCGCTCCTCGGTGAGGCGCCCCTCCTCGACGGCCGCCTTGATCGCGGCGACCGCCGCGGCGGGGTCCGGCGGCATGAGCAGCTGGTCCACGCCCGCCTCCAGGGCCAGGACCGCGTTCTCCCCGTCGGAGTGGCGTTGCCGCACGCCCTCCATGTTGAGGGCGTCGGTGGTGACCACGCCCTCGTAGCCGAGCTCGTCGCGCAGGATGCCGCCGATGATCTCCGACGACAGGGTGGCGGGCTCGTCCGGGTCCAGCTGCGGCATGAGCACGTGGGCGGTCATGACCGCGTCCACGCCCGCCTCGACCGCGGCGCGGAACGGCGGCAGGTGCTCGGCCTCCCACCGGTCGCGCGGCAGGTCGATGACGGGCAGCCCGGTGTGGCTGTCCACGTCGGTGTCGCCGTGCCCCGGGAAGTGCTTGACGACGGGGACGATCCCCTGCCCGGCGTAGGCGTCGGCCTCGGCGAGCGCCATCTCGGAGACCAGGTCGGGCTCGGAGCCGAACGAGCGGATGCCGATCACCGGGTTGGCCGGGTCGGTGTTGACGTCGGCGTCGGGCGCGTAGTTGAGGTTGATCCCCAGGGCGGCCAGCTCGGCGGCGGTCGTCGTGGCGCGCAGCGCCGCCAACTCGGGGTCTCGGGTGGCGCCGACGGCCATGGCGTCGGGGAAGCGGGTGCCGACCGGCAGCCGCACCACGAGCCCCTGCTCCTGGTCCACTCCGACGAACAGCGGGGTCTGGGAGAGCTCCTGGACCCCGTTGGAGAACTCGGCGATCTGGGCGGCGCCGGTGAGGTTGGCGTCGAAGTAGATGATGCCGCCAGGGCGGTACGCCTCGATCTGGGCGGCGTTGTCGGCGGCCGTGGTGCCCTGGGCGGTGAGCACCAGGAGCTGGCCGATCTTGGCGTCCAGGTCCATCTCCGCGAGCAGGCGCGGGGCCAGGACCGGCTCGAAGGGCGGCTCGGACGGCGACGGTTCTTCGCGTGGCGAGGTGTCCTCCTCCTGGGGTGCCGTGGTGCAGGCCGTGAGGGCGAGCAGGGCGATTCCCGCGCAGGCCAGGGCTCGGGTGACGGGGCTTCTCATGTGGGACTTCATCTCCGGCGGATCGCTGGTCCGCCGGAGACTACCCCCTCGGCGGGGGTGGTCGGAACACCACGGCCGGCGCGCGGCGCGGCGCGCCGACCGTACCGTTCAGGCCCAGGTGAAGAGGGTCTCGCCGTTGTCCACGCCGCCCTCGGCGACGGAGCCCAGGTCGCCGGGCGCGGCGTCCAGGGCGACGACCGGGACCACTGCGGGGAGCCCGCGCGCGGCCACCGACCCCGGGGACCAGCGCACGACGGGCGTGCCCGCCGTCACCTCGGCGCCCTCCCCGAGCAGGAGAGTGAACCCCTCGCCCTTGAGTTTGACCGTGTCGATGCCCAGGTGGACGAGCACGCCCCGGCGCTGGTCGGGCGCCATCACCACGAAGGCGTGGGGGTGCAGTTTGACGAGGGTGCCGTCGATGGGGGCGGTGACCTCCTGGGTGCCCTCCTGCCCGCCCTCCTGGCCGGGCTCGGGGTGGACGGCGACGCCGGGCCCCACCATCCCCTGGGAGAACACCGGGTCGGGCACCGTCTCCAGGGGGAGGGCGGTGCCGCGGACGGGGGACGACACGCTGAGGGATCCGTTGAGGTCTGGCATGGGGGCTCTCTTCCCTGTCAGGGGGATTTCATCCGGACCGACGGGAAACGGGCCTGCGTTCCACCCGTCGCCCGGCGCGGTGTCCGCCGTCGCGGCCGCCCGCGCTACCCGTCGATGATGTCCCGGATGTCGTCGGTGAGGGAGTCGGCCTCGGGGCCGACGACCACCTGGACGACGTTGCCGGAGATCAGGACGCCGTGCGCCCCGGTGTTCTTCAGGGCCTGCTCGTCCACCAGCGACGCGTCGGAGACCTCGGTGCGCAGGCGGGTGATGCACGCCTCGATGTCCTCGATGTTGCCCGCGCCGCCCAGACCCGCGACGATCGCCGCTGCCTTGTCCGCCATGTGTCGTCCTCCTGCTGTGCCGTGGGGACCGCTACGTCCCCGTGGGGGGAGCTTAGGGCTCCGGGACCCGGGGCGCCAGGCACCGGGTCCCGGGCGCGGCTCAGGCCGTCTGGGTGACCTTGTTCAGGCCCCGGGGGACGTCCGGGTTGTAGCCCAGGCGCCGGGCCAGCCGCTCGGTGAGGAGCTGGGCGGGGACGATGAGGTTCATCGGGGAGACCCACTCGGGCACGTCCGGGACGGGGACGGACAGGTCGCTGGCCGCGGCCAGGGCGGACCCGCCGCCGAAGCCGAACACCGGGGCGCCGGCCGAGCGGGCCCGCTCGGCCAGGGCGACCGTGCCCGCGAGGGTGGGGCCGTCGGGGGCGGCCACCAGCAGCGCCGGGGTGCGCGGGTCGACGACCGCGATCGGGCCGTGCAGCAGGTCGGCGTAGGACAGGCCCATGGCGTGCAGGTAGCAGGCCTCCTTCAGCTTGAGGGCGGCCTCCAGGGCGGTGGAGAAGGCCATGCCGCGCCCGGAGATCACCGCCCCTTGCACCGCGACCATGCGCTCGACGATCTCCTCCAGGGAGTCGGTGGGCGCGGCGAGGGTCTCCTCGATGGCGTCGGGCACCCGGTCCAGGTCGGCCGGGTCCAGGTCGGCACCCAGGCCCAGGGCCAGCACCGCGAGGGCGGCGAGCTGGGTGTTGTAGGTCTTGGTGGCGGGCACCGCGACCTCGTTCCCGGCCCGGGTGACCAGGGCGACGTCGGCCTCGGCTGCCAGCGGGGAGTCGGCGCCGTTGGTGACGCCGACGGTGCGGGCGCCGCAGTCGGCGGCCCAGCGCATGGTCTCGACGATCTCCTCCGTCTTGCCGGACTGGGAGATGGCCACGGCCAGGACGTCGGACAGGTCGATCTTGGAGCCGTAGGCGGTGGCGATGGAGGGCGAGCCCAGGGTGGCCAGCCGGCCGGCGTGGGCCTGGAGGAGGTAGCTCCCGTACACCGCGGCGTTGTCGGAGGAGCCGCGGGCGATGAAGAGCACGTGCTTGGTGGCGCGTCCCAGGGCCGCGATCTCCGAACGGAGCGGGAGCAGCTCCGCGAAGGTGCGGCGCAGCGCGTCGGGCTGCTCGGCGATCTCGGAGCGCATCACGCTCGTCGTGGTGGTCATGAGGGCCTTCCCTGCTCGTGCCGGGTGCCCGGCACTCCCGTGAAGTGGTGCGAACCGCCTGCCGTTGGGTGGATTGACACGCGGACAGAGCTATGGTCTAGTCCGGACTATACCAGTGGCTCCGGGATTGTCCCGATACCCGGGGTACAGGAGGATGTATCCCGCGCTCACGGAGCCACCGCGTCACAGGAGACCGACCACGACCGAACCGGGAGCGCACCGCACCACCCCGACCCGTCGCCGACCGAGAAGGCCACCCGCACCCATGCCGATCGACCCCAGCAACCCGCTGCCGAAGTACGTCCAACTCCGCGACCTGCTCCTGGACTGGATCACCGAGGCCGGACTGGGCGTGGACGACATGATCCCCTCAGAGCGGGAGCTGAGCGCCTCCTACGGTCTTTCCCGCATGACCGTCCGCCAGACCATCGACCTGATGGTCTCGGAGGGGCGGCTGTACCGGGTCCCCGGCAAGGGGACCTTCATCGCACGTCCCAAGATCGAGATGTCCCTGGTCCTGGCCTCGTTCAGTGAGGACATGCGCGCCCGCGGGTACGAGCCCGGGGCGCGCGAGCTCATCCGCCAGGTCATCCCGGCCAGCGGGCACACCGCCCGCATGCTCGACATCGAGCCGGGCACCCTGGTGCACCACATCGAGCGGATGCGCACCGCCGACGACGAACCCATGGCCGTGGAGCGCTCCAACATCCCCGCGGCCATGGTCCCCGGTCTCGAGGACTTCGACCTCGCGGAACGCTCTCTGTACGAGGTCCTGGAAAACGAGTACGACATCCTGTTGGATTCCGGGGAACAGACCATCGAGGCCGGGATCTGCGACTCGGCCGACTCCCGCCTCCTGGGCCTGCCCGCTGGAAGCCCGGTGCTGGTGATGCAGCGCCGCAGCTTCACCAAGGGACAGTGCGTCGAACTGGCCCTGTCCACCTACCGCGCCGACCGGTACCAGCTGCACTCGCGGCTGGACCCGCGCCGGCACGGCGACTGACCCACCCCCGCGCCCACAAGGCGCAGGTCCGAGGGAAGGACCCCCCCTTTGAGTTCGGACAACACACCGGCCACGGCAGCCGCGGCCGGCACCCCCAAACGCTCCTCCTCCGCGCTGGCCACCCTGCAGCGCTTCGGCCGCAGCCTGATGATGCCCATCGCGGTCCTGCCCGCGGCGGCCATCCTCCTGCGGCTGGGGCAGAACGACCTGCTCGGTGCCGACGGCCTGGCCTCGATCAACGGCCTGGCCTGGATGCAGCGGGTCGCGGACGTGGTGGGAGCCGCAGGCGACTCCCTGTTCCAGGCGATGCCGCTGCTGTTCGCGGTCGGCGTCGCCATCGGGTTCGCCAAGCGCGCCGACGGGTCGACCGCCCTGGCCGCCGTGGTGGGCTACCTCGTGTTCGACCGGGTGTCGAAGCTGCTCTTCTTCCAGGGCGGCAGCGAGGTCGGTGAGCGGGTCACCCTCGAATCGGGCGGCGAGTTCATCGTCAACTGGGGTGCCAAGAACCCGAGCGACGTGCTCGGCGGCATCGTCATCGGCCTCCTGTCGGCGTGGCTGTGGCAGCGCTACTACCGGATCAAGCTCCCGACCTGGCTGGGCTTCTTCGGCGGGCGCCGCTTCGTCCCCATCCTCATGGCGGGCGTGGGCATCCTGGTGGCCGTGGCGTTCGGGCTCATCTGGCCGCTGATCGGCTCCCTGATCAACTCCCTCGGCGAGTGGATCATCGGGCTGGGCGCGGTCGGGGCCGGGATCTACGGCGTGATCAACCGCCTGCTGCTGCCGCTGGGGCTGCACCACATCGTCAACTCGGTCGTGTGGTTCGTGTTCGGCTCCTACACCGACCCGGAGACGGGCGACGTGTACCTGGGCGAGATCAGCCGCTACCTGGCCGGGGACCCGGACGCGGGCGGCTTCCTGTCGGGCTTCTTCCCGGTGCTGATGTTCGGCCTGCCGGGTGCGGCGCTGGCGATCTGGCGCTGCGCCCACCCCTCCCAGCGCACCAACATCGGCGGCCTCATGATCGCCGCGGCGCTGACGGCCTTCGTCACCGGCATCACCGAGCCGATCGAGTTCGCGTTCATCTTCATCGCCCCGGTCCTGTTCGGCGTGCACATCGTGCTGACGGGCATCTCGATGGCGGTGCTCAACGCCCTGGACACCCAGTTGGGCTTCGGGTTCTCGGCGGGCCTGATCGACCTGTTGCTCAACGCCACGAAGTCCAATACCCAGGGCCTGTGGATCATCCTCGTGATGGGCGTCGCGTACTTCTTCCTCTACTACTTCGTGTTCATGTTCCTCATCAAGAAGATGAACCTGCCCACCCCGGGCCGCGAGCCGGCGGAGGGGGCCGAGGCGGCCGCCTCCGCGGGCGCCGACGGCCCCGGCGGGCCTGCCCCGAAGCGGTCGGGCTCCGGGGACGGGGACTGACCGGTCCGTCCGCGGCGCGGGCCCGCACCCTCCCGGGTGCGGGCCCGCACCCGTTCACGCCGCAGGTCCGTCCCCCGCGCCCCGCCCCCTGCGGCGCACCCGGGCGGGAACGGCCGCCGCTCCAGAACCGCCCGGGGCGGCGGACGCACCCCGCCGGGGAACATCCCACGGGCCGCGGTCGTGGCGGCGCAACCGGGGTGGGGCAGCGGCCTTCCTGTCAGCCAACGCCTCTCAGGCCGCCCGCCAGGAGCGGCGGACGCCGCACCCCGTCCGGGAGCGCCCACCGGCCGCGGGGCGCAACCCGGGCGGCCGGCCTCCCGTCAGCGACCGCTTCCCGGACCGCCCTCCGGAGCACCGGGAGCGGCAGCGCACCCGGGCGGGAACGGCCGCCGCTCCAGAACCGCCCGGGGCCGGGAACACGTGTGGGCGCGGTCCCCTCGGGGAGCGCGCCCACAGGCGTGTTTCAGCGACGGCTACCGGTTGGCCGGGTCACCGTGGCACTTCTTGAACTTCTTGCCGGAGCCGCAGGGGCACGGCGCGTTGCGGGAGACGCCCGCGTACTCGTCGTTCTCCTCGCTGTGGCGCTCGACGGAGCCGTCCTCGCTCGGCGCGGAGTACTGGAGGCGGCTGGGCTGCCCCTCCCCGAAGCCCGGGACCACCACGTCCTCGGCGGCACCGGCCTCCTCGGTGGGCGCCTCGGCCTCGGCGGCCTCCGCGTCCTCGTCCACGGCGGTGGCCACGGTCCCGGCACCGGAGCTCCCGCCCACGGTCGCGGCCGTGGTGGCGGCCGCGGCGGCGGTGAGCTTGGGCTCCTCCTTCTTGCGGACCTGCACCTCGAGGTTGAAGAGGTAGCCGACCGACTCCTCCTTGATGGCCTCCAGCATCTGCTGGAACATGTCGAAGCCCTCGCGCTGGAACTCGATCAGCGGGTTGCGCTGGGCCATCGCGCGCAGGCCGATGCCCTCCTGGAGGTAGTCCATCTCGTAGAGGTGCTCGCGCCACTTGCGGTCCATGACCTGGAGGATGATGCGGCGCTCGACCTCGCGCATCGCCTCCTCGCCCAGCTCGGACTCGCGAGCGTCGTAGGCGGCGAGGGCGTCCTCGACCACCCGGTCGGCGATGAGCTGACCGGTGAGGGTGTGCAGGTCGCCGTTCTCCTCGATGAACTCGTCCACCGTGAAGCTGATCGGGTAGACCTGCTTGAACGCGCGCCACAGCTTGTCGAGGTCCCAGTCGGCCGGGTCGCCCTCGGCGGTCTCCTCCGTGACGTAGCCGCGCAGGACCTCCTCCAGCATGACCAGCACCTGGTCGCGCAGGTCCTGGCCCTCCAGGACCTTGCGGCGCTCGGCGTAGATGACCTTGCGCTGCCGGTTGAGGACCTCGTCGTACTTGAGGACGTTCTTGCGGATCTCGAAGTTCTGGGTCTCGACCTGGCCCTGGGCGGAGGCGATCGCCTTGCTGACCATGCCGGACTCGATGGGCTGGTCGTCCGGGATGTTCAGCTGGTTCATGAACACCTCCAGACGGCTGCTGTTGAACAGGCGCAGCAGGTCGTCCTGGAGGGACAGGTAGAAGCGGGACACACCCGGGTCGCCCTGGCGGCCGGAGCGGCCGCGCAGCTGGTTGTCGATGCGCCGGGACTCGTGCCGCTCGGTGCCGAGCACGTACAGGCCGCCGAGCTCGACGACCTTCTCGTGCTCCTCCTCGTACTCGGACTTGGCCTTCTCCAGCGCGTCCGGCCAGGCCGCCTCGTACTCCTCGGGCGTCTCCAGCGGGCTCAGGCCGCGCGCCTGGAGCTCCTCGTCGGCGAGGAAGTCCGGGTTGCCGCCCAGCATGATGTCGGTACCGCGGCCGGCCATGTTGGTGGCGACGGTGACCGCGCCGAGCTTGCCCGCGCGGGCGATGATCGCGGCCTCACGGGCGTGGTTCTTGGCGTTGAGGACCTCGTGCGGGACGCCCTCGCGCTTGAGCATCCGCGACAGCAGCTCGGACTTCTCGACGCTGGTGGTGCCGACGAGGACCGGCTGGCCCTCCTCGTGGCGCTCGGCGATGTCCTCGGCGACCGCCTGGAACTTGGAGTCCTCGTTCTTGTAGACGAGGTCCTTGACGTCCTCGCGGATCATCGGCTTGTTGGTGGGGATGGGCACCACGCCGACGCCGTAGGTCTGGTGGAACTCCGCGGCCTCGGTCTCGGCGGTACCGGTCATGCCCGCGAGCTTGTCGTAGAGGCGGAAGTAGTTCTGGAGCGTGATCTTGGCGAGCGTCTGGTTCTCGTCCTTGATCTTGACGCGCTCCTTGGCCTCGATGGCCTGGTGCATGCCCTCGTTGTAGCGGCGGCCCGCCAGGACGCGGCCGGTGAACTCGTCGACGATGAGGACCTCACCGTCCTTGACGATGTACTCCTTGTCGCGGCGGTACAGCTCCTTGGCCTTGAGGGAGTTGTTGAGGAAGCTGATCAGCGGGGTGTTGACGGCCTCGTAGAGGTTGTCGATGCCCAGCCAGTCCTCGACCTTGGCCACACCGGACTCGGTGATGCCGACCGTGCGCTTCTTCTCGTCGACCTCGTAGTCCGTGTCCCGCTTGAGGCGGGGCGCGATCTTGGCGAACTCGCCGTACCAGCGGGAGTTCTGCTCGGAGGGGCCGCTGATGATGAGCGGGGTGCGCGCCTCGTCGATGAGGATCGAGTCGACCTCGTCGACGAGGGCGAAGAAGTGGCCGCGCTGGACGGTGTCCCGCAGGGACAGCGCCATGTTGTCGCGCAGGTAGTCGAAGCCGAACTCGTTGTTCGTGCCGTAGGTGATGTCGGCCTGGTAGGCCTTGCGGCGCTCGGCCGGGGTCATGTTGGGGCTGACCACGCCGACCTCGAGGCCGAGGAAGTGGTAGATGCGGCCCATGTTCTGGGCGTCGCGCTTGGCCAGGTAGTCGTTGGTGGTGACGACGTGGACGCCCTTGCCCGCGAGCGCGTTGAGGTAGACCGCGAGGGTACCGGTCAGGGTCTTGCCCTCACCGGTCTTCATCTCGGCGATGTTGCCCAGGTGGAGCGCGGCACCGCCCATGAGCTGGACGTCGAAGTGGCGCTGGCCCAGGGTGCGCTTGGCGGCCTCGCGGACGGTGGCGAACGCCTCCGGGAGGAGGTCGTCGAGGGACTCGCCGTCCTCGTGGCGTTCCTTGTACTCCCGGGTGAGGTCCCGGAGCTCCTCGTCGGAGAGGTCGACGTACTCGTCCTCGAGCGAGTTGATCTGGTCCTTCAGCTTGTTGAGCCGGCGCAGGATCTTTCCCTCACCCGCGCGCAGGAGCTTGCTGAGTATCCCTGGCACTTCCTATGCGCTCCTCGCAGATCGCGGTTGGCTCCACGGCACGCGTGGAGATCAGATCTAGGCCCGCTGACCGCTGTCCCGTGGCCGCGGAGGGCGGCGGGGGTCCCTGGGCCCTCGGGCCTACATCCTAGAGGACGTGCACCCTGTACCCGGTCCGCTCGGCGACGGAGGGACGGGAGGCCCTTTCCCCCAGGTGAACGATCGAAACAGCGGAGAATGTTCCCCTCGCACGTACGGGCGCCCCGGTGCCGTGCGCACCCGGCGCCGGAGATTCACACCGTTTTCCAACCGTCGCGGGCGGGCGGGCGGGCCGCAGCCCCGCCCGGTGGACGGCCCCCGTCCGCCGGTGCCCGCGGCGGACGGACGGCCGAGGCGGGGCGGGACCGGGCCGGGCACCGTGCCCGGCGCCGGGGAGCGGAGACCCGGCCGACGGAGGCCGCGGTCCCGGGCGGACCGCGTTCATCCACCGGATCCGGGTAGACCCTTCGATAGACGCCCGGCCCGTGCCGGAGCGGCCGGGCCGACGACATGAGCGTTCAGGGGGGACCGCCATGCGAACCGGTGAAGGGCCCGAGAGGGCGCAGACCGCGGAGAACGGGGCTCCATCGCCCCGCACACCCGTGGAGGTGCTCGACGACCTGATCGAGAGACGGCGGCACCCGTCGTCGTCCGACCCCAGCCTGGGCTGGGAACGGCACCATCCCGACGACGAGCAGCGTTTCGGCCGCATCCGGGGCTTCCAGCGCCAGGGCGGCAGCCTGGCGCCGACCGGACGGCACCGGGGCCGGGCCGGGTCCTGGGTGGTGGTGGCACTGGCCGTGGCCGGGGCCGTCGTGACCGCGATCGCCATCGTGCAGGGGATGTCCGTGTGGCTGCTGGTGGTCGCCGGCGTACTGTTCGCTGCGGCGCTGGTGCTGGCCGCGGTCACCCGCATCTTCGAGGACGTCGTGCTGGACGCCCCGTCGGTGGAGCCGGAGGAGCCGCACGGCGTCTCACTGCACCGGATCCGCAAGGAGCAGCGGCGCGAGCGCCGGAACGAGCTGAGGCAGCGGCGGCGCGGCCGGAGGGCGCGGGGCGCCACCGCCGTGTAGCCCGCCAGGGCCCACGGGGGCGGCGGGCCGCTCGGCCCGCCGCCCCCGTGACCGCCTCGGCCCTCGGGGAGGGGCCGGATCAGTCGACGAGGCGGATGACCCCGTAGTTGAAGCCCTTACGCCGGTAGACGACGCTGGGCGCGTCCTTGACCTCGTCGTGGAAGAGGAAGAAGTCGTGTCCGACGAGCTCCATCTCCATCAGCGCCTGGTCGATGCTCATGGGCTTGGCCTGGTGGGACTTCTCCCGGACGATGAGGGGGGCCTCCCCCTGGGTGTCGAGCTCGACGAACTCGTCCGAGAAGCCCGCCCGTCCGGCGCCGGAGTCCGTGTCCTCCTCCGTGCTGCGGCGGGCCGGGGGCGCCTGCACGATCGTGTCCTCGGGGGGCAGGTCTCCGGGCAGGTGCGCGGTGGCCGAGGAGACTGAGACGGGGGCCCGGGTGCCCCGGTGCACCTTGCGGCGGTCGGCGGCCTTGCGCAGGCGCGCCTCGATCTTGTCGAGGGCCAGGTCCAGGGCGCCGTGCCGGTCCACGGCGGCCGCCTCGCTGCGAACGACGGGGCCGTTGCCGTTCGAGCGGATGGTGAGCTCGACGCGTTCCTTCACGTCGGCGAGCTTGGGATTGCGTTCCGTGGACACCTCCACATCGACGGTCATGCCCTTCTTCTCCCACTTGGAGAGCCTGTCGAGCTTGTTCTCGACGTGCTGTCGGAACTTGTCGCTCACACCGGTGCGTCGACCCTTGACGATGATGTCCATAGGACCCCCTTCATCGCGTGGCCGTCGGGAAGGTGACGGCCAGCCTGGCTTCTGCACCTTCCGTCGTTCGGGGGACGGAAGGGTCTCGCGCTGTCAGCCCCCTTCTGCGGGTGATCCGGTTCTGCGCGGATCACGTCTCGGTTGAAAGTGCGTATACCCACCGGGGACACGGTCATCACGCGTCCCACGCACATGATCGCGGGTAGCCCTGAACTGGGGAAAGGGACTTTCGTCGCGGCCGGGGGAAAAGCGGCACGCGAGGGGCTCCCCGGGGGCTCGCCCGATGGCGAGGCCCCCGATGGGATGCCACCCGTCCGGCCGACCTGGTCTTCGTCCCCACATCCGCCTGCTGAGAGTGTCGCCGCTCTTATCCGCGACTACTGCTCTTCTCCCTGTCGTGAGGGACATCGGGACCCTCCGCGGGGCAGGGCTTACCTCTAAGGCGCACCGTGATCGGTCGACGAAAAGTCGCCTTACGTGGGCCGTTTCGCCTGCGCCTGGCATCGGCTTGCCGGAGGAGTGCCCTGGTCTTCCCAGGAACACCGGAACTCCGACGCAACCACGGACCCGGACGGGTGCCATACGGTGACCGTAACCTGTCCTGGCGAGGATGTCAGGTGGCGACCCCGGCCCCGAGCCCCGGAAAAACACCGCGAACCCCTGTACACAAGGACTTTTCATGGTTTCGGGGGCGTTCGTAAAACCTTCTCCCCGTGGAACGGGGTCTCACCTCCGTCCACAGTCGGAAGGCGCTCGGCGAGCACCACCGCGCCGGCCACGCGCAGCCCGGCGGCGCGCAGCGCGCGCGTCGCCTCGGCCAGTGTCGCGCCCGTGGTGACGACGTCGTCGACCACCACGGCACGGCGGCCGGCCGCCCACGCCGGGACCGGGTCCGCTCGGAACGCGCCCGCCCGGTTGGCCAGCCGCTCCCGGCGGCCCAGGCCCGCCTGGCGCCGCACCCGGCCCCGGTGGCGCAGCAGCGGCAGGAGCGTCCCGCCGCGGTGCTCCCCGCAGGCCGCAGCCGCGAGCCGGGCCACCGGGGCGCGCGGATCGTGCGGCGGCCCGCGCCCGGGGATCGGCACCAGCAGGGTGTCGGCGCCGACGAGCCCGCTCGCCTCGCAGACCGCCGCCAGGCGCCCGCCCCACACGCGGGCCAGCGCGTCGTCGCCCTCCTTGTAGGCGAGCAGCACCCGGCGGTGCAGCCCGGCGTAGGGGCCGGCCGCCCAGACCGGCGGACACCCCGGGCGCGGCGCGCACCGGTGCGGCCGCCGCACCAGCGCGTCGCGGCACATGGGGCACAGCGGCGCGCCGCCCCCGGCCGGTCCCGCGCACCCGGGGCAGGCCCGTGGGAGCAGCAGATCCAGGAGCGCGTCCCGGATCCGCACGAGTGCCCTGACAAGGGCCTTCCCGACATCCATACTTCGAGGATCTGCGACCGGGGGCGGCCCCGCCACCCCTTCCCCGAACCTGTGGAAAACCCGGGCGGCGGGTGTCAGCCGTCGAGGATCTCGGTGTTCTGGTTGGCGGTGAGCAACCAGCGGTCGCCCTCCTTGGTCATCACGTACATGGGGCTGCCCTGGTTGCCGATCTGCGCGCCGTCGGGGTCGCGGTAGGTCGCGCGGGCCTTGACGGCGGCGACGTCGGGGCGCAGGAACAGCACGTGCTCGACCTCGTAGAAGACCGTTCCCTCCTGCACGGAGCCCGGCAGGACCTTGCGCGTGAACGCGGCGATCTCGTTCCGGCCGAACAGCCGTTTGCCGTGCGCCGTGGTCCAGATCGCGTCCTCGCGGAACAGGCCGATGAACTCCTCGGGCAGTCTCTCGCGCTGGGAGTGTTCGAGCGTCGCGACCACCGCGCGCAGGCGCTCGGTCTCGGTCTCGCGGGTCATATCGTCCGGCTGTGTCGTGTCCATGACCCGAGCATCGGGCCTCAACCATGGTTGAGGTCAACCCCCGGGCGTCGTCCGGTCCCGGAGGACACCCCCGGAGGTCGGCCCCGGAGATCGGCCACCGGATCAGCCCGGGAAGCCGGGGAAGCCGCCCTCCACCGCGGTGATCGAGGTCGCCCCCCCCCGGGCGTCGACCGGCCCTCGGGGGTCGGCCCCGGGGGTCGGCCCCGGGGGTCGGCCCCGGATCAGCCCGGGAAGGTGGGGGAGCTGCCCTCCACCGCGGTCTGCCAGTTCAGGCGGTCGTTGGAGATCCAGATGTTGCCGTCGTCGGTGCCCGCCACCAGGGGCTGGCCCGGCGCGCCGGAGATGGTGACCAGCCCGGTGACCGAGTTGCCGGCGCTGGAGGGCGGGGTGCCGCCGTCCAGGGCGACGAGGAACACCTGGTCGGTGCCGGCCTCGCGGCGGCCCAGCACGGCCAGCTGGTCGGCCGACCTCCAGGAGATCTCGGTGACCTCCTCCAGCTCCCCGGCCAGGGGCACGAAGTCCTCCACCGACACCCGGCCGTCCTCGTCGGTGACCACCCGGCCCACCTTGAGCGAGCGCCGGCCGTCCACCTCGGTGACCACGGCGGCGCGCGCGCCGTCGCGGGACACCCGGAAGTGCACCAGGGACTCGTCGCGCAGGTCGCCGACGTCCACCCGGACCACCTCCTGGGCGTCGCGCAGCACCCAGACCGCGGAGGCCCCCGGCTCCGGCGGGGCCGGGTCCGCGAGCGTCTCGGGGTCGGCGGGGGGATCGGAGGGCTCCTCCTCTGACCCGTCCCCCTCTCCCTCCCCGGGGTCGTCCTCCGGGCCGCCGATCTCCTCGACCACCCACAGGTTCCCGTCGATGTCCCAGGACAGCTCGGTGAAGGCGCCCTCGTCGAGGACCTCCTCGACCGCGGCGCCGGGCGCGGAGGCGGAGGTCACGACCGTCTCGCCGCCCATGGTGATGCCCGCGACGGTGCTCTCGTCGATGGAGACGGCGAACCGCTCCAGGAGGACGTCGCCCGCGCCCAGCGGCCCCGGGACGCGCTCGGCGTCGCCGAAGACATCGGTGTCCCACTCCGAGGCGGACCAGAGCTGCCCCTCGTGGGAGTAGTAGGCGCGCACCCCCGAGCGCAGCGCCCCCGGGCCGACCCCGTTCCAGAACGTGCTGGCGGGCCGGGGCCGGTCGGCGCTGTCGCCGTCGGCGGCCGCGAACGCCACCTCCTCGCCGTTCACGACCAGCGTGAATTCCTGCACGTCCGGGATCTGGCGCAGCGTCCAGGCGATCTGGGCGCCCAGCCGGAACTCGTCGATGTCGCCGACGCGGTCCAGCTCCACCACGACGCTCTCCGCGTCCACGGTCACGCCGACCCGGGAGTCCTCGGGGAACTCCGAGCGCACCGCGGGCCCCAGCCAGGAGGTCGGCCCCTCCCCCAGGCGCGCCAGCAGCCGCTCGGCCAGCCGGTCGGTGCTCACCGGGAGGTAGATCGGGTCGGGCACCAGGGAGGTGCCCTCCGGGTTGAAGTAGTACAGGTTGAACGGCCGGTGGGTGCGCTCCACGTCGAGCTGGCTGAGGATCAGGTCGTCGGGCAGGCTCTGGATCCGCCATTCGCCCTCGGGGTCGCCGTCCTCACGGGCGAGCGTGAACGTCTCGTCCATCAGCGTCCCCGGGGTGCCGGGGCGGTACTTGCCGTCCTCGTCGATGGTGGCGACCAGCGGGGTGCGCATCCGCACGGTCGCGGTGAGCCCGTCCTCGGACACCTCGGTCTCCAGGTCCACGGTGTCCAGGTCGGTGAAGACCTTGACGGACCCGTCCGGGGACCACTCCCGGCCGGTGTCGGGCAGCATGTAGATGCGGGCCGCCCCGTGGTCCTCCTCGAAGCTGCCCATGTCCTTGAGGAAGCTGCCGACCAGCCCGTCCGGGTTCATGCCCGCCTGCGGGCCGGCGGGCAGCAGCCGCACGTAGCCGCCGTAGGGGTCGGCGCTGCCGTCGCCGCCCTCGCCCGGGACCACCGGGCCGGTCATCGGCACGCTGGCGCACGAGGTGAGGAACAGGCAGGACAGCGCGGAGGCGCCGAACACCAGGAGGTTTCTGCTCACGGGTGGTCCTCTCCCCCCTCACGGGGGTAGGCGCGGCCCAGCGAGAACTCCGGGGGCACCAGCGGCAGCGGGGAGCCGCGCAGCTCGGCGCCCGCGAGCCGGGGCAGGGACAGGCGGAACTGGGACCCCTGGCCGGGCATGCCCCACGCCTGGAGCCAGCCGCCGTGCAGGGCGGCGTCCTCCTTGGCGATGGACAGGCCCAGTCCGGTGCCCCCCGTGGTGCGCACCCGCGCCGGGTCGGCCCGCCAGAAGCGGTCGAAGCACAAGTGCTCCTCGCCCTCCTTGAGGCCGACGCCGTAGTCGCGCACGGCGACGGCGACGGCGTCGCGGTCGCCCGCGGCGGTGACCACCACGTCGCGCCCCTCGCTGTGCTCGATGGCGTTGACCACCAGGTTGCGCAGGATGCGGTTGATCCGCCGGGGGTCGTACTCGGCGACGCACGGGTCGGCGGGCAGCCGCATGACGACCTTGATGCCGCGCTTCTCGGCGATCTGCTCGGCGTCGCCGACCGCCTTCATCACGGCGTCGCGGATGTCGGAGGGCTCGGTCCCCAGGGTGGCCGCGCCCGCGTCGTGGCGGCTGATCTCGAGCAGGTCGGCGAGCAGTTCCTCGAACCGCTCCACCTGGCTCTGCAGCAGCTCGACCGAGCGGCGCATGGCGGGTTCGAGCTCGTCGCGGTCGTCGAAGAGCAGGTCGCCGGCCATCTTGATGGTGGTGAGCGGGGTCCGCAGCTCGTGGGAGACGTCGGAGACGAACTGGCGCTGGAGCTTGGACAGCTCCTCCAGCTCCTGGATCTTCTCCTGGAGGGTCCCGGCCATGTCGTTGAAGGACACGGCCAGGCGCGCCAGGTCGTCCTCGCCCTGGACGGTCATGCGCTCGGACAGGTCGCCGGCGGCCAGCCGCTCGGCGGACTGGGCGGCGGAGCGGACCGGCGAGACGACCTGGCGGGTGACGACGTAGGCGATGAGGCCCAGGAGGACGACCAGCAGCGCGCCGACAAGGACGACGGTGCGCTGGACCAGGTCGAGGATCTCCTGCTCGTGCTGGAGCGGGAAGACGTAGTACAGCTCGTAGGCGTGGGTGAGCTCGGCGCCCACGACCAGGGCGGGCTCCTCGGTGCCCTCCGCCTCGTTCATGATGCGCGCGTAGGTGTGGTACTGCTGGTCGCCCATCGAGTCGCCGACCTGGTCGATGAGCCGTTCCGGGACGCTCAGGTCGAGCTGCTTGTCCGGGGACTCCTCGCCCACCCAGCCGAGCTCGTCGTCCACCGACGGGAGGATGACGACCCCGTACAGGCCGGTGTCGCCGCTGCGCCCGGCGAGCTCGCTGACGATGTTGTACATCAGCCGGTCGCGGTCGCCGGTCTCGTTCTCCTGGATCTCGGCGAGCGCGTAGTTGAGCCCGGCGCGGTGGTCGTTGACCGCGGTGGCGATCTTGGCGTCCAGCAGCCCGCTGCGCACCTGGGAGATGAGCACGTAGCCCAGGCCGGCCATGACCACCAGGGACAGCACCAGGGTCGTGGAGATGACCCGCAGGTGCAGGGAGCGGCGCCAGTTGGTGTGGACGCCGCGGACCAGCGCGCGGGCCGCCCGCTGGGCGAACAGGTACGCGCGGGTGAGCCCGGAGTCGGCGTCCCGGGCATCACGTCGGCCCCCTCCGGACTCGGTTCGTCCGGAGGGCCGGGGCGGCCGCTCCCCCTCGGGGTCGGCCCCCCGCTGCTCCTCGGGTGCGGCTGCGGTCATGGGCGCTTCGTGCGGATCAGGCCGTACCGGCCTTGTAGCCGACACCGCGGACGGTCACGACGACCTCCGGGTGCTCGGGGTCCTTCTCGATCTTGGCGCGCAGGCGCTGCACGTGCACGTTGACCAGGCGGGTGTCGGCTGCGTGGCGGTAACCCCAGACCTGCTCGAGCAGGACCTCGCGGGTGAACACCTGGCGCGGCTTGCGGGCCAGGGCGACCAGCAGGTCAAACTCCAGCGGGGTGAGGCTGATCTGCTCGCCGTCGCGGCGCACGGCGTGCCCGGCGACGTCGATGGTGATGTCGCCGATCTGGAGCACCTCGGGCGCGGGCTCCTCGGTGCGGCGCAGGCGCACGCGGATGCGGGCGACGAGCTCCTTGGGCTTGAACGGCTTGACGATGTAGTCGTCGGCGCCCGACTCCAGGCCCAGGACGACGTCGATGGTGTCGCTCTTGGCGGTGAGCATGACGATCGGCACGCCGGACTCGGCGCGGATCTGGCGGCACACGTCGATGCCGTCGGCGCCGGGCAGCATCAGGTCGAGGAGGACCAGGTCGGGCTTGGTCTCGCGGAAGGCCTCGAGCGCCTTGTCGCCGTCATGGACGAACGAGGGCTCGAAGCCCTCGCCGCGCAGCACGATGCCGAGCATCTCTGCGAGGGCGAGGTCGTCGTCGACAACCAGTACACGTCCCTTCATCGGTGTGTCCGGCGCCGGGCGTCGGTCCCACCCTGTGGGGCGGAGTTCGCGGCGCCTACTCCTCTCTCCTCGGAAGAACACGAACGTCGTCGGTGCGGTCTACGGGTGCGCCGTCACGGTCCGACGCGGGGAACCGTCATTGTCCCCCACCCTGCCATCTCCTGGAGCGGTGGGAGGCGCGGTCGATGTCTTTGGGACCTTCCGGGGCCGATTTCGGCCACTTCGGGCGTCCTCCCTGGCCGGGAGGGTGATGGCGCCCTTGATAACGCCCGACCGGTTGGTAACAGAAAGCATACAAAAAGAATGAAGTGCGTCGGTTGCCCGCGAAGGGGCCCGGACCGTGCCCGACTTCGGGGGAACCGGCCGGTAGGTTGTTCTCCGAGACGTGAATGCGGAACCCGGTCCGCTTGCGCAGCGTAACCGAACCTCACGGAGGGCGGGGGCAGATGACCCAGGAGGACGACCACCGGAACCCGTCGGGGGAGGCCCCGGAGGTGCCCGCCGACGGTGGATCGCCCGTGCCCGACGCCCGGGACGGCGCCGGGGGCGCGGAGTCCTGGGCCGCTCCGGGACAGGGGGGCGACCCCGCCGGGGCGCAGGGCGCGCCGGGGTCCGCGGAGCCGCGGTACCCCTCCCAGTACCCGTCCTTCGCGCCGCCCGCGGGCGGCGCCCCCGCGGAGAGCGCGCCCTCCGGGTTCGCCGCACCGGGCTCGGGCGAGCCCGCGGCGCAGGGGCACGGGGCGCCCGGGTACGGACAGCAGGCCTACCAGCAGCCCGCGTACGGACAGCCGGCGTACGGACAGGCGCCCGCGCAGGGGTTCGCCGCCCCCGGGTACGGTCCGCAGCCCGGACAGGGCCCCTGGGCCGGCCCCCACACCGGTCCGCAGACCGGCCAGTGGCAGGCGGCCCCGGGGCAGTACCCGCCCGGTCACGGCCCGTTCCGGCCGCAGGCTCCCAAGCCCGGCGTGGTGGCGCTGCGCCCGATGACCCTCGGGGACATCCTCAACGGCGCGTTCACCCTCATCCGCCGCAACCCCAAGACCATGGTCGGCCTGTCGCTGATCATCATGGCGGTCTCCAGCATCGTCACCTCCATCGGCTTCAGCGGCTACATGGCCGACTACGGGACGTTCATGGACCAGGTCATCAACGACCCGATGTCCGTCGACCCGAACGACCCGATGCCCTTCAGCCTCTGGTCGGTCCTCACGATGTACGGCGGCGCCCTGGTGAACTACGCCGGGATCGTCTTCCTCACCGGCCTGCTCACCACGGCGGTCGGCATGGCCGTGCTGGGCCGCACCCTGACGCCCGGCCAGACCTGGGCGGCCTTCCGGGCGCGGCTCGGCCCGGCGGTGGGCGTGGCCGTCCTCCAGCTGCTCATCGGGTTCGCCCTGACGATGGTCGTCGCGCTCCTCCTCATCGGGGGCGTGGTCGCGGGCGTGGCCCTGGCCTACGCCGGGAGCGAGGGGGCGGGCATCACCGTCATCATCCTCTCCCTGGTGGTCGGGCTGATCGGCGGCATCGCGCTGTCCGCCTGGATCCTGATCCGGCTCTACTTCGCCATGCCCATCGTGATCCTGGAGCGCGTCGGCGCCGGGGAGGCCCTGGCCCGCTCCTGGAGGCTGACCCAGGGGAGCTGGTGGCGGATCTTCGGCATCGTCCTGCTGTCGATGATCCTCATCGGCTTCGTGACCAACCTGCTGGGCATGCCGTTCAGCATCGCCGGGATCGTGCCCGTGTTCATCGCGCCCGAGGCCCTGTGGGCCACGGTCGCGTCCGGGGCCCTCATCTACCTGGGCAACGTCCTGATCTACTCCGTGTCCACCCCCTTCACCGTGGGTGTGACCACCCTGCTCTACGTCGACCTGCGGATGCGGCGCGAGGGCCTGGACCTGAAGCTGCACACCGCGGCCCTGTCCGGCCGCGAGGTCGGCCCGGAGATCTACCTGCCGGAGCAGCGGGCGTGACGGCGCCGTTCGCGGCCGTCCTGGAGGTGACCGGGGACGAGGGGCGCCGCCGCGCCGTCGAGGAGCTGAGCGACCCGGTGTACGGGCAGCAGGAGCCCTCCCTGCTGGACCGTTTCCTGGAATGGCTCTCCAGCCTGGAGGTCCCCGTCCCGGGCGTCGGCGGCGGGTGGGCCACCGCGGTCCTGCTCGTCGTGGTCGCGCTGCTGGTGCTCTGGCTCGTCCTGTGGCTGCGCCCCTCGCGGACCCGCCGCGGCGAGGGCGCCGTCCACCGGACCGCGCCCCGGTCGGCGGCCGACCACCGCGCGGCCGCCCTGGCCCACGAGGAGGCCGGGGAGTACACGGCCGCCGTCACCGAGCGGATGCGCGCGATCAGCGTCGACCTGGAGGACCGCACGATCATCGCGCCGCGCGCCGGGCGCACGGCCACGGAGCTGGCCGCCGAGGCCGCGAAGGCGCTGCCCGGCGAGGCCGGGGGGCTGCGCGAGGGCGCCCGCCTGTTCAACGACGTCGTCTACGGCGACCGCCCGGCGACCGCCGACACCGCCCGGGTGCTGCGCGAGCTCGACGAGCGCCTGCGCGCGGCCCGTCCGGCCCTGGATCCCGAGGAGGCGCGCGGATGACCGTCCACTCCCCCGAGGCCCCCGCCGGCCCGGCCGCCCCCGTCGACCCGGTGCCCCCCGCCGGCGCTCCCCCGGAGTCGGCCGTCCGCCGCCTCTGGCGGGCCGCCCGCTTCCCCGCGATCCTGGCGGCCTCGCTCGTCGTGGTGTCCGTGCTGATGTCGCTGGGCGGGGAGCAGTTCCCCACCGGCCACCTGGAGCCCGGCAGCGTCGCCCCGGACGGCACCCGCGCCCTGGTGAACGTGCTGGGCGAGGACCGCGAGGTCGAGGTGGTCCGCTCCTCCGGCGACGCCGCCGACGCGGTCGGCGCCGCCGAGGACGCGGTCCTGGTCGTGTTCCTGGACCACCGGCTGCTGCCCGAGGAGCTGGACCGGCTGGCCGCCCTGGACGTGGACACCGTCCTGGTGCGCCCCTCGGTGCGGTCGCTGTCGGCGTTCGCCCCCGGGGTGGAGATGACCGGCCGCGAGCTGCCCCGCGACATCCTGGAGCGGCCGCTGGAGCCGCACTGCGACCTGCCCGCCGCCGAGGCCGCGGGCTCCGCGTACGTGCACGGCGAGCTGTACACCGCCGCTCCGGGGACCGACGCCGTGGGCTGCTACCCGGCCGGGGCGGGCGACGCCCTGGTCCAGGTGACCGAGAACGGCACGACCACCACCGTGCTGGGCAACGGGAACCCGTGGACCAACCGGCTGCTGGACCGGGGCGGCGACGCCGCCCTGGCCCTCAACCTGCTGGACGCCGGGACCGTGGTGTGGCTGCGCCCCGACCCGCCCCGGCAGGAGGGGACGGCCTCGCTGCCCGAGCTGCTGCCCGCCGGGGTGCGCTGGTCCCTGCTGCCGCTGGCGGCGGGCCTGGTGCTGCTCGTGCTGTGGCAGGGCCGCCGCATGGGCGCGCTGGTGCCCGAGTCGCTGCCGGTGGTGGTGCGCGCCTCGGAGACCACCGAGGGGCGGGCCGGGCTGTACCGGTCGCGCGCGGCGCGCGACCGGGTGGTCGGCGCGCTGCGCACGGGCTTCCTGGACCGGCACGGCGCCCGGCTGGGGCTGGGGCCGGACGCCCCGCCCGACGCGGTGATCGCGGCGGTCGCCGAGCGCACCGGGGACGACCCCGGAACCGTGCGCGGGCTGCTGTACCCGCAGGGGGCCGACCCGTACGCGGCCGACGACGGCGGCCTGCTGCGGCTGGCCGCCGAACTGGACGAACGGTCCCGGAGGCTGCGGTGACCGGACCGACGGAGAATTCCGACAGAGCGAGAGAGGTGGACGGCACGTGAGCGCCTTCACACACGAGGCACCCCCCTCGGCCGATGAGGCGCGGCAGGCCCTGGTCGCCCTGCGCCGCGAGGTGGCCAAGGCGGTCGTGGGCCAGGACGAGACGGTGACCGCGCTGGTCGTGGCGCTGCTGTGCCGCGGCCACGTACTGCTGGAGGGTGTGCCCGGTGTCGCCAAGACGCTGCTGGTGCGCACCGTGTCGGCGGCCCTGTCGCTGGACCACAAGCGGGTGCAGTTCACCCCCGACCTGATGCCCGGCGACGTGACGGGGTCTCTGGTGTACGACCAGAACACCGCCAAATTCGAGTTCCTCCAGGGCCCGGTGTTCACCAACCTGCTGCTGGCCGACGAGATCAACCGGACCCCGCCCAAGACCCAGGCGTCGCTGCTGGAGGCCATGGAGGAGCGGCAGGTGACGGTGGAGGGGCGCCCGATGGCGCTGCCCGACCCGTTCCTGGTGGCCGCCACCCAGAACCCGGTGGAGTACGAGGGCACCTACCCGCTGCCCGAGGCGCAGCTGGACCGGTTCCTGCTCAAGGTGACGGTCCCGCTGCCGCCGCGGGAGGCCGAGGTGGAGATCCTGGGCCGCCACGCCGCCGGGTTCGACCCCGGCGACCTGGGCGCCGCCGGGGTGACCGCGGTGGCGGGGGCCGCCGACCTGCACGCGGCCCGCCGGGCCGTGGAGACCGTGCGGGTGGCCCCCGAGGTGCTCGGGTACACCGTGGACCTGTGCCGGGCCACCCGGCAGTCGCCGTCGCTGCAGCTGGGCGCCTCCCCGCGCGGTGCGACGGCCCTGATGCGCACCTCCCGGGCGTGGGCGTGGCTGTCGGGCCGCGACTACGTGACCCCCGACGACGTGAAGGCGCTGGCCAAGGGCACCCTGCGGCACCGGATCTCGCTGCGCCCGGAGGCGGAGCTGGAGGGCGCGACCACGGACGGGATCCTGGAGGGCGTGCTGTCCTCCGTCCCGGTGCCGCGCTGATGGTGGTCACCGGCCGGGCGGTCCTGCTCGCGGGGGTGCTGACCGTCGCCGTGGCGTTCTCCGGCTCCCTGGGCCCGTGGGCGGCCGCGGCCGCCGTCGCCGCCCTGGTGGTGACGGTCGCCGTCGACGTGCTGCTGGCGGCGAGCCCCCGGGCGCTGCGGCTGTCCCGGGCGGGCGATACGTCGCTGCGACTGGGGGACGCCGCCTCCGTCGAGGTCACCGTGGCCAACCCGACGCGGCGCCGCCTGCGCGGGACCGTCCGCGACGCCTGGCCGCCGAGCGCGCACGCCGGGCCCCGGGTGCAGCCGCTGCGGGTGGACGCGGGAGAGCGGCGCCGGGTGCGCACGACGCTCGTCCCGACCCGGCGGGGCGACGCCCGCGCCGCCGGGGTGACCGTGCGCAGCCTGGGCCCGCTGCGGCTGGCCGGGCGGCAGCGCACGCTGCCCGCGCCGTGGACGGTGCGGGTGCTGCCGCCGTTCCACAGCCGCCGCCACCTGCCCGGGAAGCTGTCGCGGCTGCGGGAGCTGGAGGGCCAGCACACGGCGATGGTGCGCGGCCAGGGCAGCGAGTTCGACTCCCTGCGCGACTACGTGCCCGGCGACGACGTGCGGTCCATCGACTGGCGGGCCAGCGCGCGCAACGACGGGGTGGTGGTGCGCACCTGGCGCCCCGAACGGGACCGGCGCATCCTCATCGTGCTCGACACCGGCCGCACCTCCGCGGGCCGGGTGGGCGACACGCCCCGCCTGGACCACGCCATGGACGCTGCCCTGCTGCTGGCCGCGCTGGCGGGCAAGGCGGGCGACCGGGTGGACTTCCTGGCCTACGACCGCCGGGTGCGGGCGCAGGTCAAGGCGGCCGGCAAGGGCAGCCAGGTGCACCGGATCGTGGAGGCGATGGCCCCGCTGGAGGCGGAGCTGCTGGAGTCCGACCCGGCGGGCACGGCGAGCGCGATCCTGACCGCCCAGGGCCGGACCCGCTCGCTGGTGGTGCTGCTCACCGACCTCAACGCGGCGGCGCTGGAGGAGGGGCTGCTGCCCCGGGTGCCGGCGCTGACCGCGCGGCACCTGCTGCTGGTCGCGGCCGTGCAGGACCCCGCCGTGACGGCGATGGCGGCCGGTCGCGACGACTCCGCGGCCGTGTACCGGGCGGCCGCCGCCGAGCGCACGCTGGCCGAGCGGCGCCGGGTGACGGCGGAGCTGCGCCGGGTCGGGGTGGAGGTCGTGGACGCCGAGCCCGAGCACATCGCCCCGGCGCTGGCCGACGCCTACATCAACCTCAAGGCCCAGGGCCGCCTGTAGCGGCGCGGGTCCCCGGGGGCGGGGTGGCCGGTTCCGGCCACCCCGCCCTTTCCCGTGCTCACCGAGCCCGCACGTGTGCGGTCCGCCCGCGGGCGGTGGGGCACTCCGGCAGTATGTGGGCATGGACTCTTCCCCCGGACCGCACGTGAACTCGGTGGACGGCGGCGTGTACGGGCGGCTGGTCCAGGCGCGCGACATCCAGAGCCTCACCATCAACGCCGGGGAGCGGCCCGCTCCCCCGCCGGGGGCGGACGTGGTGCTGGACCCGCCGCGCCCCGCGACGGCGGTGCGCGGCCGGGAGGGGCTGGTCGGGGAACTGCTGGCGAAGATGCGCGCCGGGGCGGACGTGCCGCACGTGCTGACCGGGCCCGGCGGGTTCGGCAAGACCACGGTGGCGGCGGAGCTGGCCGGGCGGGCGCGGGCCGAGGGGCGGACGGTGTTCTGGGTGCGGCCCGGCAGCGTCGCGGCGAGCATGATCGAGGTCGCCGTGGAGCTGGGCGGGTCGCGGCGGGAGGCCGAGGAGGTGCGGACCACCCGGCATCTGGCGATGCGGTGGGTGTGGCGGCACCTGGACGACGCACCGCGGCCGTGGCTGCTGGTCATCGACAACGCCGACCGGCCCGAGGAGCTGGATCCGGAGAACCGGCCCGGCGACCAGCTGGGGTGGATGCGGGCCAGTCCGGGCGGGTTCGTGCTGGTGACGACGCGGGTGGACGACCCCGCCCAGTGGGCGCCCGCACGGATCCACCGGGTGGAGGCGCTGGAGGCGGGGGCCGCGGCGGCGGCGCTGGCCGACCACTCGGCGCTGGCGGGGACGGCCGGGGCGGAGGAGCTGGCGGAGCGGCTGGGCCGGGTGCCGCTGGCGCTGTCGCTGGCCGGGCGCATCCTGGCGACGCACCGGGTGCTGTTCCCCGACGCCCGCGCGCTGCTGGCGCGCCTGGAGGAGGGCGTGGACCGGCTGGACGAGCTGGCGGCGCCGTTCGTGACCGGGCCCGACGTGGACCGGCGGCTGCTGTCGGGCGTGTGGGACCTGTCGCTGCGGTCGGTGGCGGAGCGGGAGCCGTACGCCCGCCCCCTGCTCCAGGTCCTGGCGGTCCTGGGGTCGAACGCGGTGCCGGTGCCGCTGCGGCGGCTGCCCCCGGCGGAACTGGCGTCCGGTCCGCTGGAGGGCCTCGACGACGTGGGGCTGGCACGCGCCGTCAACGCCCTGATCGTGCACGGACTGGTCGCCCTGGGCGAGCACGGCGGGGAGGCGGCGCTGCGGATGCACCCCCTGGTGGCGGAGACCGTCCGCGCGGGGATCGGCGACAGTGCGGTGACGGACATCGTCAGCGGTCTGCTCCAGTGGCAGTCCGACAGCGATTTCACCCTGGAGGCCTCCGCCTATGCAGCGCTGGCCGGGGTCCTGGCCCGTGTACACCACGCCCGGCATCCAACCGTCGTCCAGGCCTCCGTGGGGCGTTTCAGGGTCGCGATGCTGCTCGGGGACCGGCTGGAGGCGGAGAGGTCCCTGGGCCGGCTCGTCGAGACGGCCGAAGCCGCCCTGGGCGGCACGCACCCGGAGACGCTGCGCGCCCGGCACGCCTGGGCCGATTCACTGCGCGCCCTGGACCGGTGGGGCGAGGCCCAGGAGATCTACCGCTCGGTCCACAGCGACCGGGCGTCCAGGCTCGGACCCGACCACCCCGATACTCTGAGCAGCCTGCACCAGGTCGCCCTCATCGCCGGGCTGCGTGGTGACCTGAAAGCCGCGGTACAGGGCTTTCAGACGGTACTGGCGGCCTACGAGGGGCGGGAGGAGGAGCCGACCGCGCTCCACGCGCTGCAGAACCTCGCCTACATCCGCATGCTCCGCGGTGACAATGACGGAGCGGAGGCGGGCTTCCTCAGGGTCCGCGAAGCCTGGAGCCGTGCTCTGGGCGAGGATCACCCGAACACCGGCCAGGCCGATTACTTCCTGGCCCGCAACGCGGCCGAGCGCGGGGACCACGCCCGCGCCGCCGCGATGTTCGACGAGGTCGCCCGGACACGGGCCGCGGCCATGGGCGAGGAGAACACACTGGTCGTCCAGGCCCGTGAACGCGCGGAGCGGGCCAGACGGGCCGTGAAGGGTTCAGACGCGCGCGGCCGAGGTGACGAGGGCGGACCACTCACGTGAGCCGACCGCCAGGACGACGGCGGACCGGTTCTGCGTGTCGCGCACCATGACACCGGCCGGGACCCCGAAGGCCACCTCGACACAGGCGTCCTCGAAGCTGCTGTAGGAGCTCTTGAACCAGTGGGGGGCTTCGCTCATGGGCCCGACACTGCCACACCCGGGCCCGGCGGGCCAGGGCACTCAGGCCACCGGCACCGCCGCGGGCGCGTTCCTGATGTCCCCGGTCTCGCCCTCCAGGTGGGCCCGGCGGCCGACCACGAACACGTACAGCAGGAACAGCACCTCCGCCAGCACGCCGATCCCCAGCGCCACCGGGATCGGGATGTGCCCGGCGACCGTGTTCCCCGTGACCAGGCCCTCGATCAGGCCGGAGATGAACAGCACCACCGCGAGCCCCAGCGCCGCCGCCACCGCCGAGCGGCCCTCCTCGGCGAAGGCGCGCAGCCGGGTGCGGTCGCCGGGGGCGATGAGCGACCAGCCCAGCCGCAGGCCGATGCCGCCCGCCACGAACACGGCGGTCAGCTCCAGGAGGCCGTGCGGCAGGATCAGCCCGAAGAACACGTCGGCCCGCCCGTGGCCGATCATCAGCCCGGCCATGGCGCCCAGGTTCAGCGCGTTCAACAGCATCACGTACAGCGTCGGCACCCCGAACGCGACGCCGTACAGGATCGCCTGCGCCGCCACCCACGCGTTGTTGGTCCACACCTGGGCGGCGAAGGAGCCCCGCGGGTTCTCGACGTAGTAGTTCGCGAACTCGTACTCGACCACCTGGGCGACGTACTCGGGCGTGCCCATCGCGTGCATCACCGCGGGGTCGGCGACGATCCACCAGGCCACGGCCGCCGCGATGCCGACGGTGCCCGCGGTCATGCCCAGCCACCACCAGCGCAGCCGGTACAGGATCGCGGGGAAGACCCGGGTGAAGAACCCCACGAGGTCGCGCCAGGCGGGGTCGTGGGCGCCGGTCACCGCGGAGCGGGCGCGCGCGATCAGCGCGGACAGGCGGCCCACCAGGGCGGGGTCCTGGCCGGAGGAGCGCACCACCGACAGGTGGGTGGACACCCGCTGGTAGAGGTCGACGAGTTCGTCGACCTCGGCGCCGTCGAGTCGGCGCCGTCGGCGGACCAGCCGTTCCAGGCGCTCCCAGTCCCCGTTGTGCGCCGCGGCGAAAACGTCGATATCCACGCAAGGGACCCTACCGTCTCGCGGCCCGGGAACGCCGCCGGTGGGAACGCGGTGCCCGGCCTGCGGGTAGTGTCGGGGTCGGAAGTTCCGTTCGGCCCCGAGGGAGCAGCACCGGTGTCCTATCCCGGCGGTGGTGAGGTGCGCGGCGACGCGTACGGTACGACGCCCCTGGTCACGGGGGACGCGGTGGTCCTGGACCTGCGCGCGGCGGGGTTCGCGACCCGTGCGGTGGCCCTGCTCATCGACGTGATCGTGCAGGGCGCGCTCTTCGTGCTGCACATGGTGCTGGTGGCCTGGATGGGCACCGCCGTGGACCCGGCGGCGACCGCCGCGGTGTTCCTGGGCGGCATGATCCTGATCTTCGTGGGCTACCCGACGGCGTTCGAGACCATCTCGCGCGGCCGGTCCCTGGGCAAGATGGCGCTGGGCCTGCGCGTGGTCGGCACCGACGGGACGCCCGAGCGGTTCCGGCAGGCGCTGGCGCGGGCCCTGGCGGGGTTCTTCGAGATCTGGGCGACGACCGGCGTGATCGCGCTGATCACCTCGATGATCAGCAAGGACGGGCGCCGGGTCGGCGACTTCCTGGCGGGCACCATGGTCGTGGAGGAGCGGACGGGGCGCCCCCGCCAGGAGCACATCCCCATGCCGCCGTACCTGGCGGGGTGGGCGTCGGGGGCCGACCTGTCCCGGCTCGCGCCGGAGACGGCCGCGGCGGCCCGCCAGTACGTCCTGCGCTACTACGAGCTGGCCGAGCACACCCGCCACGAGATGGGCGTCCGGCTGGCCGACGCGGTGGCCGCGCAGATCAGCCCGCCCCCGCCGCCGGGCGTCGCGCCCGCGGACTTCCTCGCGGCCGTGCTGGCCGAGCGCCGGCGCCGCCAGCAGATCGCCCTCCAGCAGCAGCGCTCCCAGCACCGCCCCGCCTCCTGACGCGCGCCGCCTCCCGGCCAGTGCCGGGACACGCCCCGGTCAGGGGTGCCAGGAGCGCAGGTAGGACTCCTGCTCTGGGGTGAGCGTGTCGATGGCGACGCCCAGGGCGGCCAGCTCCAGCCCGGCGACCTCGGTGTCGATCTCGTCCGGGACGTCCACGACGCCCGGGGCGAGGTCCGCGTGGGCGCGGGCCAGCCAGGCGGTGGTGAGGGCCTGCGCGGCGAACGACAGGTCCATGACGGCGGCCGGGTGCCCCTCGGCGGCGCCCAGGTTGACCAGGCGGCCCTCGGACAGCAGCAGGACCCGGCGGCCGTCGGCGAACTCGTACTCGTCGGCGTGCTCGCGCACCCCGCGGTCCACGGCGACCGCGAGCCGGTCCAGCGCGGCCAGGTCGATCTCCAGGTCGAAGTGGCCCGAGTTGGCGAGGATCGCGCCGTCGCGCATCAGGGCGAGGTGCTCCTCGCGGATCACGTCGCGGTTGCCGGTCGCGGTGATGAACACGTCCCCGACCGGGGCGGCGCTCTCCATGGCGGCGACCGTGTACCCCTGCATGACGGCGTCCAGGGCCTTGACCGGGTCCACCTCGGTGACGATGACGCGGGCACCCATGCCGCGGGCGCGTTCGGCCAGGCCGCGCCCGCAGTAGCCGAACCCGGCGACGACGACGGTGCGGCCCGCGAGCATGGTGTTGGTGGCCCGCAGGATGCCGTCGATGGTGGACTGGCCGGTGCCGTACCGGTTGTCGAACATGCGCTTGGTGGCGGTGTCGTTGACCGCGACCATGGGCAGCCGCAGTTCGCCCTCGGCGCTCATGCGGCGCAGCCGGATGACGCCGGTGGTGGTCTGCTCGCAGCCGCCCAGGACGCCTTCGAGCAGGTCGGGGCGGGCGGCGTGCAGGGTGTGGACGAGGTCGCAGCCGTCGTCCAGCAGCAGGTGGGGCCGGGTCCGGAGCACCGTGACCAGGTTGCGGTCGTAGGAGGCGGGGTCCATCCCGGCCCAGGCGTGCACGGCCACCCCGTACTCGGCGACCAGCGCGGCCGCCGTGTCATCCTGGGTGGAGAGCGGGTTGGAGGCGGCCAGGGCCACCTCGGCTCCGCCGACGCGCAGGACGCGCAGGAGGTTGGCGGTCTCGGCGGTCACGTGCAGGCAGGCGGCGACGCGCAGCCCGGCCAGGGGCCGCTCGGCGGCGAAGCGCGCGTGGATACTGCGCAGCACCGGCATGGACCGCTCGGCCCAGGCGACCCGGCGCACCCCGGCCGGGGCCAGGGCCAGGTCGGCGACCTCGTGTGGAGTCCCGGTCATGGAGCCCGTTCTGTGGTGGCGGCTCCGGGGCCGGCGTGCGGCGCCGGCCCCGGAGATGGCGGACGCCCTAGTAGCGGTAGTGGTCCGACTTGTAGGGGCCCTCGACGTCCACGCCGATGTAGGCGGCCTGCTCCTTGCTGAGCCTGGTCAGCTTGACGCCGAGGGCGTCCAGGTGGAGGCGGGCGACCTTCTCGTCGAGGATCTTGGGCAGCGTGTACACGCCGATCGGGTACTCGTCGGGCTTGGTGAACAGCTCGATCTGCGCGATGACCTGGTTGGTGAAGCTGTTGGACATCACGAAGCTGGGGTGGCCGGTGGCGTTGCCCAGGTTGAGCAGGCGGCCCTCGGACAGCACCAGGATGGTGTGGCCGTCGGGGAAGGTCCACTCGTGGACCTGCGGCTTGATCTCCTTCTTGGTGATGCCGGGGACCTTCGCCAGGCCGGCCATGTCGATCTCGTTGTCGAAGTGGCCGACGTTGCCGACGATCGCCTGGTGCTTCATCGCCGACATGTGCTCGGTCATGATGACGTTGAAGTTGCCGGTGGTGGTGATGAAGATGTCACCGGTCCCCACCACGTCCTCCAGGGTGGTGACCTGGTAGCCGTCCATGGCGGCCTGGAGGGCGTTGATCGGGTCGATCTCGGTGACGACGACCCGGGCGCCCTGGCCGCGCAGCGCCTCCGCGGCGCCCTTGCCCACGTCGCCGTAGCCGCACACCACGGCCACCTTGCCGCCGATGAGGACGTCGGTGGCGCGCATGATGCCGTCGGGCAGCGAGTGGCGGATGCCGTACTTGTTGTCGAACTTGCTCTTGGTGACCGAGTCGTTGACGTTGATCGCCGGGAAGGCCAGGCTGCCGTCGCGCTGCATCTCGTACAGGCGCAGGACACCGGTGGTGGTCTCCTCGGTGACGCCCTTGATGCGCTCGGCGATGGTCGTCCACTTGGTCGGGTCCTGGGCCAGGCTCGCCTGGAGCAGCTTGAGGACGACCTCGAACTCCTCGCTGTCGGCGGTGGAGGGGTCGGGGACGGCCCCGGCCTTCTCGTACTGGGCGCCCTTGTGGACGAGCATGGTGGCGTCGCCGCCGTCGTCCAGGATCATGTTGGGGCCCTCACCGCCGGGCCAGGTCAGCGCCTGCTCGGTGCACCACCAGTACTCCTCCAGGGTCTCGCCCTTCCAGGCGAAGACCGGGACGCCCTTGGGGTCGTCGACGGTGCCGTCGGGGCCGACGACGACCGCGGCGGCGGCGTGGTCCTGGGTGGAGAAGATGTTGCAGCTGACCCAGCGCACCTCGGCGCCCAGCGCGACCAGGGTCTCGATGAGGACCGCGGTCTGGACGGTCATGTGCAGCGAGCCCATGATGCGGGCGCCCTGGAGCGGCTTGCTGTCACCGTACTCGGCGCGGGTCGCCATGAGGCCGGGCATCTCGTGCTCGGCGAGCCGGATCTCGTCGCGGCCGAAGGCGGCCAGGGACAGGTCGGCGACCTTGAAGTCGAAAGCCATGCGTTCCTCACTCGTGATGGTCGTGGCGCCCCTGATTCTAGGCCCGGGCGCCCGCCATCAGCACGAATCTGACAACGCGGTGTCAGGTTGCGCCGGTATGGGCGCCGGGCTCGGTTAGGGTCGTCGGCATGGCCCTGCACGACACCTCCGCCGCGTACGGCGTTCCGATGCCCATCTCGGCCGCCGCCGAACGGGTGGGGACGACCCCGCGCATGCTCCGGTACCGGGAAGGGCTGGGGCTGCTGCCCCGCACCCAGGAGCAGCCTACGGGGCGGGGGCACCGGCACCGCCGGTTCACCGAGGAGGACGTGCGGACCATCGCGACCGGCCTGGAGCTGGAGCGGGAGTTCGACATCCCCCCGGCCGCGCTGGCGTTCGCGCTGCGCGTGCTGTCCGAGCCCGAGGTGCTGGCGCGGGTGCGCGCCCACGGGGAGCGGCTGGGGCGGCTGGCCCCGGCGCCGGCCCGCGCCCTGGACTTCGAGAAGCAGAAGGCGATGCGCCTGCTGGGCCGGCGCCCCTGATCGCGCAGGTCGGAGCCGCCGCGCCGTACGGGCGGGCCCGGGCGCCCGGTCAAGGGGCCATCGGGCAGGTTTCACCGGAGCGCCCACGGGCTACGGAGAGAGCGTGGATACCCTACGCCTGAGTGCGGACCCGGAGCGGCTCCCCGACCGCGTGCGCGAAGAGCTGACCGACGTCGACCGGCTGCGCCGGATCTGGTCCGGTCACCGGCAGGCCCAGCCCCGGGAGGCGCGCGAGGCCGCGCGCCGGTCCCTGGTCCGGTCGCGGATCGAGGGGGCCGGGGTCGGCGGGCCCCTGGCCGAGTACCTGGAGTCGGCGCTGGCGGACGGGATGGGCGGCCGCGCGCTCGACCCCGACTACGTGCTCGAACTCGCCGACCGCGTCCACTCCCTGCCCGACCCGGGCGCTTTCCGCGCCCCGGCCGCGCCCCTGGTCGAGTACGACCGGGCCCGCGCCGTGGCCGCCCCCGCGGCGGTCCCGGGCCACCCCCTGGTCCGCGCGGCGCACACCTACGCCGAGACACTGGCGGCCGTCACCGAGCTGGACCGCGGGAACGAGGCCCCGCGGCTGCTGCCGTGGCTGGTGGCCGCGCTGGTGCTGCGCCGTGCGGACCTGCCGCCGCTGCCGCCGGTGCACCCGCCCGCGGGCCCCGGCCCGGACTCCGACGAGAGCCTGGCGCCGACCGTTTCGGCGCTGGCCCGGGCCGTCACGGCGGCGCTGCGCGACGAGCTGAGCTGGACGCCGCCGGGATCCGCGCCCGACCCCGGGGAGCCGGTGCCGCCCCTGGCGGCGGTGACCCGCCGCCGGGTGACGGACCACCTGCGCTCGCACCGGGAGTCGGTGGGCCTCATCCTGCGCGGCCTGGACCCCGCGGCGCGCGCCGTGGTCCGCACCGGCGGCCACGATTCCGGCGCCGGGGCGGAGGGCCTCTCCGAGGCGGGGCGGGCCGTGCTCACCCCGGGCGCCGCTCACTGGTGGACGGCGCTGGAGCTGACGGTGGAGGACACGACGCTGTCGCTCGTGGTGGTGGTGCAGGAGATCGGCCGCCCCCGGACGGGGGTGCTGGCGGTCACCGTGGACGGGCGACTGACCGACCCGGACGGGGTGCGCGACGTTCCCGGCATCTCGGGCACCGAGGCCGTGACCCTGATGCCCGCCGACTGCGTGGACGACCGCTGGCCGCGGATCCGCGACCTGGTGGACGAGGGGGTGTCCCTGGCGCTGGGCGGGCTCACCCGGGTCTGACGCCCTCGAACGCCCGCGGGGCCCGGCACCGCGCGGTGCCGGGCCCCGCGGGCGTTCGCGTTCAGGAGACGACGATGAGGACCAGCAGCAGGACGAGGATGAGGATCGTCATGAGGACCGCCGGGATCACCCAGCTCTGCTGGAGGATCGACTCCTCGGCGGGCGGCTGCTGCGCCGGTCCCCCGTAGGTCTGGTTGGGGTTGCCCGTGACCAGCGGGTTGCCGAACTGCGGCTGGGGCCCCTGCGGGTAGGGGCCGACCGGCCGCGGGCCGGAGGTGCCGGGGTGGCCGGGCACGCCCATGCCGTGCTGGGGGTTGGACGTCCCGGGGTGCCCGGGCAGGCCCATGCCGGGCCGCGGGTTGGAGGTGCCCGGGTGCGGGTAGCCGGGGTGGCCGGGCACGCCCATTCCGTGCTGGGGGTTGGACGTCCCGGGGTGCCCGGGCAGGCCCATGCCGGGCCGCGGGTTGGAGGTGCCGGGGTGGCCGTGGCCGAACCCGCCCTGGGGCCCGGTCTGCGGGCGCACCGGCATCTGCCCCTGCGGGATGAGGCCGGTCTGGGCGATCTGCTCGCCCTGCTTGAGGGCATCCTCGGTGGAGGGGGCCTCGTCGGCGTCCTCGTGGCCGAGCAGGCGCATGAGGAGCTTCTGGGCGGTGGGCCGCTGGGCGGGGTCCTTGTTCAGGCAGGCCGCGACGATGGGGCGCAGGGCCTCGTCGACGCCGTCGATGTCCGGCGGGGCGCTGATGACCCGGTGCACGACCGCCGGGACGGTGTCGGAGCCGAACGGCGCACGCCCGCTGGAGGCGAACGCGATGACGCAGCCCCAGGCGAAGACGTCGCACTTGTCGGTGATGCCGCGCCCCTCGATCTGCTCGGGCGCCATGTAGGAGGGCGTGCCGACGATCGAGTTGGTCATGGTGGCGGTGCCGTCGTCGACCCGGGCGATGCCGAAGTCGATGACGCGGGGCCCGTCCGGGCCCAGCAGCACGTTGCCGGGCTTGAAGTCGCGGTGGACGATCCCGGCCTTGTGGATGGCCACGAGCGCGGTGGCGGTGGAGACCGCGAGCCGCTGCAGCGCCGAGCCGCGCAGCGGGGCGCCCTTGGCGACCGTCTCCTGGAGGTCCTTGCCGGGCACGAACTCGCTGACCACGTAGGGCGGATCGCTGTCGAGCTGCGCGTCGATGATCGCGGCGGTGCAGAAGGAGGCGACCTTCTGCGCGGCGCGGACCTCCTTCTCGAACCGCTTGCGCAGGTCGCTGTCGCGGGACCACTGGTCGTTGAGGACCTTGACCGCGTACTCCTCGCCCTGCGGGTCCTCGGCCAGGTACACGATGCCCTGGCCGCCCTTGCCCAGGCGTCCGGTCACGCTGTAATCGCCGAACGCGGAGGGGTCGCTCGGCTGTAGCGGTTCGGGACCGGGCATCGGTGTCCTCCAGGGAGGTCGTGTTGGACGGGGTGGGCACGAACAGGGTACGGCTTGCGGGGGTATGGGACGGTGCGTCCGTCACCCCCCGGAGACGAAGTCTCTCACTTCGTCGCACCCGCTATGACTACCGGAATGCCCATAACGTTCCATAAGGGTCCGACATGAATTCGGCCCCTTCCCCGTCCGGGACACCGTCAGCCGATCTTGCGGGCCTCGTCGACCAGCAGGACGGGGATGCCGTCCCGGATCGGGTAGGCCAGACCGCTCTCGTCGCAGACCAGCTCGTCGGTCTCGGGGTCGTGGCGCAGCGGCGCCTGGCTCTGCGGGCAGGCCAGGATCTCCAGCAGCCAGCCGTCGATCTTCGTGCTCATGGTCCTCGTTCCTCGTCGTGCGGGGCGGGACGGCCGAACGTCCCACCCCTCCATCATGCCCCCTCTCAGGAGCGGACGATGGCCAGCACCTCGTCGCGCAGCGCGTTGACCGCGGCCGCGTCCGGGGCCTCGACGTTGAGCCGCAGCAGCGGCTCGGTGTTGGAGGCCCGCAGGTTGAACCAGGAGCCGTCGGGCAGCGTGACGGTCAGGCCGTCCAGCTCGTCGACCTCGGCGCCCTCGCGCCCGGCGAAAGCGTCGCGCACCGCGGCCGTACGGCCGGCGGCGTCGGCGACCTCGGAGTTGATCTCGCCCGAGGCGGCGTAACGCGAGTACTCGGCGGTGATCTCCGACAGCGGCCGCTCGTCGGAGCCCAGCACGCGCAGGACGTGCATGGCGGCGAGCATGCCGGTGTCGGCCTTCCAGAAGTCGCGGAAGTAGTAGTGGGCGGAGTGCTCGCCGCCGAACACCGCGCCGGTCTCGGCCATGGTGGCCTTGATGTAGGAGTGGCCCACGCGGGTGCGCACCGGGACGCCGCCGTGCTCGCGGACGATCTCGGGCACGGCGTGCGAGGTGATGAGGTTGTGGATGACCGTCGCGCCGGGGTCCCGGGCCAGCTCCTGCACCGCGACCAGAGCGGTGATCGCCGAGGGCGGCACGGCGTCGCCGTTCTCGTCCACGACGAAGCAGCGGTCGGCGTCGCCGTCGAAGGCCAGGCCGATGTCCGCGCCGGTCTCGCGGACCTTCTTCTGGAGGTCGACGATGTTGGCCGGGTCCAGGGGGTTGGCCGGGTGGTTGGGGAAGGTGCCGTCGAGCTCGAAGTAGAGCGGCACGATCTCCAGCGGCAGGCCCTGCTCCAGGACGGCCGGGACGGTGTGGCCGCCCATGCCGTTGCCCGCGTCCACGACGACCTTGAGCGGCCGGATCCCGGACAGGTCCACCAGGGTCCGCAGGTGGTCGGCGTACCCGGTGAGCAGGTCCTTCTCGGTGACCGTGCCGGCCGGGCCGTCGTGGGCGGGCACGCCCTCCTCGGCCAGCCGGCGGATCTCGGCCAGGCCGGTCTCGGCGCTGATGGGGGCGGCCCCGGCCCGGCACATCTTGATGCCGTTGTACTGGGCGGGGTTGTGGCTGGCGGTGAACATCGCGCCGGGCAGGTCGAGCGCGCCGGAGCCGTAGTACAGCAGGTCGGTGGAGCCCAGTCCGGCGAAGACCACGTCGACGCCCTGTGAGGTGACCCCGTCGGCGAAGGCGCGGGCCAGCTCCGGCGAGGAGGGGCGCATGTCGTGGGCGACCACGACCGCCGGTCCGCCGACGGTCCGGGCGAAGGCCGCCCCGATCGCCCGGGAGATGTCCGCGTCGAGGGTGTCGGGGATCACACCGCGTACGTCGTATGCCTTGAAGATGCCTGCGAGGTCTGCCACGTCTTCTCCGGCCGGATCGGTCCTGCTCCGAATGGTCATGCCGCGCGGGCACGCCCGCGCGCGGTACCAACCTAGCAAGGGGCGCGGCGGCCCCCCGGTACGAGGGCGCGCCGGCCGCTCAGGGTCGGGGATCCGGCCGGGAGGGGTCGGAGCGGACGACCCGCAGGTGTCCTCGGCGCATGCCGTCGGGGCCGTCGGCGTCGTCGGCCGGACGGGCCGGCGGGCGCGCCGCCTCACGTACGGCGTCCGCGAGGGCCTCCAGGTCGTCGCTTCCGGGACCTCCGCCCACCGTCTCGACGGGGAGCCGGACGACCTCCCAGCCGCGCGGTGCCGTCAGGCGGTCGGCGTGCATGGCGCAGAGGTCGTAGCAGTGCGGTTCCACGTAGGCGGCGAGCGGTCCGAGGACGGCCGTCGAGTCGGCGTAGACGTACGTGAGCGTGAAGACGGCGGGCTGCCGGCAGGCGGTTCGGGAGCAGCGTCGAACAGGGCTCACAGCGTTCGACTGTATGCCTTTACTGAGGGACACGCCAGCATCGTTCCACGACCTGGTCTGTTTCGTGGTGTCCAACGCGATACCGGTGCCGGACGCGCCTTCCGCCGGGGCGGCGCGGGGGGCCGGTCGATCGGCGCGCCCGCGGGGCTACGCGAGGCGCCCGTGATGGCTTAGTCTCGAAGTGTGCGACGAGTGCGCCCTTCCCATGGCCAACCTGACCGAGTGCGACGCCGGGACCGCCGCGGCCGAGGCATCCGCGGTCCTCTCGTGCCCTCCGACCTGCCGGTGTTCCGCAGCCGTGCGCAGGCGTTCGACGACCTCGTGCTGGACGCGGTCGAACGCCTGGAGCGGTTGTGGGCGCGCGAACTGGCGAACGTCGACTTCCTCGTGGAGGACGTCCCGCCGGTTCCGCCCCGGGGCCCCCTGACCGAGGCGATCCCCTTCTCCCGACTGGAGACCGATCCCTCGGGCCGGGCCCGCATCGTGGTGTACCGGCGTCCGCTGGAGATCCGGACCAAGGACCCGGAGGAGATGGCCCTCCTCGTCCACGAGACCGTGGTCGAGGAGGTCGCCAACCTGCTCGGCGTGGAACCGGAGTCGGTCGACCCCGAGAACTGACCGCGCCGGCCGGGTCCCGGTCCCGGAGGCGGCCCGTGGAGACCGCCGCCGGGCCCCGGCCCGCGCCGCTCAGGGCACCAGGCCCACCATCGTGTCGCGCACGACCGGCAGGGCCACCTCCACCGGCGCCGGGCGCACCGGCAGCGCGCTGAGACCGTCGCCGTCGGTGAGGATCCGGGCCGCGTACAGCGGCCCCGAGCCCTCCAGCAGGTCCAGGCGGACCGTGTAGCCGTCCGCGGGGTCGGTCCCCTCCGGTGCCGTCCAGCCCTCGCCGTCCCCGCCGAACACCGCCGTGGTGCCCGCGGCGATCTCGGTGCGGACCGCGTCGCCCTGGGTGCCGTCGGCCCCGACCGGGGTGGCCATCAGCCGGACGTCGCCCTCCGGGGCCGTGAGCACGAGCCGGGTCGTGGTGCCCTCCGGGGAGTCGGGCAGCACCGCCGTGGTGTCCAGCGGGAACGACAGCGGCGGCACGGCCGCGGTGTAGGCGGTCTCCAGGATCTCGTCGGGGTCGTCGCCGGTGGACTCGGCGGCCACCCCGGCGACCACGGGCACGTCGGACTCCACCACGACCGCTCCGGCCCGCCCGGCCAGGGCGGCGTCCAGGCTGACCCGGGCGGAGGCGGCGGGTGGGACCCGCAGCTCCAGAGGGTCGTCCGGGGTGCCCTCGGCCGCCACGGCGTCGTCCTCCCCGCCCTCCCCGGCCCCTTCCCCGGCCTGCCCGGATCCGCCGTCGGGCCCGATGACGTGGACGCGCACCCGGGCGGGCTCCTCACCCGGGGCGGTGACGACCAGGTGGCGCCGCCCGCCGCCGCCCGGGACGCCCGGGATCACGTGCTCGCGGGCGGGGGCCGCGGTGGGCGGGACCCAGTCGGTGTGCCCCTCGACGTGCTCGGCGAGCAGCGAGGCGGCGACCCGGCCGGTGCTGGTGCGCACCTGCACGCCGATCCCGCCGATGCTCTGTGCCAGTTCGGTGATGTCCAGTTCCGTGGACTGACCGGGCAGCAGGGAGATGCCCCGGCTGTCGAGGGAGTAGGACGGCCCGCCGCTGGTGTGGATGTCCAGGCTGGCGGTGGCCCGGGAGGTCTCGGGGTTGGCGAGGTGGACGGTGATCCGCTCCAGCCGGACGCCCTCGGAGTCGCCGCCGCCGGGCAGGGCGAACCAGGTGCTCACCGAGGGCTCGGCGCAGCGCACCTCGGTGACGCCGTCGGAGGCGACGGTGATCTGGGCCGACTCCAGGCCGGAGGCGAGCGAGCCCCGGGCGTGGACGGCGGTCGGCTCGGCGGCGCCGGAGGTGTCGACCCCCCACACGCTGCCGGGTTCGGTCAGCTCCTCGCCCAGGAGCATGTCGGGGTCGGGGGCGCCGCTGGTGCCGGTGGAGGTGCTCTGCGCGTCGGAGCCGTCCCGCCCCGCCGCGCCCCCGGCCCCGTCCGTGTCCTCGTCCGTGTCCTCGGCGGCGGGCGGGACCGGGACGGCCCACAGGCCGCCGGTGTCGTCGCGGCTGACCCGGGGCGCGAACGCGGCGACGGAGCTGTCGGCGTCCTCGTCGTGCGGTGCCGGGCAGACCCGCAGCGTGTGGGAGGGGCGGGCGGTCCCGGGGCCGGTGACGCCCAGTTCGGCGGTCACCGGCCGGACCGCCACGGCGATGCCGAACAGCGCGGCCAGGGCCAGCGCGACCAGTCCGAACAGCGCGAACCGGTTCTCCACGATCAGTCGCACGGCCTACTCCTCCCTCTCGTCGCCGGCGGCGTCGGCACCGGTGTCGGGGCCCGCACCGTCCCGCGCGGAACCGGCCCGGCGCCGCCCCTTGCGGCGGGTGCCGCGGCGGCGGCCGCGCACCGCTCGGATCGACCCGGTGTCGGTGACGGCGAACTCGCCGGTGGCGGGCTCCCCTGTGGCGAACCCGCCGGTGGGGGGCTCCCCGGTGGGGGGCTCCTCCGCCCCTCCGTCCGGGGACGGCTCCCCGGCGTCGGCCTCCGGGTCGGCCCCGGGGGCGGTGCGCGCCCGGGAGCCTCGGCGGCCGCGGCGCGGTACGCGCAGCCCCGCCGGGCGGCGGGGCCGGGGGGCGGGGGTCGACTCGATGAGGCGGGCGTCCTCCTCGGTCCGCACGCCGGGGGCGGCCAGGACCGCGACGACGAGCAGCAGCACGCCCTGGGTGGCCACCCAGGCGGTGTGCACGTGGTCGGTGTGCCACACCCGGAGTTCGCCGCCCTGCGCCGGGAGCTCCCAGGACTGGGTCCCGCCCGGCCCCTCGGCCGGGGTCAGCTCGGTGCCGCCGATGTCCGCCCGCCAGCCGTTCCCGGCGGTCTCCGCCAGGGCCAGGCGGCGCCCGGTGCCGCCCTCCTCCACCCGGGCGGTGAAGTCGTGGCCGGGCCCGCTCACCCGCAGCGGCTCCGTCTCCAGCCCGTCCTGGGAGACCACGCGCAGCCGCCCGGTGGGCTCGGCCAGCCGCCACAGGCCGTAGCGGTCGGACAGCGACTCCCGCATCAGCCCGGGGGTGCCGTCCAGCATGTCCACGATGGTGACGTCGGTGAGCGTTCCGGTCCGCGGCCGGGGGTAGAGCACGTACTGGATGCCGTGGTCGGCCAGGACGCGCAGCCGGTCGCCGCCCTGCCCGATGGCCAGTTCGGCGACGGCCCGGTCCACGGCCGCCCGGGAGGCGTCGTCGGGGCGGATGCGCTCCTCCCCCAGGCGGGGTTCGCGGCCGCGGACGACGGTGTAGCCCACACCGCCCTCGCCGTCCGGGGCGACGACGAGGGTGCGCGGTTCGGTGCCGTCGTCGCTCAGGCCGACCCCGGCGCCGACCAGGGTGCCGGGCAGGACCGGGGCGGCGCGCGAGGTGAGCGGTCCGTCCACGCCCTCCCACATCCACACGCCCGCCCCGGCCAGGGGTGTGGCGACGGCGAGGAGTGCGACGCCGACGGCGAAGGCCCTGCGCAGGCCGCCCAGGGACAGCATGGTGCGGAAGGCGCGGGCGGCGGTGGCCGCCGACAGCAGCACCGCCGTGGCGGCGAAGGTCAGCGCCACGCCGGGCCAGACCGCCGCGGGCGGTCCGCCGAAGTGGGGCTCGACCACCAGGCGGGAGGTGAGGATCGCGACGAGCAGCCCGAACACGGCCAGGGACCAGCCGGCGGCGACCAGGACGCGGTTGCGCAGGAGCAGCAGCGCGCACAGGGCGGCGGCGAGCAGCCCGGCGGTCACCCAGACCGGGGGCGCGCCGGGTCCGCCCGGGGAGAGCATGAGCAGCTGTTCGGGGGTGGCGCCCGGCTCCGACAGCTCGGGGCGGTGCAGCCCGGCCTCCAGCAGCCATTGGGAGGGGTGCAGCAGCAGGTCCAGGGTCCAGGGCATGAGCATGACCAGGGGGACGCCCAGGGCGATGCCGACGTCGGCGTACAGGCGGCGGCCCAGGTGCCCGAAGGCGGCCGCCACCAGCAGGCCGGTGACCAGCGCCAGCGGCCACACCAGGGGGACGAACGCGGTGGCGGCGGCCAGGGTCAGGCCCAGCCCCCAGGCGGCCCGCCGGGAGTGCTTGGCCGGCATGGCCACCACGCGGATGAGCAGCAGGCCCAGGACCGGCATGAGCACGTGGACCACGGCGGTGCCCAGCCGCCCCTGGGCGATCGCGCCGGTGGCGACCGGCAGCAGTGCGTAGGAGGCGGCCATCCAGACGCGGGCGGGCCGGTAGCCGAGCACCTCGCGGGCGAGCAGGTAGGCGGTCGCGCCGGCCAGGGGCACGGAGCCCAGCAGCAGTACGGAGACCGCGATCCAGGGCTTGCCGAGAGTGGCCGTGGACAGCAGGGCCAGGATCCCGACGTAGGGCGGGACCGGGCCGTCGGAGCCCAGGCCGGAGTCGGGGGCCCCGGACAGGTAGAGGTTCCACAGGTCGGCGGCGCCGCCCGCGACGGGCGGCAGGGCGCCGCCGGCCAGCAGGGGGCCGAAGAGCAGGGAGCGTTCGGCGACGAGCGCGACGACCGTCAGCGCGATGACGAGCAGCGGGCCCGGCCGCAGCACCACCCGGCGCAGGAAGCCCCCGGTGTCGGTGGGAGCCTCCTCGTCCTCGGGGGCGGGGGCGGTGGTGACGGCCTGGTGGCGGCCCGCGGTGTCGATGACCGGCTCGCCGGAGAGCACCCCGGTGAGGAAGTCCGCGAACTGGCGCATCGCCACACCGCGCGCCAGGTAGGGCCGGATCGCGCTGTAGGTGCGGCGGCGGTCGCGCCGGCGCCGGAAGCGGGCCCGCAGCAGCTTGTCCGGCCGCAGGTAGACCAGGGTGATCGCGGCCGCCTCGTCGAGGGCGTTGGCGGGCTGCTTCATGAACAGGTACATGATCACGCGCAGCAGCGACCCGACGGAGTTGCGCAGCAGCGCGGCGAGCATGCCGCCGAAGGGCAGGTTGGCCAGCAGCACGAACACGGCGTGCCTGCGGTCCACCCGGCGCGGGTGGTTGCGGGTGGCGCCGATGGGTCGCCGCCGGCGTGCGGAGGCCTCGGCGTGGTAGGCGACGGCCTCGGTGACGATGAGGACGTGCAGCCCAGCACCGCCCACGCGCCAGCAGAGGTCGATGTCGTCGCGGAACAGCGGCAGGGATCGGTCGAAGCCGCCCAGGCGCTCCCACACGTCGCGGCGGACCAGCATGCCCGCGCTGGACACGGCCAGGACCTGGCGGGTGCCGTCGTGCTGGCCGTGGTCGAACTCGCGCGGCTCCAGCCCGGTCTCTCGGCGCCCCGCGCCGTCGATGGTCACGCCGGCCTCGATCAGCAGGCGGCGGTCGAACCAGTCGCGGAGCTTGGGGCCCAGGACGGCGGCGCGCGGGTCGCGGTCGGCGGCGGCGAGGAGGTGGGCGAGGGCGTCCTCCTCGGGGGCGAGGTCGTCGTGGACGAGCCAGATCCACTCGGTGGCGTCCTCGTCGAACCCGTGGACCGGCGACGTGGAGCGCGGCAGTTCGAGGGCGGCGCGCACCGCGTCGCCGTAGCCCGTGCGGGCGGGCAGGCCGATGACCGCGTCCGGCGGCAGGTACTCGCGGAGGACGTCCACGCCGCCGTCGGTGCTGCCGGTGTCGGCGGCCACGGCACGCTGCACCGGACGGCTCTGGGCGCGCAGCGCGGCCATGGTCTCCGGCAGCCAGCGCGCCCCGTCGTGGGACACGATGACCGCGGTCACGACGTGTCGGGCTGAGTCGAGGTCGAGCACGGCTGTGGTGGGTTCTCTCCGAGGGAAGGGGCGGGCCTCCCGGGCGCCGGGCCGAAGGGCGGGGGCGCCGGGGCGGTGGGCGTGCGGTCACGCCGGTCCCGACCGCGGGTCGGGGGTGGCACGGGTGCGTGCGGGACATCACCCTACGCCACCTCACACCATTGCGTACCTATTCGCCTCCGGTCCGACGTCCGGCGACTTATCCCCCTATTCGCCATTGCGGGGCCTTGCGTGCCAAACCTCACTTTGGACCTGAACGGTCGGGAACATGAAAAAAGCGCGCCCGGGCTCGCGGCCCGGGCGCGCCTCACGCGCGCGCCCTGCTACAGCATGTCCGCCAGGAAATCGAAATCCCCTCCGGCGGCTTTCTTCAGCCTTCGGCGCTCGCGTTCGGAGAGTCCCCCCCAGATACCGAAGCGCTCATCGTGTTCGAGCGCGTATTCCAGGCACTCCGCGCGCACGTCGCACGACTGACAGACCTTCTTCGCCTCCCGGGTCGAGCCGCCCTTCTCGGGGAAGAACGCCTCCGGGTCGGTCTGTGCGCACAGTGCGCGTTCCTGCCAGCCCAGATCCTCATCCGAGCCGTGCGCCAGCGGGATGACCTCGCTCATGCGCACCTCCTGTTGCCCCCCATAGATGACCCGACCCATTTCGTCCCCCGGGCCGGGCAGAATCCCACCTTGAAATTACACGTGGACGCAGTGCTACTCGTCAAGCGCCCTGCGTGGTAATCCACTGAATATCATGTAACGAAGCGCCAACGCTGCTCGGTTCATGTCCGTTCTGCGGATTACCACGCAATTCACGACGTTCCAAGGAGGCGGGGGGCTCGGGGCCCACGCGGAGGGTTCAGCGCTGGCCCTCGCCCCCGTACCAGCCCTGCTGGCCCCCGGTACCGCCCTGTCCTTGCTGGTCAGAGCCGTATCCGGAGCCCGAGCCGTACTGGTCTCCGTAGCCGGAGCCGCCCTGGTCGGTCGTCTCCGTGGCGTTGTTCTCACCGGAGTTAAAGAAAGGTTCAACTCCACTCTCGGACGGCTGGCCCTGGGCCTGCCCCTGCCCGTACCAGCCGTAGTTGATGGCGTCCTGGGCCGCCTGCTCGCCGGAGGCCGGCTGCTCGCCCTGCTGCGGGGCGTACTGGGACGGGTCGTAGGCCTGGCCGTAGCCCTGCTGCTGGCCCGAGGCGTCGGTGCCGTACTGCGGCTGCACCTGCGTCTGGCCGTACGGGTTCGCGTCGTATCCGGCCTGCGGCTGCGCCTGGCCCGACGTGTCGGTGCCGTACTGCTGCTGGGCCTGGCCGTACTGGTTGGGGTCGTAGGCCGGCTGCTGACCGGACGCGTCGGTGCCGTACTGCGCCTGGCCGTAGGACTGCTGGGCGCCGGTGCCGTACTGCGGCTGCACCTGCGTCTGGCCGTACGGGTTCGCGTCGTACCCGGCCTGCGGCTGCTGCGTCTGGGACGCGTCGTAGGCCTGCGCCTGCTGGCCCGACGTGTCGTAGGACTGCTGCGGGGCGTAGGACTGCTGGGCGCCCGTGGCGTAGTGCTGCTGGACCTGCGCCTGGCCGTACTGGTTCGGGTCGTACGCCGCCTGCTGCTGCGCCTGGCCCGGGACGGCCTGAGCGGGGTCGGCCGCGGGCTGGCCGCCGGTCATGGTCGGGTCCTGGTAGCCGGGCTGGCCGTACGCCTGCGGGTAGCCGCCGTAGGTCTGCGCCTGCGGGGTGGCCCGCGGCACCAGGTTCGGGTCGTTGAACGCCTTGAGCAGCGCGAAGGCGAAGATGCCCAGCACCGCACCCTGGCCCAGGGTGCTCAGGAAGCCCGCGAAGCCGAGGCTGATCGCGTCGATCTCACTGGCGGCGATGAACTCGGTGATCAGGTTGATGAGCGCGAAGAGCAGCCCCAGGCCGGAGAAGATGAGCGCGGTCAGCACGACGCCGAAGGCCGCCGGCCGGGTCCGCTCGGAGGTGAGGACCAGGAGCACCGCGGCGGCGAGCAGGACCACAACGGACAGGCCGAAGAAGTTGCCCCCCGCGCCCCCCAGTGCCGAGGCGAAGGACCCCGGGTAGCCCGATCCGGCTATCAACCGGATGAAACCCGCCAGCACACCGGCGCCGACGGCACCGATCAGGACCCACGCCGCGGGTAGGCGCAGGCGTTCCAGTGTTTCGTTGTTCAAGGGAGATTCCCCTCTGCTGCTTCGTCGCCGCCCTCGTGGGAGGAAGAGTGGCTCTGTCGTCGGGCTGTTCGGTTGGAATCGGTCGATCCCGGCCGCGGAACACGGGGACGCCGGAGGACCGGACCGTGAAAGTGGGACGGCGGCCACGGTACCGGGGTTCGGCCGAACGGCGAACCGGCGGTACCGGTACGGTCACGCCGGGGTCGCGCCCACGGTGGGGCAGACGACCCGTACATGCTTCCAGCCTGCCAGACTTGGACGCATGCGGATAGTCGTACCGGCCGGTGGTATCGGCGGAGCACGCTTCCTTCGGGGCCTGAAGGCCGCCCTGGGAATCGACTCCCCGGTCCCGGAGGAGCAGAGCACGAACGCCATCACCGTCATCGGCAACACGGGTGACGACATCACTCTGTTCGGACTGAGGATATGTCCGGATCTGGACACGGTGATGTACACCCTGGGCGGGGGTATCGACGAGGAGCGCGGCTGGGGGCGGGCCGACGAGACCTTCACGGTCAAGGAGGAGCTGGCCGCCTACGGCATGCGCCCCACCTGGTTCGGCCTGGGCGACCGGGACACCGCCACCCACATCGTGCGGTCCCAGATGCTCGCGGCGGGGTACCCGCTGTCGGCGGTCACCGAGGCGCTGTGCGACCGGTGGCGGCCCGGGGTGCGGCTGCTGCCGATGACCGACGACCAGGTCGAGACGCACGTGGTCGTCGAGGAGGACGGGCGCAGGCGCGCGATCCACTTCCAGGAGTGGTGGATCAGGCACCGGGCGGCGGTGCCCGCGCAGAGCATCGTGAGCGTGGGCGCGGAGGACGCCAAACCCGGGCCCGGGGTGCTGGAGGCGATCGCCGAGGCCGACCTCGTGGTCCTGCCGCCGTCGAACCCGGTGGTGAGCGTGGGGTCCGTCCTGGGGATCCCCGGGATCAGGGAGGCGCTGGCCGCCAAGACCGTGGTGGGCGTCTCCCCCATCATCGGCGGCGCCCCGGTGCGCGGTATGGCCGACGCCTGCCTGGACGCGATCGGTGTGGAGACGAGCGCCGGGGCGGTCGCCGCCCACCTGGGCGCCGACCTGCTCGACGGGTGGCTGGTGGACGAGGCCGACGCCGGGACCGAGGTCGAGGGGATCGAGGTGCGCTCGCGCCCGCTGTACATGAGCGACCCCCGGGCCACCGAGGCCATCGCCCGGGCCGCCCTGGACCTGGGCCGCGAGCTGGCCGGGCGCAAGGGCGGCGGCGAGTGAGCGCGGACGCGGGGAGCGACGTGCGGGTGCGCGGGCTGGCGGGCCTGCCGGAGGTGGGCGCGGGCGCCGACCTGGTCGCGCTGATCGCCGACGCCGTCGAGGCCTCGGGAGAGCCGCTGGCCGACGGCGACGTGCTGGTGGTCACCTCCAAGATCGTCGCCAAGGCCGAGGGGCGGCTGCGCCGGATGGCCCGGGAGGCCGCCGTCGACGCCGAGACCGTGCGGGTGGTGGCCCGGGCCGGGAGGACCCGGATCGTGCAGACCCGGCACGGGCTGGTGATGGCCGCCGCCGGGGTGGACGCCTCCAACGTCGAACCCGGCACGGTGCTGCTGCTGCCCGAGGACTCCGACGCGTCCGCCCGCGCCCTGCGCGCCGGGCTGCGCGAGCGGCTGGGGGTGCGGGTGGGCGTGATCGTCTCCGACACCTTCGGGCGGCCCTGGCGGGTCGGGCAGACCGACGTGGCCATCGGCGCGGCCGGGCTGGACCCGGTGCAGGACCTCCGGGGCACGACGGACACCCACGGCAACCTCATGGAGGCGACCGTCAACGCGGTCGCCGACGAGATCGCCGCCGCCGGCGAGCTGGTCAAGGGCAAGACGAGCGGTGTGCCGGTGGCGGTGGTCAGCGGCCTGTCGGTCGTCACCGACGCGGACGGGCCGGGGGCCGCGGCGCTGGTGCGCACGGCGGACGCCGACCTGTTCCGGTACGGCTCGCGCGACGTGGTGCCCGCCCGGCGCACGGTGCGCGCGTTCACCGACGACCCGGTGGACCCCGCGGCGGTGCGCCGCGCGGTGGCGGCGGCGGTCACCGCGCCCGCCCCGCACCACACGACGCCGTGGCGGTTCGTCCTGGTGGAGTCGGCGCCGGTGCGCAAGCGGCTGCTGGACGCGATGCTCCAGGCGTGGGTGGCCGACCTGCGCGGCGACGGGTTCGACGAGGGCGCGATCGCCCGGCGCACCCGGCGCGGCGACGTGCTGCGGGGGGCGCCCTACCTGGTGGTGCCGTTCCTGGTGGCCGACGGGGCGCACGCCTATCCCGACGAGCGGCGGGCCGACGCCGAGCGGACCATGTTCCACGTGGCGATGGGCGCCGGGGTGCAGGGGCTGCTGGTGGGGCTGGCCGTCGAGGGGCTGGGCTCGGCCTGGATCTCCTCCACGATGTTCTGCGCCGACGTGGTGCGGGAGGTGCTGGAGGTGCCCGACCACTGGCGGCCGATGGGCGCGGTCGCGGTGGGGCACGCCGCCGAGCCGCCGCGCGAGCGGCCGCCGCGCGACCCGGAGGACTTCATCGAGGTCCGCTGAGGCCGGTCCCCGGCGCCGCGGCCGCGGGTCCCCGCCGAGCGCCGGGCCCGCGGCCGCGGTGCCTCCGGGCCGCCCCGCCCGGGGGCGCCCGGCGCGTCGCCGGGGGCCCGGCCGCGGTGCGGCGGGCATCCTGGGGTGCCGTACGGGGGTGCGGGCGAGGGGGCGGCGGTATGGGCGTCGAAGAGTACGTGGTCGGCACGCTGGTGGTCGTGGTGGCGGTGATCATCGGCCGGCTGATCGCCATGAGGCTGCGGATCCCGGACGCGATCGTCCTGGTGGTGCTGGGCATGGCGCTGGGGCTGCTGCCCGGGGTGGACTCGCTGACGATCGCCCCCGAGATCGTGCTGCTGGTGTTCCTGCCGCCGCTGATCTACAACGCCGCGTTCTTCACCTCCCCCAGGGACTTCCGGGAGCTGCTCCGGCCGATCGTGGTCATGGCGGTCGGGGTGACCCTGGTGACGGCGCTGGGGCTGGCCGCGGTCGTCTACTTCCTCATCCCGGCGGTGAGCTGGCCCGCGGCGATCGCCCTGGGGGCGGCGATCGCGCCGACGGACGCGGTGGCGGCGTCGGCGATCCTCAAGCGGGTGGGCACGCCCCGGCGGGTGCTGACGATCCTGGAGGGCGAGTCGCTGATCAACGACGCGGTCGCACTCACCCTGTTCAGCCTGGCGCTGACGGCGATGTCGCATCCGCTGACCCCGTCCGAGGGCGTCGTGGAGCTGGCGAAGGTCGTGGTGGGCGGGCTGGCGTTCGGCGCGCTGGTGGCGTGGCTGGTGTCCTGGTCGCGCAGGCTGATCGAGGACTCCTCCGTCCAGCTGATGATCGTGCTGATCACCCCGTTCGCGGCCTACGTCCCCTCGGAGATGCTGGGCTTCTCGGGGGTGCTGTCGGCGGCGCTGGCCGGGATCGTGCTGGGCACCCGGGGCGAGGGCCTGCTGCCGCCGAAGGTGCGGGTGACCGCGCAGACGCTGTGGCAGACCCTGGTGGCGGTGCTGGAGTCCATGCTGTTCGTGCTGCTGGGCCTGCAGCTGGACGCGGTGATCACGGCCGTCCGCGAACACTACTCGTTCCCGCGGCTGGTACTGGTGGCGCTGCTGGTGACGGTCACGGCGGTGGTCCTGCGGATGGGGCTGATGATGGTGGTGATCCCGCTGCAACGGGTGATCCCCTTCCTCAACCTGGAGGTGTCGTCCTTCCGGGAGAGGGTCGTCATCGGGTGGAGCGGGATGCGCGGCGCCGTGTCGCTGGCGATCGCGCTGTCGCTGCCCGCCACCGTCGGGGGCGAGCCGTTCACCGAGCGCGGGGGGCTGATCTTCGTCGCCGGGGTGGTGGTGATGGGCACGCTGATGGGCCAGGGGCTCAGCCTGCCCCTGGTGCTGCGCAGGCTGGGGGTGGGCGGCGGGGACTCCCACCGGAAGGAGTTCCTGATCGCCGACCACGCGATGAGCTGCGCGGCGCTGAGCAAGGTGGATGAGCTCCAGACCTCCGGGGAGGTCGACGCCGGGACCGCGGAGTCGCTGCGGAGCGCGTACTCCCGGCGGGTGGGCGAGGTGCAGGCGCTGCTGGACGAGGACGACTCGGCGTTCGAGCGGGCGGAGAGCGTCAAGGCGGTGCACGCGCGGATCCTGGGCGCCCGCCGCGACACCCTGAAGGCGCTGTACCGGGAAGGGCGCATCGACCACGCGGTCTTCCAGTCGCTGAGCAGGGACATGGACCTCGGCGAGAGCAAGGGCGGGCCGTTCCAGGGCGGGTGAATTCCAGGCGGACGAATGGAGTCCCTTTCGGTACCGGGCCCCGAAGAAAACTGAAAGCTTTCCTTCCCATTGCATTGACGCGCGGGTAAGGCAACTCTAAGGTTTCTTAACAATTCAATCCCCCGACCTTCGTCACCCGCTCGACGGAAGGAACCCCCGACCGTGAACCGTCACCGAAGCCGTTCCCCCCGGGCGAAAGCCCTGGTGGCCGGGGCTTTCGCGCTCCTGACCGCCGCGTTCGCCATCGGCGCCGCCCAGCTCCCCGCAGGCCCCACCGAGGCCGAGACCGTGGCCGCAGAGGAGGCCGCCGTGCAGGCGAACGGGCAGTGGCTGACCGGCTACTGGCACAACTTCGACAACGGCTCCACCGTCATGCCGCTGTCGGAGATCCCCTCCGAGTACAACCTCGTCGCCGTCGCCTTCGCCGACAACCACCCGAGCCTCCCCGGCGGTATCACGTTCAACCTGGCCAGCGGCGAACTGAACGGGTACACCGACGCGCAGTTCCGCGCCGACATCGCGGCCATCCAGGCCCAGGGCCGCAAGGTGGTCATCTCCGTCGGCGGCGAGCGCGGGAACGTGATCGTCTCCAACCCGACGCAGGCGCAGAACTTCGCCGACACCACGTACGCGCTGATGCAGGACTACGGGTTCGACGGCGTCGACATCGACCTCGAACACGGCATCAACGCCCAGTACATGACGGACGCGCTGCGCGACCTGCACGGCCAGGCCGGGAACGACCTGATCATCACGATGGCGCCGCAGACGATCGACTTCCAGGCCCCCACCATGGGGTACTACCAGCTGGCGTCGAACATCTCCGACATCCTCACCATCGTCAACATGCAGTACTACAACTCCGGCACGATGATGGGCTGCGACCAGAAGGTCTACTCCCAGGGCACGCCCGACTTCGTCGCCGCCCTGGCCTGCATCCAGCTGGAGATGGGCCTGGCCCCGAGCCAGGTCGGCCTGGGACTGCCGGCCACGCCCCGCGCCGCCGGCGGCGGGCACATGGCCCCGAGCCAGGTCGTCCGCGCCCTCGACTGCCTGGAGGCCGGGACCAACTGCGGCAGCTTCTCCCCCGCCACCCCGTACGGCCCCATCGGCGGCGTGATGACCTGGTCCATCAACTGGGACGCCACCAACGGCTACGCGTTCGCGAACACCATCTCCGACCGCCTGGCGCAGGGTCCCGGCACCGGCCCCACCAACCCGCCGACGGACCCGCCCACCGACCCTCCGACGAACCCGCCCGGCGACTGCACCGCCCCCGCCTGGGCCTCCGGCACCGTCTACACCGGCGGCAACGTGGTCTCCCACAACGGCTCCGAATGGCGCGCCCAGTGGTGGACGCAGGGCGAGGAGCCCGGCACCACCGGCGAATGGGGCGTCTGGCGCCTCGTCGGCGCCTGCTGACCCGCCCCTGATCGGGCCGCCCGGCGCAGGCCGCCGGGCGGCCCGCCCCCCCCCCATACCCACCCCCCCGCCCCCCCGGCCCCCGGGGGTGTTGGGGGGGGGTGGGTCGTGGCGGCCCCGTCCGGCCCGGCCGTTGGGGGGGCGGGCGCGCGCCGCCCGCCGGGCGCCCCGCCCACGCCCCTTCCCCTCCCCCGCTCCCCCCGGCCACCGGCCGGCGGGGTCCTCTGCCGTGCCCTCGGACGGGTCCGGCGCATCCCCCGAGATCCCGAGGAAGGTCCCCCATGCCCGAAACCCGACCCCGCGGCGGCCCCGCCCGCCGGTTCGGCTCCGCCCTGGCGGCGCTGACCCTGGCGGCGGGGGCGCTGTTCACCCCCGCGGTCGCCCAGGCCGCACCGGTCGCGCCCACCGCTCCGGCCGCTCCGGCCGAGGTGTCCGCCTCCTCCGACGCCGAGTGCCGCCCCGACGGGCTGTACCCCACCCCCGGCGTGGACGTCCCCTACTGCGACGTCTACGACACCGACGGCCGCGAGAAGCTCCCCAACGACCTGGACCGCCGGGTCATCGGGTACTTCACCAGCTGGCGCAACGGCGCCAACGGGCAGCCCGAGTACCTCGCCGACGACATCCCCTGGGACCGGATCTCCCACATCAACTACGCCTTCGCGCACGTGGGCCCGGACAACCGGGTCTCCGTGGGCGCCGACACCCCCGACAACCCGGCCACCGGGATGACCTGGGAGGGGCTGGAGCCCGACCCGGAGTTCGACTACCAGGGGCACTTCAACCTGCTCAACAGCTTCAAGAAGGAGCACCCCGGGGTGAAGACCCTGGTGGCGGTCGGCGGCTGGGCCGAGACCGGCGGGTACTTCGACGCGGACGGCGAGCGGGTGGCCAGCGGCGGGTTCTACTCGATGACCACGACCCCCACCGGGGTCAACCACGAGGGCATCGAGACGTTCGCGGACTCGGCCGTGGAGTTCGTGCGCGAGTACGGGTTCGACGGGCTGGACATCGACTACGAGTACGCCACCTCCAACAACGGCGCGGGCAGCCCGGACGACTTCTGGATCTCCGACGCCCGGCGCGGCCTGCTGTGGGAGGGCTACGAGGAGCTGATGCGCGTCCTGCGCGAGAAGCTGGACGAGGCGTCCGCCCAGGACGGCACGTACTACCAGCTGACCGCCGCGGTGCCCGCCTCCGGTTGGCTGCTGCGCGGCCAGGAGGTGCACCAGGTCGTGCAGTACCTCGACTTCGTCAACATGATGACCTACGACCTGCACGGCACCTGGAACCACTTCGTCGGCCACAACGGCGCGCTGTACGACAGCGGCCTGGACCCCGAGCTGAGCGCGGTGTACGGGGCCTACAACGGCATCGGCTACCTCAACGCCGACTGGGCCCACCACTACTTCCGGGGCGCGATGCAGGCGGGCCGGATCAACCTGGGGGTGCCGTTCTACACACGCGGCTGGACGGACGTGCAGGGCGGCACGAACGGGCTGTGGGGGACCTCGGCGCTGCCGGACCAGACGCAGTGCCCGCCCGGCACCGGCGTCAACACCCCCTGCGGCAACGGGGCCGGCGGCATCGACAACCTGTGGCACGACAGCGACCCGGTGACCGGCGGGGAGATCCCGGCGGGCGCGAACCCGATCTGGCACGTCCTCAACCTGGAGGACGGCGTGGTCGGGGACTACGTGGACGACTACGGAGTGGACGGCACCCTCGAGGGCACCTACGTGCGGCACTGGGACGACGTCACGAAGAACGAGTGGTGGTGGAACGCGCAGACCCGCACGTTCCTGACCGGTGACGCCGAACAGACCATCCGGACCAAGGCCGACTACGTGGCCGACACCGGCCTGGGCGGCGTCATGATCTGGGAGATGGCGGGCGACTACTCCTACAACACCGCCGCGGGCCAGTACGAGATGGGCGACACCCTCATCACGTCGCTGCACGAGACCCTGAGCGACGCCGGGCCGTACGGCGCGATCAAGGCCGAGACGGAGGCCCCGGCCGAGGTCCTGGACGTGGACGTGGACTTCGGGGAATTCGCGCTGGGCGACAACAACTACCCCATCAACCCCAAGGTCACCATCACCAACAACTCGGCGGTCGAGATCCCCGGCGGGTCCAAGATCACCTTCGACTACGGCACCTCCGCCCCGGGCAACATGGGCGACCAGTCCGGCCTGGGGCTCACCCACCTCCGGATCGGGCACGACCGGGCGAACAACGTCGGCGGTCTCGACGGGGACTTCCACCGGGCGCAGATCACCGTGCCGGGCTGGCAGTCGATCCCGGCGGGCGGGACGTTCTCGTTCGACCTCAGCTGGCGGCTGCCCATCGCGCAGCCCTCCAACTGGCGGATCGAGGTGGGCGGCACCGAGTACGCCATCACCTACGACCACCCGCGCGAGGGCACCGTGGTGGAGGGCCCCGGCGGCGGGGACCCCGGCGGCGGCGAGCCGGGCGACTGCACCGCCCCCGCCTGGGCCTCCGGCACCGTCTACAACGGCGGCGACGTGGTCTCCCACGAGGGCTCCGAATGGCGCGCCCAGTGGTGGACCCAGGGCGACGAGCCGGGCACCACCGGCGAATGGGGCGTCTGGCGCCTCGTCGGCGCCTGCTGACCCCGGGCCGCGCGCGGGGGCCCGTCCCCCCACCCGCTCCGCGCGGCCCCGCATGAGAAGGGGCGGGAGCGCCGTTCCCCCGGCGCTCCCGCCCCTCCGTGCTTCTCCGGGAAGGCGCGTGCGGGTTCTCAGACGAGGGGGAGGGAGCGGCGGAGGATGCTCGGGGCGACGCCGTCGCTGGCCTCGGCGACGGCGCGGCGCTCCTCGGGAACCTCGCCGTAGAGGGTGGTGCGCTGGCGCAGCGGGCGGCCGGTGGGCCCGACCAGCGCGCGGATGTCGGTGATGGTCTTGTACGAGCCCTGGTCCGAGCCCGCCATCCGGCTGATCGTCTCCTCCATCAGGGTGCCGCCCACGTCGTTGACCCCGCCGCGCAGCAGCAGGCGGCAGGTGTCCTCGGCGAGCTTCACCCACGAGCACTGGATGTTGTCGATCGCCCCGTGCAGCAGCAGGCGGGCCAGCGCGTGCACCGCCCGGTTCTCCCGGACGGTGGGGCCGGTGCGGGCCAGGCCGGCCAGGTAGATGGGCGCGCTGGTGTGCACGAACGGCAGCGGCACGAACTCGGTGAACCCCGGCCGCCCGTTGCGCTCCAGGGAGCGCTCCTGGAGCGAGCGCAGCAGCTTGATGTGCGCCACCCAGTGGCGGGGCGAGTCCACGTGCCCGTACATCATCGTCGACGTGGTGGGGATGCCCAGGTCGTGCGCGGTGGTGATGACCTCGATCCACTCGCTCGCCGGGAGCTTGCCCTTGGTGAGGACCCAGCGGATCTCGTCGTCGAGGATCTCCGCCGCGGTGCCCGGGATCGACCCGAGCCCCGCGTCGCGGGCCCGGGTGAGCCACTCGCGGACGGGCAGGTTCGTGCGCGCCGCCCCGTTGACCACCTCCATCGGGCTGAACGCGTGGACGTGCATGCCCGGGACGCGCTCGCGGACGGCGGCGGCGATGTCGAAGTAGGCGGTGCCCGGCAGGTCGGGGTGGATCCCGCCCTGCATGCACACCTCGGTGGCGCCGGCGTTCCACGCCTCCTCGGCGCGGTCGGCCACCTGGTCCAGGGACAGGGTGTAGGCGTCGGCGTCGGTGCGGCGCTGCGCGAACGCGCAGAACCGGCAGCCGGTGTAGCAGACGTTGGTGAAGTTGATGTTCCGGGTGACCACGAACGTGACGTCGTCGCCGACCGCGTCGCGGCGCAGCCCGTCGGCCAGCTCCGCCAGGGCCTCCAGCTCGGGCCCGTCGGTGTGCAGCAGGGCCAGGGCGTGGGCGTCGGAGAGCCCGGCGGGGTCCTTCTCCGCGGCGCGCAGGGCGTCGGCGACCTCCGGGTCGAACCGGCGGGGCACCGCGCCCTCGCGGTCGACGCCCTCGCGCAGGGACTCCCAGTCGCCGTACACCGAGTCGAAGTCGCCGCGCCGGTCGCCGGTGCGGCCCTCGGTGTCCACCGCGGTGTGCAGGTCGGTGCGCCCGGTGTCGGCCAGCACGGCCTCGGGCTCCTGCCAGGGGCGGCCCACCACGGGGGCGTCCTCGCGGGCCAGGCCGGTCTCGGGGTCCGCCAGGGCCTCGACGTGCGCCCGCAGCCGCGGGTCGAGCCACGGCTCGCCGGCGAGGACGTACTCCGGGTACGCGGTGAGCCGCTCCCTGAGCTCGAACCCCTGGGCGGCGGTGCGGGCGGCCAGGTCGTCGATCTGCGGCCAGGGCCGCTCCGGGTTCACGTGGTCGGCGGTGAGCGGGGAGACGCCGCCCCAGTCGTCGATGCCCGCGCGGAGCATGAGGGCGTACTCGTCGCGGCCGCCGTCCTGCCCGCCGATGAGGTTGGGCGGGGCCTGGATGTGCGCCCTGGGCCCCATGACCAGGCGGGTGACGGCGATGGTGGCGGCCATCTCGTCGATCTCGGCGTCGGCCCGGTGCATCATCGCGGTGTCCGGCTTGGCGCGGAAGTTCTGGACGATGACCTCCTGGATCCCGCCGTGGCGGCGGGCGACGGAGCGCATCGCGAAGATGGACTCGGCCCGGTCGGCGAACGTCTCCCCGATGCCCAGCAGGATCCCGGTCGTGAAGGGGACGCTGGTGCGGCCCGCGTCCTCCAGGGCGCGCAGGCGGACGGCCGGGTCCTTGTCCGGGCTGCCGTAGTGGGGCTGCCCCTTCTCCTCGAACAGCCGCCGGGAGGTGGTCTCCAGCATCATGCCCATGGACGGGGCGACGGGCTTGAGGCGCTGGAAGTCGGCCCAGGTGAGCACGCCCGGGTTGAGGTGGGGCAGCAGCCCGGTCTCCTCCAGGATCATGATGGAGACGGCGCGCACGTAGGACAGGGTGTCGTCGTAGCCGTGGGCGTCGAGCCACTCGGCGGCCTGCTTCCACCGGTCCTCGGGGCGGTCCCCCAGGGTGATGAGGGCCTCCTTGCAGCCCATCGCTGCGCCCCGGCGGGCGATGTCGAGGACCTCGTCGGGGGACATGAACGGCGATTCCAGGCGGCCGGGCACGGTCGCGAAGGTGCAGTAGTGGCAGCGGTCCCGGCACAGGCGGGTGAGGGGGACGAACACCTTGCGGCTGTAGGTCACCACACCGGGCCGGCCGGCCGCCTCCAGGCCCGCGTCGCGCACCCGGGAGGCGTATCCCAGGAGGGTCTCCAGGTCCTCGCCGCGCGCGTGCAGCAGGACCTCCGCCTCGGCGGCGTCCAGGGTCTTGCCGTCGCGGGCGCGGGCCAGGGCGCGGCGCACGGCGGACGGCGTGGGGGCGGGTTCGTTCGCACCGGTCATAAGCCGCACCCTACGCCCCGGCGGTTCCGCCCCGGTGAACCGCACCGGCCCCTGGCGGGGGCCGCGCGGCCGGAGGGCGGGAGCGGAGGGCGCCGTGGTCCGGCGGGCACCGCCCGGGGCGTAGGGTCGGCGCAGGACGGAGATGAGGAGGGACCGCGTGCTCGCTCGACTGCGCCGCGACCCCTGGGTGCGATCGGCGCTGGTGGTCCTGTTGTGCGCGTGCGCCGCGTGGGCGCTGCACGGGCACTGGGAGCAGGCGCGCGACGCCGCGCTGTCCCTTCCGCTGTGGACGCTGCCGCTGGCGGTACTGGCCGGGATGGCCGGGCTGACCGCGCAGATGATGGCCTGGCGCGCGCTGCTGGCCGGGCTGGGCTCGCCGCTGCCGGTGCCGGTGGCGGCGCGGGTGATGTTCGTGGGCCAGCTGGGCAAGTACCTGCCGGGCTCGGTGTGGGCGTTCGTGGCCCAGGTGGAGCTGGCCCGCGACCGCGAGGTGCCCCGGGTCCGGGGCACGGCGGCGACCCTGCTGGCGGTGGGGGTGACGGTGGCCGCGGGGCTCGCGGTGGCCGCGGTGGCGCTGCCGCTGTCCTCGGCGGAGGCCGCCCGGACGTGGTGGTGGGCGCTGGCCCTGGCCCCGCTGCTGCTGGCCGGACTGCACCCGCGCGTGGTGCGGTGGGGGGTGCGCCTGGCGGCGCGCCCGTTCGCCCGGTTCCGGGAGGTCGCCGAGGCCGGCCCGCTGGACATCGGCGGCCGGGCGATGGCGGCGGCGCTGGGGTGGACCCTGGCGGCGTGGGTGCCGCTGGGCCTGCACCTGTGGGTGCTCGTGTGGGCGGTGGGCGGCGACCCCCGGGGGGCGCTGGCCCCGGCCGTGGGGGCGTACGCGCTGGCGTGGACGCTGGGCCTGCTGGTGGTGTTCGCCCCGGCCGGGCTGGGGGTGCGCGAGGCGGTGCTGGTGGTGGCCCTGGCCCCGGTCGTGGACGCCGGGGCGGCGCTGGTCGCGGCGGTGCTGTCGCGGCTGGTCATGACGGCCGCCGACGTCGCGTGGGCGGGGCTGTCGGTGCCGCTGTCCCGGCTCGGGGACCGCTCGGCGGACGCGGACGGGCCGCGGTCCGGACCGGCGTGAACCCCCTCGGGGGGATCGGGCTAACACGGGTAGAAGCACGTTCCCGACGTCCCCACGGATTGGACCCCCATGTCCCCCACCGCCTCCAGGGCGTTCCCGCCCGAAGAAGCGGAGAGCGACGCGTCGGTCGTCCGCCGGTCACTGCACGAGCCCACCGACTTCGGTGAGATCTTCCGCCGGCACGCGCCCGCACTGCACCGCTACGCGGCCCGAAGGCTCGGCTCCGCCGAAGCCGACGACGTGGTCGCCGAGACCTTCCACATCGCCTTCCGCAAGCGGCACCGCTACGACCCGGCGTACCCCGACGCGCGCCCGTGGCTGTGGCGGATCGCCGCCAACCTCATCCGCAGGCACCACCGCACCGAGACCCGCCACTACCGCGCCCTGGCGCGGACCGGCGTCGACCCGGTCATGGAGGGGCACGCCGACCGGGTCGGCGAGCGGGTGGACGCCGCCTCGGTGTCGGCCTCCCTGGCCGGCTCCCTGGCGGGGCTGTCCAAGGGCGACCGCGACGTCCTGCTGCTCATCGCCTGGGGCGAGCTGACCTACGAGGAGACCGCCTCGGTGCTGGGCATCCCCGTGGGCACCGTGCGCTCCCGGCTGCACCGCGCGCGCAGGCGCCTGCGCGCCGACCTGCCCGCATCCGCCGCCGACCACCAGGAGGTGACCCGGTGAACGAGCTCGACCACCTGAGGGACCTGAGGTCCCGCGTCCCCGAGCGCTCCCCCGAGGAGCTGGCGCTCCTCACCGGCTGGCGGCCGGGCGGGAGGGACTTCCGGCCGGTGCGCCGACCACGCCTGCTGTCACTGGCGCTGAGCGGGGCCGCGGTCGTCGCGGCGGCCGCGGTGTTCCTGGCGCTGGTGGTGTTCCCCGGCTCGCTCACCGTCGGTGTGGGACCGGCCACCGAGCCTTCCGGGGAGGCGACGGAGGCGGACGCCCCCGCCTGGGACGCGATGGCCCCGGTCATCGAGGCGGTCCGGAACCAGCCCGTCGAGGGCGAGGTCTGGTACCAGCGCACCACCGGGGGGCGGGCCCTTGCGGTGGGCCCCGAGGACGACAGGTACGGGGTCTACGACATCCGTTCCAACGAGCAGTGGAGCTGGATGGGCGAGCTCCCCGTCGAGAGGGGCGGCTCCCCGGGCGAGGAGGAGAGCCTGAACGCCCTGCGCTACGGTTTCGGCGGCTGGGCCCTGGTGGACGACAGGCATCGGGCCGCCTGGGAGCGCGACGGCTCCCCCGAGTCCTGGACGAACGACCAGACCGGTGATGGACCGGTCCCCTACGCCTCCGCCTCGAACGTCGAGGGTGAACTCATCGGCCCCGGCGGCGCCACGTGGAGTCTGGGGGGCGGGCAGCAGGAGCACCGGGACCTCCAGGAGCTGTCCCCCTCCCCGGAGGCGTTGCGGGAGATGATCCTCGCGCACGACGACCCGGATGCGCCTTCGAGCGAGGAGGACCGGCTCTTCTCGGAGATCGGCCACAACCTGGCCATCCCCCTTCCCCCCGAGACGATGGCCGGCATGTACACCGTCCTGGCCGGACTCTCCGGCCTGCGACCGCTCGGGGAGGTGACGGACCTGGCCGGCCGGGAGGCCGTGGGCGTGGCCTACACCCCCGCCGACCCCGGGGATTTCGGCACCGTCGAGTACCGTCTCCTCTTCGACCCCGTCACCGGCCTGCTGCTCTCCCGGGAACAGGTGGTGGTCGAGCCCGCCGCGTCGGCGGCCGACTGGTGCGAGCCCGGAGACGTGGTCGACTACACCATCTACGAGACCGCCTGGATCGCCGAGCCGCCGCTGTAGCGGTCCCGCGCCCCGCCGCAGGCCGTCCGGAGGCCCTCCGGGAAGGACGCGGCGGGGCGTCCACGGCCTGCCCGGGGTGCGCACGAGGGACCGCGCGCGCCCCGGGAGGTGAACCGCACACCCGGGGCGGGCGTCCCGACAGGGGCGTTCCGCCCCTGAGAATCCGCCCCCCGAAACAGGAGCCCCATGCGCACCGTCCGTTCCCTGCTCCCGGCCACCGCGGCCGTGGTCCTCACCCTGACCGCCTGTACCCAGGGCGCCGCGGCGCCCGCCGCCGAGACGTCCGCGGAGCCCGCGGAGGAGGTGCCCACCGCCCTGGAGGTGATGGCCCCGGTCATCGAGGAGGCCCGGAACATGCCCGTCAGGGGCGACGTCTGGAACCTGCGCACCGACTCGGCGGAGGCGTGGGGGGTGGGCCCGGAGGACGACAGGTACGGGGTGTACGACATCTACCACTCCGAGACCTGGAGCTGGGTGGACGAGTACGACATCGGGACCGGCCGGAGCGAGGGGGGCGAGGAGTGGGGGCTGCACGCCCAGCGGACCGATGCGACGACGTGGAGGCTGCTGAACGAGGACGCCTGGGCCGCGTGGGAGCGTGACGGCTCCCCCGTCCGGTGGGAGCCCGGACCCGAGGGGGAGCGCAGCGACATCCCCACGCAGGAGGAGGACTTCGGGGAGATGTCCGGCCCCCATCCCGGGGGCTGGGACTTCGGACTCGGCACCGTGGACCACCGGGGTCTCCAGGAGGCGTCCCCCGACCCCGAAGACCTCGAGGAGATGCTGTTCCCCGCCTCGGAGCCCATGCCTGACGACCCGGTGGCGCAGGGTCCTGACGGCATCAGGCACCCGTCGACGACGGGAGGCGGACACGAGGGCGAGGAGGCGCGGCGGTTCTCCTACGTCAGCCGGTCGCTGCACCTGCCCTTCCCGCCCGAGGTCAGAGCCGGCATGTACACCCTCCTGGCCGGGCTGCCCGGCGTCCGGCCGCTGGAGGCGGTGCGGGACGTGTCCGGCCGACCGGCCGTGGGTGTGGCCTACACCCTCGACCCGACCGACATCGGCACCGTCGAGCACCGGGTCCTCTTCGACCCCGCCACCGGCTGGCCGCTCTCCCAGGAACACGTGGTGGTCGAGCCCGCCGCGTCGGCGGCCGACTGGTGCGAGCCCGGAGACGTGGTGAAGTACACGCTCTACGAGTTCTCCATGTGGATCGACGGACCGCCGCTGTAGGCCGCCGCCCGCCGGGATCCGCGGTGGACGGCGCGGGTCCCGGCGCTCAGGCGGACAGGAGGCGCTCGATGTAGTCGGCCCACCAGGGCGCGGGGTCGACCGGGCGGACGCCGGCGCGCAGGCGCTCGGGGGTGCCCGGAGTGTAGAACTCCTCGAGCGCCCGGGCCAGGTCGTCAACGTCGCCCGGGGCGCACAGCAGCCCGTCCACACCCTCGCGGACGTGGTCGGCCAGCGCCCCGGCGCGGGTGGCGATCACCGGCAGGCCGTGCTCGTGGGCCAGCCACACGTTCTGGCTGGCGGTGGCGGTCCGGTAGGGCAGCACCACCGCGTCGGCGCCGGCGTACAGGTCCGGCAGCTCCTCGGCGGGCACGTACCCGTCCCGCAGCCGCACCCGGTCCCCGAGCCCCAGTTCCGCGGTGAGCGCCTCCAGCTCGGCGGTGCCGCCCCAGAACTCCCCTGCGACGGTCAGCGAGACGTCGCCGGGCGCCCCCGCGGCCAGGGCGCGCAACAGCACGTCCACGCCCTTGTAGGGGCGGACGATGCCCAGGAACAGCAGGTGGCGGCGCTCCCCCGGCTCCGGGGGGACGGCCGCGCCGGTGTCGGGCAGGTGCGGGGGCAGCACGGCCGTGACCGGGGCGCCGGCCCCGGCGCCGCGCATGCCCCGCGCCAGCAGGGCCTGGTCGGCGGAGTGCGCGAGCACCCCGTCCACCCTCCGCAGCAGCGACCGGACCAGCGACACGTCCACGGCCCGCCGCTCGTGCGGCAGCACGTTGTGGCACAGGGCGACCACCCGCGTGCGGTCGCCCCGCACCGACCGCACCCCGGCCAGGACGCCGAGGTAGGCGGGCACCTGCACGGGCGAGAACAGGGTGAGGACCACCAGGTCGGCCTCCCGGGCCAGCCGCCGCCCGGCCCGCCACCACCCGTCGGGCCGGTACCAGGCCAGCTCGCGCCTGGTGTCGGGGTAGGGCTCCCCCTCGGGCTCGTCGACGGTCTGCGTCCCCGGGTAGAGGGCCGCGGGGTACTGGGCCCGCCACGACTCGACCGCGGTGGGGTGCCCGGCGGCCCGCAGCCGGTGCGCCAGCTCGGTGGTGTGCCGGGCGCCGCCGCCCTTGTAGGGGTGGACCGGACCGACCAGCGCCACCCGCTCGGGGCTCACGCCCCGTCCCGGGAGCGCACGATCAGGTCGGCCAGCAGGGCGATCGCGGCGATGATCAGCCCCGTCATGAGGATCATGACGGTGTTGTTGGGGATGTACAGCGGGTTGCGCACCTGGTCGAACACGAACTTGGCGGCGCCCACGCCCAGCAGGGCGAGCGCGGGCGGCATCAGCACCTTGAGCGGGTTGAAGTACATGACCATGCGCAGCACCTGGAGGATGTACCGGTACGCGTCGGTGACGAAGTGGAACTTCGACTTCCCGGCGCGCTTGGCGTACTCGATCGGCACGTACCGCACCGGGTGCTGGTTGGACAGGAACGCCAGGGTGATGGTGGTGACGCAGGAGAACCCGGGCGGCAGCAGCCGCAGGTAGGGGCGGGCCACGTCCCGGCGGAACACGCGCAGCCCGGAGTTGAGGTCGGGGATGCGCGTGTTGGTGAGCTTCTCCGCGATCTTGCGGATGACCCACTTGGCGGGCACCCGCAGCGCCTTGTGGCTGCCCATCTCCTGGGTGCGGGCGCCCACGACCTGGTCGATCTCGGGGTCCTCGTCGAGCATGGCGACCAGCTCGGGGATGCGCTCGTTGGGGTAGCTCATGTCCGCGTCGGTCCACACCACGTACTCGCCGCGGGCGCGCTGGCTGCCGATGCGGCGGACCGTGCCGGAGCCGCCGTTGTGCCCGAACGCGATGATCCGCATGCTCGGGAACACGGGGGCGACCTCGCGCAGCCGCTCCAGGGTGGAGTCGGTGGAGGCGTCGTCGACGGCCAGCAGCTCGTACCCGTACCCGGACGCGTCCATGGCCGAGCAGATCCGCTTGACCTCGTCGACGACGTGGTCCTCCTCGTTGTAGCAGGGCAGGACGATGGTGACCCGCACCGGCGGGTCCTCGGACCCGGCTTCGGGGCGGGGGCTGGCGTCGTCGTGTGTCTGGCTCATGCGTTCTTCTCAGAGGGTGCGGGCGGGCTGCGCGGGGCGCGGGTCAGGGTCGGGGGACGACCGTGATCCACACGCTCCCGACGAAGCTCCAATGGCCGGTGGGCGGTTCCATGAGGGTACTCGGGTCCATCTGCGCCACCACGTGGAAGGGCCGCTCCGGCTCCACCTCGGGGACGAGGTCGGCCAGCTGCGCCCAGTCCTCGGAGGCGAGCACGGGTGTGCGGTCGCGCTCCAGGATCGCGGCGATGACACGGTCGGTGTTCTCCGGCGAGGCGTCGTCGAGCGCGGCGGTGGGCACCCCGCAGACGTTGCGCAGCAGCGGCATGTAGTTGCCCGCCATGCCGGGGTCGACCACGACCACCGAGGCGTCGTCGGGCAGGGCCGCGCACAATCGCTCGGTGGCCGCCACCGTCCCCACGTCCTGCCGGTACCCCATGATGCCGGCGAAGGAGGTGACGGCGGTGGGGGCGACCATCGCCACGGCCGCGCCGGCGGCGACCACCACCGGCAGCATGCGCAGGGCCGAGCCCTGCTTCTCCGCCTGTACGGCGACGGCGCAGTAGCGGGTGAGCCAGGCCAGGAACCAGACCGCGAACAGCACGAACGCGGGGATGACCAGGACGATGAGGCGGCGGCTGGCCCAGGGGTGGTCGGGGGTGATGGCGGGGCGCATGAGGGTGGTGGCCACCGACCACACCAGCAGCATGGCGGGCAGCAGCCACTGGGGGTCGCGCCACTGCGTGAGGCGGCGCAGGACCATGGCCACGCCCAGGGACGCGAACAGGACGGTGCCCAGGCCCACGTACCAGCCCACCCAGTACAGGCTCATGTCGTAGTAGGTGCGGCTGCCCTCGATCGGCAGCCCCTCCTGGGACTGGACGTAGGCGACCCAGCCGTCGGTGAAGTCGCTGCCGTGGCCGTAGTCGGGCCACAGCAGCGGACGGACGGCGAAGCCGGCCATGGTGACCAGGGCCAGGGCGGCGACGGCGCCGGGCAGCCACCGCACCCGGTCGGTGCGCGGCAGGCCGTGCCGCCACAGGACCGCGGTGCCCGCGGCCGCGGCCAGGACCACCCCGCCGCTGATCATCAGCAGCGGGTCCAGGGAGTCCGACAGGTACTCCAGGTAGGGCAGGGACAGCCCGTACCCCGCGTAGAAGCCCAGACCGGTGCCGAGCGCCAGGCCGCCGAGCAGCGGGAGGGCCTGGCCGCGCCGGGCGAGCAGGAGCAGGGCGACGAACCCGATGACGGGCAGCAGGTCGCGGATGGCGTCGATGCGCACGACCAGGGCCAGGCCGAGCACCAGTCCGGCGACGGCGGCCAGGGTCTGGGTCCGCGACCACCTGTCGGTGATGTGGGTGCGCCTGACCAGGGAGTCGTAGGCCAGGACCAGCCCGCCGAGGAGGAGGATCTGGGTGACGGGCTCGCTGTAGGTGAACCGGCTGACCCACTGCTGGGGCAGGCACAGGGCCAGGACCAGGGCGGCCAGGGGCGCCCAGCGGGCGCCGACCAGGCGGGCGGCGAGTCCGGCAAAGGTCAGGACGCCCAGGGCGCCCAGGACCGGCGTGGCGACGAGCATGCCGTCGAGCCCGCCCAGCCAGTACCCGATGGCGGTGACCAGGGGGGCGCCCGCCATGAACTGGGGCCAGATGACGTCGCCGCGCTCGTAGTGCGCCAGGCTCTGGTAGCTCAGCGCGGGGTCGTCCCCGGCGATGAGCTCGCGCTGCTGCGGGATCGGCAGGTGGCCGTTCTCGGCGATCCACACCGTGTACATGGCGTAGGAGGCCGGGTCGCGGCGGATGACCAGGGCCTCGGCGTGGTAGGCGATCTGCACGATCGCGAACGCGGCCGCGACCACCAGGACCAGGACGACGGGCCACCAGGGCACGTCCTCCTCCGGGTCGGGGATGAGCCGCGGCACCAGGGCGCCGGCCGCGATCACGGCGGGCACCCCGAGGATCAGGGCGATCCAGGGAGTGAACAGACCGAGTGCCAGGAGGGGGAAGGCCACCAGGAGCCAGGCGGACACGGCGATCGCGGGCAGCGCGGTGACACGGGCGAGGAATCGTCCGGGGAGCAAGCGCATGGGGTAACTCTGACACTTCCCGTCACCCCCTCGCACACCGTGCGGCGCTTTGTTACGGACCCGCCGCCTCCCGCTCCCGGCGGGTTCTAGGGCGTGTTCGGCGGATCATTCCGGGTCGCGGCCGCGAGGCCTCCTCTCGCCGCGCCGCCTGCGCTCGGACAGCCGACCCCGGGCTGACCCGCGCCGGCCGTCTTGCGAGAGATCGCCTCGCGGCCGCTCCCGGCATTCGGCGCAAGCGCCGAAACGCTCGAAAGCATCCACCGAACACGCCCTAGAGTGGTGGCCATGTCCGAAACTCCCGCGCAGCTGTGGCGCGACCTGGTCGCCGCCGACCCCTCCCGCCCGTTCGTCACCTCCTACGACGCCTCGGGCGGCCGGGTGGAACTGTCCCGGGCCACCTTCGACAACTGGGTGTCCAAGACCGCGAACATGCTCGTGGACGGCTTCGGCACCCAGCCGGGCGACCGGGTGGTGGCGGCCCTGCCCGTGCACTGGCAGGCGCTGGTGTGGCTGACGGCGTGCTGGTCGGTGGGCGCGGTCGCCGAGGCGGCCGCGGGGTCCGGCCTGCCCGCGGACGCCCAGGTGGCGGTGGCCGACGAGGCCCGCCTGGAGGCGGCCCTGGACAGCGGGGCCGAGGAGGTCGTGGGCACCTCGCTGCACCCGCTGGGCCTGCCGCTGCGGGAGGTCCCGCCGATGGTGCTGGACTACTCGGTGGAGGTGCGCGGGTACGGCGACCGCTTCTCCCCCTACCCTGTGGACCCGCTGGCCCCGGCCCTGCGCCTGTCGGAGACCCGCACGGGCGAGGCCCTGGTCGTCCACGGCCGCGAGGGTGCGCGGCGCTGGGAGCTGACCGAGGCCGACCGGGTGGCGCTGCTCCTGGACCCCGCGGCCCCGCTGGAGGTGCTGGGCCGGAGCGCGGAGCTGCTGCTGGGACCGATGGCGGCGGGGGCTCCGATCATCCTGGCGCCGTTCCCCGGCCCCGGCGCCGACCCCCGGGACACCTGGAAGCGGCTGGAGGCGGAGCGCGCCACCGTGTTCGCGACCGCGGACGACGCGGACCCGCCCGGCGGGTCCCCCCTGCGGCGGATCTCCACGGCCGGCTGAGCCCGCGGGGCGGGTCCCGCCGGCCGGTCGCGCCCGCCCCGCCCCGGACGGACACGGGGCGGTGAAGAGGCCACCGCCCGCCCTCACCGCCGACGCCCCTCCCCGGACGGACACGGGGGCGGTGCGCCGCACCCCGCGCGGCGCACCGCCCCCTTCTCCCCGGCCCGACCCGGGGCGTCGGATCGGCCGGGTCTAGACGGCGAGGTCGTAGTCGTCCGTAGGCCCGCCCCGGCCGCGGGGCCGCCCGAACCGGCGCCGGTCGCCGTCCCGGAGGCGCTCCTCGCGGATGCGCCGCAGCTCGCGTTCGCGGGCGGCCTCCCGCTCCCGCTCCAGGCGGTGGAACTCGGCGGCCTCTGCCGCGGGGTCGTGGTGGTTCATGGCGTCCTCCCGGAGGTCCCGTCCCGGGCTCCGTCGTCCCGGATGACCTCAGACTCCCGCTAAGGACCCTGCCCGCACATCGGCATATCGGCGTATATCGCAGGCCACGGCCGCCTCATATCCCGCCCACCGCGGTCTGAGGGGGGCCTGAGGGGGGCGGGGCCCGGGCCGGCCGGAGCGGCCCGGGACCACCGCCTCAGGACTCGCGGTAGTAGGCGTCCGCGGCCGTGCCGCGGCGGGCACCGTAGTCGTAGGTGTACACCTCGCGGCCCTCGATGAACACGCGCTCGGCGCGGCTGCGCAGGTCCAGCGGGTCGCCCGACCAGAGCACGACGTCGCCGTCCAGCCCCGGCTTCAGGGAGCCGATCCGGTCGTCCAGGCCCATGATCTGGGCCGGGTTCACGGTCAGGGCGCGGATGGCCGAGTCCGGGTCCATGCCCTCCTTGACGCACAGGGCGGCCTGGAGGACCAGGAACTCGATGGGCACGACCGGGTGGTCGGTGGTGAGGGCCACCTTCACCCCGGCGCGGTCCAGGATGCCCGGGTTGGCCAGGGTCTTGTTGTTGACCTCGACCTTGGAGCGGCTGGTCATCAGCGGGCCGGTGATCACGGGGATGTTCCGGGCGGCCAGCTCGTCGGCCAGCAGGTGGCCCTCGGTGCAGTGGTTGACGATGAGCCGGTAGCCGAACTCGTCCGACAGGCGGATGGCGGTGTGGATGTCGTCGGCCCGGTGGGTGTGCTGGCACCAGGGCAGCTCCCGGTCCAGGACCCGGACCAGCACCTCCAGCGTGTTGTCCCGGTCGAAGGGCTTGCCCTCGGCCTCGGCGTGCTCCTTCTTGGCCTTGTAGTCCTGGGCCTTGGTGAAGGCGTCGCGGATGACCGCGGCCACGCCCTGGCGGGTGGAGGGCAGCTTGTCCTTGTTGCCGTAGACCCGCTTGGGGTTCTCGCCGAGCGCGCTCTTGACGCTGGCGGGGTGCTTGATGAGCCGGTCCTCCATGCTGCGGCCCCAGGACTTGACCGCCACGGTCTGCCCGCCGATGGGGTTGCCCGACCCGGGCTTGACCACCGAGCTGGTGACGCCTCCGGACAGGGCGTCGACGAAGCCGCGGTCGGCGGGGTTGATGGCGTCCAGGGCGCGCATCCGCGCCCCGTTGGGGTCGGTCATCTCGTTGGTGTCGTCACCGGCCCAGCCGATGCCCTCCTCGTCGATGCCGATGTGGCCGTGGGCCTCGACGAAGCCGGGGAGGACCCACTTGCCGGAGGCGTCGACGACGGTGGCGCCCTCGGGGACGGCCACCTCGGAGTCGGGGCCGACGGCGGTGATCCTGCCGTCGGAGATGAGGACCGTGCCGCCGTCGATGGGGTCCCCGTCGACGGGCACGACGTATCCGGATGTGATCGCGATATCCATGGCGGGCAACCTAGCCCATCATGGGACCCCGCCCCAAGACCTTTCGTGGGAGCGCTTCCCCGGCCCGCCCGCGTTCAGCCCTCGGGCCAGCGCGCGCTGAGGATCTCCGATTCGGGGGTCAGCTCCACCGTGACCTCCTCGATGGCGTCGCGGACCATGGAGCACCGCAGGACCTGCTCGGCGTCGGTGATGAGCTCCCCGCCCTGGGCGGCGAACGCGTACACGATGGGCGACCGGTCGCCGTACTCCATGAGCCGGAAGGGCCCGCCCAGCTCGGGGTGGCGGGGCGACTTCTCCGGGATCATCCCCAGCCGCACGATCCCGGCCGCCACCAGGTCGGCGAGGAAGCCGCGCTGGGCGTTGAGCACCTCGGCGCCGCCCTGGGGCCGCCGGAGCACGGTCTCGTTGAGGACCACCCGCAGCGACGGCCCGTCGGGTCCGGTCATCGCGGCCCGCAGGGACATCTCCTCCTCGACCATGGCCTCGACCTCGTCGTCGGACAGGTCGAAGTAGCTGGGCCGCAGCACCGCCCAGGAGTACTCCCGGGTGCGCAGGAACGGCGGGATGACCACCGGCTGGGTCTCCCACACCTCGGGGGCGTGCACGGTGAGTTCGCGCAGGTCCCCGAACTCGTTGGGGAACGCCTCCGCCTGGAGCGCGACCGCCCAGGCGTCGACCAGCTGGTGCTCGGTGCCCAGCGCGTTGTCCACCCGCTCGACCAGGGAGCGGGCCGGCCTGCAACGGGCGCTCTCCACCTCGCCGAGCTTGTCGTCGCTCACCCCGACCGTGGCGGCGAGTTCGGCGCGGGAGAGCCCCTTGTCCGAGCGGGCGCGCAGGATCCGCGCGCCGAAGGGGAGCCATACCGCCGAGGGCAACACCGTGTTCACGCCCATCATCCTCCTCCGTCGCCCGTGGGGCCGGACCTGGATCGACGCCGGGCGGCCCCGTGGTCCGACCCTCTCCCGGAGCGGGGTGCCCGGTCAAGCGACCGATGAGTGCGGCGATCCGTGATAAGTCAGTACAAGGTCTGACAATGCCACCCGGCGCTCCGGGTGTTCCCCCGATCAACAGGAAGAACCCGTGGCCTACCTCTACCTGCTGTTCTTCGTCGTGGCGCTGGCCGTGTGGGTGTACGCGCTGTTCGACGCCGTCGGCTCGGACGCCGACGCGGTGCGCCTGCTGCCCAAGCCCGCCTGGGTGGTGATCGTCCTGCTGCTGCCCAAGCTGGGCGCGCTGGCGTGGTTCGCCCTGGGCCGGCCGCGGCGGGCCCGGGCCGCCGGCCCCGTGCGCCCGCCCTCCCCCTTCCCCGAATACGACCATCCCAACCGGGCCCGGGCCGCGACGCCGCAGGAGGACGAGGAGTTCCTGCGCCGCTGCCGCGAACGCGCCGAGGAGCAGCGCCGCCGCGCCCGTGAGCAGGCCGAACGCCGGGACCAGGACGGCCCGGAGGAGACGCGGGACTGACGGGTCCCGCGTGGCGGGACGGGCCGACGGGGTCGGTACCCTTCAGTGGCGTCCACCGTCCCCACCGACCCCGAAGAGTGTTCCATGCGCCTGACCACCCTGTCCGCCGGCCTGCTGGCCGGAGCACTGCTCGCCACGACCGCCGCCTGCGGCAACGACGAAGAAGCGCCGGCCTCGACCGAGGTCCCGGACGTGGACGTCAGCGACGTGGAGGGCGCGACCCTGCACACGAACCACGGGGACATCACCGTGGACCTGCTGCCCGAGATCGCGCCGGTCACGGTCGCCAACTTCGTCGGCCTGGCCGAGGGCGCGGGAGTGGCCAACCCGGTGACCGGCGAGGCCGAGTTCTACGACGGCACGCTCTTCCACCGGGTCATCCCCGACTTCATGATCCAGGGCGGCGACCCCCAGGGCACGGGCACCGGCGGGCCGGGCTACCAGTTCCAGGACGAGTTCAGCGACGAGGAGACCTTCGACGAGCCGGGGGTGCTGGCGATGGCCAACTCCGGCCCGGGCACCAACGGCTCGCAGTTCTTCATCACCGTGGCGCCGACCCCGCACCTGCAGAACAAGCACACGATCTTCGGGCACGTCGCCGACGACGCCTCGATGGACGTGGCCGTGGAGATCTCCCAGATCGCCACCGAGGGCCAGGACCGCCCGGTCGAGGACGTGGTGATCGAGTCCGTCACCGTCCACCGCGCGGGCTGAGCCCTCCGCGGACGGCCTACGGCCGCCTCGCGTTCCCGCGGCGCTTGGCCAGGGCCGCCCGCGAACGCTCCACCGCGGGCCCGATCGCCTCGACCAGCGCGTCCACGTCGGCCTCGGTGGAGGTCCGCCCCAGCGACAGGCGCAGGCTGCTGGAGGCCGTGTCGGGGTCGGCCCCCATCGCCAGCAGCACGTGGCTGGGCTGGGCCACCCCCGCGGAGCAGGCCGAGCCGGTGGAGCAGGAGACGCCCCTGGCGTCCAGCAGCATGAGCAGGGCGTCGCCCTCGCAGCCGGGGAAGGACAGGTGCGCGATGCCCGGCAGCCGCCGGTCCGGGTCCCCGTTGACGACGACGTCGGGGACCACCCCGCGCACCCGCTCCTCCAGGGTGTCGCGCAGCCCGGACAGGTGGGCGGCGTGCTTCTCGCGCTCGGCGACCGCGAGGTGCACCGCGGTGGCCAGCCCGCGCACCAGCGGCGTGGCCAGGGTGCCCGAGCGGACGTCGCGCTCCTGGCCGCCCCCGTGCAGCACCGGGACCGGGCTCAGCCCGCGCGCCAGCAGCAGCGCCCCGGTGCCCACCGGGCCGCCGAGCTTGTGCCCGCTGACCGTCAGGGCGCTCACCCCGGAGGCGGCGAAGTCCACCGGCTCCACGCCCACGGCCTGCACCGCGTCGGTGTGGAAGGGGATCCCGTACTCCGCGGCGACGGCGGCCAGCTCGGCCACCGGCTGCACCGTGCCGACCTCGTTGTTGGCCCACATCACCGACACCACGGCCACGGACTCCGGGTCGCGCTCGATCGCCTCGCGCAGGACCCGCGGCTCCACCCGGCCCAGGGGGTCCACCGGCAGCGTCTCGTGGACCGCGCCTTGGTGCTCGGCCGTCCAGTGCGCGGGGTCCAGGGCGGCGTGGTGCTCGACGGCGCTGGTGATGACCCGGCGGCGGCGCGGGTCCTCGGCGCGGCGGGACCAGTACAGGCCCTTGATGGCGATGTTGTCCGACTCGGTGCCGCCCGCGGTGAAGACCACCTCGTGCGGTGTGCACCCCAGGGCTTCGGCGACGCGCTCGCGCGACTCCTCGACGGCGCGGCGGGCGGCGCGCCCGTGCCCGTGCAGGGAGGAGGGGTTGCCGAGGGAGCCGAGCCCGGCCGCGACCTCGGCGATCACCTCGGGGCGGACCTCGGTCGTGGCTGCGTGATCCAGATACACCATGGCGTTACCAAGAATAAGCGTCCGGGGAGGGCTCCCGATAACCTTGGGGGCATGCCTGAGCCCACAGCAGCACCGCACTGGCCCGCTCCCGTCGCCGAGGGCCCCGTCCGCGCCCGACTCTCCCTGCCCGGTTCCAAGTCGGTCACCAACCGGGCGCTGATCCTGGCCGCCCTGTCGCAGACGCCGTGCCTGGTGCGCCGTCCCCTGGTCAGCCGGGACAGCGAGCTGATGGTGGGGGCGCTGCGCGCCCTGGGCACGACCGTGGAGGAGCGCGGCGAGGACCTGTTCGTCACCCCGGGTCCGCTGCGCGGCCCCGCCTCGGTCGACGTGGGCAACGCCGGAACGGTGATGCGGTTCGTGCCGCCGGTGGCCGCGCTGGCCGCCGGGGACGTGGACTTCGACGGCGACCCGCGGGCGCGGGAGCGGCCGGTGGGCGAGCTGCTGGCGGCGCTGCGCGCCCTGGGCGCCGACATCGACGACTCCGCCGGCGCCCTGCCGATGACCGTGCACGGCACCGGCCGGGTGCGCGGCGGCGACGTCGTCCTGGACGCCTCGGGCTCCTCCCAGTTCGTGTCCGCGCTGCTGCTGGCCGGTGCCCGGTTCGAACAGGGCGTGCGGGTGCGCCACGAGGGCGCCCCCGTGCCCTCCCGGCCGCACCTGGACATGACCGTGGAGATGCTGCGCGCCGCCGGGGTGACGGTGCTGGTGGGCGACGACGTCTGGACGGTCGAGCCGGGGCCGGTCAAGGTCACCGAGATCACCGTGGAGCCGGACCTGTCCAACGCCGCCCCCTTCCTGGCGGCCGCGCTGGTCACCGGCGGCGAGGTCACCGTCGAGGGCTGGCCCGAGCACACCACCCAGCCCGGCGACCACCTGCGGTCGCTGTTCACCCGGATGGGCGGCGAGGTGTCCCGGAACGGCGGGGCGCTGACCCTGCGCGGCACCGGGCGGATCCTGGGCCTGGAGGCCGACCTGCGCGAAGTGGGCGAGCTCACCCCCACCATCGCCGCGGTGGCCGCCCTGGCCTCGACCCCCTCCCGGCTCACCGGCATCGCGCACCTGCGCCGCCACGAGACCGACCGCATCGCCGCCCTGGCCGCCGAGATCAACCGCCTGGGCGGGAACGCCGAGGAGCTGCCCGACGGGCTGGTCATCGAGCCCCGGCCGCTGCACGGCGGTGTCTTCCACTCCTACGACGACCACCGGATGGCCACCTCCGGCGCCGTCATCGGGCTCGCGGTGCCCGGGGTGGAGGTGGAGAACATCGCCACCACGCGCAAGACCCTGCCGGACTTCCCCGGCCTGTGGGCGGAGGCGCTGGCATGAGCCGCACCCGGGGCGGGGGGCGCCACCTCGACGAGGACGACATCCGGGTCCGCGCCCGGGGCGGGTCGCGGCCCCGCACCCGCAACCGGCCCAAGCACGAGAACGCGGTGGAGGGCCTGGTCACCGCCGTGGACCGGGGCCGGTACCGGTGCCTGGTCGAGGGCACCCGGGTGGTGGCGATGAAGGCCCGCGAGCTGGGCCGCGGGTCGATCGTGGTGGGCGACCGGGTGGACGTGGTCGGCGACCTGTCCGGGCTCCCGGACACCCTGGCGCGGATCGTCCGGGTCAGGGACCGCAGCTCGGTGCTGCGCCGCACCGCCGACGACACCGACCCGGTGGAGCGGATCATCGTAGCCAACGCCGACCAGCTGGCGATCGTGTGCGCCCTGGCCGACCCGGCCCCGCAGCCGCGGTTCGTGGACCGCTGCCTGGTGGCCGCCTACGACGCGGGGCTGTCCCCGCTGCTGTGCCTGACCAAGGCCGACCTCGCCGACCCCGGCGAACTGCTGCGGATGTACGAGCCGCTGGGCGTGCCCTACGAGGTGCTCAGCCCCGAGGGCGACCTCACCGGCCTCGAAGGGCGGCTGGCGGGACGCACCACCGTGCTGGTGGGGTCCTCGGGCGTGGGCAAGTCCACCCTGTTCAACCGGCTCATCCCCGGCACCGACCGGGCGGTGGGCCACGTCAACGCGGTCACCGGCCGGGGGCGCCACACCTCGACGTCCGCGGTGGCGCTGCCGTTCGAGGGCGGCTGGCTGATCGACACCCCGGGGGTGCGCAGCTTCGGCCTGGCGCACATCGCCCCGGAGGACATCGTGGAGGGCTTCCCGGACCTGGCCGACCTCGCCCTGGACTGCCCGGCGGGCTGCACCCACCAGGACGGCGCCGAGGGCTGCGCCATCGGCGGCGCCCTGGCGCGCGGCGGGGCCGACCCGGCCCGGGTGGCGTCCCTGCGCAGGCTGCTCGCCGGCCGCGAGGGCGACGCCGAGCCCGACGAGGAACGCGAGCCCTAGGCGGTGGGGAGGCGGCCGATGACGTGCCGCTCCCCCCAGTCGGCCAGCGGCTCCAGGGCCTGGTTGAGGGAGACGCCGAGCGGGGTCAGCGAGTACTCGACCCGGGGCGGGACCTCGTCGAAGACCTCGCGGTGGACGAGCCCGTCCTCCTCCATCTCGCGCAGGTGCGAGGCGAGGACCTTCTCCGAGACGCCGTCCAGGGTGCGGCGCAGCTCGCCGAACCGGTGCGGGCGCTCGCCCAGCGCCCACAGGATGACGATCTTCCACTTCCCGTCGATGACGTCCATCGCGGCGGCGGTCCCGCAGTGATACGACTCCGGGCGGCGAAGAGACCTCATGTTCCCCCTGCCTGCATGCTCACCTCGGGGTGAGCACCCACTTCAAAGTGCGTACTTGTGGGCGTCGCCGCCCGCCACGAGCCTAGTCCACATGACAGAGAACACCACCGATCCGTCCCGTATCGTCCTGCTCGGGCTGGGCGACATGGGCACCGCGTTCGCCCGCGCCTGGCTCGCCGCCGGGCACCCCCTCACCGTCTGGAACCGCACCGCTTCCCGCGCCGAGCCCCTGGCCGCCGAGGGCGCCGACGTCGCCGCCGACCCCGCCTCGGCGGTGGCCGCCGGGCGGCTCGTCGTCACCTGCCTGTTCGACGACGCCTCCGTCGGCGCCGTCCTGGAGGGGGTGGACCTGGCCGGCAGGGACCTGGTCGACATCACCACCGGCACCCCCGGCGAGGCGCGCGCCCGCGCGGAGTGGGCGGCCGCGCGCGGGGCCCGCTTCGTCAGCGGCGGGATCATGGCCGTACCGCCGATGGTGGGCGCCCTGGAGACGGGCGCGTACACGTTCTACAGCGGTTCGGAGGAGGCGTTCGCCGAGCACCGGGAGGCGCTGTCGGTCCCCACCGGCGCCCGGTTCCAGGGCGGGGACCCGGGGCTGGCCGCGCTGCTGGACGTGGCGCTTCTCAGCGCCATGAACGGCATGTTCGGCGGGCTCACGCACGCCTTCGCCCTGGCCCGCCGGTCCGGGGTCCCGCCCAAGGAGGCCGCCGGGCTCCTGGAGGGCTGGGTGGGGGCGATGCTGTCCGACGCCGCCGGCGGGTTCGCCGAACGCCTGGAGAGCGGAGACCTCACGACCGGGGTGGTCTCCAACCTGGCCATGCAGTCCCGGGGCCTGGACACCCTGCTGCGGACCGCGCGGGAGGCCGGGGTGAGCACCGAACTGCTGCGCCCCTACGCCGAACTCATGGAACGGCACGTCGCCGACGGGGGCGGGGACCAGGACGGCGCCGGGCTGGTCGACCGCCTCCTGGAGGACCCGGCCTGAGCCGGGTCACAGGTCGACGGTGCCGCCGCAGCGCCAGTAGTGGACGCGGTCGTGCTCCAGGAAGCCCTCGTCCACCAGGCCGCGGCGCAGCGCGGGGACGTCGGCGCTGAAACCGCCGATGACGTCGTTGACCTGCGACTCGGTGTAGCGCACGCCGGGTTCGAACGCGCGGGCCACCCGGTCCAGCACGGCCAGCCGCTCGGGTCTGCGCACCGGGATGGCCGTGATCCGGGCCCGGGCGGGCTCCTCCCCGGTCAACACTCCTCCCGGTGGCCGACCAGCAGCATCCCGTGGGTCACCGTCTCGATCCGGCGGGCCGCCTCGGCGGGGTCGATGGGCTGGAGCGCGTACGACACGGTGAGCCGCACGCCGACGTCGGCGACCGCCTCGGCCAGGGCCCGATCGAGGTCGGGGCGGTGCTCGCGCAGGGAGGCGGCGATGCGCTCGCCGAGCACCTCCAGCAGCGGCTCCGAGCGCGTGGTCAGCACCGGGAGCAGTTCGCGGTCTCCGGTGACCACCGCGTGCAGCAGGGGGTTGCCGCGCGCGGTGTCGAGGATCAGGCGGGCGGTCCGGCTCACGGTGTGGGCCGGATCGCCGTGCTCGGCGGCCAGGACCCGCATCACCTCGTCCAGCAGGGCGTTGACCTCGCGCACCACGACGTCCTGGAGCAGCCCCTCCTTGCTGCCGAACACGTTGTACAGGGTCTGGCGGGACACCTGGGCCGCGGCCGCGATGTCGGCCATCCGCCGCTCGCCCCACCCGCCGGAGACGACCTCGGCGTAGGCGGCGTCCATCAGCCGCTCGCGGACCGATCCGCCCTGTCTGGTATCCATCCCCCCATGGTGGCATCCGGACGCCCGGACTCCCACCCCCGGTTCGGTGACCCGGAGGCGTCGGCGACTAACACTCTGGTCACGCGTGTGGGGCCCTTTGGCCATGTTCGTGCCCGGGAGGGTAGCGTTACCGCCCATGGCGTCCTTTGACGATGATCTGCGGCTGGCCCACGTGCTCGCCGACGCTGCCGACGACATCGCGCTGAAGCGTTTCCGTGCGTTGGACCTGGTGGTCGACACCAAACCCGACCTGACCCCGGTGACCGAGGCCGACCGGCTGGTCGAGGAGACGCTCCGCGGTGTCCTGTCGCGCGCCCGCCCCCGGGACGCCGTGGTGGGCGAGGAGTACGGCAAGAGCGGCAACAGCAACCGCGTGTGGGTGATCGACCCCATCGACGGCACCAAGAACTACGTGCGCGGCGTCCCGGTGTGGGCGACGCTCATCGCCCTGCTGGAGGGCGACCGTCCGGTGGTCGGCGTGGTCTCGGCCCCGGCGCTGTTCCGGCGCTGGTGGGCGTCCCTGGGCGGGGGCGCGTGGCAGGGCCGGAGCCTGTCCAAGGCCTCGCGCTGCCACGTGTCGAAGGTGTCGGAGCTGTCCGACGCCTCCCTGAGCTTCTCGTCCCTGAGCGGCTGGGAGGAGCAGGGGCGGCTGGAGTCGTTCCTGGGCCTGACCCGGTCGGTGTGGCGGACCCGCGCCTACGGCGACTTCTGGTCGCACGTGATGGTGGCCGAGGGCGTGGTGGACATCGCCGCCGAGCCAGAGCTGTCGCTGTGGGACGCCGCCCCCCTGCCGATCATCCTGGAGGAGGCCGGCGGGCGGGCCACGAGCCTGCGCGGCGACGCGTTCGCCGACGGCGGGCCGCTGGTGTGCACCAACGGGATCCTGCACGACCAGGCGCTGACCTGGCTGAACGGCGGGCCGACGCCGCTGCGCTCCGTCTGAGTCGGGAGGCCCCCGGGTCGCGGACCCCGCTCTTCGACATTGCGCAGCGGAGTGGACACGGAGAGTAGTAGCGTGGCGACCGTGCCGACCCACATCCCCGCGCCCGTACGCCTGGGCGCCGCCGTGCTGCTCCTGCTCACCGCCACCGCCTGCGGCGGCGGCCACGGGCACACCCCCGACGAACTCGACGCGATGATCGCCGACTCGGTGCGCGACGGCGGGCCCGGCTCCGGGCCCGCCGTCGACGCGGGCGACACCGTCTTCGACCCGGACCTCCTGCTGTGCACGCCCGCCGTGGACACCGCGGGGGTCCCGGGCGGGGACGCCTGGCGCACCGAGGCGCCGCGCACCGCCGTCGGGGAGGGCCCGGTCGAACTGGGCCTGCTGCCGCCCGAAGACGTCGAACCGACCGCGGTGACCGTCACGGTCCGGACCCCCGGCGACGACCTCCACACCCTGGAAACGGACACCGCCCCCGGGGAGTGGTCGCATGTCCGTTATCCCGAGAAAGGCGGTTCCGACCTCGCCGCCGGGGTGTACACCGTCCTCTGGTCCGACACCGCCACGGGAACCCCGCTGACCTGCGACGGCTTCGAGGTCTGACCCCCGCCGCCGACCCGGTCCGCCAAGCCGTCCCCATTCCGGTCCCGAAAAAAACAAAAATCCCCCGGTGATCATGAACCGAAACCTGCGACATCCGCGATGATCTGGGGTGAGGCCCCGCCCCCGCGGGCCTGCACGGCGCCGCCCGCGAGGCGGCGCCACCCCACACACATTCACTGGGAAGGGACCGTATGCTGCGTTCCCTCGTGGCCGGGATACTGCTCGCCTTCGCCGGTTCCCGCGCCAACATCGCCAGGACGATCCTGTCCTGCGCCGGCATCGTCGTCGGCGTCGGCTCGCTGATCGCCGTGGTCACCGCGGGCGACTTCGGGCAGCGGTTCGCCACCGCCTACAGCGAGGCCAACGCCGGACGCGCCGCGACCCTGAGCGTCTCCAGCTGGGACACCGAGATCACCGACGTGCGGGCCTTCGAGGAGGACCTGGTCCGGGCCGGCGGCGTGGACGTGTCGATCTACAAGATGGTCGAGGGCGTCTCCATGCGCTCCGGGGACCAGGGCATCCCCGACGTGGAGATCCGGGCCGTGGACGTCTCCCTCGGCGACATCCGCCGGATGACCATGTCCCAGGGCCGCTGGTTCACCGAGGCCGACGCCGAGTCCCTGGCCCCCGTGCTGGTGGTCAACGAGAGCCTGGCCGCGGACATGGAGGACATCACCCGGGTGCAGATCGGCACCGACCACTGGATGGACGTCCGCGTGGTCGGCGTCTCCTCCAGCTCGGCCCTGGACGGCGGCTGGTACACCGCCTTCCTGCTGCGCGCGCCCGCCAGCGAGGAGCTGATCTACGGCGAGCCCGTCGAGACCTCCGAGGACGGCGCCACCGCGCCGATCTCGATCCGGGACCCCGAGTACAGCGTCCGGATCGACCCCTCCGACCCGGCCGCGACCGACCCCTGGGGCGAGGTCTTCACCGAACGCCTGCTGTCGGCCTCCGACCGCTGGGGCGAGGTGCGCCAGGACTCGCTCATGGCCTACCGGGCGGACTACGCCGAAGAGGTCAACCAGATGATCGGGTACCTGTCGATCGGGCTCATCGGCATCGCCGCCATCACGCTCACCACGGGCCTGCTCGGCGTCCTCAACGTCGGCCTGGTCACCGTGCGCGAGCGCAGGCGCGAACTGGCCACCTACCGGGCCCTGGGCGCGACCAGGTTCACCCTGTTCGTCGCCGTCGTGATGGAATCCGTCGTGGTGTCGCTGGTCGCCGGCGTCATCGCCCTGCTCGGCTGCTGGGCCCTGGTCGCCGCGGGCGGCGCGATCGCCGCCTCGTTCATCGAACTGCCCCCCGACGTACCCATCGCCATCCCGCCGACCGCCGTCCTGGTCGGCCTGGGCAGCGCCGCCGGTGTCGGCCTGCTCGCCGGAGTCATCCCCGCCCTGCGGGCACTGCGCTCGTCCGTCGTCGCCGGACTGCGGGAATAGGAGACACACGTGAAGAAGTGGATCATCATCGGCTCGGTGGCGCTGCTGCTCGTGGTCGCGGTCGCCGGCGGCGGGTACTTCCTGCTGAACCGGCTGGGCGGTTCCGGCGAGGAGCTCCCGATGGAGGGCGCCGTCGACGTGGGGGGCGTCCCCTACCCCGTCGAGCTGGGCACCATCGACTCCGTCATGGTGCTGGACGCCACCGTGCAGGCCGAGCCCGGCAGGAGCGTCAAGGCCCAGAAGGGCGGCCAGGTCGTCCACCTGTGGGTGACCGACGGCGCCACGGTGGAGGAGGGCGCGCCCATCCTCAACGTGAAGTACACCGAGGAGCCCGCCCCGGGCACCGGCACCGGTGAGGGCGAGGCCCCGGCCGAGCCGGTGACCCGCGAGGTCAGCCTCTACGCGCCGGTCGACGGCAAGGTGACCGGTCTGGCCGACGTGCAGGTCGGCGACGTCCTGGAGCCGGGAGCCGTGGTCGCCACCGTCGCCCCGGACATCTACCGGGCGGTCGCCACGATCCCCGCCAACGACCTGTACCGGTTCTACGAGGAGCCCGACGACATCCTCCTGGAGATCACGAACGGCCCGCCGCCCACCCAGTGCGACTTCCTGTCGCTGGGCGCCGCCGAGGCCGGCGGCGGCGGTGAGGAGCAGCCCGAGACCGACGAGTTCGGCTTCCCGATGGAGGGCGGCGACACCGGCGGCGGCTCCGGCGGCGAGCTGGCCTGCCGGGTGCCCGCCGACGTCCAGGTGTTCGAGGGCGTCCAGGGCAAGCTGTCGATCAGCACCGGCAAGGTCGAGGACGTCGTGGTCGTGCCCATGACGGCGGTGCGCGGCACCACCGGCGAGGGCGAGGTCATCGTCGTCGCCGAGGACGGCACCGAGGAGGCCCGCCCGGTGGAGCTGGGCATCTCCGACGGCTCGTTCATCGAGGTCGTCTCCGGCCTGGAGGTCGGCGAGCAGGTCATGGACCCGATCCCGCTCGACCCGCGCTTCGACGTGCCCGGCGCCGACGACGGGGTCGAAGAGGAGTTCATGGTCGAAGGGGAGGGGATGTAGTGTCCACCGCTCCGTCCCCCCTGGCCCCGCAGGCTCCCCCGCCCCAGGCCCCGCTGCTGCGGGTGGAGGGGCTGACTCGGCACTTCATGGTGTCGGGGACCCGGATCGACGTCCTGCACGACTGCACGTTCGACGTGTACCGGGGCGAGGTCGTCGCGATCATCGGCCAGTCCGGTTCGGGCAAGTCGACCCTGCTCAGCCTGCTCGGGCTGCTGGACAAGCCGAGCGGCGGCGAGTACACGTTCGACGGGCGGGCGACCAGCCGGCTGGGCGAGGGCCCGCGCTCGCGGCTGCGCGGCGAGGGCATCGGGTTCGTGTTCCAGCAGTTCCACCTGCTGGAGCGGCGGACCGCGATGGCCAACGTGGGCGTGCCCCTGGTGCTGGCGGGGATGCCCGCGCTGCGCCGCCGGGGCCGGGCCCGCGAGCTGCTGGAGGCGGTGGGGCTGGGGCACCGCCTCCACTCCAAGCCGCACCAGCTCTCCGGCGGCGAGCAGCAGCGTGTGGCCCTGGCGCGGGCGCTCAGCCGCGACCCCGCCCTGATCCTCGCCGACGAGCCCACGGGCGCCCTGGACGCCGCCAGCAGCCGGATGATCATGGACCAGCTGCTGGAGCAGGCCCGGATCCGCGACTCGGCGGTGGTCGTGGTGACCCACGACCCCAAGGTCGCCGAGCGCGCCGACCGCGTGGTGGAGCTCGTGGAGGGCCGCACCCGCTGAGACCCCGGGCGCCGTCGCCGCGTCCCCTCGCCCGACGGCGCCCGGACCCCCGGGAGGCTCCGCCTCCCGGGTACCGGACCGGGCGGGCCGTGTCGCTCCGGGCGGCGGCACCCGCCCGGGGCGGCTCCCCGGCGGGAAGCGGGAAGAACGGGAGCGGTCGGGAAAAGACTCGGGCCCGGAAATCCATTGGATTTCCGGGCCCGGTTTCAGTAGCGGGGACAGGATTTGAACCTGCGACCTCTGGGTTATGAGCCCAGCGAGCTACCGAACTGCTCCACCCCGCGTCGTTGATCTCTACTTTAGAGGGTTTCCCCCCGGGCCGCAAATCGTTTCCGGTGAGGGAGAACGGTGAGATCGGCCCTGTTCGCCCGGGCTCGGGGCCCGGACCGGCGGCGGCCGTGAAGACCGTCACCCTCCCGGTCCATTCCACGGGGGAATGGACCGGGAAAAGCACCGGACCCGGGAATTCATCCCGGGTCCGGGCCTTGGTAGCGGGGACAGGATTTGAACCTGCGACCTCTGGGTTATGAGCCCAGCGAGCTACCGAACTGCTCCACCCCGCGTCGTTGTGTTCTCTACAGTAGCGCGCCCGGGACGGGAAAGCGAATCGATACGCCGCGGCCGGGGCGGGAACCCTGCGGTCCCCGCCCCGGCCGCGGTCCGGGAGGGCGGATGGGGCGGGGCACGGCGCCCCGCCCCGTCCGGACGGCTAGTTGCCGCCCTCCTGCTCGGCGAGCGCCTCCTCGATGGCCTCCAGGGCCTCGCGCAGGCGGTCGTTCGCCTCCTCCTGGTTGTCCTGGGCCTCCTCCCAGGCCTCCACCGCCTCGTTGAGGGACTCGGTGAGGTCCTGGTCGCCGCCGCCGGAGCCGGCCTCGGAGTCGGGTGCCTCCTCCTGCGGGGCCTCCTCCTCGCCCTCGGCCGGCGGCGGGGCCTCCGCCCCGTCGAACAGGTTGCTCAGCGCGTCGGGGAGGTTGCTCCCGATGGCGACCTCCTCGCCGAAGCCGACCATGACCTGCTGCAGCAGCGGGAAGGACGCGGCACCGCCGCCGCCCGCCTGCACGTACAGCGGCTCGACGTAGAGCAGACCGCCCGCGAACGGCAGGGTGAGCAGGTTGCCCCTGGTCACCTCGGCGTTGGACTGCTCCAGCGGGAGCAGCACCTCGCGGACGTTGGCGTCGGCATCGAACGCGTTCTGGACCTGCCCGGGGCCGAAGATGACGGTGCTGCGCGGCAGCTCCAGCAGCTTCAGCTGCCCGTAGTCCTCCGAGCGCGGGTCGCTGTTGACGGCCATGAACGCCGCCAGGTTCTCCCGGCCCCGGGGCACGAAGGTGCTGGTCAGCGAGAAGCTGGCCTCCTCCTCGCCCGGGTACTGGATGGTCTGGCGGTAGGGCGACTCGGGACGCTCGGTGGCGCCGGTCGGGTCGTTGGGCACCGCCCAGAAGTCCTGGCCGCCGTAGTAGGCCGCCGGGTCGGTCACGTGGTACTCGCGCATGATCTCGCGCTGCACCTTGAACAGGTCGTCCGGGTAGCGGAGGTGGTCGACGAGCTCTTCGCTCATGTCGTCCCGGCTCTGGATGGTGCCGGGGAAGGCGCCCATCCACGTCTGCAGGACCGGGTCCTCCTCGTCCCAGGCGTACAGCGTGACCGTGCCGTCGTAGGCGTCCACGGTGGCCTTGACCGAGTTGCGGATGTAGTTGACCTGGTTGCCCGGGAGCGCGCTGACCTGGGTGAGCGACCCGTCCGTGAACGTGTCGGTCACCGCCTGGGTGAAGTCGATCCGGTTCGCGTACGGGTAGTTGTTGGACGTGGTGTAGGCGTCCACGATCCACACGATCTTGCCGTCGACGACCGCCGGGTAGGGGCGGCTGTCCACGGTGAGGAACGGCGCGACCTTCTCGACCCGGTCCAGCGGGTCCCGCTCGTACAGGATGCGCGAGTCGCCGGTGATCGCGCTGTTGAGCAGGATGTTGGGCTCCTGGTACTTGATCGCGTACAGGATCCGCTCGAAGAACGAGTCCAGCTGCACGCCGCCGCTGCCGTCGTAGCGGTTGTACTGCTGCGAGCCGGCGGAGGAGCCGGCCTCCTCCTCGGTGGTCCCCTCCTCGGCCGGGGCCTCCTCGTCGGCGGCCTCGGCGTCCGCGTCGGCCGGCGCCTGGGCGTCGTCCGGGCTCGGGCTCACCTCGGGCTCGACCGCGTCCTCCGGGGTGGAGACCTCGGGGGTCGCGCCCTCCTCGTCGAGGGGGTAGTCGTACTCCTCCTCGGCCTGGACGATGACGTACTCGGCGCCCTCCCGGCCGTAGTAGATGCGCTCCTGGTAGTCGCCGACGACGTCGCTGAGCTCGCCCCGCGGCGGGATGTTGTACTCGGTGAAGACCGGGCGGCCCTCGGCGTCGATCTGGGTGCCCGCGGCCGCGACGAAGCCGAAGCCGTGGGTGTAGATCAGGTGCCGGTTGAGCCAGTTGTCCTGGTCCGAGGGGGGACCGTCGAGCTCGCGGACGGCGACGATCGTGTCGATCAGGTTGCCCTCGCTGTCCGGGTAGCGGTCGACCTCCAGCACCTCGGGGAACTGGTAGAAGCCGCGGACCTGCTGCATCTGCTGGAAGGTCTGCGAGACCACGGCGGGGTCGGCCAGCCGGACCGTGGTGCCCTGCGCCTCCTGGACCAGGTCCTCGGCGCTCAGCTCGGTGGTGGCGTCGTAGGGCTCCACCTCGGCGTCCTCGATGTCGTACGCCGCCCGCGTGGAGTCGATGTTGCGCTGGATGTAATCGCTCTCCAGGCGCTGCTCGTTGGGGTTGACCTGGAAGCGCTGGACGATCTCGGGGTAGGCGACGCCGACGATCACGGCGGACAGCACCAGCAGGCCGAGGCTGGCCACCGGGACCATGGTGTTCTTGAAGTAGATGTTCGCGAAGAACAGCAGGGCGCAGATGACCGAGATGACGGTGAGGATCGTCAGGGCGGTCTTGACCGCGTTCACGTCGGTGTAGGAGGCGCCGAAGGTGTAGCCGCGCTCGGAGAACACCAGCCCGTACCGGTCCAGCCAGTACGACCCGGCGCGCAGCAGCACGAAGAGGCCGAGCAGCACCGACAGGTGCACCCGGGCCGCGGGGGTGGCGCGCTGACCGGTGTCGTTCTGGAGGCGGACGCCGCCGTACAGGTAGTGGACGATGACCGCGGCGATGAAGGCCAGGATCACGGCGGCGTAGAGGTAGCCGAGCAGGATCCTCAGGAAGGGGTAGACGAACGCGAAGAACGCGACGTCCATCCCGAACTCGGGGTCGGTCACCCCGAAGTCCACACCGTTGACGAACTGCAGGTAGGACCGCCAGTCACCGCTGGCCGCGGCGCCGGAGAGCAGGGCGAGGGCGCCCACGGCGATCCAGAAGAACAGCTTGCGGTGCGGGTCGATGGACTGCCGGTAGCGGTCCAGGCCCTGCTGTTCGAGGCTCATCGGCCGGATTCCGGGGCGCGCCCGGTAGGCGAAGAAGATGCTGGCGCCGACGATGACGGCCATCACCACCGCGGCCACGGCGAACAGCAGCACCCGTGTCCAGAGTTCGGTCAGGAAGACCGAGGTGAAGCCGACGGACTGGAACCACATGAAGTCGGTCCAGAAGTTCGCGGCGAACATCAACCCCGCGATGATGACGACCACGGTCGCCGCGACTGGCGCGAGCAACCTTGATCGACGAGGCATGCGCGCAGGTGGTGCGCCGGGCGATCGGAAGCTCACGCCTCCCCCTCGTTATGGCTTGTTAGGTGCGTTCGGTGCGCGTGCAGCGCCTTGTTTACGGAGAACTTCACTTCGACCCTTCGGAGTTCCCGGAACCCGTTCCGTGGGGGTGACAAGGTCGCATCGTTGGTGTATCGGCCCGGCAACCCCGTGGTTTCCTGTGGTCCCTTTGTGACCCTACTGTCCGCGAACGGGAGCGGCGAGGTTCCCCCATCGGCCACTATGGGAACGTGTCGAACATTCGCGAAGCCGTCATGGACCTCGAACGCCACGCCGCCGCTCAGGGATGGGACCGGCCGCTGGGCCTGTACGCCCTGGTGCCGACGGCCGAACTGCTGGCCGCCGAGCCCGCCCTCGCCGAGATGCTGGGCGTCTCCGGCGCGCCGGACCCCCTGGAGCTGACCCCGGTCGAGCAGGACCCGCTGCCGGCGGACCTGCCGCTGGAGGAGGCGCTGGGCCGCATCATGTGGCCGGAGGGGGTGGCCGGCTGCGCCCTGGTCATGGAGCGGCTGGTGGTGAAGGGCTCCGACGAGACCCTCTCCCCCGGCGAGGACGCCTCCGCCCAGGGCAGGGAGACGGAGGAGATCCGCATGGTCGCGGGGGTCCTGCGGGACGGCTCGCGGCACTGCGCGCTGCGCATGCGCAGCCACGACAGCGAGGAGGCGGTCCTCAACGGCGCCGACCTCGTCCCGGCGCTCACCTCGGCGCTGGCCCTCACCCTCGACCTGGAGGGCTGAGCGGCGTCCCCGCGGGGCCCCGGTCCCGCCCGCGGATCCCGCGGGGGCGGGGCGGCCGTGCGGGCCGCCTACTCGCAGCGGGGCAGCTCGCCCTCGCCGGTGCGGATGGTCTCCAGGGCCTCCACCGCGTCGGAGAGGGTCTCGACGCGGACGACCTCCAGTTCGCCGTAGGCGGCGGACTGGGCGACCTGGGAGCAGCTGTCGGCGGCGACCAGGAAGTACCGGGCCCCGTCCCGCTGGGCGCTGACCATCTTCTGCGGGATGCCGCTGACCCCGCCCACCCGGCCCGCGGAGTCGATGGTGCCCGACCCGGCGACGGAGGCGCCGCCGGTGAGGCCCTCCTCGCTGAGCCGGTCGATGATGCCCAGGGCGAACATCATCCCGGCGCTGGGGCCGCCGATGTCGCCGACGGTGATGTCGACCTCGATGGGGAAGTCCATCTCGTCGGCGATCAGGACGCCGACCGCGGCGCGGCCCTGTTCGCCCTCGGCGGCGACCAGCTCGACCTCGACCTCCTCGCCGCCGCGGTCCAGGGTCAGGGAGACGGGGTCGCCGGGCTCGCGCGCGCCCACGCGCTCCACGACCGCCGCGCTGCCGACGGCGGTGCCGGGCTCGCCCTCGGAGCGGGTGTCGACCTCCTCGCCGTCGACGGCGAGGATGACGTCGCCCGGCTCGACCAGGCCCTCGGCGGGCATGTCCTCGACCACGTCGGCGACCACCGGGACCGCGTCGTAGCCCATGCCGATCTCGTTGAGGGCGGCGGCCGTGGCGTCGGTCTGGGAGTCGTTCATCTGGGTGGCCTGCCGCTCGCTGACCTCCTCGGGGCTGCGGCCGGCGGGGAAGAGCAGTTCCTCGGGCATGACCGCCTCGGTCGGCGAGAGCCAGGCGCGCACGACCGTGAAGAAGTCGAGCCGGCGCTGGGGGCCGCCCGCGTACTGCACGGTGACCATCGACAGCGAGCCCTCGTGCTCGTAGCTCTCGGCGCCGTCGATCTCGATGACCGGCCCCTCCTCGGTGCGGCCCACCGTGTCCAGGGTGACGCCCGGCCCGGCCACCAGGTACGGCATCGGCAGGAAACGGCTGCCGAACCCGAGCCCGACGAGCAGGACGAGGGCGACGACAAGGGTCATGACACGACGAAGCATGCTGCACACCTTATTGCGGCCCGGGTAGGGGACGTGTCAGGGAGTCCCCACCCACTCCTGGTCGCCGTCGGTGAACGCCTGGTGCTTCCAGATGGGCACCTGGGCCTTGAGGTCGTCGATCAGCCTGCGGCAGGCGGCGAACGCCTCCTCGCGGTGCGCGGCGGAGGCCGCGACGACGACCGCGAGGTCGCCGATCTCCAGGTCGCCGACCCGGTGGACGGCGGCGAGCCTGACGACGGGGCGGCCCGGGACGGCGGTGTCGGCGAGCACCTTCTCCATGACCGTCCTCAGCATGGCCTCGACGGTGGGGTGCGCCGAGTAGCCCAGGCGGGCCACGTCGCGCCCGTGGTCGTGGTCGCGGACGGTGCCGATGAAGACGGCGGTGCCGCCGGCACGGGGGTCTTGGACGGCCGCGAGGACCTCGTCCACCGAGAGAGGGGTGTCGCGCACCGAGGCGAGAGTGATCTGTTCCACTCCTAGAAGGTACCAATCGTCCCTTGTGGCACCTCACAGGTGTTCCGCCCCGGGTGTCGGGCCGCGCGGAGGCCACGGGGTCCCGGTGGCCGACCGGTCAGCCGCCCTTGCGCTTGCGCAGGTGGCGGATGGTGACGGCGGTCCCGATGGCGGCCGCGGCGGCGCCCGCGGCCCCGGCGGCGGTGACGGCGACCTCCTTGCGGCCGATGCTGCGGCCCACCAGGGCCGGGCCGCCGCGGGACTCCAGCAGGCTCGCCAGGGCGGCCTCGCCGTCGTGGTCGGGCTTCCACCCGGCCTCGCGCAGCGTCGCGCAGTCCACCACGCAGGGGTAGACGAGGAACTTCAGCTCCCCCTCCGCGGCGGGGGTGATCCTGGCCTGGTGCAGGCGTCGGACCGTGCCGAAGGCGAGGTTGGCGGGCACCTCGAAGTGCTTCATCCCGGCGATCTCCTCCACCTGGCCCTGGGTGAGGGAGCCGCCGCTGGCGACCGCCACCACGCCGTCGGGGCCGTCCACCCCGTGCAGGGCGCAGAACGCCAGCGCGCCGGCCAGGTCCTCGATGTGGCAGAACTGCCAGTGCTGCTCGTGCCCCTTGACGGTGAGCAGGCGCGGCGCCGAGAAATGGCGGCTGAGCAGGGTGTCCAGGCCGGGGCCGACCAGGGGGGCGGGTCGCACCACGGTGACGGTGAGGCCGGGGTGGGCCCGGCGGGCGCGTTCGGCCAGCGCCTCGATCTCGGCGAAGTCGCCCATGAGGCCGTCGCTGTTGTCCGAGACGCGGACGGCGTTCTCCGGCAGCGGGACCGGGTTGTCCGGGGCCGCCCCGTAGACCATGGTGCTGGTGACCAGGAACACGCGCGGGACCCCCGAGGCGGCCGCGGCGGTCAGGACCGTCTGCGCCGCCCGGATGTTGTGGGCGCGCCGGTCCGCGGGCCGCGTGTCCGGGGAGCGGTCGTCGGCGGTGTGCACCAGCACGTCCACCCCGTCCAGGCGGGAGACCAGCCCCGGGTCGCAGACGTCGGCGATACGCCAGGTGACGCCGCGCAGGTCGGCGAACTCGGCGTCGATGGCCACGACCTCGCGCGGGGCGGCGGAACCTTCCGGCGCCGCCAGGCGTTGCACGAGGAGTCGGCCCACCCCGGAGGCCGCGCCGGTGACCGCGACCACCGCCCCGGCCCCTCCGGACCGGCTGTGCTCTGGGCGAACCTGGCTGCTTTCGGTATTCACTCCGGGCGACTCCCAGCTAACGTGACAGTGGAGACCAAACCTAATCCTGCCTGAGGTCTGATTGTGAGCGACCTGCCTTTCGGTTTCAGCATGCCGAACGATCCCGATGACGAGTCCGGACGCCGCGCTGGCGACTCCGGCTCGGGTGGTGCCGGCAGCGGCCGCCCGGGCGGAGGGGACTCCGGAACACCCGAAGGATTCCCGTTCGGCGACCCGCAGCAGATGGCCGACATGCTGCGCCGGTTCGCCGACATGATGTCGGCCCAGCCCGCCCCCGGCGGCACCCCCGCCGGACAGGGCACGGGCTCGGGCATCAACTGGAGTATGGCCAAGGACATAGCGCGACAGGTCGTCGCGCAGAAGGGCGACCCCAGCGTGCCGCCCGGCGACTACGCCAGGGTCCAGGAGGCGCTGCGCCTGGGCGACCTGTGGCTGGACCAGTCCACCTCGCTGCCCTCGGGCGTGCAGACGGCGCAGGCGTGGAGCCGCTCGGAGTGGGTCGAGAAGACCATGGACTCCTGGGCGCAGCTGTGCGACCCGCTGACCAGCAAGACCGTCAGGTCCATGGGGCAGAGCCTGCCCGAGGAGATGCAGTCGGTCGCCGGTCCCCTGCTCGGCATGATCCAGCAGATGGGCGGCATGATGGTCGGCCAGCAGGCGGGCCAGGCCGTGGGAGAGCTCTCCCAGGAGGTCGTGGGCACCGCCGACATCGGGCTGCCGCTGGCCGGCGAGGGCAGCGCGGCGCTGCTGCCGCTGGGCGTCGCCAAGTTCAGCGAGGGCCTGCAGATCCCCGACGACGAGGTGCGGCTGTACCTGGCCGCGCGCGAGGCGGCCGTGCACCGGCTGTACTCGCACGTGCCGTGGCTGCGCTCGCACGTGTTCCGCCTGGTCGCCGAGTACGCCGACGGGATGTCCTTCGACATCAGCGGCCTGGAGGACCGGCTCGGCGAGATCGACATCAACAACCCGGAGTCGCTCCAGGAGGTGCTGGGCGGCCAGGGCATGTTCCAGCCCGAGGACACGCCGCAGCAGAAGGCGGCGCTGAACCGGCTGGAGACCACGCTGGCGCTCATCGAGGGCTGGGTGGCGACCGTGGTGTCGGGCGCGGTGACCGGGCGGCTGCCGCAGGCGGACGCCCTGGCCGAGGCGACCCGGCGGCGCCGGGCCACCGGCGGCCCGGCCGAGCACACCTTCGCGGCCCTGGTCGGGCTGGAGCTGCGTCCGCGGCGGCTGCGCGAGGCGCAGGCGCTGTGGAAGGCGCTGGAGGAGGCGCGCGGCATCGACGGGCGCGACGCCGTGTGGCAGCACCCGGACCTGATGCCGGGCAGCGAGGACCTGGACGACCCGACGGCGTTCGTCAGCGGCGGGGCGTTCGCCGACGCCGACTTCGACATCTCCACGCTCACCGGCGAGGCCCCCGGGGCGTCCGCCGGCGAGGGGCCGGAGCAGGAGAAGCCGGATGACGGGAAGCCCGACGAGGGGGAGCCGGACCGGCCGGGAGGGGACTCCTAGGTGTCGCTGCACGCCGACGCCCGGGCGGTGCTGTCCGCCTGGGCCGCGCCCGACGCGCGCCAGGAGGAGCTGCGCCGCGCGTACGTGGCGCACCTGGACGCCCACGAGGACGGGATGTGGCGGGGCTGCCTGCCCGGGCACATCACCGCCAGCTCGGCGGTCGTCTCCGCCGAGGGCGACCGGGTGGTGCTCACCCTGCACCGCGTCCACCGGATGTGGCTCCAGACCGGCGGCCACTGCGAGCCGCAGGACGCCACGCTCGCGGAGGCCGTGCTGCGGGAGGCGACCGAGGAGTCCGGCATCCCGGGACTGGAGCTGCTACCGGGACCGATCCGGCTGGACCGCCACGCGGTGCCCTGCGGCGGCGGCAGCTTCCACCTGGACGTGCAGTACGCGCTGCTGGCACCGGCCGGCGCGGAGCCGGTGATGGACCCGGACGAGTCCGCCGACCTGGGCTGGTTCCCGGTCGACGCGCTCCCCGAACCCACCGACGAGGTCACCCGTTCCCTGGTGTCGGCCGCCGCGGCCGCGGTCGCCGCCCACCTCGCCGCCCGGTGAGGGGGACCGGCCGCGGGCCGCTGTCCCCGGCGGCTCCGCCGCCCGGGGTCACTCCTCCGCGAGGGCGACCTCGGCGCCGGTGAGCGGCTCCTCCGGGGCCAGGCCTGGCTCGCAGGGCTCGGAGCGCGATCCGGCGCTGAACCCCTCCAGGTAGCCGCGGGCGCGCTCGGCCTTGGGGTAGCGGTGCACCAGTTCCCAGAACTCCGAGCCGTGGTGCGGGATGAACAGGTGCGCGAGCTCGTGGATGAGGACGTAGTCGACCACCCAGGAGGGCATTCCGGCGACGCGTCGGGAGATGCGGATCGTGCGGGTGTCGGGGGTGCACGAACCCCAGCGGGAATTCTGGTTGTCGACCCAGCGGACGCTGTCCGGCAATCGGGTGCCGTCCAGATAACGGCGGGCCAGTTCGACCGCGCGTTCGTGGAGCTCCCCGTCACCGGGGCGACGGCGTTCCTCGCGTGCCTCCAGGCGTTGCAGCATGCGTCCCACCCAGCGCTTTTCCTCTGCGCGGGAGAACGTCGCGGGCACGAGGACGACGGTCGTGTCCCCGTCCCTGTAGGCCGACACGGTGCGCCGGCGGCGAGGACTGCGTCGCACCTCGATTTTGGTGTTCGAGGGCACGAACTTTACGGTAGCCGAGGACAGCGCTCTCGAACAGGAGTGTGTTGTCCCGTTATGTCTTTGATTTCGTCTCCTCGGTGAGAACGGACCGGGTGGGCGGAAATCCCGGCCCCGTCGCGCATTCCGGCCTGACCTGGGGTATTCCACCCCGCTTCGGAGGGCCTTCCGGACCCTGTTCCGAAGCACTCCTTTATTGTCCGTACACAGAAAAGAGACCGGACGGTGATCCCCTTCGAGGATCGCCGTCCGGCCCCGTCTCGGTTCCGCACCGGTTCCGCATGTGTCCGCCGTTGTCGGCCGGGTCCGGCGCGCTGGTCACCCCAGGTCACCACCGCGCCCGGTCACCCCGTCAACACAGGCGTGACCACGCGATTTCCATGAGCGCGTCTTCGGCACGGCGCTGCTCCCGCTGGCGGGCGCGCATCTCCCGTGCCGTCAGGCGGATGCCCTGGCGTTCGCGGGTCTCGGCGCTCGGCTCGTTGGTCATGTCCAGGAGTTCCAGGATCATCATGTCTCGTTCAGTCCTTCGGGGTCTGTAGTACTGCGGTGGAGAGTTCGGGTGAAGCTGTCAGGCGGCGACCGGAGCCGGGTTCTTGCGGGGGCGTCCGCGCGGGCGCTTGCGCGCCACGACCTGGCCGGCGACGAGCAGCTGGCCTCCCCAGACACCCCAGGGCTCCTTGCGGTCCAGGGCGTCGGACAGGCACTGCTCCCGGACCGGGCAGGAGCCGCAGAGGGCCTTGGCCGCCTCGACGTCGGCGGGGGCCTCGGCGAAGAACAGGTCGGGCTGCATACGGCAGGGGATTTCGGTCTCGCCCAGCCAGGGCGTTTCCAGGACCGACGCGAGCATCGGTGCCCTCCAAGATCTTTGTTCGTCTCGTACAACGCGGTCGGTGTTCTCGGTTCACCGGATGCGGTTCCGGTGCGGGACCTGACTTGCGATGCCGACGCCTGCCCTGCCTCCCCGGGGGAGATCGGGCGGACGAGGATACAAAGAAAGCCGCGGCCCCGAATTCGGGGACCGCGGCCACGGATGGAGACCCTGGGCCTAGTCGGCTAGGCCGGATTCCTCCGTGGACACTTCCCCGGTGCGCCATAGCGGCGCGGGGTTCCTTCGGTGCGAGCCGTCATGAGTTCGCCGCGGTCACGGGCGCTCTCGTTGCCGGTGGACACACCACTGCCGTTGGACTCGTGCTCGGCGGCGAGGATCACGGTCGCGACGGGACGGAAGCCGAAGCCCCCGAAGTCCGGACCGGTCCCCTCGACGAAGACGCCCTTCCGGGCACCCTCGGCCGAGGCCAGGCCGATGCCCCTCAGGGCATCGCCGGCGATGGCGCGCTCACCGCGTAGGGCGGAGCCGCCGGACAGACCGCAGGACAGGGCGGTGCCCGGGACGGCGTTCAGCCACTGCTGACGGGACGACACGGCCGAAGCGAAGCTCGTGGTCATCATTTGATCGGGCACCTCCTTCACGGTCGGGCGGCGGGATCCCTCCCGCGCCATAGAGCGGTCTTGGCGACGATGTACAGACTAAGGGTCGCCCGCGAAAACTAGCAACCTATTTTTGACCTGGGAAAACGTCCTCATCCGGCCACGGGTTCCAGGGAATCCGCGGGATCCCCGCGTTGTTGCCGGGCCCCGTGGCCGGTAGCGGTCACACCGGGCCGGGGCGCAGGGCGTCGGACCAGCCCTCGGCGTCCACCACCCGGATCAGGCCCTCCTGCACCACCGAGCACACCAGCTGCCCGTCGCGGGTGTAGACCAGGCCGCGGGCCAGCCCCCGGGCGCCCTGGGCGCTGGGGGTCTCCTGCGCGTACAGGAGCCACTCGTCGGCGCGGAACGGGCGGTGGAACCACATGGCGTGGTCCAGGCTCGCCATGGAGATCCCGGCGAAGGACCGCCCGTGGCGCAGCAGCACCGTGTCCAGCAGGGTGAGGTCGGAGGCGTAGGTCATCAGGCACACCTGGGTGAGCCGGTCGTCGGGCAGCTTCCCGTCGACCTTGAGCCACACCGGGTTGACCGCCGTGCGCAGCCGGGGGTCGCGCTCGGCCTCGTAGGACAGCGGCCCCACCGGGCGCAGCTCGATGGGGTGCCAGCGCACGAACCCCGGGACCCGGCCGAACTCGGCGCGCAGCCGCTCGCGGGTGCTGGGCAGCTCCTCGGGCGGGGGGACGTCGGGCATCGGGATCTGGTGGTCCAGCCCCGGCTCCTCCTTGTGGAAGGAGGCCGACAGGGTGAAGATCGGCTTGCCGTGCTGGACGGCGACCACCCTGCGGGTGGTGAACGACCGGCCGTCGCGGACCCGGTCCACCTCGTAGACGATCGGCACCGCCGGGTCGCCGGGGCGGATGAAGTAGGCGTGCAGGGAGTGGACGTACCGGTCCTCGGGCGCGGTCCGGCCCGCGGCAACCAGGGCCTGGCCCGCGACCAGCCCGCCGAAGACCCGCTGGGGGCCCTCCTGGGGGCTGTTGCCCCGGAAGATGTTGACCTCGATCCGCTCCAGGTCCAGAACCGCCAGCAGGTCGGCCAACGACTGGTCCCGCCGGGTCTCGTCGGCTCTGTCGCTCATCCGGCCACATCCTCCTCTTCGCCGTCGGGGGCGTCCCGACCTTCCATGACCTCGGCGGGCTCGGCGCCCGCGACCAGCGCGAGTACCGCCTCCCCGTAGCGGTCGAGTTTCGCCGGACCGACACCGGACACCGCCGACAGCTGCGGGACCCCGGAGGGCTCCTGTTCGGCGATCGCCTGGAGGGTCGCGTCGGTGAAGATCACGTAGGCGGGGACCTTCTGCTCCTGGGAGACCGCGCGCCGCCAGTCGCGCAGGCGCTCCAGCAGCGCCTCATCGTAACTGGAGGGGCAGTCCAGGCAGCGGCCCAGCTTGCGCTCGGCCGCGTCGGTCAGGGTGTTCCCGCACACCCGGCAGCGGGCGGGCCCGCGGCGGCGCTCGGCCCGGCGGGCGGCGGTGCTGGGGGACGCCGGGCGCAGGCCGTCCAGGAACCGGGAGGGCTTGCGGGTCTTGCGCCCGCCCGGGGAGCGGGCCAGGGACCACGACATCGCCAGGTGCTCGCGGGCGCGGGTGACGCCGACGTAGAAGAGGCGGCGCTCCTCCTCGACCTGCTCGTCGGTCTCGGCGTAGATGATCGGCATCATGCCCTCGGTGAGGCCGACCAGGAACACCGCGTCCCACTCCAGGCCCTTGGCGGCGTGCAGGGAGGCGATGGTGACGCCCTCGAAGCCGGGCGCGTGCTCGGTGGAGATGCGCACGTCGAGTTCTTCGACCAGGTCGTTCATGGTGACCGGGGCGCCCCCGGGGCGCGGCGCGGCGGCCATGTCCTCGGCCAGCTGGGCCAGCGCGGCCAGCGACTCCCAGCGCTCGCGGGCCTGGCGGCCCTCGGGCGCGGTGTCGGTGAGGCCGATCTGCCCCAGCAGCTGGCGGACGGTGGCGATGAGCGGCGCGGGCTCCTCCCCGGCCGCCTCGTGGCGGGCGCCGCGCAGCAGGTGCACGGCCTGCTTGATCTCGGGGCGCTCGAAGAACCTGGTGGTGCCGCGCACGCTGAACGGGATGCCCTGGTCGGTGAGGGCCTGCTCGTAGGCGGCGGACTGGGCGTTGATGCGCACCAGGACGGCGATCTCCCCGGCCGGGACGCCCTCCTCCATCAGGGCGCGGATCTTGCGGGCGACCCCGGTGGCCTCGGCGGGCTCGTCGTCGTACTCCTGGTAGACGGGGTCGGGGCCGTCGGGGCGCTGGGCCCGGAGGGTGAGGTGCCCGGCGGAGGTGGTGCCCCGGGCCTGGGAGATGACGTGGTTGGCGACCCGCACCACCTGGGGGGTGGAGCGGTAGTCGCGGACCAGTTCCACGACGGTGGCGTGCGGGTAGCGGGCGGCGAAGCCGGTGAGGTAGGAGGGGGTGGCCCCGGCGAAGGAGTAGATGGTCTGGCTGGGGTCGCCGACCACGCACAGGTCGTCGCGGTCGCCGAGCCAGGCGTCGAGCAGGAGCTTCTGCAGCGGGTTGACGTCCTGGAACTCGTCCACGACGAAGTAGCGGTACTGCTCGCGGACCCGCTGGGCGATGGCCGGGTACTCGTTGATCATGCCGGCGGTGAGTTCGAGCATGGACTCGAAGTCGAGCAGGTTGTGCTCGCGGCGCAGCTCCTCGTACGCCTCGAAGACCCGGGCGACCTCGCCCGCGGGCAGCGGCGCCTGCCGGGACGCCTTGGCGACGGCGCTCTCGTAGTCGGTGGGGCGGACCTGGGTGACCTTGGCCCATTCGATCTCGGAGGCGAGGTCGCGCAGGCCGGTGCGGTCGGGCTGCACGCCCACGGAGTGGGCCGCGCGGGCCACCGCCTGGATCTTGCTCTCGATGAGGGTGGGCTTCTCGCCGCCGATCACCTGCGGCCAGAAGAACGAGAGCTGGCGCAGCGCGGCGGCGTGGAAGGTGCGGGCCTGCACGCGGGGGGCGCCCAGGGCGCGCAGCCGTCCGCGCATCTCCCCGGCGGCGCGGGTGGTGAAGGTGACCGCGAGGATCTGCTGCTCGGAGACGACCCCGCTGGCGACCGCGTGGGCGATGCGGTGGGTGATCGCCCGGGTCTTGCCCGTTCCGGCACCGGCCAGGATGCACACGGGGCCGCGCAGGGCGCGCGCCGCCAGGGTCTGCTCGGGGTCCAGTCCCTCCAGGACGCGGTCGGGGTCCATGGTGCTCCTGAACATGGTCGAGACGGTTGTGCGGTTCTGTGGGTCAGTCTCTCAAGTATCGGCCGCGCCGGGGACGGAACCGCACCCGTCCACAGGCGGCCCTCGCGGGGACCGGGCGGGCGGACCGCGGCCGGTTGCGGCCACGGAGCCGACCGACACATTTCAGAACCAGCCCGGCCTGTGAGGCGTCCCACGTTGTGTCACACGGTCGGGGGAAGCGGACCGGGCCCCGCGGTGTTGGGATGTGGGACCGGGCGAGAACGCCGACCGTAGGACGAGAAGAAACGTGAGCGAGATGACGAACACGGCCACCGAACAGTTCACGATGTACACCACCCCCTGGTGCGGGTACTGCAAGCGGCTCAAGAGCCAGCTCGCACGCGAGGGGATCACCGGGCGTGAGGTGAACATCGAGGAGCACCCGGAGGCCGCGGAACTCGTGATGAAGGTCAACAACGGGAACCAAACCGTCCCGACGGTGGTCTTCAGTGACGGAGCGGCGATGACCAACCCGTCGCTCGCTCAGGTGAAGCAGAAGCTGGCCGAGCTGTCGTAGCCCGGAGAAGCCGGCCCGCGGGTCCCGCCCGCGGGCCGACCGCCCCGTGACCCCGAGGGGCCCTCTCCCCGGTGCGGCCGCTCTCGGCCATGGACGGCTCGGACGTATGACGACGGGGAGTGTTGAGTTGGGGGACGACGTGAGTTCTCATGACATAGCGGTCGCCGACGCGGTCGACGTCGGTGTGGTGCGCCGCACCCCGACGGGGTGGCGCGTGGGGAACGGGCACGAGCTGCCCGACCTGGTGAGCGCGATGGTCCTCGCCGACCTGCTCACCGCGGAGGCGGGCGGGGAGCGCCGGCGGGCGCAGGCGCCCGGACGGGCGCCGGAAGGGGCGACCGAGGTGGAGCGCCTGCGCCACACCATCGCCCAGTTGGAGCACGCGCTGCACTCGCGCGTGGTGGTGGAGCAGGCGATCGGCGTCCTCGCGGAACGGCACACCATGCCGCCGCGCGAGGCGTTCGAGCGGCTGCGCTCCTCGGCGCGCTCGCGCGGCCGCAAGGTCGCCGACCTGGCGAGCGACGTGGTGGAGAGCAGCACCAGCCCGTTGACGGTGCTGCCGGACGAGCTGGGCGTCTCCCCCGGTACCAACTGACCCGGCTCCGCGGCACGACGGCCACCGACCCTGTCGGGAGGGTCGGCGGACGGGCCCGCCCCCGCGACGCCCCCTCGGTCACCACTGACCGGGGAGGGCCTCCCCCTGCCAGTGCTCGATGAGGGTGCGGGCGATCGAGACGGGACCGGGGAGCACGATCTCCCCGGTGGCCGCCGCCTCGGCCAGCGCGGCCCGGGTGAACCAGCGCAGGGAGCCGATCTCGTCGTCGGTGCGCTCGGTCTCGCCGACGGCCCGCGCGGTGTAGCCCACCATGAGGCTGCGCGGGAACGGCCACGGCTGCGACGCCAGGTAGCGGGGCTCCTCGACCACGATCCCCGCCTCCTCCGCGACCTCGCGGACGACCGCCTGCTCCAGGGACTCTCCGGCGTCGACGAACCCGGCCAGCACGGAGTAGCGGCGCGCGTCCCAGTTCGGGTTGTTGCCGAGCAGGACCTGCTCGTCCCCGCCCTCTCCGCGGTGGACCAGCATGATGACGGCCGGGTCGGTGCGCGGGAACTGCTCGCGCCCCTCGCGTTCGCACAGGCGCAGGTGGCCGGCGGCGGAGATGACCGTGGGCGCGCCGCAGGCCGGGCAGAACCCGTGGGTGGCGTGCCAGTTGGCCAGGGCCACGGCGCGGGTGAGCAGTCCGGTGTCGCGGTCGCCGAGCAGCGGGCCGAGCTCGCGCAGGGACGCGGGCCGGGCGCCGTCGCGCTCGACGAGTCCGGCCGGGGAGCGGACCGCGAAGTAGGCTCGGCCGCCGTCGACCCCCAGCAGGTAGCGCTCGCCCTCGGGTGCGGCCTCCGGCGCGGTGAGGACCAGCTCGGGGTCCCCGTCGGTGGTGACCAGCGCCCGTGACTGCTTGGCCATCAGGGCCTTCCACCCGTAGCTCGTGGGGTCGCCGCCCTCCAGGACGAGGACCCGGGTGTCGGGGTCCTGCCACGCCCGCTCCAGCCAGGCCTGGTCGGTGCGCCGGTGTGCGGCGGCGTCCACGGCGGCGCGGGAGAGCATGGGGCGGGACGCGGCGGGGCCGGGCCGGGAGGCGGTGGTGTCGACGTGCATGGGTCCTTCCGGGAAGTGTGCGGGAGCGGGGCCGCACCCGGGGGTGCGGCCGCCGGCTGACAGGGACAACGCCGTCGGGGCCCGTCGCATGCCCGGGCCCGCGGGAGCGCCCCTCGGGTCGTCGCGGGCCGGGTCAGGCCGTGGCGCCCAGCTCCTCCCACAGGTAGGCGACGCTCTCGGCCCCCTTGAGCAGGAGCGGCGTCTCGACCTTCTCGTTGGGCGCGTGGATGTTGTCCTCGTCCAGGCCCACGGCGACGAACACCAGCGGCGCCCCGAGGATGTCGGCGATGTCGGCCTCGGGGCCGCTGCCGCCCTCGCGGGTGAAGAGCACCGGGGTGCCGAAGGCGCGCTCCATGGCGCGGCGGGCCGCCTTCAGGGCGGTGGAGGACAGGTCGGAGGCGCAGGCCCGCACGCCGGGGCCGCCGAACTCCAGTTCGGCGCGCAGGCCGTCGGGGACGCGGGAGTCGACGAAGTCGCGGACGCGCTCCTGGATCTTCAGGGGCTCCTGTCCGGGGACCAGGCGGAAGCTGACCTTGGCGTGGGCGGACCGGGGCACGATGGTCTTGCCGCCGGCGCCGGTGTGCCCGCCCCACATGCCGTTGATCTCGGCGGTGGGCCGCAGCCAGATGCGCTCCAGGGTGCTGTACCCCCGCTCGCCCCACGTGGCGGTGGAGGCGGCGGTGGCCAGCCACTCCCCCTCGTCGAAGGGCAGGCGGGCGATGAGCTCGCGCTCCTCGGCCCCGGCCTCGACGACCCCGTCGTAGAAGCCGGGGATCGCGACCCGGTCGTCCTCGTCGTGCAGGGCGGAGAGCAGGTCGCTCATGGCCTTGAGCGGGTTGGGGACGGCGCCGCCGAAGGAGCCGCTGTGCAGGTCGCGGCCGGGGCCGTACAGGGAGATCTCGACGTCGGTGAGGCCGCGCATGCCCACGCACATGGACGGGGTGTCGGCCGCCCACATGGTGGTGTCGGAGATGACGGCGACGTCGCAGTCCAGGCGGGCGCGGTTGGCCTTCATGAGCTCGGCGAAGTGGACGGAGCCCGACTCCTCCTCGCCCTCGATCAGGAGCTTGATCGTGACCGGCGGGGCGTCGGCCCCGGAGGCGGCCAGGGCGGCGCGCAGGCCCAGGGTGTGGAAGAGGATCTGGCCCTTGTCGTCGGAGGCGCCGCGGCCGTACAGGGAGGTGCCGCGCTCGGTGGGGACGAAGGGCGGGGTGTCCCACTCCTCGACGGGGTCGACGGGCTGCACGTCGTGGTGGCCGTAGACGAGGACGGTGGGGGCGCCGGGGTCGGCGGCGGGCCACTGGGCGAACACGGCGGGCAGGCCCGGGGTCTCCCAGACCTCGACGGTGGGGAAGCCGGTGGCGGAGAGGTGGTCGGCCAGCCAGCGGGCGGAGCGGCGCACGTCCTCGTGGTGCCCGGGGTCCGCGGAGATCGAGGGGATCGCCAGCCACTCCTTGAGGGAGGAGAGGAACTCGTCCCGGTGGTCCTCGATGTAGGTGCGTACGTCCATGTTCGTGTCCTCGTTCCGACGTCCTTGTCGCTTCCGACCTTAGACCTGGTCGGATACGTCGGAGTCCGCAGGGACCCGGACCGGGGAGCCCGCCGGCGGGGCGTCCGGGCACGGCGCGGCGGGGCCCGCCCGGGGCGGACCGGGCGGGCCCCGCCGTGCGCGGTCAGCCGCCGGTGGCCTGCTCCCAGGCGTCGAGGTAGGTCGGCAGCTCGGCCTCGACGACCTCCCAGTCGGGCTCGAAGACCGTGACCCCCTCCAGCAGCGCCGCCAGCTCCTCGGCCTCCTCGCCCTCCGGCTCGACGTCCCCGCGCGCCGGGAAGCCGCCCGCCACCGGGGCCACCCGGCTCTGGGCGCTCTCGCTGAGCAGGAAGTCGATGAGGGCGCGGCCGTTGTCGGCGTTGGGCGCCCCCGTGAGCAGGCCCGCCGTGTAGGGCAGGGCGAACGTGGCGGGGTCCCCGCCCTCCTCCACGGCCGGGAACCAGATGCCGATGTTGGGCATGGTGCGGGACTGCGCGTAGTTCATCTGCACGTCGCCGTTGGCCACCAGCAGCTCGCCCTTGTCGACCTTGGGGCCCAGCGCTCCGGTGGAGGAGGACGGGCCGACGTTGTTGGTCTGGAGTTCGCCGAGGTAGTCCATGGCGGGCTCCAGCCCCCCGAAGTCGTGGACCGCCTGGATGACCACCGCGGTGCCGTCGCCGGCCACCCCGGGCGTGGAGTACTGGAGCCGGCCCTCGAACCGCGGGTCGAGCAGGTCCTCCCAGGTGGCGGGCGGCTCCGGCAGCTCCTCGGTGTTGTGGATGAGGCAGAAGTAGTTGTCCACGATGGACGTCCACCTGCCGTTCGGGTCCTTGGTCTCAACGTGTTCGGCGCCCTCGGGCACGTACTCCTGGAGCAGGTCCAGGCCGTCGGCCTGCTGGATGAACGGCGGCAGGGTGACGATGACGTCCGCCTGCGGGTTGGACCTCTCCCGGGCGGCGCGCTGCACCATCTCCCCGGAGCCGCCCTCCACGTACTGGACGGAGATGCCGGTCTCGGCCTCGAACTCGGCGAAGAGCTCGTCGTACCAGCCCGTCCCCTCTTCGTTGCGCAGGCCGTCGGCGGAGTAGACGGTGACGGTGGGGCCGGTCTCGGCGGGGCCGCAGGCGGTCAGGCCCGCGACGAGGGCCAGCGCGGCGGTGCCGGCCGCGGCGGCCCCGGATCTGGTGGTCATGGTGGGAACCTCTCGGTGAAGGCGCACGGTGGCGGGGGGCTCAGCGGAACGCCGCCCGGGTGCGGACCCGGGACAGCAGCAGGAGGACGGCCAGGGTGGCGGCCATCAGGACGAGGGCGGAGGCGGCCCCGGCGAAGAGCGCGCCGCGGTCCGTGGCCGCGAAGATCCGCACCGGGAGCGGCAGCCAGGACGGCGGGTAGAGCATCATCGTGGCGCTCAGCTCGCCCATGGACAGGGCGAAGCAGAGCCCGGCGGCGGCGCTCAGCGAGGGCAGCAGCAGGGGCAGGCGCACCCGCAGCAGGACCCGCAGCGGACGGGCGCCCAGTGAGGCGGCCATCTGCGCGTACACGGGGTCCAGCCGGGTGAGCGCGGCCGACACCGACTGGTAGGCGAACGCGGTGACCAGCACGGTGTGGGCGGCGATGACGATCGTCTGCGTGCCGTTGAGCAGCAGCGGCGGGCGGCTGAACGCCACCAGCAGGGCCAGGCCCACCACCACGGTCGGCACCGCGACGGGCGTCATGAACAGGGCATCCATCAGGGCGCGGCCGCGGCGGCGCAGCCCGTCGGCGGCCAGTGCCGCCCAGGTGCCCAGCACCAGGGCCAGCACGCTCGCCGTGGCGGCGGTGGCCAGGCTGACCCGCAGCGCCTCCAGGTTCGGCCCGCCCAGAGCGCCGGAGACGTTGTCCAGGGTCGGCCCCGAGGGCAGCACGCCGCTCCAGGAGGTGGAGAACGCGGCGACGGCGATGACCCCGAGCGGCAGCAGGAACAGCGGCACGACGACCAGGGCGAACAGCGCCCACACGGTCAGGCGGGCGGCGCGGCTATGCACGAGCACGGTCGGCGCCTCCTCCCAGGCGGGCGGTGAGGGCCCGGTAGACGAGGTAGAGGGTGACCGACAGGGCCGCGTTGACCACGGCGACGACGCAGGCGGTGGTGTAGTCGGCCCGCAGGATCGCCGAGCTGTAGACGAGCATCGGCAGGGTGACGACGTCCTTGGCGCCGGTGAAGAGCACGATCGCGAACTCGTTCAGGCACAGCACCAGGACCAGCGCTCCCCCGGCGGCCAGCGCGGGCAGCGCCTCGGGCAGGATCACCGACCGCACCACCCGCAGCGGGCGGGCGCCCAGGGAGGAGGCGACCTCCAGGCGGGCGGTGTCGATCTGCCCGAACGCGGCCAGCAGCGGGCGCATGACGAACGGCGTGAAGTAGGTGACCTCGGCGAGGATCACGCCCCAGGGGGTGGCCAGGAACCGGAAGGGCCCCTGGTCCGCCCCGGTGACGTCGGTCCACAGGCCGTTGGCCATGCCGACGGTGCCGTAGACGAACAGCAGGGCCAGGGTGATGAGGAAGGACGGGAAGGAGAGGTAGGTCTCGATGAACCGGGCGGTCGCCCCGCTGCCGGGGAACGGCACGAACGCCACCACCAGGGCGAGCAGGAACCCCAGGACCAGGCATCCGGCGGTGGCCGTCACCGCGATGAACACGGTGGTGCCCAGCGCCGAGCGGAAGCGGTCGGAGGCCAGCACCTCGGCGTGGTGGGCGAGGGTGAGGCCGCCCGCGGGGTCGGTGACCGACTCGGCCGCCACCAGCAGCAGGGGGTACAGGAAGACCGCGGCCAGCAGCACCACCGGGGGCACCGCCCACAGCGCGGCGGGGGAGCGCCGGGGCGGCCGGGACCGCGGGGCCGGCGGCGGGGCGGCGGCGCGCTCCGGGGCCCGGGCCGTGTCCGTCGCGGCGGTCACGTGGCCACCTCCTCCGGCTCCGGCTCCAGCAGGACGGCGTCGGCGCGGGTGAAGCCCAGGGAGATGGGCTCGCCCGGGGCGGGCGGCTCGGCCGCTTCCCGGACTTCGGCGGTGACCGGGTGGCCGCCCACCAGGGCGGTGATCCGGTGCACGGAGCCGCGCCACTGCACCTCGGAGACCTCCCCGCGCAGCGTGTACTCGGCCCCGCCCGGCACCACCCGGTGCGGGCGCAGGCACACCCGAAGCTCGGCGCCCTCCCCCGCGCCCGCCGGCAGCTCCTCCGGCGCGGGTTCCCAGGCCGTGCCCAGGCAGTGGACCCGGCCGCCCTCCAGGCGGGCGGGCAGCAGGTTGGCGCCGCCGACGAACCGTGCGGTGAACGCGGTGCGCGGCCGTGCGTACAGGGCCCGCGGGGTGTCGTACTCCCGCAGCCGGGCCCGGTCCAGCACCGCCACCCGGTCGGCGAGGGTCAGCGCCTCGCTCTGGTCGTGGGTGACGTAGAGGACGGTGACGTCGGGCAGCTCGCGGTGCAGGCGGGCCAGCTCGCCGAGCATGTCCGAGCGCAGCCGGGCGTCCAGCGCCGACAGCGGCTCGTCCAGCAGCAGCACCTTGGGGCGGATGGCCAGGGCGCGGGCGATCGCCACCCGCTGCTGCTGGCCGCCGGAGAGCTCGCGCGGGTGGCGGCGGGCGTAGCCGGCCATGCCGGTCATCTCCAGGGCCCGGGCGACCCGGCCCGGGATCTCCCTGCGCGGGGTGCCCTGCGCGCGGAGCCCGAACGCCACGTTCTGGTCGACGCGCATGTGCGGGAACAGGGCGTAGCTCTGCACCACCATGCCCACGCCCCGGGCGTGGGGCGGCAGGTCCGTGACGTCGCGGCCGTTGAGCAGCACCCGGCCCGAGGCGGGGCGGACGAACCCGGCGACGGCGCGCAGGGCGGTGGTCTTGCCCGACCCGGAGGGCCCCAGCAGGGCCGTGAACTCCCCGGGCTCGACGGTCAGGTCCAGGCCGTCCAGGACGACGGTGTCGCCGTAGGCGACGCTGACGCGGTCGAAGCGGATGCCCACGGGTCAGCCCTCCCCGTCCAGGAGGGCGGGCAGCCCGGACACCCCGGGCAGGACGTGGGCGGCGCCGGCGGCGCGCAGGGCCTCGGCGCCGTGGGCGCCGGTGAGCACCCCGGCGACCAGGCCCGCCCCGGCGTTGATCCCGCTGCGCACGTCCGATGCGGTGTCGCCGACGACGGCGACCGCAGCCATCGCGGAGACCTTCGCGCGCAGGGCCGCGGTGAGGACCATGTCCGGGTGGGGGCGGCCGCGGCCGCCCGCGTCGGCCGGGCACAGCACCAGGTCGGGCAGGCCGGTCCAGCCCAGGGCACGCAGGATGCGGTCCTGGGTGTCGCGGCCGAACCCTGTGGTCAGGGCGACGGTGCGGCCCTGGGCGCGCAGGCGGCGCAGGGTGTCCTCGGCGCCGGGCAGGGGCGCGCACAGGCCGTCGTCGACCAGGCGGGCGTAGGCGTCCTCGAAGGCGCGGTTGGCCTCCTGGGCGCGGTCCTCGTCCCCGCCGGTGAGGTGGCGGAACACGGTGATCTTGGATTCGCCCATGGTGGCGCGCACGTACTCCAGGTCGGCGGCGGTGCGCTCGGGCAGGGCGGCGGCGAAGGCGCGCTCCACCAGGCCGTCGTCGGCGACGGTGGTGCCCGCCATGTCGAGGGTGACGAGTTCGATGTCGGTGGAGGAGGTCATGACCATCCCAGTTCTTCGGCGGTGGTCTCGGCGATCGCCGGGGAGCAGGTCATGCCGCGCCCCCCGGGGCCGGTGACGAGGTGGACGCCGTCGGCGACGGCGGCGCGGTGGACGACGGCGGCGGGGTCCAGGCACTGGGCGTAGACCCCCGCCCAACGGCGGCGGATCGGCGGCATCGGGCGGCCGAGCAGGCGGGTGACGACCCCGGCGAGGTGGTCGTAGGGGTCCTCGGAGGTGTCGAAGGAGAAGGGGGCGTCGTACTCGTGGGTGTCGCCGATGGTGAGCGAGCCGTCGGCGCGCTGGACCATCAGCAGCTGCATCGCGTGCCCGGCCGGGACCGGGCCCTGGGGCTGGGCGGCGTTGAGGGCGTCCAGCTCCGGGCCCCGGTAGGCGGGGTAGTAGCGGAAGCTGTCGCCGTCGGCCACGGAGGTGGTGAGGGCCTCCCCCAGCGGCGCGGTCTGCGCCATCTGGAGCCGGACCCGGCGCACCGGCAGGTCCGGGACCAGTTCGCGCACCAGCCCGCCCAGCCAGGCGCCGGTGCACAGGACGACGGTGTCGCCGCGGTGGACCTCGTCGCGGTCGTCGCGCACGGCGGCCGGTCCGGCGAGGTCGCGGACCTCCCGGCCGGTCAGCAGGGTGTAGCGTCCGCTGCGGGCCAGCTCGGCCTGGAGCGCGGCCTGGGCGGTGCGGGGTTCGACCTGGGCGTCGCGGCGGCACCACAGGGCGCCCAGCAGGTCGCCGCGCAGGGCGGGGTTGACCTCGCGGACCCGGTCGGGGCCGAGGAGCTCGTAGCCGCGTTCGGCCGCCTCCGGGCTCCGGGCGGCGGCCTCGGCCACGGCCAGTTCGCGCTCGGTGGCGGCGACGGTCAGGGAGCCGGAGGGGCGGAAGCCCAGGGCGGGCACCCGTTCGGCGATCTCCTCCCACAGCACGCGGGAGCGCTGCGCCGCGGCCAGTTCCGCGCCGGGGGCGCGGCCGCCGACCCAGACCAGGCCGAAGTTGCGGACCGAGGCGCCGCGGGCGGCGTCCTCGCGTTCGATGTGGACGACCTCGTGGCCTCGGGAGACGGCCTGCCAGGCGTGCATGGTGCCCAGGACTCCGGCACCGACGATGATCACTCGCATGGCCACGAGCGTGGTCGGCGCAGGTGGAGCGCACCGAGCAGCGCAGAGGCGTCCCGGTGAACCGGCGCGAAACTTTGGACTAGACCCGTTATCTTCTCGTGATAAAAAAGCGGGGCGGAGGCCCCGTGCGCGTCAGCGGCCGTCGCCGGACAGATGGGCGCTGAAGCTGAACCGGTCCCCCCGGTACAGCGAGCGCACCCGCTCGAAGGGGCGGCCCTCCCCGTCCCGCGACACCCGGTGGATGAGCAGCATCGGCAGGGCCGGCGGAGTGCCGATGAGCAGCGCCTCGCGCGGGGTGGCCAGCACCGTCTCCAGGCGTTCGTCCGCGTCGGCGAACACGATGCCGACCTTGTCCGCCAGGTAGCCGTAGAAGGTGGAGTCGGGGTCGAACTCGCTGTCCAGTCCGGGCACGCGGGCCACCGGGATGTAGGTGGACTCCAGGCCGACGCGCTCGTCGTCGGCGAGCAGCACGCGCTCCATGTGCCAGACGGGTTCGCCCGCGGCGACGTCCAGCTCCCGGGCCAGCCCCTCCGGACAGGGCCAGCTGCGCAGGTCCACCAGGGTCCGCCCCGGGCGCAGCCCCTGGCGGCGGACGCCCTCGGTGTAACTGGCCAGGGAGAGCGGCTGCTCCAGCTTGGGCCCGGCCACCACCGTGCCCCGGCCGCGGCGGCGCAGCCTCCCCTCCAGGAGGAGGTCGCGCAGCGCCTGGCGCACGGTCTCGCGGGCGGCGCCGAAGCGTTCGGCGAGCTCCCGCTCGGTGGGCAGGGTCCGCCCCACCTCCAGCCCGTCGACCAGCTCCGTCAGGCGGATGCGGACGGCGTAGTACTTGGGCACCCGGCCGTGCTCGGGCACACCGGCCCGGACGGGGGCGCCGCTGTCCTGGGGGATTCCTGGGCTCGGCACACAGGACATTGTCCACGATCGGGATGAACGGGCCGCCAACAGCGCACGGAGGGAACCTTTTCGGCACGATGGGACTCACAGGACGGGGAGGGAACCACCCGCCCCACCGATGGGAGGAACCACGTGAGCATCACCCCCTCCGAGGCGATCGTCGCCCGGTTCAACGAGCTGTTCGACGTACTCGACACCGACGGGGACAAGTACGCCACCTGGGCGGACTACCAGCGGCTGGTGGACCGGTACATCACCGGGTACACGCTGGACCCGACCGAGCCCAAGGCGCACGCGATCGAGACGGCCTACCAGTCGCTGTGGGACCGCCTTGTGCGGTACTCCGGGGCCGGGGACCGCCTGGAGCGGCAGGAGTTCATCGCGGCCATGCACGCGGCGTCGGAGGACCGCAGCCGGTCCAACGCGGCCGAGGCGGTGGCCGAGGCGGTGTTCGACCTGCTGGACGAGGACGGCGACGGGCGGATCAGCCTGGAGGAGTTCCTCGTGTACGCCGCCGCGCTGGGCGCCGGCGAGGCCGACGCCCGCACCCGGTTCGCGCACGTGGACACGGACGGGGACGGGGACATGAGCCGGGAGGAGTTCGTGCTGTCGGCGCGGCAGTTCCTGTTCGGCGAGGACAGCGACTCCCCCGGCGGTTTCGTCTTCGGCGTGGTCTGAGCGCGTACGCGGGGGCGCCGCCGTCCGGGACGGGGCGGCGGCGCCCCCGCGCGTTCAGCGGCCGGCACCCGCCTCGTGGGCGTCCACCAGCTCGTCCCAGTGCTCGCTCGTCCACTCGCACACCGGCGCCATCGCGTCGAGCATCCCCCGGCCCAGGCCGGTCAGGGAGTACTCGACACCGCGGTCGGAGGCCGCCGAGCGGGAGACGAACCCGTCGCGCTCCAGGGCGCGCAGCGTCCGGGTGAGCACCTTGGCGGTGGTGCGGATCGGGACGCGCAGCTCGTGGAAGCGGCGCGGGCCGTCCTCCAGGCAGCGCAGGACCAGGGCCGACCACTTGCTCCCGGACACCCGGATCGGGGTGAGCGCCGAGGGGCACACGGGGTCGAACATGTCGGGTTCCAGGGGTTCGGGCACGCCGTGAGTCTAGGCGAGGTATCCCGGAGGGAACCAGGGTCCCCGGTAGCGTCCCGGTCGATCGGTCCCGACCCGGGGCCGACGGGGAATCGGAGGTACGGCATGTCCGGGATCGTGGTCGTCGGTGCGGGCGGCAGGGTGGGGCGCGCGGTCGTGGCGGAGGCGGTGCGCCGCGGCCACGAGGTGACGGCGGGGGTGCGCTCCCCGGAGCGGCACACCGACCTGGCGGGCGAGGGGGTGCGGGTGCTCCGGGTCGACGCGGTGGACCCGGCGTCGGTGCGGGAGGCCGCCCGCGGGCGGGGGGCGCTGGTGAGCACCGTGTACGACCAGGGCTCCGACCCGTCGGTGTTCTTCCCCGCCAACGCCCGCGCGCTGGTCGAGGGGGCCGCCGGGGCGGTCCGCCTCGTCCACGTGGGGCTGGCCCCCCTGCTGCCGACGGCGGCGGGGACCCCGCTGATGGACGAGCCGGGGTACCCGGACCACCGGGCGTTCTTCGCGGCGCACGCCGCGGCCCTGGAGGTCCTGTCCGGGAGCGGCGCGGCGGACTGGGTGGCGCTGAGCCCGGCGGGGGACTTCGACCGGGAGTCCGCTCCGACCGGCCGCTACCGGGTCGCCCCCGGAGCGGCGGACAGCACGATCACCGCGGAGGACTTCGCCCTGGCGGTGCTGGACGAGATCGAGGACCCCCGGCACCACCGCGTCCACATCGGCGTGGAGGGCGTCCGGTGACGCCGGGGACACCGGCCGACAGCGCGGCCCCGTAGTCCGCCGGCCGCACCCGGCCCCGGCCTCGACCCCGGCGGGCGTCACCCGGCGGCGGGCGCGGACGGGAGGGCTCCCGGGCCGAGGCGGGGCCAGGGGTCCGGCGGGTCGGAGGCGAAGAACAGCAGCAGGGCGAGGATCCGGCTCAGGGGCGGCGCGGTCCAGTGGCGCCGCCCCAGGACAGGGTCGGGCCGCAGCAGGCGGCCGAGCGCCCAGGCGAGGTGGTGCCACAGCACCCGGGCCTCCATGCCCGGGACGCCGTAGCCCTCCAGGACGGCGGGCAGCCAGGCCGGAGGGAGCTTCGCGAAGTCGGTGGCCGGGTCGGCGACGGCGGCGTCGCCCCAGTCCACGATCCCGGCGAGGGCGCCTTCGGGGGTCACGATCAGGTTCTGCGGGGCTATGTCCCCGTGGACCGGCGCGGAGGCCGCCGCGGCGGGGACCAGCGGTGCGAGTCCGGCGCACCAGGCGCGCAGCAGGCCGGCCGTGTCGGCGTCGATGTACCCCGCGGCGTGCACCCTTCCGACCAGCGCGGCCGGGTCGGGGTCCCCGGTCTCCCGGGGCAGGCCGGGCAGGGCGTCGGCCGGGACCGCGTGCAGCGCGGCGAGCCGGCGGCCCAGGTCGAGCAGCACGTCCCGGCCCGGGGCGCGGCCGACCAGGTCGGTGCCCGGGAGGCGTTCCAGCAGCATCGTCGGCGGCTCGCCCTCGCGGTACTCGACCAGCTCCGGGGTGAGGACCCCCGCGGCGCGCACCACCGGGATGAGCGCCGCCTCCTTGCGCAGGTCGGCCTCGTGGTCCGGCCCCCGGGGGACGCGCAGCACGAGGGACTCCCCCAGGGCCAGGACGTGGTTGGCCGCACCCGCGGGGAGCGGGCGCACGTCGGCGGGCGGTATCCCGTGGCGGGCGGCGACGGCGGCCGCGATCGTCTCCATCGCCGCCGATCCTCGCACGCCCGCCCGTCCCCGCGCCCCGGTCAGGGCTCGGGGACGGAGGCGATGAGGGCCGCCAGGCCGTCGGCGTCGAGCAGGTCGGTGGGACGGACCGTCTCGTTGGCGCGGACGTAGTGGAAGGCCGCGCGCACCTCGTCGAGCGGCACCCCCTGGAGGTCCGCCCACGCCAGCCGGTACGCCGCCAGCTGCACGCCGACCGCCCGCCGCTCCGCCGCGCCCCGCGGCGGCCGCCCCGTCTTCCAGTCCACGACGTCGTAGCCCTTCTCCGGGTCGTGGAACACCGCGTCCATCCGCCCGCGGATGAGCCGGTCCCCGATCACCGTCTCGAACGGCACCTCCACCTCGACCGGGATCCGCCCGCCCCATTCGCTCTCCTCGAAGAGCGTCTGGAGCTCGGCCAGGTCGTCGTCCTCCCCCGCCGTCTCGTCGGCCGCCCCCGGCAGCTCGTCCAGGAGGGTGGCCGTGCCCAGCCCGAAGCGGCGCTCCAGCCAGGTGTGGAACGCGGTCCCCCGCCGGGTGTGGGGGGCCGGGGGCCGGGGCAGCGGCCGCCGGATCTGGCGGGCCAGCCCCGACGGGTCGCGGGCCAGCCACACCATGGAGGACACGGACAGGTGGTCGGGCAGCTCCACCGGCACCGTGCCGTCCTCGGCCCGCCGGGCCTCGCGGGCGCGGTGGGCCAGCAGCAGCCCCGTGTCGCGCTCCCACCCCTGGAGCCGGCGCCCCAGCTTCTCGTAGCGCGCCGGGTCCGGCGGCACCGCCCTGCCCTCGCGCAGCGCCGCGCGGGCCCGCTCCACCAGCGCGGCGCCCGCCTCGATCTCCGTCCGGCGGGTCACCGCGCCCTCCACCTGGGCGAGCGTGTCCGGGGTGGCCTCGCCGTCGCTCTGCGGGTCGCCCTGGAGGGGCGGCCACACGGCCTCGCCCTCCTCCTCGTCGTGCGGGTTGGTCTCGTCGAGTTCGGGCGGGTCGGCCCAGTCGACCACCCGCCCCGCCCCCTGCTCGCAGGCCTCGCGTATCTCCTCCAGGAAGACCGACGGGCCGCGCGGCGTGGTGCCGGTGCGCCCCCACCAGTGCCCGGTGCACACGAGGAGGAAGGACGCCCGGGTGACCGCCACGTAGGCGAGGCGGCGCTCCTCCGTGAGGTGGCGGGCCGCCTCCTCCTCCTTGAACGCGGCGATGGCCTGCTTGTCCACACCGGTCAGCTCGGGCAGGCTCGCCCGGTCGCCGCGCAGCGGGTACGGCAGCAGGTGGTCGGCCGCGACCCACGCCTTGGCGTGGCGCGGCGACGCCGGGAACACCGGGTTGCGCCCGCCGCTGATGCCCGGCACGAACACCACCGGCCACTGGAGCCCCTTGGCCCCGTGCATGGTCATGAGCTTGACGCTGTCCGACCCGCCGACCCGCTCCCCCGGCGCCAGGCCGCTCTCGTTCTCCTCCGCGGCGCGCAGGTAGCTCAGGAAGCTGCCCAATGAGGGATCGTCGCTGTTGCCGACGAACCGGACGGCGTGGTCCACGAACGCGTCCAGATCGGCGCGGGCCGACAGCGGGTCGCGCCCGCTGCGGGCCGCCACCTCGATGTCCAGGCCCAGAACGCGCTCGACCTCGGTGATGAGGTCCGGCAGCGGCTGCCCGACCAGCTTGCGCAGGCCGCGCAGCTCCTCGGACAGGCGCAGCAGGCGCGCGTACCCGGTCTCGGAGTAGTTCTCGGCGTCCCCCGGGTCGTCGACCGCGTCCACGAGGCTGCCGCTCTCCGCGGTGAGGTCCAGGACGGTGCGGCGCAGCACGTCGTCCCCCGCCCCGTCCGGCCCGTCCCCCGTGAGGTCGCGGCGGGAGTGGCGGGCCAGTTCGGTGGCGCGCGCCCCCAGGGAGGCCAGGTCGCGGGGCCCGAACCGCCAGCGCGGCCCGGTGAGCAGGCGGGCCAGCTCGTTGCCCGCGGCGGCGTCGTGCACCACGCGCAGGGTGGCGATGATGTCGCGCACCTCCGGGACGAGCATCAGCCCGCCCAGGCCCACGACCTCGACCGGGACGCCACGCGCCTCCAGTTCCTCGCGCAGGGCCGGGAACTGGGCTCGGCGGCGGCACAGCACGGCGACGTCGCCCGGGGACACTCCCCCGTCCTGGGCGCCGCCGGACTCGCCCGGCGGCCAGGGCATCCCGTCCGGCGCGGTCTCCGGGTCGCGGCGCACCCCCTTGACCAGTTCGGCGATGCGCGAGGCGATCCAGGCCGCCTCCTCGGACTCGGTGCGGAACAGGGCGACGTCGGCCCGCCCGCGCCCGCGCCGGGCCGGCCCCGGGTACAGCACCGGCACCTCGGCGGCCTCGGCGCGCAGCTCCTCGGAGATCCATCCGGCCACGCCCAGGATGCGCTCGCCGTTGCGGAAGCTGGTGGACAGCCTGCGCACGGCCGCGGGCCGCCCCGGCGCGGCCGGGAAGTCGGTGGGGAACCGGGTGAGGTTGGCGGCGATCGCCCCCCGCCACCCGTAGATGGACTGGCAGGGGTCGCCGACCGCGGTCACGGCGTGGCCGTCGCCGAACAGGGAGCGCAGCAGCACCAGCTGGGCGTGGCTGGTGTCCTGGTACTCGTCCAGCAGCACGACCCGGAACCTGCTGCGCTCCACCAGCCCCACCTCGGGGTGGTTCTCGGCGATGCGCGCGGCCAGGGCCATCTGGTCGCCGAAGTCCATGGCCTCGCGGGAGTGCTTGGCGTGGTCGTAGCGCTCCACCAGGGGCAGCAGCTGCTCCCGGCGGCGCTGGGTGCCGACCAGGTCCCGGGTGTCGGCGGTGGGCCTCTTGGGCAGGGCGTCCACCTGGGACTGGATCCACCGCCCGATGCCGCGCACCCGCTCGACCGTGGTGAGGTGGTCGGCGATCTCGCCGGACAGGTGCAGCACGCGTTCGATGACGGTGTCCGCGCCCACGTTGACCAGGTCCATCGGACCGTCGTACTCGCCGACCACCCGGGCGGCGAGCTGCCAGGACTGGCCCTCGCTGAGCAGCCGGGCGGTGGGCTCGACGGCCTCGCGCAGGGCGTGGTCGGCGACGATGCGCCCCGCGTAGGCGTTGTAGGTGGACACGGTGGGCTCGCCGTCCAGCACGCCCTCGCCGACGACCTCCTCACCGAGCCTGTCGCGCACCTGGTCCAGGCGTTTGCGCACGCGCTCGGCCAGCTCGGCGGTGGCCTTGCGGGTGAAGGTGAGGCCGAGGACCTGCTCGGGCCGCACGTACCCGTTGGCGACCAGCCACACCACGCGGGAGGCCATGGTCTCGCTCTTGCCCGAACCGGCGCCCGCGATGACCACCGCGGGTTCGAGGGGGGCGGAGATCACCTCGGACTGCTCGGCGGTGGGTTCGGGCTGCCCGAGGACGCGGGCGAGTTCGGCGGGGGTGAAACGGGGGTGGGCTTCAGACATGTCTGCCCTCGTCTTGGACCGGGCAGCAGGCGCGCACGGCGCACGACCTGCATCCCTTGTTGCGGGTGGCGGTGAACCGGGAGCCGCCCATACCGGCGGCGACCTCGGTGACGAGGTCCTGGGCCCAGCGGGGGTCGGGGTCCTCGCCGAGGGGGCGCTGGACCTGCTCTCGGGCGTTCTTGAGCTTCTCGCCGAGCTGGACGAGCATCGCCCCGCCGGGCTGCGCCAGGCCGAGTTCGGCGAAGGCCCCCTTGAGGACGGCCATCTGGTAGACGCCGAGCTGGGGGTGGCGGTCCAGGTCCTCGGCCTTGGCGGCGCCGGTCTTGATGTCGACGACGACGGCGCGGCCCTGGTCGTCGCGCTCGAGCCGGTCGACCCGGCCGGTGATCTCGATGCCCCCGACGTCGACCTTGAACCCCTCCTCGGTGACGACGAGCTCGCGGTCGTTGGCGGCGTCCCAGGTGAGGAGCTTGCGGACCATGGTGTCGGCGCGCTCGCGCTGCTTGTCGGCCTGCCAGGGGCCGCCGAAGTCGAGGTCGGCCCAGATCTCGTCCATCCGCCGGGAGATGTCCTGCGGCGGGGTGCCCTGGGCGACCAGGACCGCGACGGCGTGCACGACGGTGCCCAGGGCGGACGCCGAGTCGCCGGAGGAGGCCCCGGCGGCGCGCTCCAGCAGCCAGCGCAGCTGGCAGTTGGTGAAGCTCTCCACCTGGGAGGGCGACACCCGGATGGTGTCGCCCTCCCCGGCCAGCGGCCGGTCGTCGGAGAAGGGTGTCAGGGCGTACCACTCGGCGGGGTCCGCCCCGCGCACCCCCTCCTCGGCCAGGCGGGCCAGGTGGACGGCGGCGGCGTCGCGCAGGGCGCCGGGCGCGTTCCGGTCGGTGACCACCGAGCGCAGGTCGGCGACCAGGGACGGCAGCGACAGCCAGCGCACCCCGGTGCCGACGGGCTCGGGGTCGCCCGCGCCCATCTCGTTGAGGAACCGGGAGGGCCGCTGCTCGGCGTCGTCGCCGCCCACGGCGGTGACCACGAGGGTGTGCCGGGCGCGGGTGAGGGCCACGTAGAACAGGCGGCGCTCCTCGGCGAGCAGCTTGGAGGCCAGGGCGGCCCCGGAGGAGTCGGCGCCGTGCACGTCGGCGTCCACCAGCTCCTCCACGCCCAGCAGGGAACCGCGCAGGCGCAGGTCGGGCCAGTCGCCCTCCTGGACCCCGGCGACCACCACCAGGCCCCATTCCAGCCCCTTGGAGCGGTGGGCGGTGAGGATGCGCACGGACTCGCCGTCGGGGGCGCGCTCGGCGAGGCTGTCGCCGGGGATCTCCTGGGCGGCCAGGTCGGCGAGGAACCCCTCCGGGGTGCCGGGGGGCAGCCGGTCGCAGTAGCGGGCGGCGCTCTCGAACAGGGCGACCACCGCGTCGAGGTCGCGGTCGGCGGCGGCGCCGCGGCGGCCGCCGGCGAGGCTGGCGCGCAGCAGCCGGTCGGCCAGGCCGCTGTCGCGCCACAGCCGCCACAGCACCTGTTCGGCGTCGGCGCCGCGGGCGTCGAGTTCGCGGACGGTGGCCAGGGCGGTGGCGATGCGCAGGGCGGGCGCGGCCACCTCCGGCTCGACCAGGGTGAGGTCGGCCGACTCGCGCAGGGCGTCCACCAGCAGCTGGGAGGCGGGCCGGTAGGTCCCGTCGCCCCCGCCGTTCTCGCGCTCGGCGGCGGCCCGGTCCAGGTCCAGGCGGCGCAGGGCGCGGGTGAGGCGGCGCAGGCCGATGGCGTCGGCGTCGCCGAAGGGGCCGGTGAGCAGGTCGCGGGCGGCCTCGTCGTCGAGTTCGGCCGGGTGCAGCCCGAACCGGATGAGGGACAGCAGCGGCCGCACGATGGGCTCGGCGGCCACCGGCAGCTCATCGGCGCCGACGGCGACCGGCACCGACGCGGCGACCAGGGCGCGGCGCAGCACCGGCAGCTGGCGGGTGGCCGAGCGCACCAGGACGGCCATGTCCGACCAGGGGACGCCGTCCACCAGGTGGGCGCGGCGCAGGGTGTCGGCGATGACCGCCGCCTCCTGGGTGGGGCTCTCGGCCATGAGCAGCCGCACGCTCCCGGCGGGCACCCCGGCGGCGGGGACCAGTTCGCGGTGCTCGTTGACGCGGCCGGGCGCGGAGGCGACGGCGGGCAGGCGGCGGGTGACCGCCCGCGAGGCGGCCAGCAGGCCGGAGCCGCTGCGGCGGGAGGTGCGCAGCGCCACCACGGGGGCGGGCGTGCGGCGGACCGTGCGGAAGCGGTCGGGGAACTCCAGGATGCCGCGCACCTCGGCGCCGCGGAACCCGTAGATGGACTGGTCGGGGTCGCCGACGGCGATGAGGTCGCGACCGTCGCCCGCCAGGGCCTGGAGGAGTTCCTCCTGGGCCGGGTCGGTGTCCTGGTACTCGTCGACGAACACGGTCTCGTGCGCCGAGCGCTCGCGCTCCTGCACCGCGGGGTCGGAGAGCAGTCCGGCGGCGATCCGCACCAGCTCGGCGTAGTTGAGGGTGGGCACGGGGGCGATGTCGAACCGGCCGTTCATCCGCGCCAGGAACCCGGCCGCGGCCTCCCAGTCGTCGCGGCCGCGCTCGCGGCCCAGCCGGGCCAGGGCGTCGGGGCCCAGGCCGCGCTCCTCCGCGCGCATCAGGAAGTCGCGCAGCTCCTCGGCGAAGCCGCGGGTCTCCAGGGCCGGGCGCAGGCGTTCGGGCCAGGCGGAACCGCCGTCCGCGGCCTCCCAGCGCAGGAGCTCGCGTATCTCCATCAGCTGCTCGGGGCCGGACAGCAGGCGGGGCGGCAGGTCGCCCATGCGCTGGAACTCGCGGCGGATGAGCGCGTAGGCGTAGCCGTGGAAGGTCAGGGCGAGGGGCTCCCGGGTGGTGCGGCGCAGCCGCCCGGTGATGCGCTCCCGCAGCTCCTGCGCGGCCTTGCGGCCGAAGGTGAGGACCAGGATGCGGGAGGGGTCCACGCCCCTGTTGTCGATGCGGTCGACGACGGCCTCGACGATGGTGGTGGTCTTGCCGGTGCCGGGACCGGCGAGCACCAGGAGGGGGCCGCCCTCGTGGTCGACGACCTTGCGTTGGTTCTCGTCCAGCACCGGCGGCGGCTGCACCCGGTGGGGGCGCCGCACGAGACGGTACGGGGATGTGTTCACCCCACCAGTTCACCAGAGGGTGCCGACCGTCCCGGACGGCCCGGGGAGCCCGCGAGGTGCCCTCAGCCTCCGCTTTCCCCGTCCCACCGGGCCTTGCGCATGTCCACACGGTCGCTTCCGGGCCGCAGCGGAGTGGCCTCCGCGGCATAGTGCGACAAGGCTCTCACCTCGTGTCCGGAGGCGGGGCTGCCGTCGGCCCGGACCACCCGCCACCAGGGGACGCCGCCGCCCCAGGTGGACATGACGGAGCCGACCTGCCGGGGGCCTCCCCGGCCCACGTACTCGGCGATGTCCCCGTAGGACATCACCCTCCCCGGCGGGATCCGCTCGACCACGGCCAGGACCTCGTCGGCGTACTCGTCGGGCCCGCCGTCCTCATCGGTGAACACGGCCACACCCTAGCGAGGGCCGCCGACGGACGCGACGCCGGGAACACGCGGGGCCGGTGCCGCACGGCACCGGCCCCGCGTCGCGCTCCCGGTCAGGTCGGGATCTCGTTGACGTGGGCGCTCCAGACGGAGTCGGGGTCGCGCCGCCGCGTCTGGCGGGCCCGGACCAGGCCGTAGGCGCCGAGCACGGCGATGGCGGCGCCGATGATCCAGGCCGTCCACGCGGCCGGGGCCAGGTGCGTGTAGCCCAGCAGCCAGGGCATCGCGAACACGAGCACGCCGATCGCCAGCACCGCGATCTCCCCGGAGAGCGCGCCGGGGCGGGTGAGGGAGACGACGGCGGCCATGATGACCCCCAGCCCGAGCACGAACAGCACTCCGCCGCTGAACCCGTACATCCCGTGCCAGACGAAGCTGATCCCCAGCGCCAGACCGGCGGCGATCGCCATCCAGTCGGCCCGGCGTCCCTTTTCACGCATGGTGCCACCTCCCTGCGGCGGGGCCGCCCCGACGTTCGATCGGCGGCCCCTGGGAGGTCTTGTACCCAATCGGGCGCCCGCATACGGCGGACGGCGCCGGGATCGCCCCGGCGCCGTCCGCGACGCGCTATGACAGGCCGCTCAGTAGCTGGGCAGGCTGGGGTCGATCTGGTTGACCCAGGCCAGGACGCCGCCGCCGACGTGCACCGCGTCGGAGAAGCCCGCGGCCTTGACCGCGGCCAGCGCCTCGGCCGAGCGCACGCCCGACTTGCAGTGCAGGACCACGCGCTTGTCCTGGGGGAGCTTCTCGAAGGCCTTGCCGTTGAGGAACTCGCCCTTGGGGATGAGCGTGGCGCCCGGGATGCTGACGATCTCGTACTCGTTCTTCTCGCGGACGTCCACGAGGAAGATCTCGTCGGGCTTGTTGTCGAGGAGGTCCTTGAGCTCGCCCGCGGTGATCGTCGACCCGGCCGCGGCCTCGCTGGCCTCGTCGGAGACGACGCCGCAGAACGCCTCGTAGTCGATGAGCTCGGTCACCGGCTGGGTGTCGGGGTCCTTGCGGACCTTCACCTCGCGCCAGGACATCTCCAGGGCGTCGAAGATGAGCAGGCGGCCCACCAGCGGCTCACCGATCCCGGTGATCAGCTTGATGGCCTCGTTCACCATGACGGACCCGATGGAGGCGCACAGCACGCCCAGGACACCGCCCTCGGCGCAGGAGGGGACCATGCCGGGCGGCGGGGGCTCGGGGTACAGGTCGCGGTACTGCGGCCCGTACTCGTTCCAGAAGACGCTGACCTGGCCGTCGAAGCGGTAGATGGAACCCCACACGTACGGCTTGTTCAGGATGACCGCGGCGTCGTTGACCAGGTAGCGGGTCGCGAAGTTGTCGGTCCCGTCCAGGATCAGGTCGTAGTCCGCGAAGATCTCCAGCGCGTTGTCGGAGTCCAGGCGGTCCTGGTGGAGGATCACCGTCACATTGGGGTTCACCTCCTTGATGCTGTCGCGGGCCGACTCGGCCTTGGGGCGGCCCACGTCGCTCTGGCCGTGGATGACCTGGCGCTGGAGGTTGGACTCGTCCACGACGTCGAAGTCGATGATGCCGAGGGTGCCCACACCCGCGGCGGCGAGGTAGAGCAGCGCCGGGGAACCCAGCCCGCCCGCACCGACGACGAGCACCTTGGCGTTCTTCAGGCGCTTCTGCCCGTCCATGCCCACGTCGGGGATGATCAGGTGTCGCGAATAGCGGCGCACCTCGTCCACGGTCAGCTCGTCAGCTGGTTCCACCAGCGGCGGCAGCGACACGGTGACTCCTCATGTCTGTTCGTGATGCTTCACACCGCCCGAAGCAGGAGGACCACGGGCGCAGGGGTCGCGGGGCGCGAAGCGTGCTTGCTCTTATACCCAACCTAACGGGTGGGGTTTTCCATTCCCACCCCCGGGGCGGTGTCGACGGGCACAGTGGCGGACACCCGCCCGAGCCGCCGGACCTCGGCCGCCCCCTCTCGTCGGCAACCGCCCTGACCCGCCGATCCATTCCCCTCCGCCCCCCGCGGCGCGGCGGAGAGTAGTGTCGGTGGTACGTCCGTCGACTGGGGGAGGCACCCGTGACCGAGGACCCGAGGACACGTCCCGCACCCGCGGAGGACCCGGACGCAGCGGTCCCCGAGGCCGACGCCGCCGAACAGCGGCTGTCCGCCTCCGACGCGGAGGACGACGAGCACTGGCTGGAGCGCGCCGGGGGCGGGGAGCTCCCGGACGCGAACGAGGCCGACGTCGTGGAGCAGCTGCGCGAGGCCGGGGCCGACGACGACGATCGGCGCTGATCGGCGGCCACCGGCCCGCGCCGTCTCGTTCCGCGGGACGAATCCCTATGTCACAGGTAACTTACGCAGGAGTAAGATGGCGGAAAACGCCGTGGAGCGCACCCTGTGACGGGGACGCGCGCACGACGGCGCCAGCCACGCAGATGTCCGATGATGGCGTGCATCTGCCATGCCGAGTTCGGAGGGTGTGGGTGTGACAGCTCCTTCAGACGCCCGCTCCCGGGGCACCCGTCTGCCCCGGGTCAGGCGCCGCCGACAGCTCCTCGCCGCCGCGCAGGAGATCTTCGTCGCCCGCGGGTACCACGCGGCCGCGATGGACGAGATCGCCGAGCGCGCGGGGGTGAGCAAGCCGGTCCTCTACCAGCACTTCCCGGGGAAGCTGGAGCTGTACCTCGCCCTCCTGGAAGAGCATTCCGAGGCGCTGGTCGAAAAGCAGCGCGAGGCGCTGGAGAGCACCGATGACAACCGCCAGCGGGTCATCGCGAGTTTCCGCGCGTATTTCGACTTCGTGGCCGGCGACGGCGAGGCGTTCCGCCTGGTCTTCGAATCGGACCTGCGCAATCTCCCGGCGGTGCGCGAGAAGAGCGAGCAGACCTTCCAGCGCTGCGCCGAGCTGATCGGCGAGGTCATCCGACAGGACACCAGCATCTCCGACGAGGAGGCGCACCTGCTGAGCATAGGGCTGGTCGGCATGGCCGAGACCAGCGCCCGCTACTGGATCAACACCCAGGGCTCGGTTCCCAAGGACGCCGCCGAACTGCTGGTGGCCCGGCTGGCCTGGCGCGGTATCAGCGGCTGGGACCTGCACCGCGGCGAGGGGCAGCCGGCCGGCCAGGACTCCTGACCCCCGCACACCACCACGGAGGGCCCCGGGCGACCGGGGCCCTCCGCCGTGCGCGGCCGCCCCGGGCCGGCGCATTGTCCACTACCGGCAATGATCCGCGCCCCTTTTTCCGGCCAGAGAATTCCCAAGAAAAGGCAATACCTTCCGACCTGCTCCGATAAAGGATTTGAACCGGGCACTCCGGGTATCGGCGGGGTGAGAGGCACCGCGCCTCTTTTCGCCGTTCCGAACGGCGACCATTCGGTACGACCGAACGGAGCGACTTGGGGGTGAAGACGTCATGGATGTGGGTCAGGGTCTGATGACGGCCTGGCAGATGGTGGCGAGCTTCGTACCACTGCTGGCCGGCTTCCTGGTCGTCCTCGTAGTGGGCTGGATCATCGCCTGGCTCGTGGGCAAGGCGGTCGGCAAGGCGCTGCACGGGGTCGGGCTGGACCGCGCCCTCCACCGCGGCGGGGTGGGCGAGTACTTCGAGCGCAGCAACTGGAGCGCCAGTGAGCTGTGCGGCAAGATCATCTACTACGTCGCCCTGCTGTTCGTGTTCACCCTCGCGTTCAACGTCTTCGGACCGAACCCGGTGAGCACCCTCCTGAACGAGGTCATCGCCTGGATGCCGCGCGGCATCGTCGCGCTGGTCATCGTGGTGGTGACCGCGATGATCGCCAAGGCGGTCCGCGACATCGTCAGCAACGCACTGGGCGGCCTCTCGTACGGCCGGCTACTGGCCAACATCGCCGCCGTGGCCATCCTGGCCCTCGGTGTCATCGCGGCGCTCAACCAGATGGGCATCGCCACGACCGTGACCACGCCGGTGCTCGTCGCCGTGCTGGCCACCGTCGGCGGCGTCATCGTGGTGGGCGTCGGCGGCGGCCTGATCCGGCCGATGCAGTCGCGCTGGGACCGCTGGCTGGACCGCGCGGAGGAGGAGACCGGCCGCCTGGCCGACAAGAGCAGCTACGAGGCGGGCCGCAAGGCCGCCATGGACCGTCCCGCGACCACCGGACCGGCCGGTGCCGAGGACGCCCGCACCGCCGGAGTGCGCACCGGCCCGGGTGCGCCGGGCACGGGCGAGCGCCCCGAGGGCGGCGTCTGACGGGTACGGACGCCACAGGCGTGCAGTCGAGGGAAAGGGGGCTCGGGATCGCAGAGGTACAAGACGAAGGAGACAAGGGAGGGCGGGGCCTCGAGGCCCCGCCCTCCCGCTGTCGTGCGCCGTCGCCGGCTACAGGAACTCCGAGTCCCGCAGCTCGAGGCGGGACAGGTGCTCGATCCGCCGGACGGCCAGCACCACGGTGGCGATCATGGGCAGCAGCGCCAGCCAGAAGACGACGCTGCCCGGCCCGGTGAAGACCATCGAGGCCACCGCGACGACGAAGATCAGTGCGAAAAGCGCGAAGTCGACGCGATCCTGCTGGATCAGGACGCCGACCGGTGGGCGCGCCGCCCCGTGCCGACCGCTCCTCATTCGCATTCCTTTCTCGCGGCTCCTGCGGGCCGCTCCGCCAGTCACGGCGTCCGGTCCGTCCCGGACCGGCATAACACCGTGCATCCCACGTTGCATTCCGCAGGTCCGCGCCCGGTTCGTCGGGGCGCGTGTCCGGCCGCCGTGGGGTCGCCGATGTCCCCAGCCTAGGCCCGTGAAGGGGTTTTCGCCGGTGAACGGGCAGGGCGGGTGACCGAGGGCGTGTCCGGCATACCGTTCCGGGTCCGCCCGTCGACCGCCGCCGGCCTCGGGAACGCCTCCGGCGCGATGCCTCCGCGGAACGGCCGGGCCGCCGCTCGCCGCGCCGACCGCGCGGAAGCATCCACCGAACGCGTCCTCGGGGACGGCGCGTCGTCGGTCACAACGGTGCCTGCGGTTGGCAACAACCTAGCGGACGAAACCGCGCTCCTTGGCCAAGCGGCAGATCGCGAGGACGCGGAGTGTCTCCCAGTCGTACTCGACGGCCGCGGAGTCCCAGCCCCGCTCGAGGCAGCCGTCGAGGAACCCGTGGAGGTAGGTGCCCAGGGTCCGGGCGGTCACCTCGCCGCCGGAGGAGGCGATGCCGTCGCACACCTGCGCGGCGTGCTGGTCCAGCTCAGCGCACATCCAGGGGTCGATCGGACCGGCGAGGGGGCCGATCTTGTGGAAGTCACGGGTGAGTCCGGCCAACGGGTGGCGCACTGAGGTCCCACGGGGCATGGAAGTACCTACTCAGGGGTGGTCGAGACACGGGAAACTTCATCGAGTTTACGTCCGCGCCCCAACCGATCGTCACGAAAGTGTTGGAAATTACCCGCCCTTGACCAGAGTGTCCCCAAGCGCGGGTCAAGAACGGGTACGAGGGGGAATCGGAACGGGCCCGCGCGGGTAACCCGGCGCGGCCGGGCGGGCCGGGCGGGCCGGACGGCCCCGGACGGCGCCCGCGGACGGGGTTCAGGCGCTCAGGCCCATGGCCTCCAGGCGGCCCGCGTGCCGGTCGGTGAGGGAGGCGAACATGCGGCTCACCGCGGCCAGGTCGCCCAGGCCGGTGGTGTCCTCCCCGCCGGTCTCCGGCCGGTCGACGCCCTCGGCGAGCAGGGCCGCCAGGCGGGGCCGGCGCACGGCCACGGACTGGGCCTGGCCCAGCGCCTCGCCGACCAGGCGGCGGGCCCACAGCGACAGCCGGCCGGCCAGGACCGGGTCCTCGGCCAGGGCCTCGCGCACGGTCTCGGCGACGAACTCGGCGCGGCCGGTCTCCGCGAGGACGCCCTCGACCAGGGTGCGGGTCTCGTCGTCGGCCAGTTCGGCCACCCTGCGGTAGAAGTCGCCCGCGATCCCGTCCGCGACATAGGTCTTGACCAGGCTCTCCAGCCAGGTCTTGGGCTCGGTGCGCTCGTGCCAGGCGTCCAGCGGCTCCACGAACGGGGCCATCGCCTCCTCCGGGTCGACCCCCAGCTCCTCCAGGCGGTCGCGGAGCACCTGGTAGTGGGCCTGCTCCGTGGCGGCCAGCGCCGCCAGGCGGCCCTTGCCGCGCAGGGTGGGGGCCAGCACCGCGTCACCGGCGAGACGGAAGAAGGAACCCAGCTCGGCGTAGGCCAGCAGGCCGAGGAGATCGATCACACCGGGGTTCACAGAGGGGCCTTTGGTCATGGGCGCCAGGGTATCGCCCGGCCGTTCTCACACCGAACCGGGGACTAAACGTCCGAACGGCACGGTTGCACCAGCTGGGAACGGGTAGGTCCATGCCGTCCCGCTACGGATGGCGGCCACGTCCGCCGGGCGGGTCACCGGCTAGACTCTCCGTGACGACCTGCGCGTGCGGACCGACACGGACCCCTTCTCACACCCGCGGGTACGTTCCCGCACGCAGCGGTGTCCCACGGATGCCGCGCCCCGCCGCGCGATCCGGCCGCCCCAGGGCGACCGACGACCGCGCGGACGAACCCGACGAACCACGGCGGGCCCCCGAAGGAGAACGGGAGCGCGCCGAGCGGATGGATCCGATCTCCGGCCGGGAGCCCCCGGGCCGCGGATCCGACGGCAGCGCCGCCGCCCCGTTCCGACCGGAACGGACGGCGAGCCGCGCCTTCCGCGGCGGCCCCCGAAGCCGCACGCGACCGCATCCCGACGCGGACACGCAGTTCGTGTACCGCCAAGATGGAGGCCTGAGCCCTGAGCAGCACAGACGAGACACAACAGCCCCGCATCACCTTCCGCGACCTCGGCGTGAGCACCGAGATCGCCGACGCCCTGGAGGCCGAGGGGATCATCGAGCCCTTCCCCATCCAGGAGCTGGCCCTGCCGATCGCCCTCGGCGGCAGCGACATCATCGGACAGGCCCGGACCGGTACCGGCAAGACGCTGGCCTTCGGGCTCCCCCTGCTCCAGCGGGCCCAGGAGGCCCCCGGGACCTCCAAGAGCCCCCGTGCCCTGATCGTGGTCCCCACCCGTGAGCTGGCCATCCAGGTCGCGGCCGACCTGACCACCGCCGGCAAGCGCAGCGGCGCCCGGATCCTGACCGTCTACGGCGGCCGCTCCTACGAGCCGCAGATCAACGGCCTCAAGGAGGGCGTCGACGTCGTCGTCGGCACCCCGGGCCGCCTGCTCGACCTGGAGAACCAGAAGCACCTGCGGCTGGACGGGGTCGCCGCGGTGGTCCTGGACGAGGCCGACAAGATGCTCGACCTCGGCTTCCTGCCGGACATCGAGCGCATCCTCACCAAGATCCCGGCCGAGCGCCAGGTCATGCTCTTCTCGGCGACCATGCCGAGCGAGATCGTCTCCCTGTCCCGCAAGTACCTGCGGCGGCCCACCCACGTGCGGGCCGGCGACGACAACGAGATCGACGGGTCGGCGATCACCAGCCGGATCGCGCAGCACGCGTTCCGCACCCACCAGATGGACAAGATCGAGATGCTGGCCCGTCTCCTCCAGGCGGAGGACCACGGGCAGAGCATGGTCTTCTGCCAGACCAAGCGGGCGTGCGACCGGGTCGCGGGCGAGCTGAAGGACCGCGGGTTCGCGGTCGCGGCCGTCCACGGCGACCTGGGCCAGAGCCAGCGCGAGCGGGCGCTGCGCGCCTTCCGCAACGGCAAGATCAACATCCTGGTCGCCACCGACGTGGCCGCCCGCGGGCTCGACGTGGACGACGTCACCCACGTCGTCAACTACGAGACGCCCGAGGACGAGAAGACCTACACGCACCGGATCGGCCGCACCGGCCGGGCCGGGCGCACCGGCACCGCCGTCACGTTCGTGGACTGGCAGGAGATGCCGCGGTGGAAGCTCATCAACGCCGCGCTGGACCTGGGGTTCACCGAGCCGGAGGAGACCTACTCCACCTCGAAGCACTTCTTCGAGGCGCTCAACATCCCCGCGGGCACCAAGGGGCGGCTGGCCGCCGACAAGCGCGCCGAGCACGCCGGCCTGGAGGCCGAGGAGATCGAGGACATCGGTGACACCGGCGGGCCCCGCACCCAGCGCGGCCGCGGCGGCCGCGACCGGGACCGGGACCGCTCGGGCGACCAGGAGCGCGGCGAGGGCCGCCGCCGCGGCGGCAGGAGCGGGCGCTCGCGCCGGCGCACCCGCGGCGGTGAGAGCGTGGCCGCGGGCGCCGAGGCGCCCGCAGCCGACAAGCGCGCGGAGAAGCGGGCCGAGGCGCCCGCGGCGGCCCCGGCCGCCCCCGTGGCCGACAAGGGCGAGGGGGGCGAGGGCACCCGCACGGTCCGCCGTCGCCGCCGCACCCGCAGCGGCTCGGCCGTCCGCCGCGACCCCGAGAACACCTGACCGGTCCGGCCCGCCGGGCCGGAGAGGGCACGGCCGCGGCACCCGGACGGGGGCCGCGGCGCACAGGCGGCGCGGTACCGGCCGGTGCCGCGCCGACGTGGGAGATCACGGTCCCGCTCCGCCCCGGAGCGGGCCGCCATCGTCTAGGGTGACCGGACGTGAGTACACCTAAGTTCCTCGACCTGCCGCCGGGCGTGCGGCGGGTCGACCTCGACCTGTCCTACGGCCCGGTGGCGGCCCTGCGGGCGCTGCCCGTCTCCGGGGGCGCCGAGCTGGCGCCCGCCGTGCTCGTGCACGGCTACACCGGCAGCAAGGAGGACTTCATCGCGATCCTCCAGACCCTGGCCCAGGGCGGTCGGGAGGTGGTCGCGATCGACCTTCCGGGGACCTACGGGTCGCCGGGCCCGGAGACCCTCACCCCGCCGCCCGGCGTGCGGGCCCCCGACTACCGGCTGGCCTCGCTGGGCGAGGTCGTCGCCGAGGTCGTCGAGCAGGTCGGCGGGCGGATGCCCGTCCACCTGGTGGGCCACTCCTTCGGCGGCCTGGTGGTGCGCGAGACCGCGCTGAGCGGCATGGCCGACCTGGCCTCGCTGACGCTGCTGTGCAGCGGCCCCGCCGCCCTGCCGGGCCAGGCGGCGATGCGCACCCGCGCCCTGATCGCCGCGCTGTCCATGGACCCCTCCCGGGAACGCCTGGAGGAGCTGTGGGAGGAGCGGTTCGACGCCGAGGCGCGTCAGCGCACCCCCGACGAGGGCGTCCGCTCCTTCCTGCGCGACCGGCTGGTGCACAGCAGCGCCCTGGGCCTGCTGCGCTGCGCCGAGGACCTGCTGGGAGCCCGCGACCGGGTCGAGGAGCTGGCCGCGCTGCGGCTGCCCGCCCTGGTGATGTACGGCGAGAACGACGACGCGTGGGAGCCCTCCCTCCAGGAGGACATGGCCAAGCGGTTGGACGCCAGGCGGATCGTGGTGCCCGGCGCGGGCCACTCCCCCAACGTGGAGGCCCCCGAGACCACGGCCAGCGCGTTCACCGCGTTCTGGAACGAGGTGGAGTCGGTCGGCCGCCGCTGACCGCGCACGCCGCGGCGCCCCGGTCCCCGCGAGGGGGCCGGGGCGCCGTGGTGTCCGGACGGGTGCGGACCCCGGGCGGGGTCAGACCCAGGAGTCGAAGTTCTTGCTCTCGGCGACCACGTTGGTGGCCGGGCCGCGGTCGGGCAGGATGCGGGTGTCCGGGGGCAGCGACAGCAGCGATTCGCCGATGGAGGCGAGCTGGGTCGTGTAGTCGATGTAGGTGTTGCCCACCATGCCGGGCTCGCCCTTGCGCAGGGTGTCGCCGGAGAAGACGACGCCGAGCTGGCTGATGGAGTAGCCGACGGTGCCCGGGGAGGTGCCGGGCAGGGCCACGACGTCGATCTGGAGGTCGCCGATGGTCATGGAACCGCCGCCCTCGACCTCGTAGTCGGGGCGGTGCTCGGCGCCGTGCTGACGGCGCCACAGGCGCATCTCGCGGGGGTGCAGGGCGACCGGGGCCTCGGTCTCCTCGACGATCTTCACCGCGGACTCGATGTGCGGGGCGTAGGCGTTGGTGCAGGCCACGAGGTAGACCTCGCGCTCGCCCACGGCCTCCAGGACGGCCTCGGCGTCGGGGCCCGGGTCGATGACGATGACGCCGTCGTCGTCGGCCTGGACGATCCAGGTGTTGCCGATGTACTCGAACTTCTCGTCGTCGAACTCGAAGGTGACCGCGGCGCGGACCCGGGTGATGCCCTCGGAGTCGGGACCGGTGACACCGGCCTCCTCGGTGTCGTCGGCGAAGATGTCGTCTGAGGTCCCGGCCTCGTCGTCCTCGGCCTCGGAGTCGTCGTCGGAGTCCTCGCCGGTGTCCCGGTCGGCCTCCGCCTCGGCGTCGTCCCGGGAGCCCGTGTCCTCGGAGCCCGTGTCCTCGGAGTCGTCGTCCGCGTCGGCGTCGCCGGCCTCCGCCTCCGTGTCCTCCTCGGCCTTCCGGTCCTTCTCGGACTTCTCGTCCTTCTCGCCCTTGTCGGCCTTCCCGTCCTCGGTGGCCTGCGCGGCTCCGGCCGCCCCCTCGGCCTCCCCGGCCTCTTCGGCGTCCTCCGCCGTGTCGTCCACCGCGGCCTCCGCAGCGGAATCGGTGGCCTCCGGGCCGTCCTGCTTCTTCGACTTCCGCTTCCAGAACACGGCGTCAGACCTCTCACTTAGTCCGATATGGGTGATTGCGCTGCGACCATTGTCGCGCCCGCGCACGGTGGTCCGTACCGTACCGAACCCACAGGGTGAACCGACACCCTCAGCCCCTGATCAGGGGGACCCCCGTGGCCGGCGCCACCAGCTCCTCGAACGCCTCCGGCGCGGTGGTCCGGACGCCCAGGCGGTGCCCGGTGAGGGAGCCGTGGTCGTCGCTGGAGCCGGTGACCACCACTCCCAGGTCGGCGGCGACACCGCGCCAGTGGCGGGTCTGCGCGCTGTTGTGCGAGGGGTGGTCGGCCTCGATGCCGCCCAGGCCGGCGGCGGCCATGCGCTCGACCAGCTCCAGGGGCACGGACCCGTTGAGGGCGCCCTCGGCCCGGGCCGGGTGGGCCAGGGAGCACACCCCGCCCGCCGCCCGCACGAGCCGGACGGCGCGCACCGGGTCGATGGCGTACCGGGAGGCGTAGGCGGGTCCGCCGGAGCCGATCCACCGGTCGAAGGCGTCCTGTACGTCGCGGGCGGCCCCGGCCTCCACGATCGCGCGGGCCAGGTGGGGGCGGCCGATGGTGTTGGCGTCGGCGTACTCGGCGTGTCCGGCGCCCGCGATCTCCAGCACCCGTTCCCAGGTGACGTCCACCCCGTTCGCCTGGAGCTTGCGGACCATCTCCTCCGCGCGCGAGGCGCGGTCGGAGCGGACCCGGCGCAGCTCCTCGTTGAGGTCGGCGTCGTCCGGGTCGAACAGGTACGACACCAGGTGGACGCTGGAGCCCCGGTAGGCGCAGGACAGCTCCATGCCCGGGACCAGGGTGAAGCCGGGCGGCAGGACGGCGGCGGCCGCCTCGACGCCGCCGACGGTGTCGTGGTCGGTGAGGGCGAGGACGTCCAGGCCCGCGGCGACGGCGTACCCGATGACCTCCTCCGGAGCATCGCCGCCGTCGGAGACGGAACTGTGGGAGTGCAGGTCGATACGTGTCACCGGCTGATCGTACTAAGCCCCGGCCCGGATCGGGCCACCGCGCCGGGCCGGCCGGGCACCGGTCCGGCGGCCGGGGCCGCCCCGCTCAGGCGGAGCGAGGCGCCAGCGCCGACGCCAGGAACGGGCTGGGCGCGCCGAAGGGCGGCTCCAGCGCGACCCCGCCGTCCTTGATGTCGCGCAGGTCCCGCAGGGAGCCGATCTCGCACATCAGCAGGGCGGTGTCGGCGGTGGCGAACACCACCCACAGCCACTGGGAGAGCGCCTCCCCGGTGTAGCCGGCGCGCTCGCGGCCCAGGTCGAGGTTCCACAGCGGGATCTCGTGGCCCTCGAAGCGCACCTTGGCGTCGGGCGCCCGGGTGTCGAACCCGTCGCCGGCGTCGGGCCCCTCCAGTCCGGCCAGGCGGGCGCCCAGGCCGATCCCGGGGGCCTCCGCGACGACGACGGCCTCGCCGACACCGCCCAGCGGGTCGGGTCCGGACAGGGCCACGGCGGTCGCCAGCGCCCCGCTGCGGTCGTCGCCCGCCTCTGCGAACCCGGTGACCACCCACCCGGTGGGCAGCGGCCAGGGGATCCACACCGGGACGCGGGCCTGGGGCAGGAGGGCCTCCAGGACGGCGGGGCCGGGCTGGCGGACCGGTTGCAGAGGTGTGACCGGGCCGTGTGCGTCGCACTGCCACGCGCTGGTCCACAACCCCGGAGGCCGGACCGCGCGCCCGCACCTGGGACACGAGGGATCGGTCTTCATGTCATAGCGGTCTACCCGTGTGACCTGGCCGGAAAACGCCGGTGGGCGGGCCGCGACGCGACCCGCCCACCCGTCGGGGAGGAGCCCCCGGAAGGCCGCGGCTACTGCTGCTGGCGCTTCTTGTTGGCGGTGATGCGCCCGCGCTCCTTCTGGTCCAGGATGACCTTGCGGATGCGCACGTGCTCGGGGGTGACCTCCACGCACTCGTCCTCGCGGCAGAACTCCAGGGCCTGCTCCAGGGACAGCTTGCGCGGCGGCACCAGGCGCACCAGCTCGTCGCCCGTGGCCGAGCGCATGTTGGTGAGCTTCTTCTCCTTGGTGATGTTGACGTCCATGTCGTCGGCGCGGGCGTTCTCGCCGACGATCATGCCCTCGTACACCTCGGTGCCCGGCTCGACGAACAGCGTGCCGCGCTCCTGGAGGTTGAACATCGCGAACGCCACGGCGGCGCCGGCCCGGTCGGCCACCAGGGAGCCGTTGGGGCGGGTGCGCAGCTCGCCGAACCACGGCTCGAACTTCTCGAACACGTGGTGGGCGATACCGGTGCCGCGGGTCTCGGTGAGGAACTCGGTGCGGAAGCCGATGAGGCCGCGGGAGGGCACCAGCCAGTCCATGCGCACCCAGCCGGTGCCGTGGTTGACCATGTTCTCCATGCGGCCCTTGCGGACGCTGAGGAGCTGGGTGATGGCGCCCATGTACTCCTCGGGGGCGTCCACGGTCAGGCGCTCCACCGGCTCGTGGACCTTGCCGTCGATGACCTTGGTGACCACCTGCGGCTTGCCGACGGTCAGCTCGTAGCCCTCGCGGCGCATCTGCTCGACGAGGATGGCCAGCGCCAGCTCGCCGCGGCCCTGCACCTCCCAGGCGTCGGGGCGCTCGGTGGGCAGCACGCGCAGGGAGACGTTGCCGACCAGTTCCTTGTCGAGGCGGTCCTTGACCAGGCGGGCGGTGACCTTGGCGCCCTTGACCTTGCCGACCAGCGGCGAGGTGTTGGTGCCGATGGTCATGGAGATGGCCGGCTCGTCCACCGTGATGAGCGGCAGCGGGACCGGGTTCTCCAGGTCGGCGAGGGTCTCGCCGATCATGATGTCCTCGATGCCCGCGATGGCGACGATGTCGCCGGGGCCGGCCTTCTCGGCGGGCTTGCGCTCCAGGCCGTCGGTCATGAGCAGCTCGGTGATCTTGACCTGCTGGGTGGTGCCGTCGGTGCGGATCCACGCGACCTGCTGGCCCTTGCGCAGTTCGCCCTGCTGGACGCGGCACAGCGCCAGGCGGCCCAGGAACGGGGAGGCGTCGAGGTTGGTGACGTGGGCCTGGAGCGGCGCGTCCGGGACGTACTCGGGCGCCGGGATGGTGTCCAGGATGGTGGAGAACAGCGGCACCAGGTTGTCGTTGTCCGGAACGGTGCCGTTGGCCGGGCGCTCCAGGGAGGCCTTGCCGTCGCGGGCGCAGGCGTAGACGATCGGGAACTCGATCTGGGACTCGTCGGCGTCCAGGTCCATGAACAGCTCGTAGGTGTCGTCCACGACCTCGGCGATGCGGCTGTCGGGCCGGTCCACCTTGTTGATGACGAGGATGACGGGGAGCTTGGCCTTGAGGGCCTTGCGGAGCACGAAGCGGGTCTGCGGGAGCGGGCCCTCGCTGGCGTCCACGAGCAGGACCACGCCGTCGACCATCGACAGGCCGCGCTCGACCTCGCCGCCGAAGTCGGCGTGGCCCGGGGTGTCGATGATGTTGATGACCACGTCCTCGCCCTCGGGCGTGGTGTAGTGGACGGCCGTGTTCTTGGCGAGAATGGTGATGCCCTTCTCGCGCTCCAGGTCGTTGGAGTCCATCACGCGGTCGTCCACGTCCTGGTTCTCGCGGAAGACACCGGACTGCCAGAGCATGGCGTCCACGAGGGTCGTCTTACCGTGGTCGACGTGGGCCACGATGGCGACGTTGCGAAGGTCGCTACGGCGGGCGGAGCCCTGGACGGGCGTGACGGTGGACATGGAAAAGTCTCGATCTCCTGATACCGGGTAGAGACCGCAGGATGCCACGGCCCGTTGCCAGTTTATGCGGTCATGGGGGGCTGGTCGGGAAACGCACAGGTCACCCCGACTCACGCCCACAGGGTCAACGGCGGCGCGGGGCCGAATCATCCCGCGGACGCCGAGAGTTCACCCGGCGGCGGACGGAGGTTCGCCGCGGGGTGTGTCGCGGGGGGCGAGCAGGTCCCCGATCGTCCCCAGGAACGGCACGTCCGCCGGGAGCCAGTCGAGGCCGTCCAGGTCGGCGGCGGCGAGCCAGCGCAGGGACAGGTGCTCCAGGGCCCGGGGCTCGCCCTCGACGAGGTCGGCGCGCAGCAGCCGCAGCACGGCGGGCCTGGTGCGCCCCGGGGTCGCCGGGAAGGGGACGTCGGCGCCGACCGCCTCCCGGGCTCGGACCGTGACCCCCAGCTCCTCCCGGCACTCGCGCACCAGGGCGTCGGCCGGGCTCTCGCCGGGGTCGACCTTGCCGCCGGGGAACTCCCAGCGGCCGCGCAGGGCGGCGGGTTCGGCGCGCTGGGCGGCCAGGATGCGGCCATCTCGGATGATGGCCGCGCCCACGACGATCAGGGTGTCTCGGTCCACGATCCCTGAGCGTATCCGCGCAGCCGGTGCGCCAGTGCGGTGTGGCGGCGCCCGGAGGAGGCGTTGCGGACCGCCTGGGCCAGGGCGCGGCGCGAGCCGACCAGCACGACCAGGCGTTTGGCGCGGGTGACGGCGGTGTAGAGCAGGTTGCGCTGGAGCATCATCCACGAGCTGGTGGTGACCGGGATCACCACGGCCGGGTACTCGCTGCCCTGGGACCGGTGCACGGTGATGGCGTAGGCGTGGGCGAGCTCGTCGAGCTCGGCGAAGTCGTAGGCGATCTCCTCGTCCTCGTCGGTGCGCACGGTCAGCTCCTGGGCGACCGGGTCCAGGCCGGTGACGACGCCGAGGGTGCCGTTGAAGACGCCGTTGGCCCCCTTGTCGTAGTTGTTGCGGATCTGGGTGACCTTGTCGCCGACCCGGAAGACGCGGCCGCCGAAGCGGCGCTCGGGCACCCCCTCCCCCGCCGGTGTGAGGGCCTCCTGGAGCGCGGTGTTGAGGTTGCCGGCCCCGGCGGGCCCGCCCTTCATGGGGGTGAGGACCTGCACGTCGCGGCGCGGGTCCAGGCCGAAGGTGCGCGGTATGCGGCGGGCGACCACGTCGACGGCCATGGCCGCGGCGTCCTCGGACTCCTCGCAGGGGAAGAGGAAGAAGTCGCGCATGCCCTCGAAGAGCAGGGGCTCGCCGCGGTTGATCCGGTGGGCGTTGGTGACCACCCCGGACTGCTGCGCCTGCCGGAACACCCGGGTGAGGCGGACGCTGGGGAGGGGCGAGTCCTCGGCGAGCAGGTCGCGCAGCACCTGCCCGGCGCCCACCGACGGCAGCTGGTCGACGTCGCCCACCAGCACCAGGTGGGCGCCGGGCGGGACGGCCTTGATGAGCTTGTTGGCGAGGATGAGGTCCAGCATCGACGCCTCGTCCACCACGAGCAGGTCGCAGTCCAGGGGGTTGTCGCGGTCGTAGGAGGCGTCGCCGCCCGGGCGCAGCTCCAGCAGGCGGTGGACGGTGGCGGCCTCGTGCCCGGTCAGCTCGGTGAGGCGCTTGGCCGCCCGGCCCGTGGGGGCGGCCAGCACCACCTTGGCGCCCTTGACGGCGGCGAGGGTGACGATGGAGGCGACCGTGAAGGACTTGCCGCAGCCGGGGCCGCCGGTGAGGACGCCGACCTTGCGGGTGAGCGCCTGGATCACGGCGGCGCGCTGCTCCTCGGCGAGCTCGGTTCCGGTGCGCCTGTGCAGCCAGTCCAGGGCGACGTCCCAGTCCACGTCCGCGAAGGCGGGCATGCGGTCGTGCGGGTGGTTCAGCAGGGTGAGCAGTCCGGCGGCGGCGCCGACCTCGGCGCGGTGGAAGGGCACCAGGTGGATCGCCCGCACCGGCTCCCCGTCGGGGCCGGGGACCTCCTCCCGGACCACGCCCTCCTCCTCCACCAGCCGGGACAGGCACTCGATGACCAGGCCGGAGTCGACGCCCAGGATCTTGACGGCGGCGGAGATGAGCTTCTCCTCCGGCAGGTGGCAGTGCCCGTCGCCGGTGGACTCCGAGAGGGTGAACTGGATGCCCGCCATGACGCGCTGGGGGCTGTCGTGGGGGATGCCGACGGCCTGCGCGATGGTGTCGGCGGTCTTGAAGCCGATGCCCCACACGTCGGTGGCCAGGCGGTAGGGCTCCTTCTGGACGACCTCGATGGAGGCCTCGCCGTACTTCTTGAAGATGCGCACCGCGAGCGAGGTGCTGACCTGGACGCCCTGGAGGAAGACCATGACCTCCTTGATGGCCTTCTGCTCCTCCCACGCCTCGGCGATGAGCCTCGTCCGCTTCGGACCCAGTCCGGGCACCTCGATGAGGCGCCCGGGCTCCTGCTCGATGACGTCGAGGGCGTCGGTCCCGAAGTGCCCGACGATGCGCTCGGCCATCTTGGGGCCGATGCCCTTGATCAGGCCCGAGCCCAGGTAGCGGCGGATGCCCTGGACGGTGGCGGGGAGCACGGTGGTGTAGTCGTCCACGTGGAACTGGCGGCCGTACTGGGGGTGGGAGCCCCACCGGCCGTGCATGCGCAGGGCCTCGCCCGGCTGCACGCCCATGAGGGCGCCGACCACGGTGAGCAGGTCGGCGGAGCCGCGCCCGGTGTCGACGCGGGCGACGGTGTAGCCGGTCTCCTCGTTGGCGTAGGTGATGCGCTCCAGGACGCCCTGGACGACGGCGGGGGCGCGCTTCTCCTCGGGCACCCGGGCTCCTCTCCGTCAGCCGGCCTCGGGCAGGCCGTCGCCGAGCGCGGCCAGCACGCGCTCCCGGTCGGCCCTGCGCAGCCCGCGGGCGACCAGCACGTAGGAGTCGCGCAGCATCTCCAGGATCTCGTCCTCGGGGACGGTGCCGTCCAGGGTGACGGTGTTCCAGTGGTCCTTGTTCATGTGGTAGCCGGGCGTGACGCCGGGGAAGCGGTCGCGCAGCTCCAGGGCGTGCAGGGGGTCGCACTTGAGGTTGACACGGGGGTCCTCCCCCTCCCACAGCAGGGTGAACATCCGGTCGCACACCTTGTGGACGAGGATGCCGGGACCGAAGGGCTCGGTCTCCACGGCCTCGGGGAACCACAGGGCGGCGTCGACGAAACGGGCGGGTTTCACGGCGGCCTCCTCTCCTCCCCCGAGCCTGCCAGACCCCGCCGACGTTCGGGAACGCCTCCCGACCCCCGGGCCGGGGCGGGTGCCGCCGCGGTCAGGGGCGGGGCCGTTCGGGGCCGGTGAGGTCGGACAGGCGCAGGGCGAGTTCCTGGGCGCGGACCAGGGAGGCCAGTGCCTCGTCGTGGAGGCCGTGGGCGGCGCCGGACTCCAGGACCCGGTCGGTGATCGCGTCGAACTCGCGCGCCGAGGCAGCGTCGGCGCGTTCGGCCTCGAAGGAGCGCACACCCGCCGCGTACTCCTCCAGGAGCCCGATCCGCCTTTCGAGGTGGCCGCGCTCCTCGGCCAGGGCGGCGCGGGCCCGCTCGGCCGCGGCCCGGGAGCGCTCGCCCGCGATCGGGGTGCCGTCGGCGCGGGCCGCCTCGCCGGACAGGCGGGCCAGGCCGCGGGCGATGGTCCACTCGGTCTCGGCCAGCACCACCCGGTTGCGAACGGTGTCGAGGAGCAGCCCTTCGCGGTGCGGCGCCGACTCCAGGACGGCGTCCACGGCGGCGCGGGTGCGCTCCAGCAGCACCCGGTACTCCCCCTCCACCTGCTCCTGGAGGACGTAGTGGTCGGCCAGGGACTCCAGGACACGACGGGGATCGCGGCGCTCGCGTTCCCGGTCGGCCAGGTGCGAGGAGACCGTGATGACGGCGAGCAGGACCGCGGCCACGGGGATGTACGCGATAAGGGGCGGATCCGCCGAAGGGAGCAGAACGGCCAGGAATGCGATGGCCGCCGCGTAGACCACCCGCGGGGCGGTCCAGCGCCTCCCCCGGGGTCCGGGCCCCGCTCCGGGGTCGGCCAGCGCCACCAGCAGTGCCCGTTTCCGGTCGCCCGACAGCCCGGGGTCCAGGGTCACCCGTTCCGGGCGCGGGTCCTGGAGGCGCGCGCGGACCTCGTGGCCGAGGGGGGTCAGCCCCAGGAACCCCTGGCGGGTGCGCTCCGCGAGGCCCAGGTCGATGAGCGCCGCGTTGCCGGGCGCCCCCAGGTACACCGGCGACCACACGTGCGGGGCGTCCGGCAGCGGGGAGGCTCCCAGCACCGCCTCGGCCAGCCCGCGGCTCAGGGGGATCGTGCGACCGTCGGCGAGTGTGACGTCCAAGCGGTTCCTCTGGGGGAAGGGGGATTCCGTCCTCCTTTATATCGAACGGGCGGTCCGCGGTCCCGGTTTCGGACGGGGCCCCGCGGATAGACTCCCGCCACGTCCCCCGTGATCGGAGTCCCCATGAAGGCGCGCGGCATCCGCAGGCTCCACCCCCTGGAACCCGGCGACCCGGAGGAGGTCGGCGGCCACCGGATCGTGGGCCGGGTCGGCTCCGGGGGCATGGGCACCGTCTACGCCGCGGCCTCCCCCGGGAGCGGCGGCTACATGGCGGTCAAGGTGATCCACCCCGAGCAGGCGTCCGACCACCGGTTCCGGGACCGGTTCGCCCTGGAGGCGCGGCTGCTGGCGCGGGTGAACAGCCCCTCGGTGGCGCGGTTCGTGCGCGCCGACGTGCAGGCCGACCTGCCGTGGATGATCACCGAGTACGTGCCCGGCCCGACGCTGCGCCACCACGTGGAGCGGTTCGGCCGGCTGAAGAAGGGGATGCTGCTCGGGGTCGCCGCGGGCACCGCCGAGGCCCTGCGCGCCATCCACGCCGCCGGGGTGGTCCACCGGGACCTCAAGCCGAGCAACGTGGTGCTGTCGGCGAAGGGCCCCAAGCTGGTGGACTTCGGGATCGCGCACCCGGTGGAGGACCCCGACCCCACCAAGTGGATCCGGCTGCGGCGGATGCGCCGCGCCTACCGCGACCTCGGGCTGCCCTCGCCCGAGACCCTGCCCGACCGGCGGGTCGCCGCCTGGGTGGACAAGCTGGGCACCCCCGGGTGGATCAGCCCCGAGCAGTACTCCCGCCAGCCCACCACGCAGGGCTCGGACGTGTTCCTGTGGGGGGCGACGGTGGCGTTCGCCGCGCTGGGCCACGACCCGTTCGGCCGGGCCGACGCCAGGGAGATGGCCCGGCGGGTGCTGTTCGAGGAGCCCGACCTGGAGTACCTGCCGCCGGGGCTGAAGAAGGTGGTCGAGGCGGCCGTGGCCAAGGACCCCGGGGAGCGGCCGGACGCGGGCGGGCTGCTGCGCGGGGTGCTGGCCCTGGACGGTGCGGCGACGGTGCGCGAGCTGCTGGAGCGGTCCTGGACGGAGGTGGCGGTGCGCCCGCCGGAGCCGCCCCGGCAGGGGCTGCGCCTCTTCGGTCAGAGCAGGCCGTAGTGGGCGCGGGCGTCGCGCCCGAACATGACGGCGATCATGTACACCGCGAAGCCCAGCGGCACGACGGCCTCCCAGGCGCCGGCGAACAGGTTCCAGGCGAGCAGCGCCCCCGCGGCGCCGTGGAAGAGCACCACGCCCCAGAAGACGCCGACCGTGCGCCGCCTGATGCGGGCGGCCAGCAGGGTGGACAGCACCCCGTAGACGCCGGTGACGAGGGCCAGGACGAGGATCATGGCCCGCATGGCCTCCACACCCAGCTCCAGTCGCACGCCCTGCTGGGCGAGCGCCTCGGCCTGGACGGCCAGCGCCTCCTCCATCTGCTCCTGGGGCAGGACCAGACCCTGGAGGAAGAGCAGCGCCATCGCGATGCCGCAGGCCCCGCCGATGAACATGAGGATGCGCACGACCGCCACCCGCCGGGGCAGGGGCGCGTCCGGGCGCAGGGCGGCGAAGCTCGCCTCGAAGTCGGGAAGGCCCCCATGCTCGGGCTCGTAGGGGTCCTTGCCAGGGGGAGCCACGACCGTCCTCCAAGGGGTTTCGGGGTCACCGGCACCCCTCATGGTAGGGGCCGGGGGTGGGACGAGGTGCAGGACCCGGTGATACGGACGGGTCGAAAAATCTGCTTCAGTCCGACAGATTCTACAAATCGTAACCCTGGGGCCCATGACCCCCGGAGCGATCACATCTAGGGTTGCGTCTCTGGGCCCGCTTCCACCCCGAGCGGCACATCACGACGATCCCCCGATCCCCCACGAAGGAGCACGGAACCCATGTCCAGACTCGTGCGCGCCTCGGCCGCACTGATGCTGACCGGCGCTTTCACGGTGCCGTTGGCCCCCGCGGCGGGAGCCGCCCCGATGGAGCCCGCGGGCGACACCGCGTTCACGCTGTCGCTCCTGCACGCCAACGACCCGGAGTCTCAGCTGCTGGCCGCCTCCGGACAGGAGGACTTCGGCGGCGCCGCCCGGTTCACCACCCTCGTCAACGAGCTGCGCGCGGCGGAGGAGTCGGGGGCCCTGGCCGGTGCGGACGAGGCCGAGGACCGCGGTGTGGTGACCGTCAACTCCGGCGACATGTACCTGCCCGGCCCGGAGTTCGCCGCCTCCCGCGAGGACGGCGCCCCGTTCTACGACGCGGTGGCCGCGCGGTACGCGGGCTACGACGCGGTCTCCATGGGCAACCACGAGTTCGACTTCGGCCCGGACGTGTACGCCGAGTTCATCGAGCAGCTGCCGGACGTCCCGGTGGTGGCCGCCAACGTGGACGTCTCCAAGGAGCCGTCGCTGGCCGCCCTGGAGGAGGCCGGGCGGATCGCGCCCAGCACCGTCGTCGAGACGGGCGGGGAGCAGGTCGGCATCGTCGGTGCGCTGTACCCGCCGCTGGCCACCATCACCAGCCCGCGCGGCGTGGTGGTCGAGGACCTCGTCGCCCCGGTCCAGGCCGAGGTCGACCGCCTCGACGCGGCGGGCGTGGACAAGATCATCATGATCTCGCACCTGCAGAACATCACCTACGAGGAGCGGGTCGCCCGGGAGCTGACCGGGATCGACGCGATCGTCTCGGGCGGCGGCCACGAGGTCATGGCCAACGCGGACGACGCCCTGGTCCCCGGTGACGAGGTCACCGTCCACCCGGACACCGGGCAGCCGCTGTCCTACCCGCTGCTCGCCACGAACCCGGACGGCGAGACCGTGCCGATCGTCACCGCGGGCTCCAACTACAAGTACGTGGGCCTGCTGGTCCTGAACTTCGACGCCGAGGGCAACGTGACGTCGGTGTCGGACCGCTCCGGCGCCGTCCGCGTCTCGGGCACCGGCGACGACGCGGTCGCCCCGCACCCCGAGGTCGAGGCGCAGGTCACCAAGCCGGTCTCCGACCACGTGGCCGAGCTGGCCGAGACCGTGGTCGCCCAGAGCGAGGTGGACCTCAACGGCGTCCAGAACCCGGGCGTCCGGACCCAGGAGACCAACCTGGGGAACCTGGTGGCCGACGGGCTGCTGGACACCGGCGTCCGCAACGCCGCGCAGTACGGGGTGCCCGAGCCGCAGATCGGCATCCAGAACGGCGGCGGCATCCGCAACGCCTCGGTGATCCCGGCCGGGCCGCTGACCGCGCTGGACACCTACGCCATCGCCCCGTTCGCCAACCAGGTGGCCGTGGTGCCCGACCTCCCGCGCTCCCAGATCAAGGAGCTGCTGGAGCAGGGCGTGGCCGCCGCCCCGACGGCCAGCGGCGCCTTCATGCAGGTGGCGGGCGTGAACTTCGCCTACGACCCGGAGCGGACCGCCCAGGTGGCGGCGGCGGACGGCACCATCACGACACCGGGCGAGCGGGTCCGCAACGTGATCCTGCACGACGGAACGGTGATCGTGGAGGACGGCGAGGTCGTGGACGGCGACCCGGTCACCGTGGTGACCAACGACTTCTCCGCCCGGGGCGGCGACCTGTACCCCTTCCGCGGGGCGGACTACACCGTGGTGGGCTCCACCTACCAGGGTGCTCTGGAGCGCCTGGTCACCGGCACCCTGGACGGCCGGATCACCGAGGCCGCCTACCCCGAGGGCGGTTCCGGCCGCATCATCGTGGGCGAGGAGGCGACCGTCCCCGAGCCGGGCACCGGGCCGAGCCCGTCCCCCTCCCCGTCCCCGTCGCCCTCCCCCACGGACGGCCCCACGGCCGGACCGACCGACGGGCCGAGCGGCAAGCCCTCCGACCCGGCGAGCCAGAGCCCCAAGCCGGGGAACGGCAACGGCTCGCTGCCCAGGACCGGCACCGCGGTCCTCGGCCTGGTCGCGGCGGCCGTGGTCGCGGCCGGTGCGGGCGGCGCGGCCCTGTACCTGGGCCGCAAGCGCAAGGCGGCGCCGGCGGACGACACCGCTCCGGACGCCTGACCCCGTGAGCCGAGGGCCCCGCCGGATCCGTCCGGCGGGGCCCTTCCGCGTTCCGGGGCCGGTGCCCCGGGTCAGCAGCGGGGCAGGCCCTCGACGGGCTTCCACGGCTCGGCGACGCGCAGGGCGGTGGCGCTGACGAACACGTCGCGGTTGCCGGTGTCGTCGTCGGTGAGCACCCACCAGGTGGAGAACGCGCCCTCGCCGTCGGAGTGGGCGGTGCCCTCGGTCTGGCAGAAGAAGTAGTGCCGGCCGGCCCACAGCCAGCCGCTGGTGGCGTAGCGGGTGTCCGCCGACCAGTAGGAGCGGGCGTCGCGCCAGGTCGTGTAGTAGTGGCGGACGGAGAGGGCGCCGCGCTCCGCGGCGGCCGTGCCGGCCGGCTCCCGGGCGTCCTGTGCGGCGGTGGCCGGGGCCGCCAGGGTCAGGGGCAGGGCCAGGGCGACGGCGGCGGCCGCGGCGCGCAGAGTGCCTGCTCGGGTCATCGGAATGCTCCTCGGCTCCCCGGGCACCGGTCGCCGGCGCGGGGCGGATGATCCTGCTGGAATGGGACGACGGACGGCGATAACCATCCATCACCATATTGTCACTCAGAGTGAACAATTCCCCCGTCGCGACACGTGCACGACTTCGGCCCGCGCGTTCTCCCCGTGAACCCGGGCCGCCGGGATGGCGCCGCTTTTCCTTCCGGATCACCCCTTGCCCCAGGAAACGACCGCCGACTCCGGGAAACGGTGACCCCACGGCGCACACCGGCCACCGAACGCACACCACTTCACCAAGAACCGGGTTTTCACCAAGCAAGGGCAAAGAAAGCACACGAATTGAGCAACTGAACTATTTGTCCGGTATGCGAATACCGTATTTTCGGCCAACCTTGGGCCATCCGGCGCGCATAATAGGGAAATGCGTGACCCCGGACCTACGATCGACATCATGACCTGCGTTTTGCTGGCCGAAGACGATGTCTCGATCTCCGAGCCTCTCGCGCGCGCACTCCGACGCGAGGGCTACACGGTGGACGTGACCGTCAACGGCATTGAGACACTCGACCGTGCCCGTGCGGGGGACATCGATCTGATGGTCCTCGACCTGGGTCTGCCCGAGATGGACGGGCTCGAAGTGGCGCGTCGGCTGCGAGCCGAGGGCCACGGAACGCCGATCCTCATCCTGACCGCCCGCGCCGACGAGGTCGACACCGTGGTCGGCCTCGACGCCGGCGCCGACGACTACGTCACCAAGCCCTTCCGGCTGGCCGAGCTGCTGGCCCGGGTGCGCGCGCTGCTGCGCCGGGGCGGGGCGGAGGTGCCCGTCGTCCACGGCGTGCGCATCGACAACGACTCCCGCCGGGCCTGGCTGGGCGAGCGCGAGCTCCAGCTCACCACCAAGGAGTTCGACCTGCTGCGCGTGCTGGTGCGCGACGCGGGCAAGGTCGTCACACGCGAGCAGATCATGCGCGAGGTGTGGGACACCAACTGGTGGGGCTCGACCAAGACCCTCGACATGCACATCTCCTGGCTGCGGCGCAAGCTCGGCGACGACGCCAACCAGCCGTCGTACATCACGACCGTCCGGGGCGTCGGCTTCCGCTTCGAGCGGGACTGATCGGACCGTGTGTCCGACGCGCCTCGGCCGTCTCCCGGTCGGACGAACATGAGGTGACATGCGCAGGCGGATGGTTTTCTCCACCCTGGTGGTGACCGTCATCGCCGTCATGCTGCTCGGCCTGCCCCTGGGTGCGCTCACCTACAAGCTGGTGCACGACGAGAGCAGTCGCGCCCTGTTGGGCGAGGCCGAGCTGATCGGCGCCGAGAGCGACACCATGTTGGAGATCCACGGCGAGATCAACCTCGCCGAGTTCGACCGGGACCACCCCGAACGGTTCATCCGGATCACGACGGCGGACGGTTCGAGCACCGTGACGGCCGGGAACCCCGCCCTGGACCCGAACGCGCCGGAGGCCCCGCCCCTGCTGCGGGCCACGGCCACGACCGGGCGGGGCACGGTGGTCGAGGTGTGGATGAGCGGCGAGGTGGTCCAGCAGAGCGTGGTGCGCGCCTGGCTGGGCATCGCCTCGCTGTCCCTGCTGGCGATCGGCGTGGCGGTGGGCCTGTCGATGTTCCAGGCCCGGAGGCTCACGCTGCCGCTGGTCGACCTGGCGGCCACCGCCGAGCGCCTGGGGTCGGGGGTGACCACGCCGTGGGGCCACCGCTACGGCATCCCGGAGGCCGACCGGGTCGCCGAGGTGCTGGACCGCAGCGCCGAGCGCATCGCCGGGCTGATCGCGACCGAGCGCCACTTCGCCACCGATGCCTCCCACCAGCTGCGCACCCCGCTCACGGCGCTGACCATGCGCCTGGAGGAGATCGTCGCCGAGGCCGACGACCCCGACGTGGTCCGGGAGGAGGGCGAGGCCGCCCTCGCCCAGACCGAGCGGCTGGTGGAGACCGTCGAGAGCCTGCTGGGCCGGGCCCGCAAGAGCCAGAACCCGGAGGTGGAGGCGGTCCAGCTGGACCCGGTCCTCAACCACCTCCAGGCCGAGTGGGCCCCGGTCTTCCAGCAGGAGAACCGCAAGCTCCTGGTGACCGGGTCGCCGGGGCTGACCGCGATGACCGTGCCCACCGACCTGGCCCAGATCCTGGCGACCCTGGTGGAGAACGCCTACAAGCACGGGGCGGGCACGGTGACGATCCGCCGCATCGACACCGGGCAGTCGGTGCGCATCGAGGTCAGCGACGAGGGCGAGGGCGTGCCCGAGCACCTGTCCGGCCGGATCTTCGAACGGGAGGTCAGCGGGGGCGGCGGCACCGGGCTGGGGCTGGCCCTGGCCCGGCACATCGCCGAGTCCGAGGGCGCCCGGATCGAGCTGGTGCAGGCCCGGCCGACCACCTTCGCGCTGTTCCTGCCCGCCGGGGCCGGCGGCCTGTCCAAGATGACCGGCCCCGTATGACCCGCCCCGCGGCCGCGGACGGCCCGCTCCCGGCGGGTCCCGCGGGCCGCGGGACCCGCCGGGAGCGGTGGCGTGCGGCGGCGGACGGCGTGCTCAGGCTCCGGCCGGGACCGGGACCTTGCCCCGCACCACCAGGTCGGTCCACAGCGACCGGACCCGGCCCAGGCCGTACGCCTTGACCACCTCGGCGCGGGCCCGCTCGGCCTCGGCCGCGAACCGCCCCTCCCGCACCGTCGCGTGGATGGCCTCGGCCATCGCCACCGCGTCGCCGTGGATCCAGTGCGGGTCGTAGATGGTGTCGGACCCGGGCCAGGGCAGCAGGGCGGGCACGCCGCCCGAGGCGGCGCACTCGGCCGGAGCCAGGTGGAACGACTCGTCGTCGCTGGTGGAGAGCATGAACCCGACCCGGCGCAGCCAGGTGGCCACATCGGGGCCGAACGGGTCGAACACCACCGCCCCGGCCAGGTTCTCGTCGCGCTGGATCCGCCGGTAGACGCGCTCGAAGTAGGCGCGCTCCTCCGGGCGGTTCCAGATCCACCAGTAGTCCCAGGGCTGCTTGGTCTTGACCGACATCGTGTAGCGCGGGTCCATGCGGCGCAGCTCCGCCAGCACGTCCAGGCCCCGGTCCAGCCGCTTGCGGGAGGGCGCGATGCCGATCATGCCCAGGGAGTACTCCGCCCCCGGGAGCTTGGGCCGGGCCAGCTGCTCGTCGTCGACCCAGTTGGGGACCACCACGACCTTGTCGGCGGGCCAGCCGGTGATCTCCCGGGTGAGGTCGGCGTAGTGCGGGCTGACGCACACCACCGCGTCGACCTTGTCGATGTCGAGCTTGCGCGGCCACTCCGCGTACAGCTCGAACCGGTGCAGGCGGACGATGAGCCGCTGGTCGGGCCGCTTCCACTTGGCGTAGAACAGGGCGTTGGGCCCGCACCACTCGCAGATGACCACGTCGGCCCATCCGGCCAGCTCCCGGGACCGGTACTGGTCGTGGGTGCCCAGCCCCTCCCACTCGTCCATGCGCACGTCCAGGCCGGGCAGCGAGGACAGGTACTCGGCGAGCCGGGTGAAGAACTTCATGTCGTGCCCGGCCACGACCACCTTGAGCGGGCGCTCGGTGTCCGCGCCGGCGGGGGCGGGCGGCAGCGCCTCGGCGAGGTGGCCGCGCAGGCGCTCGGCGGCGCGCTCCAGCGTGTGGTCCTCGGCGGCGGCCCGGCAGCGGGCGGCCGCGTCGGCGTACACGGAGCGGTCGTGGTAGGCGCGGGCGACCGCCTCGGCCACCGAGTCCAGGTCGGCCCCGGCGAACAGCGGGTAGTCGGCGCCCAGCATGGCCTCGTGCATGGGGGTGCGGTTGAGGATCACCGGCAGGCCCAGCGCGCCCAGTTCGAGGACCTTGGTGGACAGCTCCAGGCTGGCGTCCATGGAGGGGTCGCGCCAGGACAGGCCGAAGTCGCACTCGGCGGAGGCGCGCAGCGCGTCGGCGCGCGGCATGCCGCCCCGCCAGTCCACGCCCGGGGTGTTCTCCAGGGCCTTGCGCATGCGCTTGGACCAGTCGGCGGGGTCCGCGTGGACCTTGTCGCCGATCATCACCAGCTCGGCGTCCACACCGCGGCGTTCCAGGGCGGCCGGGAGCCCGGTCATCTCCAGGGTGTTCCAGGCCGGGGCGAACTTGCCGGTGTAGGCCAGGCGGGCGCGGGCGTGCACCTGCCCGTCGGCGCGGGCGTCCTCGGGGACCACGACCACCGGCGGGAACAGCACCGAGCGGCCGCAGGCGGCGGGCACCGACGACTCCAGGAAGGCGCGCAGCTCCTCGGTCTGGCAGAGCAGGAACCGGGAGGCCAGGGCGATCTCGGTGAGCTCGGCGACCGCGGTGGCGGTGAGCCCGTCCACGGCGTGCGGGAAGTCGGTGAGGTAGGTCCACAGCCGTCCGGCCAGGGACTCCTCCTGGGCGGCCAGCCCGGCCAGCCGCTTGCCGCGCACGACCACGAGGTCGAACGGGGTCCGCTCGTGCCGGGAGACCAGCAGGGACACGGCCTGCTCGGGGGTGAGGCCGCGCGGCCCGGCGTCGGGGACCAGCTTGTCCTCGTAGGGGCGCAGCAGGCGGATGCCGGGCGCCCCCGCCAGCGGCGCGATGAGGCGGTCGGTGCGCACGGGGGCCTTCAACAGCAGGGTGACCTCGCATCCGGCGGCGGCCAGGGCCTGCGCCATCGACTGCGCCCAGATCGCTGAACCGTCGATGATGTTCAGGTCCACGTCCCCGTACAAGAGTGCGCGCGGAGGAGGTGTGCTCACGTTCTTCCCTTCGGATGCTTGCGGATGGCCCGTACCGGGCGGTCGAGGCGGCCGGGGGTCATCCGACGGCGCCGGTCGGGGCGTCCGCCGCGGTGTGGGCGGGTCCCCTGGCGTCCCGGTCGGTCCCGGGGCCGTGGTCGGGGCCCAGGGCCAGGAGGCGGGTGCCGCGGCGGTTCCACTCCGCCGGGTTCCAGCCCCGCCGCACCAGGGCGGTGCGGGCCAGCTCCGGGGTCAGGGAGCTGACGAAGACGTACTGCTCGCCGGTGGGGCGGTCGAAGAGGCCGCGGTCCCCCGCCGCGGCGGCCGGGGCGGCGACCGTGCCCACGGCGTCGGCGTCGGAGCACTCCACGGCGCAGACCAGGTCCACCAGGCGGTCCGGACCCACCGGACCGGTCCACAGGTGGGCCCAGGGCGCGGTGGCGCGGTCGGCCAGGACGGCCCACCGCTCGGGGCCCAGCCCGCCCAGGTGGACGGTGCGGTCGTCGCCCCGGGTCAGCTCCTCGGGGGTGTCCGGGGTGCTGAACCGGGCCGTGCGGACGGTGACGCCCTCGGAGCGCAGGCGCTGGACGCCGGGCAGGCGGCCGGCGGTGTCGGGGACGACGACCTCGGCCGGACGCAGGCGCGAGGCCAGCAGGGAGTCGGCCAGGTCCTCGGCCTCGGACTCCCCCGCCGGGTCGGCCAGGACGGCGACGGCGCGGCCGCGCAGGGGCAGCTCGGGGCCGGGCGTGCCGGGCGGGAAGTCCAGCCCGGCGAGGATCTCGGCGAGCCGGACCGGGGTGGCGTCGGCGAGGAAGACCTCGCGGAGCATGGTGCGCTGCTCGGAGGCTGTGGGCGCGGCGGCGCGCAGCCGGGGCACGGTGACGGCCAGTCCCTCGGTCTCGCCGGTCTCCTCGGCGACCGGGTCGTGCGGGACGGGCCGGGTACCGCAGGCCTGGGCGCGGCGGCCCAGCGCCTCGGCGCGCGGGCCCCGGGCGGGGACCACGGCGACGCGTGCGGCCCGCAGGGCGTCGGCCAGGCCGGGGGCGTCGGCGTCGACCGCCCCGGCGCCCAGCCCGGTGAGGATGTCGGGGACCGGCTCGGCCGGGGTGTCGCGGACGAACACGGTCTCGGGGCCCTCGGCCAGCTCGGCCGCGACCGGGTTGAACAGGTGCAGGGGCACCCCCGCGTCGCCCCGGTGGACGCGGGTGAAGCCCAGGGCGCGCAGGCCCGGTGCGGTGGGCGCGTCGTCCAGGAGCAGGGTGGGGATGCCGCGGGCGGCCGCGGACTCCAGTACCCAGTGCAGCGCGCGGGTGCGGTCCGCCGCGGCGGGGTCGCCCACGTGCGCCCACGGCGAGCCGGGTGCCGCGGCGGAGGCGGAGACCAGGACGAGGTCGACGTCGACGCCGTCCATGACGATCTGCGCGTCGTGGGGGCGCAGCGGGATCGAGCGGATGTAGGGGTCCAGGGCGCGCTGGACCTGCGGCCCCAGGGCGGTGGCGGCGATGAGCAGGTCGGAGGCCCCACCGGCGGCCCCGGCCAGCAGGCGGGCCTCCTGGCGGTCGGCGTCGAAGGAGCGCACCGGCTCTGCGCCGGGGCGCCGCTGCTGCTGGGAGTGGCGGGTGGTGCCGCTGCGCCGCCACAGGCGGTAGAGGTCGCGCGGGAGGCGGACCAGGGAACGGCCGGGCTTCTTGGCCGCGGCGGTGAGCGCGCGCCCCACCTGCAGCGACGTGGAGTCCTCCAGCGCCGCAAGGCGGGCGCGGGCCTCCTGGAGCTGGGCCTCGCGTTCGGCCAGGGCCTGCCTGAGCTGTTCGGTCTGGCTCTGTTCACGCCGTTTCACGGTCTGCCACCTTGTGTTCGGATCGGATCGGCGGAACCGCCGGGGTCACCGTGCGGGAGCACCCCGTCGGGTGGGGTCCGCGCCGGGTCCCGGGACGGGTCCGGATGCCCTTGGTGAGCCGTGTCGCGGGCTCGCGGGGCGCGGTCGGTGGTGTGTGCTGGTACGACACGGCGGCTCACCTGCCCCTCTGTCGGGGAACGGTACCGCCGGAAGAGGGCGGAACGGTGGATTCGCCCGCCTTGTGTCGTGTCGGGCCCTGGGCCGGGTGCCCTGCCGGGTACCGCCGCGGCGCACCGCCGGACCCGGCGTCGTCCGCCGGGGGACGGGGGCCGGGGGCTCTTCGGGAAGGAAGGGGACGGGGCATGGGATCACCTGGACCACTGGGTCAGGACGGCGGCGATGCGCTCACCGGCGCGGCCGTCCCACAGGGGCGGGGTCGTGTCGAGCAGTGCCTCGGAGCCGTGGCCGTGCAGGACCTTGGTGACGGCCTGGAGCAGGTCGGCCTCGGTGACGAGGCGGTTGGTACCGTGGGTGATGGTGATGGGCCGTTCGGTGTTGGGGCGCAGGGTCAGGCAGGGGACCCCCAGGACGGTGGTCTCCTCCTGCACGCCGCCCGAGTCGGTGACGACGGCCTCGGAGCCGCGGACCAGGGCGACGAAGTCGAGGTAGCCGAGGGGCTCCAGGAGGTGGACGCGGGGGTGGTCGCCCAGCCCGGCGCGGTCGAAGGCCGCCTTGCCGCGCGGGTGCACCGGCATGACCACGTCCACGAGGTCGGCGATCTCGTGCAGGCGGGCGACCAGCAGCGCCACCGTGTCGGGGTCGTCGACGTTGGCCGGGCGGTGCAGGGTGGCGGCGACGTAGCGCTCGGGCAGGCCCAGGCGGGCGCGCAGGGCCTCGGCGTCGAACCGGTCGAGGTTGGCCAGCAGGGTGTCGATCATGGGGTTGCCGACCAGGTGGACCCGGTCCGGGGAGATTCCCTCGGCGGCCAGGTGGCCGATCGCCTCCGGCGAGGTGGCGAAGCACAGGTCGCTGAGCTGGTCGGTGACCCGGCGGTTGACCTCCTCCGGCATCGTGTTGTCGAAGGAGCGCAGGCCCGCCTCGACGTGCGCCACCGGGATGTGCAGCTTGGCGGAGACCAGGGCCGCGGCGACCGTGGAGTTCACGTCGCCGTACACGACGACGATCCCGGGTTCGCGGGCGGTGAACTCCTGCTCCAGTCCGACCATGAGCGCCGCCGTCTGCGCGGCGTGCGAGCCCGAGCCCACGCCCAGGTCGACGTCGGGGGTGGGCAGGCCCAGGTCGCGGAAGAACACCGCGGACATGCGGTCGTCGTAGTGCTGGCCGGTGTGCACCACCGCCTGGTGGGCTCCGCGGTCGCGCAGGGCGGAGACGACGGGGGCGGCCTTGACGAAGTTGGGGCGGGCACCGACCACGTGAACGATCGCGGTGTCCCGGCTGCCCAGGGGGGCGCTCGCTGCCACGGCTCTCTGGTCTCCTTCTGTTCGTCGTTCGGCCCCACCGGTTCCGGTGGGGCCGTGGCGGTCCGGTGGGGCGTTCCTCGCCGGGACGTCCCGTCCGTGTCGCCGTGGTGTCACCATCCGGCCACATCCGCGTGGTTGGGTGACTGACCGTGCATGACATCCCTGTTTCCGAAGCGCCCCGTCCCCGGACCCGCAGGCTGCGGGCGGTGACGTTCACCGCGTCGACGGCCTGGCGCCACCTGCGCTCCGACCCCGCCCGGACGCCGCTGCTCGCGCTGCGGCTGATGCCGGGGCCGGCCCGGCGCGCGGCGCGCGGCGCGGCCGCCCGGGTGGGCGGTCAGGCCCGCGCCTACGCCCTGTGGGACGAGGGGCGCCGGGCCGAGGCGCGCGAGGCGGTGCTCGCCGCCGCGTCCGGTGCCGGGCCCCGCAGGGTGGGGCGCCTGGTGGCGGCCTGCCTGGCCGCCGGGGACACCCGGACGGCGCGCGAACTGCTCGAACGCCTTCCTCCGGGGCCGGTCCGCGACCGGGCCGTCCACCGGACGGACCTGGCCACGGGGCGGGCCGTCGCCGCGTCCCCGTCCCCGTCGCCCGTCCACCACGGGATCACGTTAACCCGCGATGCCCCAACGCGGCCCGAAGACACGGTGAACGCTCGGCGACCGGAAAGCCCCGCAGGTGAACGTCTCGCATCGCCTCCGGAGGGTCCGGTGGACGGGTCGGGTGTGCGGGTGCTGCATCTGGTCACCAACGCACTGCCGCACACCAACGCCGGGTACACCCAGCGCACCCACCGCATCGCCGTCGCCCAGCGCGAGGCGGGCATGGACGTGCACGTGGTGAGCCGGGTCGGGCACCCCCTGGACAAGGGGAGCAGGGACGCGCGCACCCTGGTGCGCGTGGACGGGATCCCCTACCACCGGCTGCTGCCGTGGACCGCCCCGGCCGACCCCGGGCAGGAGCTGGCGTCCGGGCTGAAGCTGGCGTCCGAGCTGGTGGAGAAGGTGCGGCCGGACGTGCTGCACGCCGCCAGCAACCACCGCAACGCCCGGCTGGCGCTGGCCCTGGGGCAGCGGTTCGGCCTGCCCGTGGTGTACGAGGTGCGGGGCTTCCTGGAGGAGTCGTGGCTGTCCCGCGACCCCTCGCGGAGCGTGGACGACGCCTTCTACCGCCACGAGCGGGCACAGGAGACCGAGTGCATGCTCGCCGCCGACCTGGTGGTGACGCTGGGCGAGGCGATGCGCGCCGACATCGAGGCGCGCGGGGTGCCGCCCGAGCGGCTGCTCGTGGTGCCCAACGCGGTGGACGAGTCGTTCCTGGAGCCGCTGCCGCCGGGCACCGCGGTGCGGGCGGAATGGGGCATCGGCCCCGAGGAGTTCGTGGTCGGCACCACCACCAGCTGCTACGGCTACGAGGGCCTGGACACCCTGCTGGAGGCCGTGGCGCGGATGCGCGGGGCCGGCGAGCGGGCGCACGCCCTGATCGTCGGCGACGGCCCCGAGCTGGCGGCGCTGCGCGCCCGCGCCGAGGAGCTGGGGCTGGCCGGCGCCGCCCACTTCCCCGGCCGGGTCCCCGCGGACCGGGTGCGCGAGCACCACGCCGCGATGGACGTGTTCGCCGTGCCGCGGCGCGACGACCGCGTGTGCCGGGTGGTGACACCGCTCAAACCCGTGGAGGCCATGGCCGGAAGATTGCCGGTTGTGGCCAGTGACCTTCCGGCTCTGCGAGAGATCGTGGAACCTGGGGTGACCGGTGAGTTAATTCCTCCAGGCGAATCGGCAGGTCTCGCTGATGTCCTGACAAAACTCGCTTACAGTCGGGAAAGGCGAGAGGCCTACGGTCTCGCAGGTCGCAGCCTTATCGGGGCGAACCGAACATGGACCGGGGCCGTATACCGCTACAACCACGCGTACCGGGCCCTTATCCGGAGAATGTCCGAACCAGGCCAGATCCCGTGATCGCGGACAACGGCTATCTACACTCGAACGTCCCGCTTGCAGTGACGTTCCCGGCTGTCCTCGATGAAGTGCGCCCGTTCACGAAACGAATGCGAGTGTGACCACGAAGTGGATGCCGCAGCCTCCAACCCAGCCCTTGCAGCCGAGCAGTCCGCGGTGACCGGCGACCTTGTCATCATCGGTCTCGGTTACGTCGGTCTGCCCTTGGCCGCCGAAGCCTGCTCCGCCGGTCTCAAGGTCACCGGACTCGACGTGAACGAGCGCGTCGTCCGCGGCCTCAACAGCAGTGTGTCGCACGTGGACGACCTGTCCGAAGAGGACGTGCGCGCCATGCTGGACCGCGGGTTCACGGCGAGCACCGACCCGTCGGTCCTGGCCACCGCCCGCACCATCGTCATCTGCGTGCCGACCCCGCTGTCGCCGGAGGGCGGCCCCGACCTGGGCGCGGTCACCTCCGCGGCCAAGTCGATCGCCGCGCACCTGAGCCCCGGCACCCTGGTGATCCTGGAGTCGACCACCTACCCGGGCACCACCGAGGAGGTCGTGCGCCCCATCCTGGAGGAGTCCGGGCTGGTCGCGGGCGCCGACTTCCACCTGGCGTTCTCGCCGGAGCGGATCGACCCGGGCAACCCGACCTTCGGCGTGGCCAACACCCCCAAGGTCGTGGGCGGGCTCACGCCCGAGTGCGGGGAGGCGGCGGCCGCGTTCTACGGCCGGTTCGTGAACACCGTGGTCCGGGCGCGGGGCACCCGCGAGGCCGAGATGGCCAAGCTGCTGGAGAACACCTACCGGCACGTCAACATCGCCCTGGTCAACGAGATGGCCATCTTCTGCCAGGAGCTGGGCGTCGACCTGTGGGACTCGATCGCGGCGGCGGCCACCAAGCCGTTCGGCTTCCAGGCCTTCTACCCGGGTCCGGGCGTGGGCGGGCACTGCATCCCGATCGACCCGAACTACCTGTCGTACAAGGTCAAGACCCTGGGCTACCCGTTCCGGTTCGTGGAGCTGGCCCAGGAGATCAACAGCCGGATGCCGTCCTACGTCATCCAGCGCGCCCAGGAGCTGCTCAACGAGTCCGGGCTGGCGCTGTCGCGGTCCAAGGTGCTGCTCCTCGGCGTGACCTACAAGGCCGACATCGCCGACCAGCGCGAGTCGCCGGCCCGCCCGGTGGCGCGCAAGCTGCTCGCCAAGGGCGCGACCCTCACCTACCACGACCCGCACGTGGAGTCCTGGCAGGTGGACGGGCAGGACATCGAGCGGTCCACCGATCTGGACCGGGCGCTGGCCGAGGCCGACCTGGTGATCCTGCTCACCGACCACAGCGAGTACCGGCCCAAGCTGCTGGAGGAGTACGCGCGGCTGCTGCTGGACACCCGCGGCGTGCTGCGCCGCACCCCGAAGGACGAGGACCCGACGGTGGTGCCCGCGCAGGCCCGCCGCTACGTCCAGCGCGAGGGTATCCAGGTCCTCTAGGGCTGTTCGGCGGATCATCCCGGGTCGCGGCCGCCGGGCGGCTCGCGAGAGATCGCCCGACGACCGCTCCCGGCACTCGGCGCGAGCGCCGAGGCTCACGAAAGCATCCACCGAACACGCCCGAGAGCCCGTACACGGGCCCGACGAACGGGGGCGCGCCGTCCCGGACACCCGGTGTCCGACGGCGTGCCCTCGCGTGTTCACTCGCCGTCGCACCAAGGTTCACCGGTTGCCCCCCGGGCGTCCACCCCGCCGACCTTTGCGTGTTTCCGCAGATGAATACCGTGTCGCACAGCCGGTACCGCTGCCCAAAAGCGGATCATCTTCTCAGATGCGCCTTACCGGCGACACAGGTAGGTGATGTGATGCACGCGCTTGTGGCCACAGTGGTCCACCACCCGGAGGACGCCCGGATCCTGCACCGGCAGATCCGCGCCCTGCTGGACGCAGGACACACGGTGACCTACGTCGCGCCGTTCCGCGAGTGCGGCGTGACCCCGTGGAGCGAGCTGCGCTCCGTGGACGTCCCGCGCGCCTCCGGGCGCGAGCGGCTGTCCGCCCTGCGCGCCGCCCGGGCGGTGCTGGCCGAGCACGCGCCCAAGGCCGACCTGCTGCTCTTCCACGACCCCGAGCTGCTGCTGGCGCTGCCGGCCGAGCGCCCGGTGACGGTGTGGGACGTGCACGAGGACACCGCCGCGGCGGTCCTCACCAAGCCGTGGGTGCCCCGGCCGGCGCGACGCCCGCTGGGGATGCTGGTGCGCTCCTTCGAGCGGCGGGCGGAGCGGCGGATGAAGCTGCTGCTCGCCGAGGAGGGGTACCGGGACCGGTTCCGGCGGCCGCACCCGGTGGTGCCCAACACCACCGACGTCCCCGACTCCCCGACCCGCCTTCCGGGCGACGACCGGGTCGTCTACCTGGGGCACGTGTCCCTGGCCCGGGGCGCCCGGGAGATGGTCGAGCTGGGGCGCCTGCTCCAGCCGCACGGGGTCCGCCTGGAGATCATCGGCGGCGCCGACGCGGGCGTGCGGCCGCTGCTGCGCGAGGCGCAGCAGGAGGACGCGCTGACCTGGTACGGGTTCGTGCCCAACGACCGGGCGCTGCGGATGTGCGCGGGGGCGATGGCGGGCATCAGCCTGCTGCACGACACCCCCAACTACCGGCACTCGATGCCGACCAAGGTCGTGGAGTACATGGCGCACGGGCTGCCGGTGGTCACCTCGCCGAGCCCGGTGGCGGTCCGGCTGGTGACCGAGCGGCCCGAGGGGCCCGCGGGCCTGGTGGTGCCGTTCCAGGACCCGGCCGCGGCGGCCGACGCGGTGCTGCGCCTGCGCGCGGAGGAGGGCCTGCGCGGCCGGCTGGCGCGGACCGGCCACCGCATCGCGCAGACCTCGTACCACTGGCCGGTCCAGGCCCGGGCGTTCGTCAAGCAGCTCGAGGAGTGGGTGGACGAGGCGGGCGGTCCGACGCCGCGGATACCGCGTCAGCGCAGTGACGAGCGGGCTCCGGCGAGTGAGGGCGACCACACTTACTTGGCATAGGAAATATCTTCCTGGTCAAGCAGGTTGGGTGCGGGTGTACCGACCGGCGCACGTTCGTGCCGGTCACACCCCACGACCGACCGAGGTACGACCATGACCCAGTTGCTGCTCGACAAGGACGCCCAGGACCTTCTGTTCCGGGCCGCCCGCACCGCCAACTCCTTCACCGACGAGCCGGTGACGGAGGAGCAGCTCGGAGAGATCTACGAACTGGTCAAGTACGGCCCCACCGCGATGAACCTGCAGTCGCTGCGGGTGACCGCGGTCCGCTCCGAGCAGGCCCGCGAGCGCCTGGTCCCGCACATGGCGGGCAACAACGCGCCCAAGACCGCGGCGGCCCCGCTGACGCTCATCCTGTCCGCGGACACCGACTTCCACGAGAACTTCCCGACGACCTTCCCGGTCGCCCCCGACGCCCGCGAGAACTTCGCGCAGATGCCGGTCGGGGCCCGCGAGGACATGGCCGTCAAGAACGCGTTCCTGCAGATCGCCTACCTGATCATCGGCGTGCGCGCGGCCGGGCTGGCCGCCGGGCCGATGACCGGCTTCGACGCCGAGGGCGTGCGCAAGGAGTTCTTCGGCGAGGACTCGCCGCTGCGCCCGGTCGTGGTGATGAACATCGGCCGCCCCGGGCCGGACGCCTGGTTCGACCGCCTGCCGCGCCTGGAGCGGGACGCCGTCGTCACCGAGGTCTGATCCCCGTCCCCGACCGGACCGCCACCCGGCCGGGGAGGGAACGGGACGGGCCCCTCGCACCGCGAGGGGCCCGTCGCCGTGTTCAGCGCGGTCCGGGGCCGCCCGGCGGCGGCCCCCACCCCTGTCCGGGAGGGCCCTGCGGGTACTGCGGCCCGCCCTGTCCCGGATGGGGCCGCTGCGGGGCGCCCGGGTGGTACTGCCGCGCGGGCGGCGTCTTGGGCCTGGCCGCCCGGACGATGAAGAAGACCAGTCCGCCGACCAGTGCGAGGCCGCCCAGGGCGACCACGACCAGGATGATGAGACCGAGCAGGCTGGAAGCCACACTGCCTCCCAGGGGGTACGGCCCCGAGGCTCACGGGGCGGGGACGCCCATCATGGCACGCCCGGCCACTTCTCAGAGCGCCTCCTCGACGGCGCCCCAAGGGATAATCTGTAGCTACAGAACATCAGGAATCCTGTATATACAGGGGTCGCCACCTGGGTGGGAGCAGTGATGTCCGAGCAGCCCGTGGTCTGGAACTCCGAGGAACCGACGATCCGCAGGCCCGAGCCGACACCGGCGGCGCTCCGGGATGCCCTGACCAGGATCGCACCATCGCAGGTTCCCGAGTTCGACCGCAGGCTCCTGGAGGCCAGCACCCGAGCCCAGACCAGTGAGAGCATCGGCCCGCTGTGGCTTTTCTGCCGTTCCTGGGCCCAGTTCATCGAGGTCGAACGCCATCCGGCGGTGGCGCGCCGTCGGAGCGAACTCCTCGCCCTGGTCGACTCCGGCTCCCCCGAGACCAAAGAGGCTGTTTCGGAGATCTCCCGTATCCAAGCCTGGGCTGATGCCAGGCTTGACGAGTGAACGACTGGACCTGGTGCTTCGAGCCGCCCGACCTCTCCTCAGGGCTGCCCGTCGGGGCGGTGGCCGAGATCGAACGCCTCGCCACCGAGTTGTCCGCCCTCGGCCCCGACGCCGAGCAGGCGGGTAGACCGCACGACCGGTCGGGGGGTCTACGCGAGTTCCCACTCGGCGACGATGTGGGATTCTTCAAGTTCATCGTGGCCCGGCACCTGCGAGAGATCGTGATCGTGCAAGTCACCCTGTGGCCGCACGTCTGAGAGTGGCGGGCCCCTTCCGGTCGGCCCGCCGCTCTCAGGCGGCTCAGATGATCGGGGGGCGGCCGGCGCGGGTCATGCGCCAGGCGGTCGACCAGCGGATCGGGGTGCGCGGGCCGGCGTCCTCGCGCCAGCCCTCGCGGAAGCCGGCGAACCAGGCCTTGAGGGAGGCGCGGTCGCGCTCGCGGAGCACGGTCAGGGCCACCCAGGTGCCCAGGTAGGCGAAGGCCAGCGGCCAGGGCAGGTTGCGGCGGGCCAGCCACACCCGGTTGCGGGCGTTGAGCCGGTAGAAGTTCTCGTGCCGGGTCGGGGCGACCGCCGGGTGGTACATGACCGCGTCGGCGTCGTACTCGATGGTGTACCCGGCGTCCATGATCCGCCAGGCGAGGTCGGTCTCCTCGTGGGCGTAGAAGAAGTCGCCCGGCAGGCCGCCGCCCGCCTCGAACGCGGTGCGGCGGACCGCGCTGGCACCGCCCAGGAACGTGGTGACCACGCTGGAGCGGCGGGAGTCGCCCACCCGCAGCCGCGGCACGTGGCGGCGCTGGTCGGGGCCGCCGTCCGGGTCGGCGATACGGAAGGACAGGGCGCCCAGGGACGGATCGGCGGCGAACCGCTCGCGCACGTGCCGGGCCAGGTCGGTGGAGCGGTACCAGCCGTCGTCGTCCAGGAAGAGGATCACGTCGCCCTTCGTGGCGCGCACCCCGTGGTTGCGGCCCTCGGGGATGCCCACGTTCTCCGGCAGGCGGACGGTGACCACGCCTTCGGGAAGCTCGGGCAGGTCGGCGCCGTTGCCCACGACGACGACCTCGACGTCGGCGCCCTCCTGCTCGAACACGCTGGTGATGGCGCGGCGCAGCTCGGCCGGGCGGTTGCCCATGGTGAGCAGAACGCAGGAGAGGGTGGGCTTGCTGGCACCGGACACCTGGGGACGGCTCCGTTCGGCTCTGGGCCCTCGGGAGACCTCCGTCGCGGACCCCTCGGTCCGGGGCGGAATCACGGGTGTGGTCATGTTCGGGACCGTATCAGTGGACGACAGGCTTCTTGCAGGTTGACGAAGACCGACATTCGCAGGAACAGGCTAACGAAAGAATAAAAGCCCGGTGTACGGGGCCGCGGGCGGGGTATGGGCCGCGGCCCCGTATGTGACGCGAACGTCATCGACGCGTTATTCGAGGCGGCGCGAGGCCACCACGCTCACGAAGTGCGCGACGCTCATCAGCGCCGCCACCGCCGCGCAGGCGGCGACGAGGACCCGGGTGGCCAGCAGGTCGCCCAGGAACAGGTCCGCCACCGCGGCCACCACGACGATCAGGGACAGCTCGACGGCCTGGATCAGCCGGTGCACCTTGAGGGCGGAGGCCAGCCGCCGGGCCAGGCTCAGCCCGGACGAGCGCGGGCGCATCGCCTCGTCGGTCACCTTCTCGGGCAGCCCCGCCTTGGCTCGGGCCACCACGACGTTGTCGGTCTCGGCCTTGATGAGGGCCACGCCGATCGCGCCGACCATGCCCAGGATCACCCAGCCGCCCGGCTCCAGCCCGCCCTGGGCGCGCACGCCCAGGCCGATGAGCAGGGCGATCTCGGCCACGTAGTGCCCGATCCGGTCCAGGTAGATCCCGGTGACGCTGGTGCGGCCGGTGTACCGGGCGACCTCGCCGTCGGAGCAGTCCAGCAGCAGGTAGACCTGGATCAGCAGGGCGGCCGCCAGGGCCGACCACAGCCCGCCGAAGGCGACCACCACGCCGGCCAGGACGCCGAACGCCATCATCAGGTAGGTGATGGGGTTCGGCGGCACGCCCAGCCGGACGAAGAAGGTGCTGACGTAGGGCGAGAGGTCCCTCATGTAGAGGCGGCCCGCCCAGTGCTCCTCGTTCGTGCGCTCCTTGATCCCCGCGGGCTGGCCACCCGCGCGGACCTCAGCGACCGACGGTCTTGACATAGTCCGCGACGCTCCGTCCGATCTCGCTCTCGGACAGGCCGAGGTGCTCCAGGATGGTGAACCGGCCGGGACGGGTGTCCGGCGCGTGCACCACGGCCCGCGCGAACGCCTCATCGTCCAGGCCGACGTCGGAGGGCACCACGGGCAGCCCGTGGCGGACCAGGCAGTCCCGGATCTCGCCCATCCGCGCCTCGGACCAGCCCAGGTGGCGGACCCGCAGGAAGGACGCGTACAGCGCGCCCAGGCCGGCGAGCTCGCCGTGGTTGCCCTTGCCCGGGTGGAGCTGGGTGACGGCGTGCAGGATCTCGTGGCAGGCGCCGCTGGCGGGCCGGCTGGACCCGGCGACCGACATGGCCATCCCGGACAGGACCAGGCCCTCGGCCAGGACCGTGAGGAAGGCGTCGGACTCGATCGAGTCGGGCCGGTGCAGGACCGCCTCGGCCGCGACCCGGGCGAAGGTGACGGCCATGCCGTCGACCGGCTCGCCGTTGATCCGCCCGGACAGCTCCCAGTCCTCGATGGCCGAGATGTTGCTGACCACGTCGCCGACGCCCGAGCGCACCAGGTGGGAGGGCGCGGCCCGGACGTAGTCCACGTCGATGACCACGGCGATGGGCATGGTGACCCCGATGGAGGGCTTGCCGCCCTCGTGCTCCAGGGAGCTGACCGGGGAGGCGATGCCGTCGTGCGCCAGGTTGGTGGCGACCGCCACCATCGGGATGCCGGCCATGGTGGCGGCGAACTTGGTGACGTCGATGGTCTTGCCGCCGCCGATCCCGGCGACCGCCTCGTAGGCGCCCGAGCGGAGCTTCCTGCCCAGCTCGTTGGCGGCGTCGACGGTGCCCTCCTCGACCCGGAACACCTCGCAGTGCGGCAGGTCGAGGTCGGCGGCGATCTGCTCGCCCTGGCCGGGGCCGACCGCGACGGCGATCCGGCCCTCGGTGGCGATGCGCCGGTCGGCGAGCACCGAGCCGAGCGAGGCGATGGCCCCGCGCCGGACGTCGATGGCCACCGGCGAGGGCAGCATTCGGGCTAGTAGCGGCACGCGATCTCCCGAGCCTTGGCCAGGTCGTCGTGGTTGTCGACCTCGACCCACTCCACCCGGCCGATGGGGGCGACCGAGACCTTCTCGCCGCGGCGGACGAGCTCCTGGTAGCCGTCCTCGTAGTAGAGCTGCGGGTCCCGCTCCCAGGTGGCCTTGAGGGCGTCGGCGAGGCGGGCGTCCAGGGAGCCCTCGAACAGGGTGGCGCCGATGTACTCGCCGGCGGCGGTGGCCGGGTCCATGAGCTTGGTGATGGTGGCGAGGTGGCCGTCGTCGTCGAGGGTCACCTTCATCTCCTCGTCGGCGAGGCTTTTCACGTTGTCCACCGCGAGGAGGAGTTCCGGACCCCTGGCGGCGAGTAGCGTTTCCTCGACGCTCACCGGGTGCACGGTGTCGCCGTTGACGAGGAGGACGCCCTCGGAGAAGAACTCGCGCGCGGTCCACAGGGAGTAGGCGTTGTTCCACTCCTCGGCCTTGTCGTTGTAGCTGAGGGTGAGCTTCACGCCGTGGCGCTCCTCGAGCGCCTCCTTGCGGGCCTCCACGGCCTCGGCGCGGTAGCCCACGACGACGACCACGTCGGTCAGGCCGGCCGCGGCCAGGTTGCGCAGCGAGATGTCCATGATGGTCGTCTCACCGTCGACGGGCACCAGGGCCTTGGGCAGCGTGTCGGTGTAGGGGCGCAGACGCCGCCCCGCGCCTGCGGCGAGAACCATTCCGAGCATGCGGGCGTGTTCCTCCTTAGCGGGGAGGTCCTACGCCTCCCCGAACGTTTCGGCGACCGGTGCAGGGTCGCCCTCCTGGCCGTACCCGGGCCGGGGGTGTCCGGGCCCGGCGCCGTCCTCGGGGACGGTGCCGGCCGGGAGCACGTCGGCCACCGGCGTGGCGCTCCAGGTGCGCACCGCCTCGGTGACGAGCAGCACCGCCAGGTATCCGGCGAGTATGCCGTAGACCGGAACGGGCGCGTGCAGCGCGCTCCCCGCCGCGACGACGAGCATGCGCCCGTCCCAGCCGAGGGCGGCCGCGCGCGTCCGCGGCGACCTCGCCACACCGACCGGGGGGCGGACGGCGTCGTCGCGGTGGTGACAGGCCACCGTCATCAAGAGTACGAACACCAGGGGACCGGGTACACCGGACGCGAGCCCCACGACCATCAGGTACGCGTACTCCATGACGCGCAGAACGGGCGGAACGAGTCGGTCGAACCGTCCGTCGTGGGGGTGGCCCGAGGCCGTTCCGGACAGTAGCAGGGCAGCGACCGGTGCGAACAGGGTAATGCCTGCCGGAAGCCCGCGGTCCGCCGCCAGGAGGACGAGGACGACCATCGCGGCCGCCGCCGCGGTCGGGAGCGGCGGGATCAGGCCCGGGGCCACGCGCCCCACCAGGCGGCAGAAGTGACCGTCATCACGGAGCGCGCGCAGGTCCGGGACGGTCCCGGCGGTGCCCGCGGCCCTCTGCGCCCCGTTCACCGCCGCCCCCCGTGGGCCGCAGCGGGGTCGACGAGCGCGGTGGTGATGGCGATGGCGCAGCCGACGATCAGGGTGACGAAGGAGATCCGCGGGTCCCACAGCGTGGCCGTGACGGCGATCGCCAGGAAGCGGACCGGCTGGGGGAAGGCGAGCAGCCGCCGGGCGAGGTCGGCGGCGGGCGCCCGCCGCCGCGCCCCCTGCCCCGGCGACGCGGCGGGGCGGGGCCGCGGGGCGCCCCCGGGGACCGCCCCGGACGCGGGCCGGGGGCCCGGCCGTGAGGTCCGGTGGCCGGACGGCGCGGCGGCCCCGTCCCGGTCGTGGCCCCCGGTGGCCGGGCGCGGGACGAGTCCGGCCGCCGCGGGCGCCACCGCCGCCTCCCCGGCCGCCGTCCCCGCGCCCCGGACGCGCCGGGACGGCACCGGGGGCGCGGGAGGCGCCTCCCGGGCCACCAGGAGCGCGTCGCGCAGCGCCAGGGCCACCAGGGCCCCGGCGGCCCACCCCCAGGCCCCGCCGGCCCCGGCCAGCACCGCGCCCACGGCCAGGCCCAGGTAGACGATGTACTCGCGCAGCTGGGAGAGCATGGCGGACAGCCACAGGGTGAGGGCGTCGTAGCGCCCGGCGCGCATGCGCTCGCGGACGGAGTCGCAGAACAGCACCGCCACCAGGAAGGCCGAGCCGGCCAGCCCGCCGACGGTGTCCGGGCGGGTGAACCAGACGGCGGCGCCGACGGAGACCATCACGGCGATCCGGCTCATCCCCGCCCGGGTGACGTGCCTGCGTTCGAGGAGGCGCGCGGTCGAGCGCGCCACGGTGCCGTTGGCCATGGGCGTGTCCCTCTCGAGTTCTCGGTGAGAGCAACCGTCACCCACGCTCTGTGGTCAATCAATCACTGACACGCCACAGGTGTCCGTTTGGCCTGTTCAGAGCGGCGTGGCGCCATTTCGGTCGGGTCAGATGACAAAGTGCGCACCGCCGGAATCCTCCGGCAGTGCGCACCGTGTGTCCTCTCCGAGCCCTGAGAGCCCCCTGGGGCGCCCTCGGGGCGCGACGGGGGTCAGGCGGCCTGGCCGCCGTCCTTGTCGCCGCCGGCCTTCTTCTCGGCCTCCTCCGCGCGCTTCTTCTTGGCCTCCTCGGCCTTCTTGCGCTTGGCGATCTCGGCCTTGGTGTCCTCGTTGTAGGCGGCCAGCGCGGCGTCGATGTCGGTGTCCAGCGCCAGCGCCCCGCCCTTGATGTACAGGCCGCGGTTGCAGAACCGGCGCAGGTCGCCCTCGTTGTGGGAGACCAGCACCATGGTCCGGTGGTTGGCCAGCATCCGCTCGATGGCCTCGTAGCACTTGCGCTTGAAGGCCTTGTCGCCCACCGCCAGCACCTCGTCGACCAGCATGATCGGGTGCTCCAGCTGGGAGATCAGGGCGAAGCCCAGCCGCACCTTCATGCCGCTGGAGTAGTGGCGCACCGGGGTGTCCACGAACTTCTGCTTGATCTCGGCGAAGTCGATGATCTCCTCGAAGCGCTCGTCGATCTGCTTCTCGGTCATCCCGTGCAGCGAGCCCACCAGGTACACGTTCTCGCGGCCGGTGAGGTTGTCGTTGAAGCCCGCGCGCAGCTCCAGCAGCGGCGCGACCTTGCCCCGCACGTGCACCTCGCCCTCGTCGGGGATGAGCACCCCGGCGATCATCTTGAGCAGGGTGGACTTGCCGGTGCCGTTCTTGCCGACGATGCCGACGCAGTCGCCGCGGGCGACCTCGAAGGACACGTCGCGCAGCGGCCAGAACTCGTCCCCCTCGGCGTTGGGGTCGCGCTTGGTGCCGTGGATGAACATCTCGCGCAGGCTGCGCTTGCGACGGCGGTTGACCGCGAACTTGACACCGAGGCCCTTGGCCTCGATGACCGGGCCGCTCGCCAGGTCGGTGCCGTAGTCGGTCTGGGCCATCACAACTCCTTCAGGACGGACATCTCCAGGCGGCGGAACGTCCAGTATCCGATGACCAGCATCAGCAGCGAACCGACGACCGCAGAGGTGATCGCGATCGGCCCCGGGGTCAGCTGCTCGAACCCGGCGAACCACACCGCGCGGTGCATTTCGAAGATACCCAGCAGCGGGTTCAACTGGTAGGCGACCTTGAGCCACTCCGGCACCCGGGCCGACTCCAGGACCATGGACGCCGGGTACAGGATCGCCGATCCGTAGAACAGGATGCGGGAGGCGATGCGCACGAGTCGCTCGACGTCGCGCACCAGCACGTTGATCGAGGACAGCAGCAGGGTCAGGCCCAGGCCGATGGTGAACTGGAGCAGGATGGCCAGCGGCAGCCAGACCAGCACGCCCTCCCAGGAGGGGCGGCCGCCCAGGAAGATCACGAAGAGGATCAGCACCGGCCAGGTGAGCAGGTACTCGATGAACTTGGTGCCCACCGTGGCCGTGGGGAAGATCTCCCGGGGCACCTTCATCGTGGTGATCAGCTTGGAGTGCGTGATCATCGCGCGCGGGGCCTCGCTGAGGATCGCGCCGAAGGTGTTCCACGGCAGGATCCCGGCCACCAGGAAGAGCAGGAAACCGCCGTACTCCATCGCGTTCGCGGGCATCCCGCGGTCGGCCCCCAGGATGACCCCGAAGACGAAGAAGTAGACCAGGGTCAGAGCCAGCGGCTCCAACATCGTCCAGGCGTATCCGAGAATCGACTGCTGGTACTTGACCTTCAGGTCGCGTCGGACCAGGAGGCCGACGACCTTCCGGTGCTCCCAGACGGCCAGCGCCCTTGACGCCACCGCCACCTCCAAGGATCGAAAGAATTGCCGTCCGGTCCACGCTCGCGCCACCGGACAGGTGGGTGCTCGTGCCTGCGCGCACCGGTCGACACGCGCGGTCCACGGCCCCGGTCGGACGACGACCGGGGAAACGGGGGGACGTGTCCGGGCGACCGGGGGATTGTCACGGACCGCGCCCGGCTCGACGACCGCTGTGGGTCGCGGTCGGACCGGGCACATTGAACAGGCGTGCATAGATTACCGCTGCGACGGACGGGGCGCGCCCACCAACCTGCCGCACATCCGTGTCCGGACCGTGACCATGCGTGCCCGGGGCCGGTCGACTAGCCTCGGCTCCTAGGGAACGGAAACACGCGCGCAACATCCGGGCCGCCGCGGCCGCGGGCGTCCCCGCCGGGAGCCGGAACCGTCGCGTCCGCGCCGCGTCACCCTCCGTTCCGCGTACGGGCCCCGCCGGTTCGCCGCCGGCGGGGAGACCGCCATGAGGAGGAGATCGGTGGACGAGGTGGACGGCGCCGGGCGCCCGCGGGTGATCGCGGCGGTCCTGGCCGGCGGGGTCGGGGCGCGCATGGGCGCGGACACCCCCAAGCAGTTCCTGCCGCTGGCCGGCCGGACGATCCTGGAACACGCCGTGGCCGCGTTCGAGGCGTGCCCCGACGTGGACGAGATCATCGTGCTCATGGTGGACGAGTACGTTCCCCGGGCGGAGAAGCTGCTGGCCGACGCCGGGTTCGCCAAGCTGACCCGGGTCCTGCCGGGCGGCGCGACCCGCACCGACACCTCCGTGGCGGCCCTGGCCGCGGTGTCCGGCGCCGCCGACGACGACCTCGTGCTGCTGCACGACGCCGCCCGGCCGCTCGTCTCCCCCGCGACCGTCTCCGCCTGTGTGGCCGCCCTGGCCCGAGCGGACGCCGTGGGCGTGGCGGTGCCCAGCGCGGACACGGTGGTGCGCGTGGTCGAGGGCCCCGGCGGCGAGGCGGTCGCCGAGGTCCCCGCGCGCTCCTCGCTGCGCCGCATGCAGACCCCGCAGGGCTTCCGGCTGGGGACGGTGCGCCGCGCCTACGCCCTGGCGACCGCCGACCCCGGCCTGGTCGCCACCGACGACTGCGGGGTCGTGCTCCGCTACCTGCCCGAGAAGGAGGTCCGGATCGTGTCGGGCGAAGAGACGAACATCAAGGTGACCAACCCCGGCGACGTGGAGGTGGCCGAAGCGCTGCTGCGCCGGTCCCGGGGGGACGCCCCCCTACACGAGGCGGCGCCGTGAGCGGGGTCTTCGGCGGGACGACGGAGGTCATCGGCCACCGCGGCGTGGGCCGCGGAGTGGTCGACCAGGCCCGCGAGAACACACCGGAGTCCTTCAGCGCCGCGGTCGCGGCCGGGGCCGACTGGATCGAGATCGACGTGCGGCGCACCGCCGACGACGAGCTGGTGCTCTACCACAACGCGGCGCTGGACGACGGGCGCGCGGTGGTGGACCTGACCGCGGCCGAGTGCGCCCGGGCCGGGCTGGTGGGCCTGGAGGAGGGCCTGGCCGCCATCCCCCCGCAGGTGGGCCTGGACGTGGACGTCAAGACGGTGATGGAGGACGCCGTGGACGCCCCCGCCCGCAGGACCGCCTCGCTGCTGATGCCGTACCTGCGGCGGGAGGCCGAGCGCCGCCGGGTGTTCGTGTGCTCGTTCGACCCCGGTGTGCTGCTGGCCGTCCACGAGGGCGCCCCGGAGGTGCCCACGGCGTGGATGCCGTTCGTGCGCAACCCGCTGGACCAGGCGGTCGCGGGCGCGGTGGGGCTGGGCTGCCCGATCGTGGCCGTGGACGTGCGGTCGTTCGGCCTCACCGACGACGGCCCGCTGCCCGGTCGGCGTTCGGTGGAGTACACCGTGGACCTGGCCCACCAGGCGGGCCTGGAGGTGGCCTCCTGGTGCCCGGCCCCGGAGGACGCGGCGATGTTCGCGGCCGCCGGGATGGACGCGGTGGTGGTGGACGACGTGCCCGGCGCGGTGGCCGCGCTGCGCGAGGCGGAGCTCAACGGCGCCGCCTGAGGCGCCGGCCGGGGCCGGCCGAGGGTCAGATCCGGTCGAGGAGCTCGGCCTTCTTGGCGGCGAACTCCTCGTCGGTGAGCAGTCCCTTGGCGTGCAGCTCCCCCAGCCGTTCGATCTGGGCGAAGATCCACGCGGTGTCGGGGCCGCGCTCCCCCTCGGCCCCGTCCGGGGCCTCCTCCGCCCGCGCGTCCGGGTCCGGCCGAGCGTCCCGGCCGGTGTCGGCGCCGAGGAGCGCGGGCGCCCCGGTCAGCGCGCGGACGGTGCCGCGGGCGATCTCCCGCCAGCGGCCGCCGGGGCCCGCCGGGGCCGGGCCGCCCCGGGCCCACACGTGCGCGGTGACCGTGGCGGCCATGAGGAACACCTTGTAGATCTCGCCGCCGTCGTCGGCCGAGCGCAGCATGCCGAGGTCGTGCTTGGGCCGCCCGTCCCGTGTCGGCTCGCCGGCGGGGACCACGCGCAGGAAGCCCCACCCCCAGCCGTCCGGCGGCCCCCAGTCCACGCTGGAGATCTCCGACAGGTCGTACTCGCGGCGGCCCGCGCGGCGCTTGGCCGCGCTCGCGTAGTCGCCGGACCACACCAGGCGCAGGGTGGAGCCGTCCAGGGTGGCGGTGCCCTCCCGCGTCTTGATGTGCAGGGGGACGGCGGGGACCAGCCGGGTCACGGTCTCCGGGGCCGGGTCGCCCTCGGCCTGCTCGGCGGCGAACCGGATCTGGTCGGCGAGGTACTCGGCGACCAGCTCGGTCTTGGCGGGACCGGTGAGCCGAAAGGGCTGGAGGTCGTCCCGGAGCATGGCGCCGACGGCGGCGTAGGGGTCCATGCGCTCGCGCAGCGAGAGCCGGAGCAGCCACCCCTTGCGGCGGCCGCCGCCCGGCGTGAACTCGACCTCGGCGATCGCTCCCACCGGGACGCTCAGGCGGCCGAGCTCCTTCAGGAGCGCGCTGCCGGTCCAGGACTTCTTGTAGACGATGTCGACGGTCTCCCCGTCGAAGCCCCAATCCGCTTGGTCTCCGCGCAATTCGTCCATGGGGACATCATGCCGGAACCGGGCCCGGTTCAGGAGGCCTGGGCGCCCCGGGAGGCCCGTGCGGTACGGGAGTCCGAGCCCAGACCGGGCGGGCTGGTGATGAAGCCCGCGCCCCACGACATGTGCATGGTGGCCAGGGCGACCGGGATGAGCGGCAGCGAGGCGGCGGGCAGGCCGCGGCCCAGCGGCAGCGACGCGGCGACCACGAGGGCCAGGTAGGCGGCGGGCACCAGCCACAGCGGCCACCACAGGAGGCCGCCGAGCAGGCCCAGGACCACCCCGGTCAGGGCGACGGGCGGCGCCAGGTAGCGCAGGTTGATGGTGCCCTTGTGCTGGCGGGCCACCACGCGCCGCCAGCGGCCGTAGTGGAAGTACTGCTTGGCCAGCAGCCTGACATTGCGCCGCGGGCGGTAGGAGACGCGCATGCGCGGCTGGAACCACACCACTCCGCCGCTCTCGCGGATGCGGTGGTTCATCTCCCAGTCCTGGGCGCGCAGGAAGGCCTCGTCGTAGCCGCCCACGCGCTCCAGCGCCGAGCGCCGGAAGACGCCCAGGTAGACGGTGTCGGCCGGGCCGCCCTCGCCGCCGGTGTGGAAGCGGGCGTTGCCCACGCCGACCTTGGAGGTCATGGCGGCGGCGACCGCCTTCTCCCAGGGGGTGGTGCCCTCGGCGGCCATGATGCCGCCGACGTTGTCGGCCCCGGTCTCCTCCAGGGTCTCCACGGCCACGCGGAGGTAGTCGGAGGGCATCATCGCGTGGCCGTCGATGCGGGCCACGATGTCGTGGGAGGAGGCGCCGATGGCGGCGTTCAGGCCCGAGGGGGTCCTGCCGGTGGGGTTGTCCACCACCTTGACCCGGGGGTCGGCGGCGGCCAGGCCGTCGGCGACCTCGCGGGTGCGGTCCTCGGAGGGCCCCACGCCGAGCACGACCTCCAGCTCGCCCGGGTACTCCTGGGCGAGGACGTGCTCCACCGCGGCGGCGAGGTGGCGCTCTTCGTTGAGGACGGGCATGACGACGGAGACCGGCGGCCAGGACACGGGCACTTCCCAAGATCGAGACGTGTCGGACTGCGCGGCGGATGCGTGGGGGCATCGACGCCCGCGCGCGTCCAAGGTACTGCACCGCGGGCGGCGGCCGCGCCGGTCTCCCGGCGCGGCCGGCGGGGTCTCAGGCCTGGTTCTTGATCGGGAGGCCGTCGGAGTCCTGGAACCTGCCGAGCAGCACCATGATGAAGTCGATGAGGGCCCACACGCCCACACCGCCGCAGGTGACGAGCATCAGGACGCCCGTGCCGATCTTGCCCGCGTAGAAGCGGTGGACGCCGAGGTAGCCCAGGAAGAAGGACAGCAGAACGGTGACGAGCCAGTTCTTGGGGGAAACGGGGGGATGCGTCATCGGTTTCTCCGGAATATCAGGGGGAACGGCGGACATGAAGGCGTCCGTGTCCGGGAAGGGAACCGGTGGCGGGGAGTCCCGCGCCGTGCGGGGCGGCGCCGGGTACCGGTCAGATCGGCGACAAAGTACCACAGAGCCGGGTCTTCGACCTGCAGTGGAGACCCCGCCCCTTTTCTCCCCCATCCCGACGGTGACGCCCCAAGCCGAGAACAACACGCCGAGGATCGACATCTCACACGATGCGGGGGATCGGGTGACAACCTAAGGGTTGAGGACACCGTTGACCGGGGCGGGACGGGGAAACCGATGAACGACGACAACGGGGGACGGAATCGACCGGGCGGCGGCGAGTTCCGCCGTGAGCGGTCCCGGCCGATCCCGCCCGGGGACCGGCGCTCCTCCCGGTCCGGCCGGATCACCGTGCCCTCCCCCGCCGTCCGCCGCCGCCGCGCGGGCCTGGTCGTGATGTCGGTCCTGTCCGTGCTGGTCCTGCTCGCCTCGGGGACCTCCTGGGCGATCACCGGGTGGATGTCGGGCGCCCTCAACCGCTTCGACGTCTTCGGCGGCCTGGCCGACGGGGACCGCCCCGAGGAGACCGGCGGGCTGACGTTCCTGGTCATCGGCTCCGACAGCCGCGAGACCCTGGCCGAGGAGGACCGCAGCGCGCTGAGCGTGGGCTCCACGCCCGGGCGCCGCTCCGACACGATGATGCTGGTCCGGCTCAACCACGAGCGCGACCGGATCACCGTCGTCGGCATCCCCCGCGACCTGTGGGTGGACATCCCCGGCGAGGGCGAGGACAAGATCAACGCCGCCTACGCCTACGGCGGCCCGCAGCTGGCCGTGCGCACCGTGGAAACGGTCACGGACGTGCGCATCGACCACTACGTGGAGGTCGACTTCTCGGGGTTCGTCGGCGTGGTCGACGCGCTGGGCGGCATCGAGGTGTGCCTGCCCGAGGCGATCGACGACCCCAAGGCCCACCTGGACATGGCGGCGGGCACCCACCGGGTGGACGGCACCGAGGCCCTGGCCTTCGCCCGCACCCGGGCCACCCCGCGCGGCGACCTGGACCGCATCGACCGGCAGCAGCAGGTGCTGGCGGCCATGCTGGACCAGGCGCTGAGCAGCGAGACCCTGTCCGACCCCGGCAAGCTCACCGCGTTCCTGGACAGCGCCCTGTCGTCGGTGACCGTCGACGAGGGGCTGGACACCTCCACCATCAACGAGCTCGCCTACCAGATGCGCGACCTGGACATGGCGGCGGTGACCTTCGCGCAGGTGCCCATCGCCGACATGGACTTCTGGACCCCGCGCGGCGACGTCGCCCTGCTGTGGGACGAGCCCGCCGCCCGCGACCTGTTCGCCGACATCAACGCCGACCGCCCGATCACCGGGCCCTCCGACGAGCCCTCCGCGCAGGAGGAGGAAGCGGCGGAGCCCGTCCCGGCCGACATCCGGGTGCGGGTGTTCAACGGCACCGGCACCCCCGGGCTGGGCGCCTCCCTGGACGGCTCCCTGGCCGGTGCCGGGTTCCAGGTGCCCGACCCCGCCTCCGACTGGAGCAGCAGGGACGTGCCCGCCACCCAGGTCCGGCACGGCGCCGGCGACGCCGCGGCCGCCGAGTACGTGGCCGGAACGATCCCGGGCGCCGAGGTGGTGGAGGACACCACCCTGGACGGCGAGATCCAGATCGTGATCGGCTTCAACTACACGACGTTCAACGCTCCGGAGGTCGAGGCCCCCGAGCCGGAGGAGTCCCCCTCGGCCGGGGACGCCCCGCTGACCACCTCGACCGCCCGGGACAACATCTGCGGGTGATCCCCGCGAAGGAAGGTGCTCCCGTGCTCCGCCACCTGCTCGGCCTGCTGGTCGGCATCGCCCTGGCCCCCCTGCTGTGGATCTCCGTGTCCTGGTCGGCGGGCGAACTCCCGGGGCTCCTGGAGGGCGGTGTGTCGGTCGCCCCGGTCGCGGCCGCGGTGCTGCTGGTCCTCGTCGGCTTCGCCTGCGCGTACCTGGCCGCGGCCCGGGTCTCGCCGCTCACCGCCGGGGCCGCCGGGCTGCCGCTGGCCGCACTGGCGCTGTGGCCTGCGGTGCACCCGGCGTCGCTCGGGTCGGCGCTGTCATGGCTCAATCCGGAGAGCTTCGTGTACCCGGGCGGGCCCGGGGTGTCCGTGGCGCTGCCGCTGGGCGCGCTGCTGCTGTTCTCGGCGGCCCTGCCGGGCCGCTGGCGCTCCCCCGCGGAGGCCGGGCCCGCCATGATGGCCGCCCCCTGGGAACGCGTGCACGGGCCCCGGGAGGAGCTGCCGGAACCGCCGGTCGGCGACACCGTGCCCGAGGTCCCCGGCCGCCGGACCGCGACCGAGGTCTGGGAGCCGCGGGAGGGCGATCCGGCCAGGACGACCACGCCGTTCTCCCGGGGCGAGGGCGGGTGGACACCGCTGGACGGGGAGTCCGGACGCCGGGATTGAGGCGCTCCGGGGCCCTGTGTCCGGTACCGGGTGCGCACCGGTAACCTGAGCGCCTGATGTGTTCACGCCCTGTTCGGGTACGGGCCATGTCCCGGAGCGTAGGGTGAGGCTCCGCGTGCGGGTCTCCCCCGACGCCGACTCATGTCCGCCTTTCCGCCCTCCCCCGGGTGCTCACCGCCACGAGCGGGAACAACCATGGGATACGGGCGCGGACGAAAGCGAGGAAGGACTCAACCAGTGATCGAAGCGGACCGTATGCGCGTCTCCGTCATCGGTACCGGTTACCTGGGCGCCACCACAGCGGCCTGCCTGGCCGAACTGGGGTTCGAGGTGCTGGGCCTGGACGTCGACGAGGCCAAGATCGAGATGCTCCGCTCCGGTCGTGTGCCCTTCTTCGAGCCCGGGCTGGAGGACCTGGTGGTCTCGGGTCTGGAGTCCGGGAGACTGCGCTTCACGACCTCGTTCGCCGAGGTCGCCGAGTTCGCGGACCTGCACCTGATCTGCGTGGGCACGCCGCAGAAGGACGAGTCGGGCGCCGCGGACCTGAGCTACGTGAACTCCGCCGTGGACCGGCTGGCGCCGCACCTGAGCCGCCCCGCCGTGGTGGTGGGCCGCTCGACGGTGCCGGTGGGCACGGCCGCGACCCTGGCCGCCCGGCTGGCGGCGCTGGCGCCCGCGGGCGAGGAGGCCGAGCTGGGCTGGAGCCCGGAGTTCCTGCGCGAGGGCTTCGGCGTGGAGGACACCCTGAAGCCCGATCGGATCGTGCTGGGCACCGACTCGCCGCGGGTCGAGAAGGCCGTGCGGGCGCTGTGGCACAAGCAGATCGACGGCGGCGTCCCGTTCCTGGTGACCGACCTCCAGACCGCCGAGCTGGTCAAGGTGGCGGCCAACGCCTTCCTGGCGACCAAGATCTCCTTCATCAACGCGATGGCGGAGGTGTCGGAGGTGGCCGGGGCCGACGTCATCCAGTTGGCGCAGGCGCTGTCCTACGACGACCGCATCGGCGGCAAGTTCCTGGGCCCGGGCCTGGGCTTCGGCGGTGGCTGCCTGCCCAAGGACATCCGCGCGTTCATGGCCCGCGCCGACGAGCTGGGCGTGGAGCCCGCGCTGTCGTTCCTGCGCGAGGTGGACGCCATCAACCAGCGGCGCCGGGCGCGCACCATCGACATCGCCCGCCAGCTCATCGGCGGCGGTTTCGCGGGCAGCCGCGTGGCGGTGCTGGGCGCGGCCTTCAAGCCCAACTCCGACGACATCCGCGACTCGCCCGCCCTGGACGTGGCCGCCACCATCGCCTCGCTGGGCGCGCAGGTGACGGTGTACGACCCTGCGGCGCTGGAGCGGGCCCGCGCGGCGCACCCGGAGCTGAACTACGCCGACTCCATGCGCGGGGCGGTCACCGACGCCGACGTGGTGCTGCTGCTCACCGAGTGGGCGGAGTTCCGCGAGGCCGACCCGGACGAGCTGGGCGGCCTGGTGGCGCGCAAGCGGATCGTGGACGGGCGCAACGCCCTGGACCCGACCTTCTGGCGGGCCTCGGGCTGGACCTACCGGGCGCTGGGCCGCCAGTAGCCCATCCCCTTCTTCGAACGGCGACGGCCGGGACCCCGCGGGGTCCCGGCC